>NZ_JBIATC010000001.1:218488-706236 GCF_042891255.1 Micromonospora sp. NPDC001898 | reverse complement strand
ACGCCCCCCCCCCCCCCCCCCCCCCCCCCCCCCCCCCCCCCCCCCCCCCCCCCCCCCGGCCCCCCCCCCCCCCCCCCCCCCCCCGCCCCCCCCCCCGCCCCCGGGGGGGGGGCGGGGCCCCCCCCCCCCCCGACACGCCCCCGCGTGTGTCGTGTTCGGTTACAGAACGCCCAGGTCGCGAGCCGACTGGCTGCGGCTGTTGATCGCGACGGTACGGGCGGATCGGGTTGCCTCAGTGCTCGTGGTGGTGCGACCGGCCTGAGGCCGGGGCATTCGGGCCCGGGACAACGCTTCGTGGAGTAGTTGCATCTCGACGGCTCCAATGGGCATGTTCATCATGGGTCTCAGCTCTCTCGTTGCCGGTGTGGCACCGGCGGGGATGGTGCGGATCGGGTGTGTCAGGCAGCAAGCCGGACGGTGTTACGCGACGAGGACAGCCCACTGGCCGCCAGGCGCGCCTCGGCCTCGACCTTCAGCGCGGCGTCGCGGGCGACATCCTCCTTGCGCGGGCGGCCCCGGGGCCGCTTGCGCGGAACGACCGCGCCACGCTCGAAGATCTCGCCGCCCCAGACGCCCCAGGGCTCGGCCCGCTCCACCGCCCCGGCGAGGCACTCGACGCGCAGCGGGCAGTCCCCGCAGAGCGACTTGGCCAGCTCGAGCTCGGTAGGCGAGTCGGAGAACCACAGGTCGGGGTCGAACTTCCGGCAGGACAGGTTCGCCTCCATCTCGACGCTCACGTCGACGGGGGCCAACGCCAGACTCATCTCCCGGTCACCTCTCTCTCACATCGATCTCGTGGATCAGAATTCCGACATACTTCGGCGGGCAAAAAACTGAGGCCGCGGATCCCAGTAGCGGGTTCCGCGGCCTCGAGGTGAGCCGGAGTCTGAGGATCAGACCGGTCTACCTCGAGGTGGAACGCCGCGGACATCCGTGCGCTTCTCAGCGCCATCGATGCCCATGCCCGTGGAGCCACTGACCCTCTCGACTCCGGTCAGCGGCGCGACGGTCAGATTCAGCTCGGCCTGAACCTGGACCTGGTGCGCTTGCGGAGCCGACGGTCGAGCGGCGAGGGCCACCCGGACAGCCGACAGCGGAGCAACGGCAGCGGGCATCCCCGCCGGGGGCTCATAGGTAAAGATCTCCATTGGTGACACCTCCCTCACGTTCCTCGAAGTCGACTGGCCTCTACCCCTGAGCAGCCGGAATGGCGCTGCTCGCGAGGTGTGTCCCGAGGCTATTCCTCGCCCGGGGGCGAGGGCAAACGAATTTACGGCTCGATTTCGAAAGTTTTCTCAGGGCAGACGTCGTCGACCGCCGCGCCCTCCACGAGGGCCAGCACCGGATCGCCGTACAGGCCGAGTTTGCGGGGGCCGATGCCGGCGATCGCGATCAGCTCCTCGGGCCGGCCTGGTCGCCGTTCCGCCAGCGCGACGAGGGTGGCGTCGGTGAACACCACGTACGCCGGCACCTTCTGCGCCCCGGCCACCCGCGCGCGCCAGTCGTGCAGCCGCTCGTACAGGCCCTGGTCGATGTCGGACGGGCAGGTCGGGCAGCGGCCGAGCTTGCGGTCCGGGCCGGCGAGCAGGGTCGCACCGCAGATCCGGCAGGGGACCATCTGGGGACGGCGGCGCTCGACCCGCCGGGCCGCCGGGCCGGCCCCGGCCCCGGCCCGCTCGGTCCCGCCGCCGGAGCGGTCGAGCTGGGGCAGGAACCGCGACGGCCGCCGGGCCCGCCCACCGGGCGAGCGGGCCACCGCGTACGACAGCCAGAGCCACTCGCGGGCCCGGGTGATCCCGACGTAGAGCAGGCGGCGCTCCTCCTCGACCTGCTCGGCGGTGCGGGCATACGTGGTGGGCAGGGTGCCCTCGGAGAGCCCGACCAGGAAGACCGCGTCCCACTCCAGGCCCTTGGCCGAGTGCAGGGACGCCAGGGTCACCCCCTCCACCGTCGGCACGTGCTGCTGGGCGACCCGGCGGGCCAGCTCGTCGTTGAAGTCGGCCAGCGTCACCGGGCGCTCCACGGCGGCGGCCTCGCCGATCGGCAGGACCGGCGGGCTGGCCCCGTACTCCTCGGCGAGCTGGACCAGCGCGGCCAGGGCCTCCCACCGCTCCCGCGCCGCGCCCCCGGCCGGGGCGGCGTCCGGGGCCCAGCCGACCGCCGACAGGCCCTCCACCACGGCGTCACGCAGCGGGGTGTCGCCGGGGATCGAGCGGGTCGCGGCCCGCAGCGCCACCATCGCCTGGCGCACCTCGGGCCGCTCGAAGAACCGCTCGGCGCCCTGCACCACGTACGGCACCTCGGCGTCGGTGAGCGCCTTCTCGTAGGCCTCGGACTGGGCGTTGGCGCGGAACAGCACGGCGATCTCCCGGGCCGGGGTGCCGGCGTCGACCAGCGCCCGACAGCGGGTCGCCACGGCGGCGGCCTCGGCCGGCTCGTCGGTGAAGATCCGCAGCTCCGGTTCGGGGCCGGTCGGGCGCTGCCCGCGCAGCTCCAACCGCAGCCGGGCCTCGGTGCCCCTGGCCTGGGAGATGACGGCGTTGGCCAGCCCGACCACCTGCGGGGTGGAACGGTAGTCCCGGACCAACCGGACCACGGTGGCGCCGCGGTGCCGGCGGGGGAAATCGACCAGGTACGCCGAGGTGGCCCCGGTGAACGAGTAGATCGTCTGGCTGGCGTCGCCGACCACGGTCAGGTCGTCCCGGCCGCCGAGCCACGTCTCCAGCAGCCGCTGCTGCAACGGGTTGACGTCCTGGTACTCGTCGACCACGAAGTGCCGGTACTGGCCGCGAACCTGCTCGGCCACGTCCGGATGCTCCTCGATGCCCCACACGGCGGCACGCAGCATGTCCTCGAAGTCGATCACCCCGTTGGACCGCTTGAGCCTCTCGTACGCGGCGAACACCTCGGCCACCTTCGCCGGCTCGTGCGGCGTGTCGCGCAGCGCCTTCGCCGCCGCGACGACGTACTCCCCTGGCTCGACCAGGGACGACTTGGCCCACTCGATCTCGCCGGCCAGGTCCCGGGCGGCGGCCCGGTCGGTCCGCAGGCCGACCCGGGCGGCGGCGAGCGTGACCACCCGGGCCTTGCTGTCCAGCAGCTCGGGCATCGCCCGGCCCGCCAGCAGCCGGGGGGCGAAGTAGCGCACCTGGCGCAGCGCGGCAGCGTGGAAGGTGCGCGCCTGCACGCCCTGCGCCCCGAGGGCGGTGAGCCGGGCCCGCATCTCGGCGGCGGCGCGGGCGGTGAAGGTGACCGCGAGCACGTGCCGAGGGGACACCTCGCCGGTCAGCGCCCGGTGGGCGATGCGTGAGGTGACCGCCCGGGTCTTGCCGGTGCCGGCGCCGGCCAGGACGCAGACCGGGCCGGCGGGGGCGGTCACCGCGGCGCGCTGCTCCGGGTCCAGCCCGGCGAGCACCAGTTCCGACGCTGAGTGAACCCCCACAGCGAGGAATCATCTCAGCTCCCTCTGATGTTGCAGCGGTTAGCCTGGCCTGACCGGATGGGCGGAACGGACTTTGGAGGACACCCGATCATGTTGACGATGTACTCGACCCCGTGGTGCGGCTACTGTCACCGGCTCAAGTCGCAGCTCGACCGGGAGGGCATCGCGTACCAGGTGGTCGACATCGAGCAGGACGCGAAGGCCGCCGAGTTCGTGATGAAGGTCAACGGTGGCAACCAGACCGTCCCGACGCTGCACTTCGCCGACGGCAGCGCCCTCACCAACCCGTCCATCACCCAGGTGAAGCAGCACCTGGCCGCCCTACCCACCTGACCATCACACCGCGCCCCCTCCGATGAGGCGCGCACTCTCCCGGAAAGAGTGGCCGTTCCTCCTGGAACGGCCACTCTTTCCGGGTATTTGCAGGGTGGGTGGGGGTCAGGGAGTGAGGCGGGGGTCGGGGGTCGCCGGCGCGGGCGGGCGGCGTTGGAGCGGGATGCGGACCACGGGGGCGGGGGCGGCAGTGGAGGTGGGGGTGGAGAGGCGGCGGCCTCGCCACAGGAAGACGCCGGCGGCCGTGGTGGTCAGGCCGACCAGCGCGAACAGCAGCCGATAGTCGAACACGCCGACCAGCAGTGCGCCGGTGCCGATGGAGACCGCCTGAGGGCCGCTGACCAGGGCCTCCGACGCCGCCGAGACCCGACCGAGCAGGCCCGTCGGGGTACGCCGTTGGATGAGCGTGTTCAGCCCAACCGTGATCAGCGGAAGCGCGGCTCCGGCCAGCAGCAGCGCCGCGCAGCCCAGCCAGAGGGCCGGGTACGCCAGGGCCAACGCGGCCGGGCCGAACAGGGTCACCCCGGCGGCCAGCGTGCCCACCTCGCCCGCGCGGCGTACCACGGCGGCGGAGAACAGGCCACCGACCAGCCCGCCGATGCCCTGCACGGTGACCAGCACGCCGACGAACGCGGCGTCGCGGCGCAGCCCGTGGTCGACGTACGCGAAGATCAGTGACTCGGTGAAGCCCATCACCAGCGAACCGAGGCCGTAGCCGAGCAGCGCCCGACGCAGCGCCGGCTCGCCGGCCAGGTGGCGCAGCCCGGCCCCCAGCTCGGCCGACCACCGCAGCTCGCCGCCGGCCGACGGCGTCTCGGGCACCCGGAGCAGGACGACCACGGCGGCGGCCACGACGAACCCGGTCATCGCCAGCGCGGTCAGCAGCCAGCCGCCGACGGCGGCGTAGAGCGCGGCCCCGGCGAGCGGCCCGATCAGCCGCAGCCCCTGGCGCACGGTCTGCAGCACGCCGTTGGCGTCGGCGAGCAGCTCGACGGGGACCAGTTGCCGGATCAGGCCGCTGACCAGCGCGCTCAGCGTCAGGTACGACAGCCCGTACAGGGCCGCCACCACGTAGATGAGCCAGACGTCGGCGCTCTCGGAGACGGTGAACAGCGGGGTGAGCAGCGCGGCGGTGGCGAGGTTCGCGACGATGAAGAAGGGCCGCCGGGGGTACCGGTCCACCGCCCATCCGACCAACGGCGCGAGCACCATCGGCGCGATGATCGCGAAGATCGTCGCCCCGGCCAGCCCGTCGGAGCCGGTCAGGTCCTTCACCCAGATGGCGAGGGCGAGCAGCAGGATCGACTCGGCTGCCATGCTGGCCAGCAACCCGCCGAACAGCAGGCGGAACTCGGGGCGGCGCAGGACGGTGCGCATCGGGTTTCCTCTCGGAGGGTGGCCGGGGGCCACGGGGGTCGACGGCGACGTCGTCGGGATCGCTCGTCTGCGGTCCTCTTTTCTGCGAGACACGCCCCCGTCGGGGCGTCCGACTCCAGTCGCGCCGTCCATACTGACCGTGGGGGGCGAGTTTCATACAGTTACCGTCGCGTCCGCGGCGGTCGACGGAAAAGAGGACACCGTGCCTCCAGCCGGACCCAGCCCGATCATGCGTCGCCGCAGGTTGGGCAATGAGCTGCGCCAACTGCGCGAGGCCACGGGCCTCACCGGGGACCAGGTCATCGCGCGAATCGGCTGGGCCTCCGCGTCCAAGCTGTCCCGCTTGGAGAACGGCCGCAGCCGTCCCGACCCCGACGACGTCCTGGCCCTGCTGGATCTCTACGGCGCCGGCGGCGAGTCACGCGCGGAGCTGCTGGGCATCGCCCGGGAGGCCGGTGACATGCGGGGCTGGCTGAAGAAGTACCCGGTGATGACACCGCAGCAGCGCACGTTCGCCGAGTTGGAGGCGGGCTGCACCGAGATCCGGGAATACAACCCGGTGCTGGTCCCGGGTTTGTTGCAGACCCAGGGGTACGCCCGGCTGCGAATCGTCTCGGCCCAGCAGGTCGAGTCCGGCGCGGGGGCCCCGGAGCCCGGCGAGGCCCCGGAGACCGAGGTGGCCGCCCGGTTGGCCCGCCAGTCGCTGTTGGACCGGGCCGACGCGCCGCGCTACACGGCGGTATTGGAGGAGGCGGCGTTGGGCCGGCGGGCCGGACCGCCGGACGTGCTGTGGGAGCAGCTCCGGCAGCTCTGCGAGCTGGCCATGCTGCCGAACGTCACCCTGCACGTGCTGCCGCGGGACACCCCGATCGGCGACTGGTACCTCCCGCCGACCGCTTTCTCGATCTACCTGTTCGCCGACCCGCTCGACCCGGAGACGCTGGCCATAGAAGGTGGCTTCACCAACGTCATGTCAACCGAGGTAAGCGTACTAAATCGCTATAAAGTGGTCTTCGAGTGGTTGCGCTCGGCCGCGCTCTCCGAATCGGACACCATCACCTGGCTCTTCGAGGCTTCGGGGCGGCTGGCCGAGGCGGTGGGCCCGTCCGCAGTCGGCCACGGGCCGGCAACGGCGCCGGCCCAGCGCCGCCGACACTCCGGACGACTGACGGAGCGGTGACCCACCGCAGGACCCGCCCCGTCCGGGCGTGCGGCGCCACTCGTCCCGTCGGAGCAGTTCCAGTCAGGAGCAGACCATGAACGACATCCGCAACACGCCGTCCGCACTCGCCGGGCAGCTGGCCGATCTGCCGTGGCGGACCAGCACCCGCAGCCAGACGTCGAACTGCGTCGAGGTGGCCCCGCTGAGCGTGGGCCCGGCCGCGGTCGCCCTACGCGACAGCAAGGACCGCGGCGGCCCGGTGCTGCTGTTCGACCGCGCCGGCTGGCGGGGGTTCATCGCCGGGACAAGGGCCGGGCAGTTCGATCTGACCTGATCCGGTGATCGGGCGGGGCCGTCGGCGGTGTGCCGGCGGCCCCGACGCGTATCCGGCGTGCCCGGCCCGAGGCGTGCCCGGCCCGGACACGTACCCGGCGTGCCACCCCTGCTGAGCAGGGTTCATCCGATCGGGCGACCCTGCGAACCAATCGGCGGGTTTCACTTGCTGGGACGCCGTCCGGGCGTAACATGTCGACAGAGTGACGTGGAACTTCCACGGAGTACCGTCCGTCACGGTCGCATCCGGAGTTACCCATGCGGTTCCTGATCGTTCGCACCGACATCCGCGCCGCCGCCGACATCGACATCGCCGCGGCCTGGGCCGGCGGGGGTCGGGTCCGGGACGAGACGACCAGCCCGGAGCCGCGCCGCCAGGTGGTGCACGCCGAGGACCGGGACGCCGCCCTGATGCTGGCCCGGGCCCTGTCGACGGTGGGCGCGGTCCGCTACGGCAGGCAACGGGTAAAGGTGCTTCCCCTCGGCGACTCCGCTCCCCGCCGCCGGCTCGACTCCGGCGGCTGACCCACCCGACGTCCGTCGTGGTCGGACCGGCTCCCCCGCCGTTTCCTCGCCTCACCCGACCAGGGCGGCCCGTGTTCCCGGCCCGGGACCGTCGCGGCAACGACGGTCCCGGGCCGGGACCGTGTCCGGCGCCGGCCGGAGCCGGGACGGGACGGCGGGCCGGGACGGTCAGCAGTGGCCGTCGAGCCAGCGGTGGATCAGGAAGAGCGCGATCGACGAGGGCGGGGGCAACACCAACCGGTCGCCGCCGCCCACGTCCACCGGCCGCCCGGCCAGCGCCGCGCCGATCTCCCGCCGGGTGAACCAGCGGGCGTGCGTGATCTCGGCCGGGTCCAGGTGCACGGGGTGCTCCGGGTCGGCCAGGGCGAGAAAGCCGAGCATCAGTGAGCCGGGGAACGGCCAGGACTGGCTGCCCGCGTACACGATCTCCTCGACCGCGACGCCGACCTCCTCGCCGACCTCGCGCAGCACGGCGGCCTCGGCCGACTCGCCCGGCTCCACGTACCCGGCGAGGCAGGAGTACCGGCGCCCGCCCGGGATACCCGCCCAGGCGGCGTTGCTGCCGAGCAGACAGCGCCCCTGGAGCCCGTCGACCCCGTCGTGCACCAGGACGATCATCGCCGGGTCGGTACGCGGCCAGACCCGGTCGCCGTCCGGGTCGGTCCGGGACCAGCCGGCCTCGTCGACCCGGGTGGGGAGGCCGGTGGCCGAGGAGTAGCCGTGCCGGACGTGCCAGTTGGTCAGCGCCAGCGCGGTGGTGAAGATGCCGGCGTCCCGGTCGAGCAGCAGGTGGCCGACGTCGTGCAGGTGCGCAGCCCGGGTGCCCGGCAGCTCGGGCAGCGGGCTGTCCACGGCGAACACCGGCACCCCGTCCGGCTCGACGCCCAGGAACATCGGGACCGAGCGGGGCACCTCGGGCAGCTCGCCGGGGCCGAGCAGCACCAACTCCGGAGGGGAGGCGTCGGCCCGGACCAGGGTCCGCCCGTCGCTGGCCGAGTCGAGCACCAGCACCCGGGCCCGTTCCCAGGCCTCGGCCAGCCACACCGGGTCGGCCCGCCGGTGCGCGGCCCGATCGAGGGTGGACCGGGCCAGCGGCGGGGCGGTCTCCCCGCTCGTGCCGGAACCCCGGACCAGCCCTCGCCCGGCGGTCACGGCCTGGCCGGCTCGGTGCGCACCGGGGCGAGCGCGGACAGGGCAGGGGCGATCCGCTCGGCGTCGCCGAGCACCACGGTGACCGCCCGCGCCGGGGCCAGGTAGCGCCGGGCCGCCTCGGCCACGTCGGCGACGGTGGCCTTCGCAAGCCGGGCGGCGTGTTCGGTGAGGAAGTCCAGGCGCAGCCCGTTGGCCGCAAACACACTGGTCAGCGACGCCAGTCCGGCCTGGGTGGACATGCCGAGCTGGAGGGTGCCGAGGGCGTACTGGCGGGCCTGCTCCAGCTCGTCCGGCTTCGGCGGCAGGGAGGCCAGCCGACCCAACTCGTACATCGTCTCCAGCAACGCCGGACCGGTGACCTCGGTGGCCACCTCGGCGGCGGCGATCAGCACCGACCCGGCCACCGAGTGCTCGACCAGAGAGTGCGGGCCGTACGTGTAGCCCTTGTCCTCGCGGATGTTCTCCACCCAGCGGGAGGAGAAGTAGCCGCCGAAGAGCAGGTTGGCCAGTTGCAGCGCGGCGTGGTCGGGGTGGGTGCGGGGCACCGCCGGCAGGGCGATGCGCAGCGAGGACTGCACCGATCCGGGCCGGTCGACCAGCAGCAGCGGGCCGGGCTCCAGCGGCGGGGCGGGCGGCAGCTCGCCGTCGTGCCCGGCGCCGCTCCAACCCGACAGGGCCTTGTCTGCGGCGTCCAGCGCCCGCTCCGGCTGCACGTCGCCGACCAGCACCAGCACCGCGTCGGCCGGGTGTACCCGCTCGGCGTGCAGCCGACGCAGCGCCGCCGGCCGGACCGCGTGCACCTGCTCCGGCTCGGGAGTCTGCACGGCGTACGGGTGCTTGCCGTAGACCCGCCGGAGCAGGGCGTTGCGGGCCAGGTGGGCCGGTTGGCTCTGGGCCACCTGGATCCGGTCGACCAGCCGGTCCCGCTCGGTGCCGACCTCCTCGCCCGGGTACGTCGCCCCGGTCAGCACCTCGGCGAGGATCTCCAGCATCCGGTCCAGCCCGGTGACCAGGCCGGCGCCGGAGATCATCAATCTGTCCGGGTCGATGCCGGCGGAGAGCCCGCCGCCGACCGCCTGGAGTTCGGCGGCGATCTGCACGCTGGTCATCGACGCCGTGCCGGAGAGCATGGTCTGCGCGAGCATCGCGCCCCGGGCCAGGGGGATCCGGTTGGTCGGCATCCACAGCCGCAGCTCGACCAGGGGGACGGCCGGCCGGCGCACCGCGATGACGGTCAGGCCGTTGCCGAGCCGGCGCTCGGCCTGCTTGGGCACCTTGAACCTGCGGTTCGGGCCGAGCGGCGGCAGCGCCCGCGCCCCGGCCTGGGCGGTTGCCGTCACCTGACCCTCCTTCGTTGGCGACTGCGGGGCTCGCAAAACCGGCTCACTCCTCGCACTCACAGGTTCATCTCCGTTCGCGACTGCGGGGCTCGCAAAACCGGCTCACTCCTCGCACTCACCGAGCCTCCCCCGTTCGCGACTGCGGGGCTCGCAAACCCGGCTCACTCCTCGCACTCACCGAGCCCCTCCTGCGATGACCTCGACAGACGCACGGCGCTCCGGCCGCAGGGCCGCGGCGGCGGCCCGGACCTGCTCGTCGGTGACCTCGCCGACCAGTCGGGGCAGCTCGTTGAGCAGGCCAGGCTCGCCGCGCTGCTGTTCCAGCACCGCCATCCGCAGCGCCCGACCGAGCACCGCGTCGGTGTCGCGCAGCAGGTGGGTGGCCATTCGGGCCTGGGTACGGGCCAGCTCGCCGTCGGTGGGACCGTCGGCGGCCAGCCGGTCCAGCTCCTCGTCGACGGTGCGCAGCACCTTGTCCACGTCGCCGCCCGGTGGCAGGTGTGCCTGGAGCAGCAGCGCGGTGGGGCCACGCACGTCGAACGGGTCGCCCATGAAACCGACGTACCCGCCGAGGCTGGTCACCGCGCGGTCCCGCTGGACCAGCCGCTCGACCAGCCGGGACGCGTCGCCGTCGGTGAGCACCTCGGCGAGCACCACGTACGGCAGGTAGCCGGCGAAGTCGGTGATCGGGTCGGGCACTCGCCAGGCGGCGGCCACCGCGGGCAGCGGGGCCAGCGCGTCCGTGTACGACGAGCGCCGCTCGGCGGTCAGGTCGGGCTCGTCGAAGTCGGGGCGCTGCGGGGCGGGGCGGGCCGGCACGTCGCCGAAGTGCCGCTCGATCAGCGCGGTGGCCTCGGCCACCTCGATGTCCCCGCTGACCGCGAGCACGGCGTTGCCGCTGGCGTAGTAGCGGCGGAAGAAGTCCGCCGCGTCGGCGACGGTGGCCGACTCCAGGTCGTCGAAGGAGCCGTAGCCGTCGTGCGCGTTCGGGAAGGTGTCGAACATGACCGGCGGCAGGGTCAGCCACGGGAACCCGCCGTACGGGCGGTTGAGCACGTTGACCCGGATCTCCTCCTTGACCACGTCGACCTGGTTGCGCAGGTTCTCCTCGGTCAGCCGGGGGCCGCGCATCCGGTCGGCCTCCAGGAACAGCGCCCGCTCCAGGGCGTTGCTCGGCAGGGTCTCGTAGTAGTCGGTGTAGTCGTGATGGGTGGAGCCGTTGAAGGTGCCGCCCGCCCCCTGCACGTGCCGGAAGTGGGCCAGCTTCTCCAGGTTCTCCGAGCCCTGGAACATCAGGTGCTCGAACAGGTGGGCGAAGCCGGTACGCCCCTCGGGCTCGGACCGGATGCCGACGTCGTAGATCACCGCCACCCCGATCACCGGGGCGCTGCGGTCGGGGGTGAGCACCACCCGCAGGCCGTTGTCGAGGGTGAACCGCTCGACCGGATACTTCGTCGCTGGAATTCTCGATCTCCGCGCCGCCACGGGACCGACCCTAGCGCGTCGACGCCCCCGGCGGCGGCGACCTCCCGCAGGGCGGCTCAGCCCACCGGGGCCGGGGCCACGGCGACGGGCGCGGTCACCCGGGGCAGCACCTCCGCACCGACCCGTTCCGCCTCCTCCCGGTGCGGCCAGCCGGAGAGGACGAACTCGTCGACGCCGTGCCCGGCGTACTCGTCGATCCGGGCCGCGACCTCGGCGTAGCTGCCGACGAGCGCGGTGCCGGCGCCCTCGCGGACCAGGCCGACCCCGGCCCAGAGATTCGGCGCGACGGTGAGCCCGTCGGCGCTCCCGCCGTGCAGGGCGGCCATCCGGGACTGGCCGACCGAGTCCATCCGGCGGTACCGCGCCTGCGCGGCGGCGATCCGCTCAGGACTCATCCCGGCCAGCAGGCGGTCCGCCTCCGCCCACGCCTGTGCGGCGGTCGGGCGGGCGATGACGTGCAGCCGGATCCCGGTGCGCAGGGTCCGCCCCTCCTCGGCGGCCCGGCCGCGGACGCGGTCCACCCGGGTGGCGATCGCGGCGGGCGGCTCGCCCCACATCAGGTACGTGTCGGCCTGTCGGGCGGCCACCGCCTCGGCGGCTGGGGACGCGCCGCCGAAGTAGACCGGGGGCGGGGCCACGAGCGGAGCGGCCAGCCCGCCGCCGGTGACCTGGTAGTGCTCGCCGGCGAAGTCGAACGGGCTCCCGCGCCAGGCCCGGCGGAGCACCTCGACGAACTCGCCGGTCCGCGCGTACCGGGCGTCGTGGTCCAGGAAGTCGCCGTACGCCCGCTGCTCGGCCGGGTCGCCGCCGGTGACGACGTTGAGCGCGAGTCGCCCCCCGGACACCGACTGGAACGCCTCGGCCTGCTGGGCGATCAGGGTGGGCAGCGCGAATCCGGCCCGCACGGCGACCAGCATGCCGATCCGGTCGGTGTGCTGGGCGACGGCCGCGCAGACGATCCACGGGTCGGGGCAGCCGGAGCCGACAGGGGTGAGCAGCGCGGCGAAGCCGGCCGCCTCGGCGGCCCGGGCCACCTCGGTCAGGTAGCCGACGGTGGCCGCCCGGTCGTGCCGCGCCGCGCCGGCCGCGACGGTGGCGGCGCCGACCTGGTGCCCGTCGCCGGAGGTGGGAAGGAACCAGTGGAAGGTCATGCCGACCGCCTCTCCGCCGCCCCCGCCGCCCGGCCGAGGGACGCCGGAGAACCTACCAAGAAGGTAGGAAAACCGGGAATAAGTTCGAGCACGAATCCCGCGATGTGGACGGCTCTTGACGCCGCCCGGACACTGCCCCACTCTTCCTACCAACTCAGTAGGAATACTTCGGATTGGATAGACGATGAGACGGCTCCCCTTCCGTCGGATGCTCTCCCTGGCCACCCTCGCCGTGGTGGGCACGGCGACGCTGGGCATCACCGCCGCGTGCGGCGAGGACGACGGCGCGGCCGAGGGCGACACCGGCCCGGTGACGCTGCGGCTGGGCTACTTCCCCAACATCACCCATGCCCCGGCCGTGGTCGGGGTGGAGAAGGGCATCTTCGCCGAGAAGCTCGGCGGCGACGTCAAGCTGGACACCAAGACCTTCAACGCCGGCCCGGCGGCGATCGAGGCGATCTTCTCCGGCGCGCTCGACGCGACGTACATCGGTCCGAACCCGACGGTGAACGCCTTCTCCAAGTCCAAGGGCGAGGCGGTCCGGGTCATCTCGGGCGCGGCGTCCGGCGGCGTCGCGCTCGTCGTCAAGCCCGGGATCACCTCGGTCGAGCAGCTGCGCGGCAAGAAGATCGCCACCCCGCAGCTCGGCAACACCCAGGACGTCGCGCTGCGCTACTGGCTCAAGGAGAAGGGCCTGACCGCCACCAAGGAGGGCGGCGGCGACGTCAAGGTGGTCCCACAGGAGAACGCCCAGACCGTGGAGACGTTCAACAGCGGGGCGATCGACGGCGCGTGGGTGCCCGAGCCGTTCGTCTCCCGGCTGGTCAACGCCGGCGGCAAGGTGCTCATCGACGAGCGCGACCTGTGGCCGGACAAGAAGTTCGTGATCACCAACCTGATCGTCTCCACCAAGTTCCTCAAGGCCCACCCCGACGTGGTGAAGAAGCTGGTCGAGGGTCAGGTCGCGGCGAACGAGTTCGTCAACACCAAGCCCGACGAGTCGCAGCAGGCCATCTCCGAGCACATCGGCAAGATCAGCGGTAAGCCGCTGGACGTGAAGCTGATCAAGCAGGCGTGGCCGACGTTGGAGTTCACCAACGACCCGATCGCCTCGTCGCTGAAGACCGGCCTGGACCACGCGGTCGCCGTCGAGCTGACCCAGCCGGTCAGCCTGGACGGCCTCTACGACCTGAAGTACCTCAACGAGGTGCTCAAGGCCCAGGGCAAGCCCGAGGTCGCCCAACCATGACGTCGACCACGACGACGCCACGCAGCGCGACCGGCTCGGTCGCGCTGCACGGCGTCACCAAGGTGTACGGGCACGGCGAGAGCGCCGTCCTCGCCCTGGACGGGGTCTCCCTCGACGTCGCGCCCGGCGAGTTCGTCTGCCTCGTCGGCGCCTCCGGCTGCGGCAAGAGCACCCTGCTCAACCTGGTCGCCGGCCTGGACCGGATCAGCGGCGGGCGGATCGAGCTCGGCGACGGGGTCAACCCGGGGCTGATGTTCCAGGAGTCCGCCCTGTTCCCCTGGCTCACCGTCGAGGGCAACGTGGAGGTGCCGCTGAAGCTGCGCGGCATGCCCCGGTCCGCGCGCCGGGAGCGGGTCGCCGAACTGCTACGCACGGTGCACCTGGCCGACTTCGCCCGCAAGCGCCCGCACGAGCTGTCCGGCGGCATGCGGCAACGGGTGGCCCTGGCCCGCACCCTCGCGCTGGACACGCCGGTGCTGCTGATGGACGAGCCGTTCGGCGCGCTCGACGCGATGACCCGGGATCTCCTGCACGACGAGCTGGAGCGGATCTGGACCGAGCGCAAGCTCACCGTCCTCTTCGTGACCCACAACGTCCGGGAGGCCGCGCGGCTCGCCGACCGGATCATCCTGCTCTCCAGCCGGCCCGGCCGGATCATCTACTCCACCCGGGTCGACGTGCCCCGGCCGCGACGCATCGACTCCCCGGAGATCGCGTCCATCGCCGCCGAGGTCACCGACAAGCTCCGTACGGAGGTGGGCCGCCATGGCCAGTGACACGATCGCCGGCACCCCGCGCGCCGACGCGGAGATCTCCGGGCTCGACGCGCTGGAGATCGCCGGCCGGAAGAAGACGACGACCCGGGCCGCGACGATCTGGGCGTCCACCTGGCCGAAGCTGGCGGCGCTCGCCATCGCCATCGGCACCTGGCAGGCCGTGGTGTGGGCCGGGTTCTGGCCGCCGTACTCGCTGCCCGGGCCGGCCGCCGTCGGTCAGGAGCTGCTCCGACAGGTCAGCGGTCCGCAACTCTGGGAGGGGATGGCCACCACCCTGCGCCGGGCGGCCCTCGGCTACATCTTCTCCGTCGGGGTCGGCCTGCTGCTGGGGCTCGCCGTGGCCCGGTCCCGGGTGCTGCGGGCGGCCATCGGCTCGATGATCACCGCGTTGCAGACCATGCCGTCGATCGCCTGGTTCCCGCTGGCGATCCTGCTGTTCGAGCTGAGCGAGAAGGCCATCTTCTTCGTCGTGGTGCTCGGCGCGGCGCCGTCGATCGCCAACGGGGTGATCAGCGGCGTGGACTACGTCCCGCCGCTGCTGCTGCGCGCCGGGCGCAACCTCGGCGCCCGGGGGCTGAACCTCTACCGGTACGTGATCGCCCCGGCCGCCCTGCCCGCCATCGTCGCCGGGCTCAAGCAGGGCTGGGCCTTCTCGTGGCGCAGCCTGATGGCCGGCGAGTTGATCGTGGTGGGCATCTCGCAGACCTCGCTCGGCGCGCAGCTCACCTACTCGCGGGAGCTGTCCGACGCGCCCTGGTTGCTCTCCACGATGATCGTGATCCTGGTCGTCGGCCTGGTGGTCGACGCCGCGTTCGGGGTGGCGGACCGGACGATCCGCCGCCGCTGGGGCGTGCTGGACCAGGCCGGGCAGTGACGTGTACGTCTCCGCGCGCAGCGACTACGCGCTCCGGGCCATGCTCGCCGTCGCCGCCGCCTCGACCGGCGGCGACCAGCTGGCCGGCGCTCGGGGCGGCCCTCCCGAGCCGGGCGGCGAGCTGGTCAAGGCGGCGGCCCTGGCCGAGAGCCAGGCCATCCCGCTGAGCTTCCTCCAGGGCATCCTGCTGGACCTGCGCCGGGCCGGGCTGCTGCACAGCCACCGGGGCACCGAGGGCGGCTACGCCCTGGCCCGTCAGGCCGCCGAGATCAGCGTCGGGGACGTGCTCCGCGCGGCCGGCGGGTCGCTCACCTCGGTACGGGGTCTGCCGGCCGGGCACGCCGGCTACCACGGGGTGGCCACCGGGCTGCGCGACGTGTGGCTGGCGGTGGACGGGGCCATCGCCCTGGTGGTGGACCGGACCACCCTGGCCGACCTGCTCACCCGGGAAGGCCGCGTCGACGGGCCGGACCGGGACAGGCCGGACGCCCTGGGGGCCCGCCCCGTCGGCGGCCCCTGACCGACCTTGGTCGGCCCGGCGGTCCGCCGGCTGAGCGATGCGGGCTCAGCCGGCGGACTCGTCGGTCGTCTCGACGATGGAGGCGGTGAGGTCGCTGCCCGTTCCCCCCGGAACGTGCAGCCCCACCACCCCCGCCGGTGTCCGGCCGTTGCGGGTGGGATGCCACGGAGAGAACGCCGCGACCGTGGCGAGCGCCAGCCCCGCCCCCGCGACCGCCAGCACCACCGTCAGCTCCCGCAGCGCCCCCGACTCGGCGTTGCACGCCATGGTCAACCCCTCCCCCAGTGGGCCGACCCCGCCGACCCGCGTTCCCCCCACGGCAAGCATCGACCACATCGGCGCCGCCGAACAGTCACCGATCGGACCCCACCCTGCCTGATTCCCGACTCAGCGAAGGGGTGGGCGCAGGCGCCGATCGGTGAACCGCGGAGAAGCCGATCAGGCCATCCGGGGACGACGCGGCCGGCGCGACCGGCCCGAGGCGCGGTGCCCGTCCTCGGACAGGCGGGCGGCGCGCGGCGCACCCCCGGTCGCGGCGGTCCCTGCGTGCGACTGGCCGGCGCCGCGGGACGAGCGCGGACCCCGGCCACCGCCCGAGGCGGGCCGCTCCGGAGCCGGGGCGACGATGGTCACCGGCACCCCGGACGGTTCCCGGGCCCCGGTGACCCGGGCCAACGCCCCGTCGCCCGGCCGGACCTGGGTGGACTGCGGCCGGATTCCGGCGGTCGCCATCAGCCGGGACACCTCGCGGCGCTGCTCGGGCAGGACCAGGGTGACCACGGTGCCCGACTCGCCGGCCCGCGCGGTACGCCCGCCCCGGTGCAGGTAGTCCTTCGCCTCGGTCGGCGGGTCGACGTTGACCACCATGTCGAGGCCGTCCACGTGGATGCCCCGGGCCGCCACATCGGTGGCGACCAGCGCGGTCACCTGGCCGGTGCGGAACTGCTCCAGGATCCGGGTGCGCTGCGGCTGGGACTTGCCGCCGTGCAGCGCCGCCGCGCGCACCCCCTTGGACAGCAGCTGGCGGGCCAGCCGGTCGGCGCGGTGCTTGGTGCCCATGAACAGGATGGTGCGGCCCTCCCGGGCCGCGATCTGGGTCAGCGCGGCCGGCTTGTCCTCCGCGTCGACGTGCAGCACGTGGTGCGTCATCGCGGTCACCGTGGCGGTTCCGGGGTCGACGGAGTGCGAGACCGGGTTGGTGAGGAAGCGGCGGACCAGCTTGTCGACGCCGCCGTCCAGGGTTGCGGAGAAGAGCATCCGCTGGCCGTCGGCGGCCACCTGCTCCAGCAGCTTGGTGACCTGCGGCAGGAAGCCCATGTCGGCCATCTGGTCGGCCTCGTCGAGCACGGTCACGGCGACCTGGTCGAGCCGGGCGTCCCCGCGGTTGATCAGGTCGTGCAGCCGGCCGGGGGTGGCCACGACCACCTCGGCGCCGGCGCGCAGCGCGTCCGCCTGCCGTTGCAGGGACAGGCCGCCGACCACGGTGGTGACGCGCAGCCCGACCGCCCGGGCGTACGGGGCCAGCGCGGTGGTCACCTGCTGGGCCAGCTCCCGGGTCGGCACGAGCACCAGGGCAAGCGGACGCCCCGGGCGGGCCCGACGGCCGACGGTGCGGTGCACCAGCGGCAGCCCGAACGCGAGGGTCTTGCCCGAGCCGGTGCGGCCCCGGCCGAGGACGTCCCGGCCGGCCAACGAGTCCGGCAGCGTCGCCGACTGGATCGGGAACGGCTCGGTGATGCCCTGCGCGATCAGTTCGGCGAGCAGCTCCGGCGCGAGGCCGGTGGTGGAGAACGAGGGGATGACGGTGGTCATGCGAGAGCCTTCCTCGACGCGGCACGTGTCGAGGAGGCGCCGGAGTGGCGCTGCACCGGCGGCAGGGCCGCGGTGGTCACAAGCACGAACCGAAGGTGGGGTGCGGCCGGCCCGCGCGGGGCGGGCCGGCCGCGACACCGCGCCTGAGGCGCGATGGGGTGTTCCGAAGAACGGTGGTGCCTGTTCAGATGAACAGTCGTGCCTGTTCCGAGGAACAGTCCTGCCGACGATCAGATCGGACGGATGTTCTCCGCCTGCGGGCCCTTCTGGCCCTGGGTGATCTCGAACTCGACCCGCTGGTTCTCGTCCAGGCTCCGGTAGCCGGAGGACTGGATCGCCGAGAAGTGGGCGAAGACGTCAGCGCCGCCGCCGTCCGGGGTGATGAAGCCGAAACCCTTGTCAGCGTTGAACCACTTAACGGTGCCAATTGCCATGTGTTCTGTCTCCTTGACGGAACGTTCGGCCTCGCACTTGTTGCGAGCCGAAGAGGGAGGAGCGGACCGCACCCGGTATGCGCGGACCACCTGTCGCTTCTGGTCGCCCCGCCCGGAGAGCCCCGGACACAACAAAGAGCGCCTGGGGCTACAATCCGCCAGGCGCACACAGAGTCTCTGGTAACCAAAACTGCAACCCGGATACCGTACCACGATTTCGGCCCGCTGGAACCCCACCGCCGGAAATTCTCATCGCCCGGGGCGGCGGACCGCAGCCGGCACCTCCGGCACTCCCGCGATCAACGCGGTGAGCCCGTCGGCGTCGAGCAGGTCCGCCGGGCGGACCGTCGCCCCGTCCCGCACGTAGTGGAAGGCCGCGCCCACCTGGTCGACCGGCACCCGGGCCAGTTCCGCCCAGGCCAGCCGGTAGACGGCAAGCTGCACCGCAGCCGCCTCGGCCTCCTCGCCGACGGGCTGCCGCCCGGTCTTCCAGTCGACCACGTCATACCGGCCGCCGGGCCGGACGAAGACCGCGTCCATCCGGCCGCGCACCACCACCCCGGCGATAACTGTGGCGAAGGGCACTTCCACCTCCACCGGCACCCGGTCGGCCCACTCCCCGGCCAGGAAGCGCGCCTGGAGTTCGGCCAGCGCCTCGTCGGGCGCCGCGTCGGCGTCGGCCGCGCCCGGCAACTCGTCGACGTCGAGCAGCCGGTCCGCGCCGAAGCGCCGCTCCAGCCAGGTGTGGAACGCGGTGCCGCGCCGGGCGTACGGGTTCGGCTCGATGGGCATCGGGCGGCGCAGGGCGCGGGCGAGTCCCTCCGGGTCACGGCGCAGCGCCACGAGCTGGGTGACCGAGAGCTGGCCGGGCAGGGCCACCTCGACCGCCCCCGCCCCGGCGGCCAGCTCGGCCCGCTCGGCGAGCAGCAGGTCGGACTCCCGCCGCCAGCGCGCCACCTCCGGATCCTCGACCTCGGCCACCCCGACGGCTGGGGCCGGAGGATCCTCGGCGAGGAAGCGGCGAACCAGCGCGGCGGCCTCGGCCAGCGCCGGGCGGCGCCCGCCCAGCGGGTCGGCCGGCCACTCGGCGCGCAGCACCACCTCGGTGGTGGGGTTGGTGGCGTCACCGGCCGGCTCGGGGGTCCACCGGTCGACCAGGTGCCCGGCGTCACCGTCCAGGCACACGTCGTGCACCTCGCGCAGGAACACCGACGGCCCGCGTGGGCGCTTCGTCCCCTCGCCCCACCAGTAGCCGGAGCAGAGCAGCAGCCGCCGGGGGCGGGTCACTGCCACGTACGCCAGCCGGCGCTCCTCCCGCTCGTCGTGCGCCCGCCAGTCGTCGACGAAGTCGGTCAGCGCCCGGGCCACCGCGCGCTGGTCGGCCGCCTCGGCCAGGCCCAGCTCCGGCAGCCCGTCGGCGTCCCCGCGCAGCGGGAAAGGCAGCACTCCCAGCCCGCCGAGCCAGTGGTCGGAGTTGCGCACCGGCCCCGGCCAGCCGCCCCGGCTCAGGCCGGCGACCGCGACCACGTCCCACTCCAGGCCCTTCGCGGCGTGCGCGGTGAGGATCTGCACCGCGCCGGAGACCACCTCCACCTCGCCCGGGGCGAGTCCGCGCTCCTCGTCCTCGGCCGCGGCGAGGTAGGCCAGGAACCCCGACAGGGTGGCCGCCGGGGACTCCCCGCTGAACCGGGCCGCCACGTCGCCGAGGGCGTCCAGGTGGCCCCGGGCGAGGCCGGCGTCGCCGGTGCCGTCCCGACCGGCCCGGACCGCCACCTCCACGTCCAGGCCGATGGTCCGCTCGACGTCCGCGATCAGCTCCGGCAGCGTCTGGTCCAGCCGGTAGCGGAGCAGGGCCAGCTCCTCGCCGTACGCGCGCAGCCGGGCATAGCCCTGGACCGAGTACGCCGGGGCGGGCCCCAGGTCCGCCAGCGCCTCCACCAGGGTGGCCTCGTCGAGCAGGTCGACGGCGATCTGCGGCTCCCCGTCGGCGGCGAGCCGACGGCGGCCGGCGGCGATCGCCCGGGCCCGGCGGTGCAGGGCCACCAGGTCACGCGGCCCGATCCGCCAGCGCGCCCCGGTGAGCAGCCGCAGCAACGCCGCCCCGTCGGTCGGGTCGGCGAGCACCCGCAGGGTGCACACCACGTCCCGCACCTCGGGGGTGTCCAGCAGGCCACCCAGGCCCACCACCTCCACCGGCAGTCCCCGGGCCCGCAGCGCGGTCGAGAGCGCCGGGATCTGGCTGCGCAGCCGGACCAGCACGGCGGTGGTGGGCCGCTGCGGCACCGGGATGTGCTCGGGCAGCGCCTCCGGCATCCGGGCCGCCCCGCGCCAGGCGGCCAGCACGCTGTCGGCGATCCAGTCCGCCTCGTCCGCGTACGTCGGCAGGAGCGCGCAGTGCACGGTGCCGGCGGCCAGGCCACCCGGCGTGCGGTGCGGGATCGGGTCGGCGACGCTCAGCGCGGCGCGCAGCTCGGGCACCCGGGCACCGGCCGCCCGCAGCGGGGTGGCCAGGGCGTTCGCCACGCCCAGGATCTCCGGCCGGTTGCGCCAGCTCGTGGTGAGGCCGAGCACCGCCGCCGGCGCGCCGTCGGGGCGGGCGAACTCGGCGGGGAAGCGGTCCAGGGTGCCGGCGCTGGCCCCGCGCCAGCCGTAGATGGACTGGCAGGGGTCGCCGACGGCGGCCACCGGGTGGCCGCCCCCGAACAGCGCGTTGAGCAGCACCACCTGCGCGTGGCTGGTGTCCTGGTACTCGTCGAGCAGCACCACCCGGTAACGGTCCCGCTCGATCGCCCCGACCGCCGGGTGATCCCGGGCCACCCGGGCCGCCCGGGCGAGCTGGTCGGCGAAGTCCATCGCCTCGAAGTCCGCCTTGCGCCGGGCGTACGCGCGGACCAGCGGCAGCAGCTTCAGCCGGGTCTGCTGGAGGGCGAGGGACTTCCGCACGTCGGCGTAGACCCGGCCGGGGCGGGACTGCACGTCGGCGAAGAACCGGCCGGTCCAGGCGGCCAGGGCGTCCGGGGCGACCAGGTGCTCGTCCAGCTCGCCGGCCAGGGCCAGCACGGCGTCGGTGATGGTGCTGGGCATCCGGTCGACGCTGGTCATGTCGCCGTCGTAGTTGCGCACCAGCAGGTCGACGAGCTGCCAGCGGGACGCCTCGGTGAGCAGCCGGGTGGACGGCTCGTACCCGGCGCGCAGCCCGTGCTCGGTGACGATCCGCCCGGCGTACGAGTGGTAGGTGGACACGGTCGGCTCGCCCGCGAACGGGTCGTCGAGCGGGTCCCGCCCTCGCCGCCCGACCCGGCGCACGAGCTGGTCGAGCCGGGTACGCACCCGGTGGCCCAGCTCGCCGGCCGCCTTGCGGGTGAAGGTCAGCCCGAGGATCTGCTCCGGCCGGACGTACGCGTTGGCGACCAGCCAGACCACCCGGGCTGCCATCGTCTCGGTCTTGCCGGACCCGGCGCCCGCGACCACCAGCAGCGGCTCGACCGGCGCGGCGATGATCGCCGCCTGCTCCCGGGTGGGCGCGGGCAGGCGGAGCAGCTTCGCCAGCTCGACCGGCGTGTACCGGGGGCCGGAGTCGGCGGCCCGGGGCGCCGGGGTCGCGGCGCTGAACAGGGCGGGCTGGGTCACGGCTTCTCGTTCTCGGGGCGGCGGGGGGTCGGCGGCTCGACGACCTGGCGCCCCTGCCCGGACACCGGGCAGCTCGTACGCACCGGGCAGACCCGGCACTTCGAGTTGGCGACAGCGGCGAAGGTGGCGGCGGCCATCGTATCGGCGGTGCGCCGCACCAGCGCGGTCGCCCAGCCCGCCGCCGGCCCCTGCCCCGCCGCCGGCTGGCTCTGCTCCTTGGCGTCCTTCGCGCCGGTGCCGAGCTGCACCAGGGCCGCGCCACCGGACTCGTCGCCGAACTCCGGGAACGCCCCCGACTCCACCGCCGCCTGGTACGCCCCGAGCTGCGGATGCTCGCCGATCTCGTGCTCGGTGACGGCGGTGGACTTGCCGGTCTTCAGGTCGACCACCACCAGCCGGCCGGCGTCGTCCACCTCCAGCCGGTCCACCCGGCCGGTCAACTCGACCGGCCGGTGCGGGTCGTCGAGCCGGACCGCGAACTCGTGCTCGATGGCGAGCAGCCGGCGCGGGTTGCCGGCCAACCAGCGCAGCAGCTTGTCCACCATGGCCTCGGCCCGCTCCCGCTCCGGACCGACCATCCACCGGGCGGCCAGCTCGATCGCGTCGAACCGGGCGGCCACGTACTCCAGCAGGGCGGAACGGTCCGCGCTGGCGTCCTCGGCGAGCATCGCGGCGGCGTGCACCAGGTTGCCCACCCCCTGCGCGGCGCTGGCCGGGCCGCTGCCGCCGTGCCGCTCCAGCAGCCAGCGCAGGCTGCACCGCAGGGCGCTCTCCATCCCCGACGGGGTGACCTTCACCGGCTGCCCCTCGTCGACCAGCGGCCGGTCGTCGGAGAGGCCGCGCAGCCCCCACCAGTCGTCGGGGTGCGCGCCGGGCACCCCGGCGGCGGACAGGCGGGCCAGCTCAGCCGCCGCCGCGCGCCGTCGGTGGTGCGGCGCCGCCGGGTCGGCCACGGCGGTACGCAGCTCCGCGACCAGCGCCGGCAGAGTCAGCGCCCGGGGGGGCCCGGCCACCGGCAGGGTGATGGGCCGGTACTCGCCACCGGCCTCCGGGTCACCGGCCTCCGGGTCACCGGCCTCCGGGCCTGCCGGCCCGGCGTCGCCGGTCGGGCCGGCACCGGGACCGTCGACCGGTCCTCCACCGGGCCCACCGGTCGGCTCGGCCGGGGCCGGGTCGACGTCGGCCGGGGCCGAGGCGACGTCGGCCGGGGCCGGCTCGGCGGGGGCCGAGGCGACGTCGGCCGGGCCGGGCGGCTCGGTCGGGTCCAGCTCGTACAGGAACCGGCTGGGCTGCTCCTCGTGGTCGTCGCCGCCGACCGCGGCCGAGGCGACCGCGCTGACCAGCAGCCGGCGACGGGCCCGGGTCACCGCCACGTGGAAGAGCCGGCGCTCCTCGTCCAGCAGCGCGGACGTCTGCCCGAGCAGGACCGCCCGCCCGCCGTCGCCCTGGCCGCGGCCGGCAAGCACATCGACCAGCCGCTCGGAGCCGAGCAGGCTGCCGCGCAGTCGCAGGTCCGGCCAGACGCCCTCCTGCACCCCGACGATCGCCACCAGGTCCCACTCCAGCCCCTTGGCTGCGTGCGCGGTGAGCAGCCGGACGGCCTCGCCCCGGTCGGCCGTCGCGGCCAGGGTGTCCGCCGGCAGGTCCTGGGCGAGCACGTGGTCGAGGAAGACCTCGGTACGGGCACCGGGCAGCCGGTCGGCGAACCGGGCCGCCGCGTCGAAGAGCACCAGCACGGCGTCCAGGTCCCGGTCGGCGGCCTCGGCCCGCCAACGCCGTGCGGTCTCGTGCTCGCCGGTCGCCGCCTGCCCCCGGGTGATCGCCCCGGCCCAGCGCTCGGCCAGGCCGCTGGCGTTCCACACCTCCCAGAGCACGTCCTCGGCGGTCGCCCCGGGCCGCTCGGCCGCCTCCCGGGCGATGGCGAGCAGGCCGGCCACCGCCTGAGCCGGCTCCGCCCAGCGCCGGTCGATGGCCGCCAGTTCCTCCGGGTCGCGCAGCGCGTCGACGATCAGCTCGCCGGAGGGGCGGCGGTCCCCACCGGCCAGGGCCAGGGCGCGCAGCCCCTGGCGTAGCCGCCGCTCGGCCAGCGGGTCGGCCCCGCCCAGCGGCGAGTGCAGCAGCGCCACCGCCGCCTCCTCGTCCAGCCGCTCCGGCTCGAGCGCGCAGCGCAGCAGCAGCAGCAGTGGAGCCACCGCCGGTTGCAGGTGCAGCGGCAGGTCCTCGCCGTGCACCACGGTCGGCACCCCGGCGGTGTGCAGCGCCCGGCGTAGCACCGGAAGCTGCCGTGCGGTCGAGCGGACCAGCACCGCCATCGCCGACCAGGGCACGCCGCCGAGCAGATGCGCCGCGCGCAGGGCCTGGGCCAACCAGGCGGCCTCGCTGGTGGCCGAGCGGAAGGTACGCACCTCGACCGAGCCGGCCGGGGCTGCCGGCATCGGATGCACCCGGCGGTGGGCCGCCGGGCCACGCAGCCGGCCGGTGAGCCGCCGGGTCGCGGTGAGCAGCCCCGCACCGGCCCGGTACGACGTACTCAGCACGACCTGCGCTGCCGGCGCCCCGGAGACGGTGCGGAACCGGTGCGGGAAGGCGCTCACCCCGGCCGGGTCCGTGCCCCGGAAGGCGTACGTGGCGGAGTCCGGGTCGGCGAAGGCGACGAGGGACTTCCCCCCGCCGGCCACCACGGCGAGCAGGTCGAGCTGGGCCGGGTCGGTGTCGGCCAGTTCGTCGACGTACACATGGGCGAGGCGGCGGCGCTCGGCCTCCAACAGCTCCGGGTCGTCGAGCAGCAGCCCGGTGGCGGCCCGGACCAGCTCCGCCGGGTCATACGCGATCGAGCCGCGGTTGCTGACGTCACGCAGGGCGAGCACGGCGACGTACTCGCGGAGGAAGCGGGCGGCGGCCGGCCAGTCCGCGCGGCCCAGCCTCTCCCCCAGCCGGGCCAGCTCCACCGGACCCACCCCGCGCTCCGCGGCCCGCATCAGCAGGTCGCGGAGCTGGGCCGCGAACGCCCGGGTACGCAGGGCGGGGCGCAGGTCCTCCGGCCAGCCGACCGGGTCGTCGTCGGGCTCCTCGCCGATGACGTCGAGCAGTTCCCGGATGATCAGATCCTGCTCGGGGCCGGTGAGCAGCCGCGGGGACGGCTCCCCCCGCTCGGTGGCGGCCCGGCGCAGCAGCCCGTACGCGTACGCCGGGAAGGTGCGCACCAACGGCTCGCGCAGCACGCGGTGCCCGTCACCGGCCACCCGTGCCTCGATCCGACGACGCAGGTCGGTGGCCTGCCGGCGGCCGAAGGTGAGCACCAGGACCCGCTCGGGGTCGACGCCCTCGGCCACCCGCGCGGCGACCGCCTCGACCAGCGTGCTGGTCTTCCCGGTGCCCGGCCCGCCGACGACGAGCATCGGCCCACCGGTGTGCGCCACGACCTCGGCCTGGAGCGAGTCGTCCCGCCACCCCCGGCCCCGTCCAGCCCCTTCGGCCGGCTCCGCGTCCTCGGCCCGCCCAGCCCCTTCGGCAGGCTCCGCAGGCGGTTCCTCGGCGCGCGTCAGACCGCCGGCAGGCTGCTCGGCGTACGGGTCACCGCTGCCCTCACCAGCCTGTGCGTCATCGCCGCCCGGCCCTCCGGCCCGATGATCCCGCCCGGTCGCGCCCTCGGGCCGACCGTCCCCCCGCGCCGCCCCACCCGACCGGCGGTCCCCCCGGGCCGCCTCGGCAGGCCGACGCACCAGCCGGTACGCCTGCATCCCCCCATCCCACCACGCCCCTCCGACACCCCGCCCACCCCACACCCCGCGCCCCCGCGGTTGGGGCGGGGGCTGTCAGGGGAGGTTCGGGGTGAGGGCGTCCAGGGCGGCGGGGATGCTGTCGACGACCGTGAGGAGGCCCAGGCCGGCCGGCTTGAGGAAGTTGCGGTCGGCGAGGCCGGCCAGCCAGTCGATCAGGGGGCGGTAGAAGCCGTCCACGTCGACCAGCACCATCGGTTTGGTGTGCAGGGCGAGGGTGGCCGTGGTCCAGACCTCGAACAGCTCGTCCAGGGTGCCCAGCCCGCCGGGCAGGGTGAGGAACGCGTCCGACTTGTCGATCATGAGAGTCTTGCGGTCGGCCATGCTGCCGGTGACCAGCAGCTCGTCCGAGGCGAGGTCGGCCACCTCCAGGTCGACCAGGGACTGCGGGATCACCCCCAGGGTGGTCCCGCCGGCGGACCGGGCCCCGTCCGCCACCGCACCCATCATCCCGACGCAGCCGCCGCCGCTGACCAGCGTGTGGCCGCGGCGGGCGATCTCCGCGCCCGCCTCGGCGGCGAGGTCGAGCCAACGCCGGTCGAGGGTACGGGACGACGCGCAGAACACGCAGATCGCCGCCACCGGCTCAGCGCTCCCGGCCCTGCTCGGCGGCGGCCTGCTGGTCCGCCGCAGTCCGGGCGACGGACTCCTCGCGGACCGCCTCCTGCTCGGCGGAGAGCGCGGCCTCGGCCTCAACGATGTGCCGGACCGCCGCGTCGACGTCGTCGGTGAGGCAGATCAGCTCCAGGTCGACCGGCCCGATCTTGCCCTCGACCGCCATCGTGTCGCGCAGCCAGTCGAGCAGGCCGTGCCAGTAGTCCGTCCCCATCAGCACCACCGGGAACCGGGTGACCTTGCCGGTCTGCACCAGCGTCAGCGCCTCGAACAGCTCGTCCATGGTGCCGAAGCCGCCGGGCAGCACCACGAACGCCTGGGCGTACTTGACGAACATGGTCTTGCGGGCGAAGAAGTACCGGAAGTCGATGGCCAGGTCGACCCAGTCGTTGAGGCCCTGCTCGAACGGCAGCTCGATGCCGAGCCCGACGGAGAGCCCGCCGGCGTCGCTGGCGCCCCGGTTGGCCGCCTCCATCACGCCTGGCCCGCCGCCGGTGATGACCGCGTACCCGGCCCGGGCCAGGGCGGCGCCCAGTTCCTCGGCCATCCGGCACTCCGGGCTGTCCGGCTTGCTCCGGGCCGAGCCGAAGACGCTGACCGCCGGCGGCAGGTCGGCCAGGGTGTCGAAGCCCTCCACGAACTCCGACAGGATGCGCAGGGCCCGCCAGGCGTCCTTGGTCTTCCAGTCGCCGCGTCCCCGGGAGTCCAGCAGCCGCTGGTCGGCGGTGCTCTTCGGGATGGCCTGGCGGCGCAGCGTGACGGCGCCCCGGTGCCGTTCCCGCCCCCGCTCACGGCCCGGGTCTCGTCCGGTGCTGTCGCTCATGGGAGCAACCGTAGTGGAGGGGCACCCCCTCGGGTGTGGCACCTGTACCGGGTGGCGGGAGGACAGCGGCGAAGCGGACAGATTTTCCACGACCGGGGCAACTAATTCGGTCGCACGCACGTCTTACTATTCACATACCGGGTATGCCCCGGCACGCGCCTTCGGGGGAGGAGCCAGCGTGATCAGCAACAGCGAGATGATCCGGATCCGTCGGCAGATGCAGCGACGGATCCACGACGTGGTGGCCGAGCGCCGCCGCGCCCGGCAAATGGAAGCCACCACCGCCGACCTCACCGGCGACCCGGCCGACACCCGCGCCGAGTCGTCCCTGTCCCCGACCGCCTGACCGACCGTGCGGCGGCGGCCGGCCCGACCGGCCGGCCCCCGAATCAGGGTGGCGGGCCGCCCGGCCGGACCACACTCCCCGGCCGGACCCCGCCCCCGGCCGCACCACGCCCCCGGCCAGGCAAGCCCTGGCACGGCGGGTTCAGGCGGGGGTGAGCCAGCGGTGCAGGGTGGCCGCCCCGTCGCGGATCTTGCTGATCTCGACGTGCTCGTCCGGGTGGTGGGCCAGGTTGGGATCCCCCGGGCCGAAGTTCAGCGCCGGGATGCCCATCGCGGCGAACCGGGCCACGTCCGTCCAGCCCAGCTTGCCGATCGGCGCGGCGCCGACCGCCGCCAGGAACTCCTTCGCCGGGGCCGCTTCCAGCCCGGGTGCCGCCCCGGCCGCCATGTCGGTCACCCGCAGCTCGAAGCCCGCGAACACCTCACGCAGGTGCGCCTCGGCCTCGGCCGGCGTCCGGTCGGGCGCGAACCGGTAGTTGACCTCGATCTCGCAGTGGTCCGGCACCACGTTGCCGGCGACACCCCCGCCGACCCGGACCGCGTTCATGCCCTCGCGGTAGTCGCAGCCGTCGATGGTGACCCGCCGCGCCTCGTACCCGGACAGGCGGCGCAGCACCTCGCCGGCGGCGTGGATGGCGTTCACCCCGTGCCAGGAGCGCGCCGAGTGGGCCCGGACGCCGGTGGTGGTCACCACCGACCGCATGGTGCCCTGGCAGCCGGCCTCCACGATCCCGTGCGTCGGCTCCAGCAGCAGCGCGAAGTCCGCCTGGAGCCACTCCGGGTGCGCCTCGGCGACCAGGAAGAGGCCGTTGTACTTCGACTCGATCTCCTCGGCCTCGTAGAAGAAGTACGTCACGTCGTACTTCGGCTCGGGCAGGGTAACCGCCAGGTGCAGCGCGTACGCCACCCCGGACTTCATGTCCGAGGTGCCGCAGCCGTACATCAGGTCGCCGCGCATGGTCGACGGGAAGTTGTTGTTCAGCGGGACGGTGTCCAGGTGCCCCGCGAGCACCACCCGGGAGTCCCTCCCCAGGTCGGTACGCGCCATGACGGTGTTGCCGTGCCGGAACGTGGTCAGGTGCGGCACGGCACGCAGCACCTCCTCGACGCAGTCGGCGATCACCTTCTCGTTGAGGGAGACGGACTCGATGTCGACCAGGACGCGGGTCAACGCCACCGGATCGGCGAGGACCTCAGGGGTCAGCGGGTTCTCCATGGTTCGCACGGTACCGTCACAAGCGTGACGACTGCACAGCCTGCGTGGGGCATCGGCCTGGCCACCATCACCGCTGACGAGCAGGTGCTCGACACCTGGTACCCGACGGGCAAGGTGGGGCTCGGCGAGCTTCCGTTGGTCTCCGGCGAGGACGAGGCGGACGTGCTCGACCTGCCACCGGGGGCGGTCGGCGAGCGGGCGCTGCCCGGCCTGCGTACCGCCCAGGTGATCACGGTGATCGGGTCGCTGGACGAGCCGATCAAGGATGCCGCCGACGCGTACCTGAGGTTGCACCTGCTCTCCCACCGCCTGGTGCGGCCCAACGAGCTGAACCTCGACGGCATCTTCGGCAAGCTGGCGAACGTGGCCTGGACGTCGGCCGGGCCGTGTCCGCCGGAGCGGGTGGACGAGCTGCGGGTGATCGAACGGGCCGCCGGCCGCCACCTGAGCGTGTACGGGGTGGACAAGTTCCCCCGGATGACCGACTACGTGGTCCCCGCCGGGGTGCGGATCGCCGACGCGGACCGGGTCCGGCTCGGCGCCCACCTGGCCGCCGGCACCACCGTGATGCACGAGGGCTTCGTCAACTTCAACGCCGGCACGCTCGGCACCTCAATGGTCGAGGGTCGCATCGTGCAGGGCGTGCTGGTCGGCGACGGCTCCGACGTCGGCGGCGGCGCGTCGATCATGGGCACCCTGTCCGGTGGCGGCACCGAGAAGATCAGCATCGGCGAGCGCAGCCTGATCGGCGCGAACGCCGGCGTCGGCATCTCCCTCGGCGACGACTGCGTGGTCGAGGCCGGCTGCTACGTCACCGCCGCCTCGAAGATCGCCCTCCCGGATGGCCGGGTGGTCAAGGCCCGCGACCTGTCGGGCGTCGACGGCCTGCTGTTCTGGCGCAACTCGGTCACCGGCGCGCTGGAGGCCCGCCCCCGCACCGGCCGGGGCATCGAGCTGAACGCGGCCCTGCACGCCAACGACTGACGACCGTCGGCGGTGCCGCGCGGCAGCCCGGCCTCCGGGTCGCGGAGGCCGGGCGACGGCACCGCCGACGGAGGACGGCACGGGTCCGGGCCCGGGCGGGCGTGCCGCCGGGCCCGGACGCCGGTTCAGCGCAGCCGGTACGCCTGGATGATCCGCGTGGTCACCGTGTTTCCGGCGGTGTCCTTCGCGGTGGCCCGCAGCGAGACGTGGCCGGTGCCGGCCGGGTGTCTGAGCGTGGCCGTCCAGCCGGAGCCCTGGCGGCGCAGCTCCGCCTTGTGCCAGGTCTTCCCGCCGTCGTAGGAGGCGTCGACGGTCAGCGCCGCCACCTTCGCCGCCGGGGCGCCGTCCTGCCGCTCGACCCGCACCGGAAGGGTGAAGGACCGCCCGGCGGGGGCGCTGTTGTCGACGCGCAGCGCCGGGGCGAAGCGCACCGCCATCGCCGGCAGCGCCGCGAAGCCCTCACCGGGAACATGCTTCGAGCGGAACGTCCAGGCGCTGGTGACCTCCGTGCTCAGGTCAGTGAAGCCCCGCTTCGCCGAGGTCTCCAACCGGTAGTTCGCCGCGCCCGCCGGCACCTCGAACTCCCCGTACCCCGGGTATTCGCTCTCACCGACCAGCTTGCCCTCGCGGTACAGCCTGGTCCACTGGGGGTCGTTGAGCGACCCACCGGGGTGTCCGGCCGCGTCGCTGTGCACGGGCAGGTCGACCACGACGGTGTCACCCGTGCGGGTGATCCCCTCCCACGGCCAGCGCCGGGCCGGGAAGGACGGCGCGAACGGGGCGACGCCCCAGGTCTCGTGGTGCGTCCGGCCGGCCCGGTATGCCGTCGGCGGCGTACGCAGCATCGCCTGCGTGTCCAGCCAGCCCTCGGGGTCGCGGGTGCCGAAGTCCAGCTCGCTCTCCCACCGCACGTGGTTGGTGCTGTAGTGCTCGACGCGGCGGCCGGGCGTCGCGGTGCGCAGGACCAGGGCGGAGCCGCCCGTGTTGTACTCCAGCTCGCCCAGGACGATCCGCTCGGCCTCCAGCCCCGGGTAGGCGTCCCGGAAGGTGTGCACGACGGTGGCCAGGTCCCGGCTGCGGTAGTGCTTGACGAAGCCGGTCGGCATCCGGCCGGGGAACGCCTCCAGCAGCGCGTACAGGTACGGGCTGCTGGCCGCCTGCCGGTCGGCCCACTGGCTGCCGATGGTGGCGACGAACCGCTCGGGAGTGCTGGCCGGGCCGACCTGCCCGCTGGTCAGCCCTCCGAAGCCGAAGCTCCACAGGCCGAACGAGTACACGCTCGTGTCCTCTGCGAAGAAGACCGCGCTGACGTCCACCAGCAGCGGGGTCGCGCCGCGCTGCGGCACCGTGTTCAGCACCGGCTTCGCGGTGCGGGCGTCGAGGGTGAGCCGGAGCGCCCGGTCGACGACCAGCTCGGGCCGGGCGAGCAGGGTGGCCCCAATGGGCTCGCCGTTCGCGTCCGTGGCGGGCAGGTAGCTGGCCAGCCCGTACCGCCCCTTCGGAACGCGCACGGTCGCCGTGCCGTCGGCGTCGTAGACGTCCGTGGGGAACTCGAAGGTTTCCAGGTCGACCAGGGTGGTGCCGTACTCGGTGGCGGGCCTGCCGTCCCGGCCGACGTGGCTGATGGTGAGGTCGTAGCTCTCCACCTCGCGGTGCACGGCGATCGGGGTGACCGCCACCGTCGCGCCGGATCGGGCGACGACCCGGCCGGTGTAGTAGCCGTCCGCGCCCTGTACCCGGGTGTCGGCGGTGACGGTGGCCTGCGCCTGGCCGCCGGCCGGCACGGTGACCCGGGACGCGCCGAGCTGGAACAGACCGGCCGGGGCGGGGTCGCCGCCGGGCCCGGTGGCCTCGACGGCGAGGTCGAGGGTGACCGGGGTGGTCCCGGAGTTGTGCCAGGTCACCGTCCGGGCGATCGTGGGGTCGTCGCCGTGCGGCCATTCGGCGCGGCCGAACGACACGCTCGCCGGGTCGCTGGTGACCTGCTGGCCGATCGCGCGGGCCACGTCGACCCGGCCCGCGCCCTGCTGGTACGCGGTCTGCCCGGGATGCGGCTTGGCCGAGGCCATCAGGGTCGCCTTGAGCGCGCCGGCCCGCCAGTCGGGGTGCCGCTGGGCGAGCAGCGCCGCCGAGCCGGCGACGTGCGGGGTGGCCATCGACGTGCCGGAGAGCGTCATGTACTTCTCGCCGACCGGCTCGCCGAGGTCGCTGCCGGCCGCCCGAGCCGCGACGATCTCCACGCCGGGGGCGGTGATGTCCGGCTTGAGGCCGTCGTCGCCGACCCGGGGGCCCCGGCTGGAGAAGTTGGCCAGTTCGTCGTCCCGGTCGACCGCGCCGACCGCCAGGGCGGCGTCCGCGCTGGCCGGGGAGCCGACCGAACCGTCGGAGCCGTCGTTGCCGGCGGCGATGACGAAGAGGGTGCCGGTCTGCGCGGTGAGGGTCTGCACCGCCTGCTCCAGCGGGTCGACCTCGGGGGTGTCCATTCCGCCGAGGCTCAGGTTGACCACGGTGGCGTGCTTCTCCGCCGCCGCCCACTGCATGCCGGCGAGGATCGCCGAGTCGGTGCAGTTGGCGCTCTCGCAGACCTTGCCGGAGAGCAGCGTGGCGTCCGGGGCCACCCCCCGGTACTTCCCGCCGGAGGCGGCGCCGCTGCCCGCGATGGTCGAGGCGACGTGGGTGCCGTGGCCGACCGTGTCGCCCGACTCGGGCGCCTCGCTGAAGTTGCGCGACTCGGCGAGCCTGCCGGCGAAGTCGGGGTGGTCGGGGTCGACGCCGGTGTCCAGCACCGCGACGGTGACGCCCCTGCCGGTGAGCCCGGCCGCGTGGGCGGCGGGCGCGCCGATCTGGGGCACACTGTGGTCCAGGGTCACCTTGCGCCGGCCGTCCAGCCAGAGCCGGTCGACACCCTCCGCCGTGTCGACCCGGGCGGATGCCCGGCCCGTGGTCATCGCGCCCCACGCCGCGCCGGCGCGGGCCTTCTCGACCGTCACCGCCGCGCCGCCGATCGCGGGCAGATCGCGGATCACCCGGGTGCCGGCGATGCCGGCGACGGCCCGGCGGGCCTCACCCGAGCGGTACGAGACCAGCAGCGGGAGGCTGTCCCGGTGGGCGTCGTCGTAGCCGGCATCGATCAGCCCGGTGACGTCGAAGAGCCGCCGGTCCACCTTGCCCGAGCGGAGCAGTGGCAGCGCGTCCTGGGGCAGCACGGTGACGTGGCCCCGGTCCCGCTGGACCAGGAAGCGCAGGTCGTCGCGGCCGGAGCCGGGCCGGACGGACACCGCGCCGGAGTCCGCGACGGTGACCCGGTCACCGGTGACCAGCGTGACCGTGGCCGGGCGGCCGGCGGCCCGGCCGGCCGGCGCGGCACCCGCGGTCGCGGAGGCGGGGGCGGCGGAGGCGGGGGGCGCGGCCGGGGCGGTCAGTGGCGCGGCGAGCACCAGACCGAGGGCCAGCGCCAGGCCGGCCGCCTTTCTTCCTGTTCGATGCAACGGATTCCTCCTTGTGAGGCGTCATCACTGACAGGGGTCGCACATGCACAGAAAAGGATCGCATACTCGGTATGCAGGGGAGAAGTCAGAAAAGTGACAAACTTGGCACTAAGTGGAGGCCCGACCGGGGGATGATCGGCCGATGACCTCCATGAAGGACCGCATGCTCGCCGGCGAGTTGTACCGCGCCGAGGATCCGGAGATCCTGGCCGACCTGGACCGGGCCGCCCGCCTCAACGAGGCGTTCAACCGCAGCTCGGCGGCCGACCCCGAGGAGCGGCTGGCCGCGCTGCGCGAGCTGCTCGGCTCGGTCGGCGAGGATGCCTGGGTCCGCCCGCCGTTCCACTGCGACTACGGCTGGAACATCCACCTGGGGCCGCGCGGATTCGTCAACTTCAACGCCGTCTTCCTCGACGTCGCCCGGATCACCATCGGCGCGGACGTCCAGATGGGACCGAACGTGCAACTCCTGACGGCCACCCACCCGGTCGACCCGGAGCCCCGGCGGGAGAAGTGGGAGGCGGCGCAGCCGATCACGATCGGGGACAACGTCTGGCTCGGCGGTGGGGTGATCGTGCTGGCCGGGGTGAGCATCGGCGACAACACGGTGGTCGGTGCGGGCGCGGTGGTGAACCGCGATCTGCCGGCGAACGTCGTCGCGGTGGGCAACCCCGCCCGGGTCGTACGCGAGATCGCCTGACCCGTCGACCCGGGCCGTGGCCCGCAGCACGGGACGCCGCCCACGGGCACGGCCGCCGGCCCTCGTCCCTCAGGCGGGCGGGTCGGCCAGCCGGACCACCAGGTCGGCGCGGCCGGCGGTGTCGGCCACCAGGGCCGCGTTGGCCTCGTCGCTGCCCAGCGCCCAGGCCCGCGCCTGCTCCGGCGACCGCCCGTACGACTCGTGCCGGGCGGTCAGCCGGCGGTGCCGCAGCTCGGCGTCCAGGTCGAGGAACCACACCTCGTGCAGCAACTGCCGCACCTCGTCCCACGGGTCCTCGGACAGCAGCAGGTAGTTACCCTCGGTCACCACCAGCCGCACCTCGGGCGGCACCTCGACCGCGCCGGCGACCGGCTCCTCCAGGTCCCGACGGAACCCCGGGGCCCAGACCGAGATCGGCTCCAGCCGGTGCAACCGGCGCAGCAGCGCGACGTACCCACCGACGTCGAAGGTGTCCACCGCGCCCTTGCGCGCGTCCCGGCCGAGCCGGCGCAGCTCCGCCTGGGCCAGGTGGAAGCCGTCCATCGGCACCAGCCGGGCGGTCGCACCCACCTCGGCGACGATCAGCTCGGCCAGGGTGGACTTGCCCGCCCCCGGCGCTCCGGCGATGCCGAGGAGCTGACGGGGCCCGGCCCCGGCCAGGGCCCGGGCGCGGGCCACCAGCTCTCCGAGGGAAAGGACCCGGGCGTCCGACATCAGCCGAGGACCGGCGCGGTGATCGTGAACCGGGCCTCCACCGCCGCGTGCACGCTCTGCGGCTGCGGGTCCAGTTCCAGCTCCGGCGGGGCGTCCGCGGGCCCGCCGGACTTGAACGCGGCGCGGGTCATCATCGGCTGCGGGGCCAGCCCATTGTCCGCCAGCTCCAGCAGCGCGGTCACCCGGGAGCCCAGCGCCTCGGCGTACTCCCGGGCGCGGGCCAGCGCGTCGGCGATGGCGGCGTGCCGCGCCTCCCGGTACGCCGGGCTGTCCGGCCGCAGCGACCACCACGGGCCGGCGACCTCGACCTGGTCCTGATCGGCCAGGCGGAGCATCAGCTCGCCCAGCGCGGTGAAGTCGGTGACGGTGACAGTCGTGGCGACGCTGCCGTGCCAGGCCACCACCCGCTCGCCGGAGCGCTTCGTCTCCGGCCAGACCCGCAGGTCGCCGGTCTCCCGGCGGTCCACGGTCGGGTCGGCGGCGTCGAGCAGCACCCGCACGGCGGCGGCCCGCTCGGCGAGCCGGGCCAGGACGGCCTCCCGGTCCCGGTCCCGCGCCGTCGCGGTCACCGTGAACCGGGCCAGCTCGGGAGCGACTTCCCGGTACGCCTCGCCGCGTACCGCCACAATTGGTCCGTCCACCATGCCCTCACCCTAGAGGAAGAAAAGGGCACCGCATCAACGCCCGCGTGGGGCAGGCACTCATCGGTGCCCGCTCGGAAGGACGGGACGGCGGAACGGTGAGGGCTCGGGCGGGCGGGCCTCAGGCCGGGGTGGCCGGGAGGTGGCCGGTGTAGGTCACCGTCCCCGCCGCCACCCGGCACCCGGTCAGGTACCCGCCGGCGGTGCCCAGCGACAGCAGGTACCCCAGTTCGCCGTCGACGTCCCCGCCGAGCGGAAAGCCGCGGACGACCGGGGGCAGCTCGCGGTCGAAAAGCGTCAACCGCAGCTCGCGAGCCCGCTGGTAGTGCCCCACGAGGGTCGCCACGTCGCCGGCCCGCAGCGCGGCGGCGAGCTGGTCGAGCAACCCGGTCACCCGGCCGAGCTGGGCGAGCACCTGGTCGCGGTTGTTCAGCAGCATGTCCACCGTCCGGGCGGCCGGGGTGCCGGCGACCCGGGTGCCGTCCCGGAAACTGCCGGCGGCCAGGCCCAGCACGGCGTCCCGCAGGTCGGCGTCCGCCACCGCGCCGGCCAGGCTGCCGGCCAACAGGTGCGGGATGTGCGAGGCGAGCGCCGCCGCCGCGTCGTGCGCGTCCGGCGCCATCGGAACGACCCGAGCGCCGAAGACGTCGATGACCAGGGCGGCGAGCGTACGGAACCGCTCGATGCCTGTCGCCGCCGGGCAGAGCACCCAGGCCGCGCCGTCGAACAACTCGGGGACGGCGGCGGTCAGCCCGGCGCGCTCGGCTCCGGCCATCGGGTGCCCCGGGACGAAGCGGTCGGACAGGTCGTGCGCCGCGGCGAACCCGGCGATCCCGCCCTTGGTGCTGCCCACGTCGGTGAGCACGCAGTCGGGACCGGTGTGCTTGGCGACGGTGAGCAGGGTTTCCGGCAGGCTGGACAGCGGGCCGCAGAGGAACACCACCTCCCGGTCGCGGACGGCGTCGGCCAGCTCGTCGGGGAAGGGAACGCCCCGGGCGCGTCCCTCAGCGCGGGTGGCGGTGTCCGGGTCCCAGCCCGTGACGTCGAGCCCGCGCCCGTGCAGGCGGAGCAGGACCGAGCCGCCGATGAGCCCCGTGCCCACCACCGCGGCCCGCGGGCTACCACCGGGCCTGTCCACCATCACGCACCTCGGCGTCTCGGTCGGTACGCGTCGAGGTCACCTCGACCCGTTCGGCCCCGAGGATATCGCCCGCCCGACCGCGGCCCCCTCATGTGCCCGTCCCCCGGGTCGGGGCCCGGCGTCCTGGATCTCAGGCCGCCCGGCGCTGACCGGACGGGGGATGCTCAACGAAGATCCACAAAGTACGTTCCCTCCCGCCAGCCACCACATCGGTGTCCGAATGGAGAAAGGGCAACATCATGTCCGCCGCGACGTACCGGGCGCTCGCCTCGGTGCTCATGCTGATCGGCTTCTACGTCGTCGCGCTGCTCCAGCTCGCCGCCGTCGTCGCGTTCGGCTTCTGGATCCACCAGTGGGCCAGCGGTCTCGCCACCGCCAAGCTCATAATCCCGCTCTTGCTGGCGCTCGGCGCCGTACTGGTCGGGCTCTGGCGAGCCGTCCGCACCAAGAGCGAGCCCGCGCCGGGCCTGGTCCTCGACGAGCGGGCCGCCCCTGCGCTCTGGGCCGCCGTGCGTGAGCTGGCCGCCGAGGTCGGCACCCGCGCCCCGGAGGAGATCCGGCTGGTGCCCGAGGTGAACGCGGCCGTCGCCGAACAGAGCAGCATGCTCGGCCTGGTGGGTGGCCGGCGAACCATGTACGTCGGGTTGCCGCTGCTCCAGGCGATGCGGGTCGACCAGCTCCGCGCGGTGCTGGCACACGAGCTGGGCCACTACTCGGGCCGGCACACCCGGCTCGGCGGAGTGGCGTACCGAGGGCGGCTGGCGATCGCCGAGACCATCGGTCGGATCGGCGGGCGCAACCCGATCGGCTGGGTCTTCCGGGGGTACGCGAAGCTCTACCTGCTGGTGGACAACGCCGCGTCGCGCCGCCAGGAGTTGGAGGCCGACCGCTCCGCGGTGCGGCTGGCCGGCCGGGAGGCTGCCACGTCCGCGCTGCGCACCCTGCCGGCGCTGGACGCCGCCTGGTCGTTCTACATGCGCCGGTACGTCGAGCCGGGCTGGTCGGCGGGGCTCGCCCCGGACGACCTGTTCGGCGGCTTCGGCCAGTTGCTCGCCGCCCGCCGGGACGAGATCACCGCGCTGCGGGAGAACGCGCCCGACGAGAAGCCGTCCCGCTGGGACACCCACCCGCCCGTCGGTGTCCGGGTGGCCGCGATGGCCGACGCGCCGGCCGACGCGCCCGCGCCCGCGCCGGACGAGCGGCCGGCCGCCGGACTGCTGGCCGACATCGGCGCGGCGGGTCTGGCGTTGCAGGCGGACGCGGTCGCGCACGAGGGACGGCAGGTCCTGGCCTGGCCCGAGTTCATCGCGGCGGCGATCGCCGCCGGCGGGCAGCGCGAGGCCGACACCGTCTACCGGGCTGCGGGCCGGTTCACCGGCGCGGCGGAGCCCGGCCTGCCCACGGTGCTGGACCTGGTCCGCGCGGGTCGGCTCGGCGAGTTCGCCGAGCAGTTCTACTCGGACTCCTCCCGCGAGGAGGCGGCCGCCCGCTTCGCCGGCCCGATGAATTCGCTGCTGGTCAACGCCGCGATTCGCGCCGGGCAGGCGCACTGGGAGCTGTCCTGGTCCGCCCCGGCCCGACTGGTCGGCCGGGACGGCGAGCCGTGGGACCTGAACGAGATCGCCAAGCTCGCGGTCGACCCCGAGACCCTGGACGAGGCGCTGGCCCGCCTCGCCGAGGCCGGCGTCGACCCGGCCGGCGCGACGGTCGTGCAGCGGCGGGTCTCCGGCCAGGACGCCGACCTCGTCGGCGCATTGGGCAACATCAAGGTCGACGGCGCCCAGCACGACGTGCTGGTCCTCGACCGCGGGCTGGTGCTGATCGCCGACCCGGGCAAGGCGAGCAAGGGCGAGGAGCGGCTGCGGGCGCTGCTCGGATCCGTGCCGGTGGCCGAGCTGGCGGCCCGACACACCTTCCTGCCGTACGAGGAGATCACCTCGGTCGCGGTGAAGCGGGAGGTGCCGCTGAAGGCCGAGCTGGCCCTGCACGGCGGGCGGACGATGGAGATGCAGGAGCTGTTCTCCAGCGAGCTGCTGGGGAAGCACAGTCGGGACGCGCTGCTGACGGTGTTCCGCCGGATCGGCGGGTGACCTCCGCCGGTGCCCCGGCCGGCCGGGGCACCGGCGTACCCGCTCGACTCAGGGCAGGGCGAGGCGCGCGGCGACCGCGGCGATGTGCTCGTCGGACTCGGTCAGCGCCGCCCGGACGTGCTGCGCGCCGCCCGGGCCGTAGAAGACGCCGGCCGCGACCAGGATGCCCCGGCGGGCCAGCCAGTCCACCGTCGCCCAGCAGTCCTCGCCCCGGGTCATCCACAGGTAGAGCCCGGCCTCGGAGTGCTCGACCGTGAACCCGGCGCCGGTGAACGCGGCCAGCAGTTGCTCCCGCCGGGCCCGGTAGCGCTCCCGCTGGGCGTCGGCGTGCTCCTGGTCGCCGAGCGCGGCGATCATCGCCGCCTGCACCGGGGCGGGCACGATCATGCCGGCGTGCTTGCGCACCTTCAGCAGCTCGGCGACCAGGGCGGGGTCGCCGGCGACGAGGCCCGCCCGGTACCCGGCGAGGTTGGAGCGCTTGGACAGCGAGTGCACCGCCAGCAGCCCGTCGTACGACCCGCCGCAGACCTCGGGCGCGAGCACGGAGACCGGTTCGGCGGCGGCCGACCAGCCCAGCGGCAGGTAGCACTCGTCGCTGGCCACCACGGCGCCCCGCTCGCGGGCCCAGTCGACCACCTTGCGCAGGTGGTTGGCGGGCAGCACCCGGCCGGTCGGGTTGCCGGGCGAGTTCACCCAGACCAGGCGGACCCGGGGGTCGGGGCCGAGCGCGGTCAGCGAGTCGGTGCGCACGGTGGTGGCACCGGCGAGCCGCACCCCGTCCTCGTACGTCGGGTAGCAGACCGACGGCACCACGACGACGTCACCGGGGCCGAGGCCGAGCAGGGTGGGCAGCCACGCCACCAGCTCCTTGGAGCCGATGGTGGGCAGCACCCCGAGGCCGTCGACGCCCGCGCCGCAGACCCGGGCCACCCAGTCCGCGATGGCGGCCCGCAGGGCGGGCGTGCCGGCGGTCAGCGGGTAGCCGGGGGCGTCGGACGCGTCGGCCAGGGCCTGCCGGATCACCGGGGGCACCGGGTCGACCGGGGTGCCGATCGAGAGGTTGATCAGCCCGTCCGGATGCGCCGCGGCCACTGCGGCCGCGGCTTCCAGGGTGTCCCAGGTGAAGTCGGGCAGCCGTGACGAGATCGGCGCGGGCCGGTTCAGTGGCCTTCTCCGCGCGGCGGCTGGCCCGCGACGAAGGTCGCGTCCTTCTCCACCTTGCCGATCTTCGAGGCGCCACCGGGCGAGCCCAGGTCCTCGAAGAACTCGTAGTTCGCCCCGGTGAAGTCCTTCCACTGCTCCGGGACGTCGTCCTCGTAGAAGATTGCCTCGACCGGGCACACCGGCTCACAGGCACCACAGTCGACGCACTCGTCGGGGTGGATGTAGAGCATCCGGTTTCCCTCGTAGATGCAGTCGACCGGGCATTCCTCGATGCATGCCTTGTCGAGCACATCCACGCATGGTTCGGCGATGATGTAGGTCACCGGTCTTCTCCTCCGCAAGACACGTCGCGATCACCCGCGACGGTTAGAGCCTAGTATCTCGCCGGGGAGGGGGTCGATCGTGCTCCGACAGCAGGATGTGGGACACCGGATCGTGGTTCGCCGGATTGTGGGGATTCGCGAAGGCCGGCCGCTCTTCTCGGACGCCCTCGGCGAGTTGGTCGAGCTGACCGAGACCCATCTCACCCTGACCACCGCGCAGGGGCGGCTCCGGGTTCCGGTGGGCGAGGTGCACCGGGCCAAGCGGGTGCCGCCGACCCGCCGGCCGACGGCCGCCGCGGTGGTGGCGCTGGAGCTGGCCGCCGACGCGGCGTGGCCGGCCCCGACCCGGGGCCGGCTCGGCGACTGGCTGCTGCGCAGCGCCGAGGGCTGGACCGGCCGGGCGAATTCGGCCCTGCCGGTCGGCGACCCGGACCGGCCGCTGCCGGCCGCACTGAACGCCGTCGAGCGCTGGTACGCCGACCTCGGGCAGCCCGCCATGGTCAACACGCCGCTGCCACTCGCCGCGCCGGTCGGCGCCGAGCTGGACGCACGGGGCTGGGGCGCCCGGCCGCCGGTGCTGGTGCAGACCGTGCCGCTGGCCACGCTGCGGGCGGACCACGCCGGACTGCCGCCGGTCGAGCTGACCGCCGCGCCGTCCGACGACTGGCTCGCCGTCGCCGCCGGGCGCAAGGGCGGCCTCCCGGACGCCGCCCGGCACGTGCTCACCGCCGTGGAGCAGGTCCGCTTCGCCCGGGTGTACGCCGACGGCGAACTGCTCGCCGTCGGCCGCGGCACGGTCACCGGCGCCCGGCGGCTGCTCGGCCTGACCCTGATCGAGGTCCTCCCGCACGCCCACCGGCAGGGCCTGGCCACCCGGGTCATCCGGGCCCTGGCCGACTGGGGCGCGGCCCTGGGCGCCACCGACGCCTTCCTCCAGGTGGAGCAGAGCAACGCCCCGGCGGTGGCCCTCTACCGCTCGCTGGGCTTCACCACCCACCACACCTACCTCACCCGCGTCGCCCCCTGACCGGACCGGCGCGGGCCGAGGGGGCGGCCGGGGCGGGTGGTCAGCGGCGGACCGGGCGGTGCGGCTTCGCCGCCTTGATCTCGGCGTACCGCTTGAGCATCAGGGAGCGGTGGTCGCGGCCCAGCGTGGTGAGGGTCAGGTAGCCGACGAGCACGCCGGCGGCGGCGGCCAGCAGGTAGAGCCCGGCCTGGGCCAGCAGCGTGCCCGCGTCGCCGTCGAACGGGTTCTGCCCGACCAGCAGCGGCCCGACCAGGACGGTCAGCAGCAGCGCGACCCCCACGGCGGCGGCCATCTCGCCGGCCCAGCGGGCCACCGGGCGCTCCTGCCCCCAGCGGAACGCCAGCGCCGCGAGGATCGCCCCGATCACCAGGAACATCGCCAGCGAGACCCGGTCGGCCGCCGCGTCGTCGGAGTCGAGACCGAACTTGATGACCACCCGGGCGATCACGTTGACCACGAACAGCGCCGCCGCGAGCACCCCGACCGACAGCCATCGATTCTTCATCGCACGCCTCTCGCCGCACCGCCCGCCGCGACGGCGAGCCTCCTGGCAGGAATATCTACCACCGGAAGCTGAGCGCTGTCATCACCCGTCCCGGCGGACCGGCGGCGGAGCCAGGACCTGCCGGAACCCCAGCACCGCGAAGGTCATCGCCCCCACCACGATCATCGCGAGCCCGACCCAGTTGTCCCCGGCGAGCAGCAGGTCCCCCTCGCTGGTCCGGACGGCCGCCGCGCCCATCAGCACGAACCACGGCGTCGCCGGCAGGACCACCGCCCACCGGCGGCCGACCGCCGCGTACGCGAACCAGCCCAGCGCGATGTTGGCGACGATGGCCACCAGCACGGACACCCCGATCAGCTGCCCGCCGACCCGGGCGGTCGACAGGATCAGCTCCAGCAGGCCGGTCGCCACCGCGCCGACCACGGCCACCAGGCCGCCGACGACCCGCAGGGCGACGTCGAGCAGCCGCTGCGCCCGGCGCGGCGGGGTCGGGGCAGGGGCCTGGGGCGGGACGACCGACATCGGCGCGGCGGGCAGGGTCACCGGACGCCGGCCGCCGAGACCGGGGCGCGGCCGGACCCGCCGTCGTCGAGGTCGAGCCCGGCGAAGAGGTCGTCCTCCCAGCCGTACGGGCCGGCACCCGGCCCCTTCTCCCCCACCGCCAGGGTGAAGTACTCCACCCCCATGAACTCGGCGCCGAAGTTGCCGGCGATCGAGTAGAGCCAGGAGGTGGCCGGGATCTGGGTGGCGTGCGCCCGCATCGCCGCCTCCTTGGCGGCGTGCTGCTCGGTGGCGTCGATCCGGGCCGCGATCTCCGGATCGGGGGTGCCGAAAGGCAGGTCCTCGATGCTCTCGATACCGTCGAAGGGGTTGTCCGACGACTCGGTGAAGTGGCTCAGGCCGGCCTCCAGCACGCTGCGCGGCATGGCCGTCCAGTAGACCTTGGCCGGGGCGATCCCCTCCACGGCGGCCAGCTCCACCGCCCGCATCGCCACCCGGTGCGCCTGGATGTGGTCGGGGTGGCCGTAGAAGCCGTTCGGGTCGTACGTGATCAGCACCTGCGGGCGTACCTCCCGCATGACCTCCACCAGGTACCCGGCGGCGGTGTCGAGGTCGGCCTGCCAGAACGCCCGGGGGTGCTCGTTGGTGGCCAGGCCCATCATCCCGGAGTCGCGGTAGCGACCCGCGCCGCCGAGGAAGCGGTGATCGGCGACGCCGAGCGCGGCGCAGGCGGCGGCCAGCTCACCGATCCGGAACCCGCCGAGCTGGTCGGCCTCGGCGGCGGCGAGCTGGGCCAGCTCCGGCACGTGGATCTCGCCCTCCTCGCCGAGGGTGCAGGTCACCAGCGTGACGTGGGCGCCGGTGGCTGCGTAGTGGGCCATCGTCGAGCCGGTGCCGATGGCCTCGTCGTCGGGGTGCGCGTGGACCAGCAGGAGGCGGTGGTCGGGCAGCGTCGTCACGACGGTCACTCTAACCGGCGGTGGATTCCCCGCCGTTCCCGACGCGTCCGCGCAGGTCGGCCACATCATCGCCGGCCCCGCTCTACGATCCGACGTGTGGACTTTCCGGAGCTGGCCGCCCGTACCCGCCGGTTCTCTCACGGGGCGCCGCGCGCCGTCTCCGTGGCCGGCGACGGCGCCCGGGTGATCTTCCTGCGCTCGGCCGGTCCGGAGGATCCCGCCGACGCGCTCTGGCTGCTCGATCCGGCCAGCGGCGAGGAGCGGCTGGTCGCCGACCCGGCGAGGCTGCTCGGCGCCGGCGCCGACCCGTCGGCCCTCTCCCCCGGGGAGCGGGCGCTGCGCGAGCGGCGGCGGCTCAGCGCCGCCGGCATCGGCTCGTACGCCCTGGACGGGGCCGGCCGGGTGGCGGTGTTCGCGCTGGCCGGCCGACTGTTCCGGGCCGACCTGGTGCACGGGGACGTGGTCGAGGTGGCCGTCGCCGGCCCGGTCATCGACCCGCGGCCGGACCCGACCGGCGAACGCCTGGCATACGTCACCGACGCCGCCGACGGGGTACGCCGGGGCGAGCTGCGGGTGGTGTCGCCCGACGGCACCGACACCCTGCTGGCCGGCGAGGACGCCGGGGTCACCTGGGGGCTGGCCGAGCACGTGGCGGCCGAGGAGTTCCACCGGTTCCGGGGCTACTGGTGGGCGCCGGACGGGCGTGGCGTGCTGGCCGCCCGGGTCGACGAGTCCCGGCTGCCCCGCTGGCACCTGCACGACCCGGCCGACCCGGCGAGCCCGCCGACCAGCATCGCGTACCCGCAGGCCGGCGGGCCGAACGCCGAGGTCAGCCTGCACCTGCTCGACCTCGACGGCGGCTGGGTCGACGTGCACTGGGACCGGGAGACCTACCCGTACCTGACGTCGGTCGACTGGGCCGACGGCAACCCGCTGATCACCGTGCTGCGCCGCTCCCAGCAGCACGGCCTGGTGCTCGCGGTGGACCCGCGCACCGGGGAGACCCAGGTGCACGCGGAGCTGGCCGACCCCCGTTGGGTGGAGCCGATCCCCGGCACCCCGGCGCACCTGCCGGACGGCCGGGTGCTGGTCGGCGGCGAGCTGGCCCACGACGGGTACGACGCCCGCTGCCTGTTCGCCGACGGCACCCTGCTCACCCCACCCTCGCTGTACGTGCGCCGAGTGGTGGGCCGGCTCTCCACCGGCAACGGCCCGGCCGATCTGCTGGTCGAGGCGAGTGACGGGGAGCCGAGCCAGCGGCACCTGTACCGGGTCCGGACGCTGATCGGCGGCGGGGTGGACGCCCGTCGGATGAGCGGCACCCCCGGCTGGCACACCGGCGCGGTGGGCGGGGACACGCTGGTGGTCGGCACCGCCTCGCTGGAACAGCCGGGGACCACCTGGTCGGTGTGGCGCGGCGACCGGGAGGTGGCGCAGCTCCGCTCGTCGGCCGCGACCCCGCCGTACGCGCCCCGGCCGACGATGGTGCGGGTGACCGACCGGCGGCTGCCGAGCGCGGTGCTCTACCCGACCGACCACGTCAAGGGCACCCGGCTGCCGGTGCTGCTGGACGTCTACGGCGGCCCGGGGCACCAGGAGGTGGTGGCGGCCCGGTCGGCCTGGTTGGAGCGGCAGTGGTGGGCCGACTCCGGCTTCGCGGTGGTGACGGTCGACAACCGGGGCACCCCCGGGGTGGCCCCGTCCTTCGAGAAGGCGGTGCACCGGCGGGTGGCCGACGTGGTGCTGACCGACCAGATCGACGCGCTGACCGCGCTCGCCGGCAAGCACCCCGACCTGGACCTGGGACGGGTCGGCGTGCGGGGCTGGTCGTTCGGCGGCTGGCTGGCCGGGCTGGCGGTGCTGCGCCACCCGGAGCTGTTCCGGTGCGGGATCGTCGGCGCCCCGGTCACCGACTGGGCGCTGTACGACACCGCGTACAGCGAGCGCTACCTGGGGATGCCGGAGGACGGGGTGGACGTCTACGCGCACCACTCGCTGCTGGAGCTGGCCGCCGAGCGGCCGGTGTCCGGCGAGCCGGCCCGGCCGTTGCTGCTGCTGCACGGCCTGGTCGACGACAACGTGGTGGCCGCGCACACGCTGCGGCTGTCGGCGGCGCTGCTGGGCGCGGGCCGGCCGCACTCGGTGCTGCCGCTGGCCGGGGCCACCCACCTGGCCGCGGGCGGCCTGGCGGAGCGCCTGCTCCGCCTGGAGTTGGACTTCCTCCGCACCCACCTCGGGTGACGGCGGACGAAAGGGCCCCCTCGCACGGCGCTGTGCGAGGGGGCCCGGCCGTCGGCGGTCAGCCGAGGGTCACGGCTTGACGTGTGCGTTCACGAAGGACGGGTACCCGAAGACGCTGGAGACGAAGACCCCGCCGGCCTTCGAGCCGTGCACGAGGAAGGCCACGTCGACGTAGAGCGGCACCACCGGGGCCTGCTCCTTCATGATCCGCTCGTCGAGCTTGGCCCACTCCGGTCCCTGCTTCGCCGGCTCCAGGGCGAGGATCCGGTCGAACTCGGCGTTGATCGCCGGGTCGTTCAGGTACGACTGGTTGCTGTTGCCCTCGGCCTTGATGGTCCGGCCGTCGTAGAGCACCGGCAGGATGGACGCGCCGCTGGGCCAGTCCGCCGCCCAGTTACCGATGTACAGGTCCCAGGGGTTGTCCTTCTTCTTGATCTCGTCGAGCTTCGCGTCGTCCGGGATGTTCCGGACGGTGATCTTGAAGCCGGCCCGCTCCAGGTTGCCCTTGAGCTGGATCGCCATCTTCTGCTCGCCCGTGTTGTCGGCCACCCCGAGGACCAGCTCCGGGGTCTGGCCGCCGAGCAGCTCCTTGGCCTTGTCGACGTTGCCGTTGGCCCCGGCCGGGTACACGTCGAACGCCTTGAAGCCGATGGTGGACGACGGCATCAGCGTGGTCATCGGCTGGGCCACGGTCTGCCCGCCGACCGCCTTGATCAGGCCCTCGCGGTCGATGGCGTAGTTCAGCGCCTGGCGGATCTTCAGGTCCTTGACCCGCTGGTTGTTGATCACGAGCTGGTTGGCGCTCGGCGTCGGGGAGAGGATGGTCCGCGACTTCAGCGCCTGGTCCTGGGCCACCTTGGCGACCAGCGAGGACGGCACGTAGTTGAAGGCGAGCGCGCTCTGGTCGGCACCGTTGTCGGCGATCACCCGGTTGTTCGCGGCGTCGGCGGTCGGGCCGAAGCTCCAGACGAACTGGTCCGGGTACTGGTGGCGCACCGGGTCGGTGTTGGCGTCCCAGTGGGGGTTACGGTCCAGGGTGAGCTGCACGCCGGCCTGGTTCTTGGCGACCTTGTACGGGCCCGAGGAGAACGGTCGCTGGTCCAGGTTGACCCCGGTGTCCTTGTCGGCCTTCAGCGGCGCGCTGGTCGGCAGCGACACCGCGAACGGCAGGTCGCAGCGGGGCTTGGCGAACTCGAAGCGCAGGGTCTTCGGGTCCGGCGCGGTCAGCCCCGGCGGCAGCGAGGCCTGGTTCTTCTTGAAGTCCCACTTGGTGTCGTACTCCGGGCTGTCGGCCAGCCACTCCTGCACGTAGGTCGGGCCGCCGGCGAGGTCCGGGTTGAAGGACCGGGCGATGCCGTACGCGATCTCCTTCGAGGTGATCGGGCTGCCGTCCTCGAACTTCACCCCGTCCTTGATCTTGAACTCCCAGACCTTGCAGTCGGAGTTGACGTTGGTGCCCGGGGTCTCGGCCAGGTCGCCGACGAGGACCAGGCCGCCCTTGCCGTCGTCCTTCCAGGTGGTCAGGTAGCGGGAGAAGAGCGGGTTGGCCATCAGGCCCGCGAACGAGTACGTCCGCTGCGGGTCCAGGTGGGAGATCGGGGTCTCCCGGATGATGGTGAAGGTGCCGCCCTTCTGCGCCCCGCTCACCTCGGCCGCCGGGCCCTTCGAGTCCTTCGGGTCGGTGGCGATGACCCCGGTCTGCTGCCGGGTGTTGTCCACCGTGGTGCCCTCGCCCGTGTTCTCCGAGCACGCCCCCAACGTCACCACCAGTGCGATGGCGCCGCCTGCGGCGACCGCTGCGCGTGGTCTCATCTGCTACCCCCTCCACCCGGTGCCGCCGGGCGGAAACGCCGACGTCCCGAGGATCGTAAAGAAGAAAAACTGCGAATTGTGTAACGGTTTTCGATAACTTCTGCCGCGGTCGGGGAAGCTGACCCGCCGGGGGTCAGCGCAGCCGCACCCGGGGGTCGATCACGGCGTAGAGCAGGTCCACCAGGACGTTGGCCAGCACCACGAAGACCGCGGAGATGAGCACGGTCGCCATGATGGTGGGCAGGTCACCGTCGCTGACCGCGTTCACCGCGGTACGCCCCAGCCCCTGGATGCCGAAGGTGGTCTCGGTGATGACGGTTCCGCCCAGCGCCCCACCGACGTCCAGCCCCGCGATGGTCACCACCGGGGTTATCGCCGCGCGCAGCGCGTGCCGCCCGTACACCTTGGGTTTGGCCAGGCCCTTGGCCCGCGCGGTGCGGACGTAGTCCTCGGAGAGCGTCTCCAGCATCTGCGCCCGGGACAGCCTCGCGTAGATGGCGGAGTAGAGGAAGGCCAGCGCGACCCAGGCGAGCACCAGGCCGCTGGCCCACTTCGCCGGACTGTCGAACAGTGATGTGTAGCTCGGCACCGGTAGCAGCCGCAGGTTGTAGACGAAGACCAGCAGCAGCACCGCGCCGACGAAGTAGAGCTGCAACGACGCGCCGGTCAGCGAGAAGCCGATGGCCACCCGGTCCAGCCAGGTGCCCCGGCGCAGCGCCGAGATCATGCCGAGGCCGACGCCGAGCAGCAGCCAGAGGATCGCCGCGGGGATCACGATGCTCAGGGTCACCGGCAGCACCCGGGCGATGGTGTCGCTGACCGCCTCGTTGTTCACGTACGACCAGCCCAGGCAGGGGGCGTCGCACCGGCCGCCCTGGGCGCTGCCCAGGTCCCGACCGGTCACGATGCCCTTCATGTAACCGGCGTACTGGCTGACCAACGGATCGCGCAGGCCCAGTTCCTGACGGACCCGCTCCAGTCGCTCCGGGTTGCAGTTCTTCGGGCACATGCCGGTGACCGGGTCCCGGGGCAGGGCGAAGAACATCAGGAAGCTGAGCACGCTCACCGCGAACAGCGTGACCACGGCGGAGAGCAGCCGCTTGACCAGGAATCGCGCCATGGTAAACCCCTACCGGGACGACTTCGGGTCGAGCGCGTCGCGCAGCGCGTCCCCGAAGAGGTTGAAGGCGAGCACCAGCGCGAAGATCGTGATGCCGGGAAAGAAGACGTACGCCGCATCGGTCTGGAGGTAGTCCAGGCTGCGGTAGATCATCCGGCCGAAGCTCGGCGTCTCGTCGGTGAGGCCGACGCCGATGAACGACAGCGCCGCCTCGCTGGTGATGTACGAGGGCACCGCGAGGGAGAACGACACCAGGATCGGCGCCCAGATGTTCGGCAGGAGCTGACGGAAGAGCATGTGGCCCAGCCCGGCCCCGCTGGCCCGGGCCGCCTCCACGAACTCCCGCTCGCGCAGCGCGATGACCTGCCCCCGGACCAGCCGAGCGGTGCTGGTCCAGCCGAACAGGGCGAAGATGGCGATCAGCACGCCGATCTGGAACGCGGGCGGCACCGCCTCGCGCTGGCCGTAGAAGCGCAGCGCGACGGTCGGGGTCAGGGCCAGCGCGATGACCAGGAACGGCATGGCCAGCGTCAGGTCGGTGATCCAGTTGATCACCGCGTCGATCCAGCCGCCCAGGTAGCCGGCGAGGGTGCCCAGCAGGATGCCGAACGCGGCGGTGATCACGGCGGCGGCGAACGCGATGAACAGCGACGTCCGCAGGCCGTGCACCATCCGGATGAAGATGTCCCGGCCCAGGCCCGGCTCCAGCCCGAACCAGTGCTCGCCGGTGATGCCCCCGGCGTAGCCCAGCGGCATGCCGAAGCCGTCGAGCCGGTCCTGGAACTGCTCGCGCGGGCCCACGCCGTACAGCGCCTCGATCAGCGGCACGGCGAGCGCGAGCAGCACGAAGAAGACCAGCATCGCGGCACTGATCATGGCCGTGCGGTCCCGCCGCAGCCGGACCCAGGCGAGCTGGCCGGGCGACCGGCCGACGAAGCCCTTCGCCTTCGGCGCGTCGCCGTCGCCGGTGGACTCGATCTCCGCCAGCGCCACACCCTCGACCGGGGACAGGCTCACCTCGTCACCTCCGCACCACTCACGCCGGCCCGCTCGGACTCCGGGAAGTGGCAGGCCGTCGACTGGGCGCCGCCGTCCCGGGGCTTCAGGGCCGGTTCCTCGGTGGCGCAGACGTCCTGCGCCTTCCAGCAGCGCGTGCGGAACCGGCAGCCCGACGGCGGGTTCAGCGGGGTCGGCACGTCGCCGGTCAGCCGGATCCGGCCGCCCGGCCCGAGCGTCGTCACGTCCGGGATCGCCGACAGCAGGGCCCGGGTGTACGGGTGCTGCGGGCGCTCGTAGATGTCCGCCCGGTCGCCGATCTCGACGATCCGGCCCAGGTACATCACGGCGACCCGCTGGCAGAAGTGCCGCACCACGGCCAGGTCGTGGGCGATGAAGACGAACGCCAGCCCGAGATCCCGTTGCAGGTCCCGCAGCAGGTTGACCACCTGCGCCTGGATCGAGACGTCCAGGGCGGAGACCGGCTCGTCGGCGACGATCAGCTTCGGTCGCAGGGCCAACGCCCGGGCGATGCCGATGCGCTGCCGCTGCCCGCCGGAGAACTCGTGCGGGTAGCGGTTGTAGTGCTCGGGATTGAGCCCGACCAGCTCCAGCAACTCCTGGACCCGCTTGCGCACCCCGCCCGGCGGGTTGATCCCGTTGACCTGCAACGGCATCGCCACGATCCGGCCCACGGTGTGCCGGGGGTTCAGCGAGGCGTACGGGTCCTGGAAGATGATCTGGAGGTCCTGCCGCAGCGGGCGCAGCTCGCGCCGCCCGGCGTGGGTGATGTCCCGCCCGGCGAACTCGATCTTCCCGGCGGTCGGCTCCAGCAGCCGCACCAGCATCCGGCCGGTGGTGGTCTTGCCGCAGCCGGACTCCCCCACCAGGCCCAGCGTCTCGCCGGGGCGCACCTCGAAGTCCAGGCCGTCGACCGCCTGGACCAGACCGGTGCTCCGGAACCCGGCGCGCACCGGGAAGTGCTTGGTCAGCCCGCTGACCCGCAGCAACGGCTCACTCACCTGAGCCACCTTCGTTCGCGACTGCGGGACTCCGCTTCGCTACGTTCCTCGCGCTCACCGACGCACCCTCGTTCGCGACTGCGGGACTCCGCTTCGCTACGTTCCTCGCGCTCACCGTGCCACCCCCACATGTGCGACGTCCTCGCGGTACAGCTGGGTGCGCTCCCGCGCGGACAGGTGGCAGGCGACCAGGTGACCCGCCTCGCCGGCCGGGCCCAGCGTCGGGGCCTCGGTGCGGGAGCGGTCGCCGTTGCGGTCGGCGTACCGGCAGCGGGGGTGGAAGGCGCAGCCCGACGGGAGGTTGATCAGGCTGGGCGGGTTGCCCGGGATGGGGATCAGGTCCGCGTCCGAGTCGCCGTGCAGCGACGGCACGCTGGAGAGCAGACCCCAGGTGTACGGATGCTGCGGGCGCCGGAGCACCTGCTCCACGGCGCCGTGCTCGACGGCCCGTCCGCCGTACATCACCAGCACCTCGTCGGCGACCTGGCTGACCACGCCGAGGTCGTGGGTGATCAGGATGATCGCGGAGTGGAACTCGGCCTGGAGGTCGGCGAGCAGGTCGAGGATCTGCGCCTGCACGGTGACGTCGAGCGCGGTGGTCGGCTCGTCGGCGATCAGCAGGTCCGGGTCGTTGACCAGGGCCATGGCGATCATCGCCCGCTGCCTCATGCCGCCGGAGAACTCGTGCGGGTACTGGTCGTACCGCTTCGCCGGCTGCGGGATGCCGACCCTGCCGAGCATGTCCACGGCCCGCCGCCGGGCCTCCCGCCTGCCGGCCCCCGGGTGGTGCACCCGGAACGCCTCGGCGATCTGCTTCCCCACGGTGTAGTACGGGTGCAGCGCGGACAGCGGGTCCTGGAAGATCATCGCCATGTCCCGGCCGCGCAGTTGGCGCACGTCCTCCTCCGGCAGGCCGATGAGCTGCCGGCCGCCGACGGAGATTCCGCCGGTGATGGTGGCGCGCTTCGGATCGTGCAGGCCGAGGATCGCCAGCGAGGTGACGCTCTTGCCCGAGCCGGACTCGCCGACGATGCCGAGGGTGCGCCCGCGCTCGACGGCGAAGGAGACGCCGTCCACCGCGCGGACCGTGCCGTCGGAGGTGGCGAACCGCACCCGCAGGTCACTCACCCTCAGGTACGGACCGTCTCCGCGCTGCTCCGGCACGCCGGGACGGTCGCCCGGTTGCCCGGACGGCGCTGGTGCTGGCTTGTCCACGACCGCCTCCCTCAGTGACGAAGAGAACCTACAACAGATCACTGAGGCTGAAAATAAGCTACAAAACGGGAGCTGTCAGCGGGGGTCAGCGTAACGACTCGGCATCTACCTCCGACACCCCTCACCAGGACATCGAAGTGATGCGTACCCCCCGGTCGCACCTCGGGTGCGACCATGGTGGCGGCAACCGGGAGACGATCCGCGCCGGATCGAGGTGGAGGTGACCATGACCGCGGCGGTGTTCGACCACGACGGCCCGTGGACCGAGGAGGAGTACCTCGCCCTCGGCGAGACATCCCAGCGGGTCGAACTCTTCGACGGGAGCCTCCACGTGACCCCAGCCCCCACCCCCCGGCACCAGAACATCTCAGGCGAACTGCGGGCCGCCCTACGGACGCCGGTCCGCAAAGCTGGCCTGCGCGTGCTGGAAGCCGTCAACGTCCGGCTGAAGCCAGGTCGCATCCCCATTCCGGACCTGGTGATCACCGGCGAGATCGACTTCGACGATCCCAACATCGAGGCGCGCGACGTGCGGCTGGTCTGCGAGATCATCTCACCGAGCAACGCGGCCACCGACAAGGTGCTCAAGATGCACTACTACGCCGCCGCCGGCATCGAGTGGTACCTGCTGGTCGAACAGGAGAACGGGACGCTGCACCTGTACCGCAGGCAAGGCCGTCACTACATCGAGCAGTCGGTCACCAGGATGGGCGAGGTGCTGGAGCTGATCGAGCCCGTCCAGGCGACGGTCCGGCCGGAGGATCTCGTCCCCTGACGGATGTCGGTCCCGTCACCTAGGGTCGGGCCATGACCGGATTCGACGCGGCGTCCGCGGCCGTGCAGGCCGCCCTGGACGCGGGGGCCCGGTACGCCGACGCCCGGGTGATGCACCGCCGGTACGAGTCGATGTCCGCCCGCAACGGCGACGTCGAGGAGCTGACCCAGGACGAGAGCCTCGGGCTGGGCGTCCGGGCGCTGGTCGGGTCGAGCTGGGGCTTCCACGCCGTGCCCGACCTGTCCGACGCGGCGGCCCGCGACGCCGGCCGGCGGGCCGCGCGGACCGCCGCCGCGAGCGCGCGGGTCCCCGGCCCGCCGATCGACCTGGTGCCGGCCGAGCCGACCGTCGCGAGCTGGTCCTCGCAGTGCGAGGTGGACCCGCTCGGGGTGGCCCTGTCCGACAAGGGCGACCTGCTCGTCGGCGCGACCGCCACGATGGCCGCCCACGGCGCGGACGTGGCCGAGGGGCTCTACCAGGTCTGGGACACCACGAAGTGGTTCGTCTCCAGCGAGGGCCACCGCATCGACCAGCACATCCGCGAGTGCGGCGGCGGCATCTCGGCCACCTCGATCGGCGACGGCGAGACCCAGCGCCGGTCGTACCCGAGCTACCGGGGCCAGTACGGCACCACCGGTTGGGAACTGGTCACCTCGCTCAACCTGGCCGCGCACGCCGCCCGCATCGCCGAGGAGAGCCGGGCGCTGCTCACCGCCCCGCGGTGCCCGGCCGGCGAGACCGACCTGATCCTCGGCGGCGAGCAGCTCGCGTTGCAGATCCACGAGTCGGTCGGGCACGCCATCGAGCTGGACCGCATCCTCGGCTGGGAGGCCGCCTTCGCCGGCACGTCCTGGCTGGACCTGGCCCAGCTCGGCTCGCTGCGCTACGGCTCCGAGCTGATGAACGTCACCATCGACCCGACCATCCCCGGCGCGCTGGGCAGCTTCGGCTTCGACGACGAGGGCTCCCCGGCGGTGCGGCGGGACGCGGTGCGCGAGGGCCGGTGGGTCGGGGTGCTCGCCGGCCGGGACTCGGCCGCCGTCGCCGGCCTGGACCACGGCGGCAGCGTACGGGCCGACGGCTGGGCCCGGCTGCCGATGGTGCGGATGACCAATGTGGGCCTGGAGCCCGGCCCGCACACCCTCGACGAGATCGTCGCGGCCACCGACGACGGCGTCCTGATGGACGTCAACCGTTCCTGGTCCATCGACGACAAGCGGCTCAACTTCCAGTTCGGCTGCGAGATCGGCTGGGAGGTGAAGCGGGGGCGGCGGGGACGGATGCTGCGCAACCCCACCTACACCGGCATCGGGCCACTGTTCTGGCGCTCGATGGACATGCTCTCCTCGGAGACCGTCGCGTGGGGCACGCCGAACTGCGGCAAGGGCCAGCCCGGCCAGACCGGCCACACCGGCCACCCGGCCGCGCCGGCCCGATTCCGAAACGTCCGAGTGGGGGTGACCGCATGAGCGAGCGCAGCGAGCGAATCATTGGTCGCAGTGCGGTAAGGCCTCATGCGGACGCCGAGCGAAGCGCGGTGACCGCATGAGCGAGCGGCACGCGCTCGACCTCGCCGGCCGGGTGGTCGACCTGGTCCGCCGGCTGGGCGGTCCGGGGGCCGAGGCCGAGGTGGTGGTCACCCGGTCCGAGCTGGCGCTGACCCGGTTCGCCAACTCCTTCATCCACCAGAACGTGGCCGAGTCGGGCACCGGGGTGCGGCTGCGGCTGCACGCCGACGGGCGTACGGCCGCCGGCAGCGGCAGCGTGGTCACCCCGGACGGGCTGGCCGCCCTGGTCGAGCGGACCCTGGCCGCGGCCCGGCTCTGCCCGCCCGACCCGGCCTGGCCGGGGCTGACCCCACCGACGTCGGTGCCGGCCGTCCCAACGTGGGACGAGGCCACCGCGTTCGCCGAGCCCGACGAGCGGGCCGAGCGGGTACGCGCGTTCGTGGCCGCCGTCGACGGGCTGGAGGCCGCCGGTTACTGCCGCACCGCGTACCGGGCGGCGGCGTTCGCCAACTCGGCCGGCCACTCGACGCAGGGCAGCGCGGCCGAGGCCGCGATGGACGGCATCGCCCGGGCCGGCGCGGCGGACGGGGTGGCCCGGCTCTGCGCGGACCGGCTCGCCGACCTCGACGGGGCGGCTCTGGGGCTCCGGGCCGCCACGAAGGCCCGCGCAGCCGTGGACCCGGTCGAGCTGCCGCCCGGCCGGTACGAGGTGGTGCTGGAGCCGGCCGCCGTGGCCGACCTGCTGCACAACTTCGCCATGTGGGGCTTCAACGGCAAGCGGTTCGCCGAGCGGCAGTCGTTCGCCGAGCCGGGCGTCGCCCAGTTCGACCCGGCGGTGACGCTCGTCGACGACCCGCTCGGCGGTTCCGGGCTGCCGTTCGACGCCGAGGGCACCGGCCGACGGGCGCTGACCCTGGTGGACGCGGGCACCACGGTCGCCGTGGCGCACGACCGGCGCAGCGGCGCGCAGGCCGGCGCGGGCTCCACCGGGCACGCGGAGCCGGGGGCGGCCACCTTCGGCCCGACGCCCAACAACCTGCGGCTCACCGGCGCCAGCGGGGCGGTCGGCGCCGGCGCCACCCGGGCTACGGGCACCACTGTGGCGGGTGCCACTGCGGCCGGCGGCGGGGCGGAGACGCCGGGCGGGCCGGTGCTCGATGCCGAGACCGCCGCCCTGGTCGCCGGGATGGAACGTGGCCTGCTGGTCAGCGACCTCTGGTACACCCGAGTGCTGGACGCCAAGAGCCTGGTGGTCACCGGGCTGACCCGCAACGGGGTCTGGCTGGTGGAGGGCGGCGTGCCGGTCCGGGCGGTACGGGACTTCCGGTTCACCGAGTCGTACCCCCGGGCGCTGGGGCCCGGGGCGGTGCTCGGGATCGGCCGCCGCCCGGTCCGGCAACCGGACCGGGTCGACGGCGTCTGGTGGGATGCCCCGGCGCTGCGGCTGGCCGCCTGGAACTTCACCGGCGGGGCCTCCGGCTGAGCCCACGCCGCGACGGGTCGGCCGGCGTGGTGCGGTTCTTGACACCCGGAAATCGCACGTGTTGCGAGGGCTTTTCGGGGCCCAGGACACCCAGGACACTCCCTTGCGCGGACGGCCAGCGGAGATCGGCGTAACGTGTGTCATTTAGCTGCGCCGGCACACCGGCGCGGTCGTTGGCTTGCGCGCGACGTGGCAGCGGGTACGAGGTTCGCCGGTCCGCGTGCCGGCCGGAACATGATGCCGCCCGTCAGGGCCCCGTCAGGGAGACGACTCGAATGACATCAACGGCAACGAGGCCGCGGGGAGCGCGAGCACGCGCCGCCATAGCGGCGAAGACGTTGCGGACCGACCGCTGGTGGCTCGCCCCACTGATCACCGTCGTCGGGCTCAGCGCCTGGATCGCGTACGCGACGGTCCGGGTCTTCATGCACGACAACTACTGGGTCGACGAGTACCACTACCTGACCCCGTTCTACTCCCCCTGTGTGACCGAGCGGTGCGCCGAGGCGGCCTCGCACTTCGGCCGCTTCCTGCCCGGCTGGTGGATCATCCCGGACGCGGCGCTGACCCTGCCGTTCCTGCTGCTGTTCCGGCTCACCTGCTACTACTACCGCAAGGCGTACTACCGGTCGTTCTGGCTGTCGCCGCCGGCCTGTGCGGTCCCGGACGGGCACCAGACCTACTCCGGCGAGACCCGGTTCCCGCTGCTCGGCCAGAACCTGCACCGCTACTTCTTCTACGCCGCCGCGGTCATCTCGCTGATCAACACCTGGGACGCGATCCTGGCCTTCCACTCGCCGAAGGGCTTCGGCTTCGGGCTGGGCAACATCGTCCTGCTGGTCAACGTGATCATGCTGTGGGCGTACACGATCTCCTGCCACTCCTGCCGGCACATCATCGGCGGGCGGCTCAAGCACTTCTCCAAGCACCCGGTGCGGTACAAGGCCTGGACCGGCGTGTCCTGGCTGAACGTCCGGCACATGCAGCTCGCCTGGATCACCCTCGGCACCCTGGCGCTGACCGACTTCTACGTCATGGCGGTCGCCGCCGGCTGGTTCAACGACCTGCGGTTCATCAACTAGAGGGCCTGACATGACCACCACGAATCGTATCGAACGACACCACTACGACGTCGTCGTGATCGGGGCCGGCGGCGCCGGCCTGCGCGCGGCGATCGAGGCCCGGCTCGCCGGCAAGAAGACCGCGATCATCTCGAAGTCGCTGTTCGGCAAGGCGCACACGGTGATGGCCGAGGGTGGCGCCGCCGCCGCCATGGGCAATGTGAACAGCCGGGACAACTGGCAGGTGCACTTCCGCGACACCATGCGCGGCGGCAAGTTCCTCAACAACTTCCGGATGGCCGAGCTGCACGCGAAGGAGTCGCCGCAGCGGATCTGGGAGCTGGAGACGTACGGGGCGCTCTTCGACCGCACCAAGGACGGGAAGATCTCCCAGCGCAACTTCGGCGGCCACGAGTACCCGCGGCTGGCACACGTCGGCGACCGGACCGGCCTGGAGCTGATCCGCACCCTCCAGCAGAAGATCGTCTCCCTCCAGCAGGAGGACAAGGCGAAGCTGGGCTCGTACGACGCCCGGATCAAGGTGTTCGACGAGACCACCATCACCGAGCTGCTGCTCGACGGCGAGAAGGTCGCCGGGGCGTTCGGCTACTACCGGGAGTCCGGCGAGTTCATCCTGTTCGAGGCCCCGGCGGTGGTGCTGGCCACCGGCGGCGTCGGCCGGTCGTACAAGGTCACCTCGAACTCCTGGGAGTACACCGGGGACGGGCACGCGCTGGCGCTGCGCGCCGGGGCGACGCTGATCAACATGGAGTTCCTCCAGTTCCACCCGACCGGCATGGTCTGGCCGCCCTCGGTGAAGGGCATCCTGGTCACCGAGTCGGTGCGCGGCGACGGCGGCGTGCTGAAGAACTCCGACGGCAAGCGGTTCATGTTCGACTACGTCCCCGACGTCTTCCGCAAGCAGTACGCGGAGACCGAGGAGGAGGCGGACCGCTGGTACACCGACCCGGACAACAACCGGCGCCCGCCGGAGCTGCTGCCCCGCGACGAGGTCGCCCGGGCGATCAACAGCGAGGTCAAGGCCGGTCGGGGTACGCCGGCCGGCGGCGTCTACCTGGACATCGCCTCCCGGCGCTCGGCCGAGGAGATCCGCCGTCGCCTGCCGTCGATGTACCACCAGTTCAAGGAGCTGGCCGACGTCGACATCACCAAGGAGCCGATGGAGGTCGGCCCGACCTGTCACTACGTGATGGGCGGCGTCGAGGTGGACCCGGACTCCGGGGCCGCGTTCGGCAGCGTGCGCGGGCTGTTCGCCGCGGGTGAGGTCTCCGGCGGCATGCACGGGTCGAACCGCCTCGGCGGCAACTCGCTGTCCGACCTGCTGGTCTTCGGCAAGCGGGCGGGCGGCCACGCCGCGTCGTACACCGATCAGCTCACCGCGCGCCCGAAGGTGGCGATCAGCGCGGTGGAGGCCGCGGTGGAGACGGCGCTCGCGCCGTTGCAGCGCGACACCGGGGAGAGCCCCTACCACCTCCAGCAGGACCTCCAGGCGGTGATGGGGGATCTAGTAGGAATCATCCGGCGTGAGGGCGAGCTGGCCGACGCGTTGGGCCGGCTGGCCGAGCTGCGCGAGCGGGTGGCGAAGGTCAGCGCGGTGGGCGGCCGGCGGTACAACCCGGGCTGGCACCTGGCGCTCGACCTGCGCAACATGCTGGTGGTCTCGGAGTGCACCGCGAAGGCGGCGCTGGAGCGGCAGGAGTCGCGCGGCGGGCACACCCGGGAGGACTTCCCCGCGATGGACCCGATGTGGCGGCGGGTAAACCTGGTCTGCTCGTTGAACGGCGACGCCGTGCGGCTGACCCACAAGCCGCTGCCGAAGATGCGGTCGGAGCTGATCGGCCTCTTCGACCGCGCGGAACTGGCCAAGTACCTGACCGACGAGGAGCTGGCAGACTTCGACGCCCTCGCCTCGGACGCCGACGCCGAGGAGGCGGGGAACTGATGGGCACCAAGCGTCACTTCAGGGTCTGGCGCGGCGACGAGAGCGGCGGCGACCTTCAGGACTACCAGGTCGAGGTCAACGAGGGCGAGGTGGTCCTCGACATCATCCACCGGCTCCAGGCCACCGACGCGCCGGACCTGGCCTGCCGGTGGAACTGCAAGGCCGGCAAGTGCGGCTCCTGCTCCATGGAGATCAACGGGATGCCCAAGCTGGGCTGCATGACCCGGATGTCGACCTTCGAGGAGACCGAGACCGTCACGGTCACCCCGCTGCGCACCTTCCCGGTCATCCGGGACCTCGTCACCGACGTCTCGTTCAACTACGAGAAGGCGCGGGAGACCCCGGCGTTCGCACCGCCGGCCGGGGTGGCCCCGGGCGACTACCGGATGCAGCAGGTGGACGTCGAGCGCTCGCAGGAGTTCCGCAAGTGCATCGAGTGCTTCCTGTGCCAGAACACCTGCCATGTGATTCGGGACCACGACGAGAACAAGCAGGCCTTCGCCGGCCCCCGGTACTTCATCCGGGCCGCCGAGCTGGACATGCACCCGCTCGACGCGCGGACCGACCGCAGGGAGTACACGCAGGCGGAGCAGGGGCTCGGCTTCTGCAACATCACCAAGTGCTGCACCGAGGTCTGCCCCGAGCACATCAAGATCACGGACAACGGGATCATCCCCATGAAGGAGCGGGTCGTCGACCGCAGGTACGATCCCCTTGTGTGGCTCGGTAACAAGATCTTTCGGAGGGGTCAGGTGCCTCAGACCTTCGTGACCAGCGCGAAGCACGGCGATGCGGTGCACTCCCACGCCGCACACGGCGGGGTGCACTCGCACGCGGGCGACTCGCACGACCCGGCAGCCGAGGCCCAGGCCCAGGCCGGCGTCAATTGGCACCGCGAGGTGCCGAGGCCGACCGCCCCGGCCGTGGACGACAACGGCAGGCTCCCGCTGACGGAGCTCACCTTCGACCGGGCCGCCGCACCGTCGCCGTTCGGCGACGACGTGACGTTCCCACTGCCCCCGGAGCACCTGAACTTCGCCCACCCGGAGCAGGACAAGCACTGAGCACGGCGACACGGACGGGGGCCACGGCACACGCCGGCGGCCCCCGTCCGCATTTCGCCCGTACGCCCCGCTACCGCCGGTCAGTCGGCGGTGAGCAGCGGGCGCAGGGCGGCGACGATCGGGGCGTCGGCGGGGAGCCAGGTGACCGAGTCGAGTTCGTGGGCGGCCAGCCAACGCAGGGCGGAGTGTTCCAGGGCCTGCGGCTGGTCGCCGTGCAGCAGGCTGGCGGCGTACACCTTGAGCACGGAGCGGCCGTGGGCCATCCGCACGTTGCGGCCGACCCGGTCCCCGACCGCCACGCGTACGGCTAGTTCCTCGGCGCACTCGCGGACGAGCGCGGCGGTCTCGCTCTCCCCCGGCTCCACCTTGCCCCCGGGGAACTCCCACATCCCGGCGACCTCGGGCGGGGCGGACCGGGCGCAGGCGAGCACTCGCCCGCCCTCGATGATCGCCGCGCCGACGATCACCTTTGGTTCCTGTCGTTCGGTCTGTCCGCCCTCGCTGGCCCGTTCGGTCTGCACGGGCATCCAGGGTGCCAGATCAATCGGCGGTTTGGGTACCGTGACCGTCCGCCAGGCTAGTAGAAGTAGGAAGTGTGGGCGTGGACACACCGTCAGTCGGACGACAGACTTAAGCCACCGGCATAGACACGGGACGGCGACGATTTGGCCACAAGCCGGCAACGACGCCTGGGAGGTGCAGTGATGCGCGTGCTGTTCAGGGGGCGGACCAAGCACGACTACCTGAGCGACGCACTGACCCTGTTGACCGGATGGACCCGGGAGGGTGAACAGATCCGGCGCACGCTGGTGATGGACGACACCCAGCACGCCGCGCTCACCGAGCGGGTCAAGGTGGTCGCCGACGCCCTGCACCTGCGTCCCGAGATCAGCCGCCGGGACGACCGGACCCAGATCCGGGTCGGGCACGGCGACGGCGAGCCGCTCACCGAGGGCGAGGTCCTGCTGGCGGCCCGCATCGAGGACGTGTACCGGGCCGTCACCAGCGCCTGAGAGCTTCCTGAGAACCTTTGTTTCGCCCGAAGGGTGCAGGGGTAATGAATCGGTGCGGGACGAGACAACTTTCCCGCAAAGGTTCAACCTGACGAATCGCATTTATTCGGGAGCTAATATGACTGCGCCGACCACCAGCACCAAGCACGTGACAGACCACGCCGACCGGCACCCGGGCCACGACGTCCACCACGCCGCCCGGCACGGCGACGAGACGAAGCCGTCGTGGAAGACCACCGAGCTGGCCGTCTACCTGCTGGCGGTCATCGGCGTGCTGATCGCCTCGCAGACCGTCGGTGACGGCGCGGCCAACAACGGCGCGGACTACTTCGCCGCCGACAAGGCCTGGTGGTACATCACCCTGCTGACCATCGGTTACCTGGTCAGCCGGGGCCTGGCGAAGTCCGGCAGCCGCACCCACGACAACGACCCGCGCACCAACCGGTAAGCACATTCGTCACGGAGCCCCGCCGACGCATCGACGATGCCCGGCGGGGCTCCGTCGCGTCCGCGCCCCGCCACTACCATTCCCGGATGCGGCACGGCGAGTTCCTCGATCCTCTGCTGGTGCCGGTCTACGACGCCGAGTGCACCTGGGGCCCCGACGACGACTTCTTCCTGTCGCTGGTGGGCGACACCCCGGCCGCCCGCGTGCTCGACCTGGGCTGCGGCACCGGCCGGCTCACCGTCGCCCTGGCCGCCGCCGGGCACACCGTCACCGGCGTGGACCCGGCCGGCCCCGCCCTCGCGGCGGCGCGGCGCAGGCCCGGCGCGGACCGGGTCACCTGGATCGAGGGGACGTCCGCCGGACTGCCCGCCGGGGCGTACGACGTGACCGTCATGACCAGCCACGTGGCGCAGGTGTTCGTGACCGACGAGGAGTGGAACCGTACCCTCGCCGATCTGGCGCGGGCGCTCGCGCCCGGCGGCCGGCTGGCGTTCGACTCTCGTGACCCGGCGGCGCGGCGGTGGGAGCGCTGGAACCGGACCGACTCGTCCCGGCCGGTCCGCCTGCCGGGCGGCCGGACGGTGCGGGCCTGGACGGAGGTGACCGGGGTACGCGACCGGACGGTCAGCTTCACCCACCACTACGTGTTCCCGGGCGGCGAGGAGCGGCTCAGCTCGGCGACCCTGCGTTTCCGCAGCGAGGCGGAGTTGCGCGGATCCCTGCGTGACGCCGGCTTCACCGTCGAGCGGGTCCACGGCGGCTGGGACGGGCAGGCCGTGGGCGAGGGCGACGGGGAACTGGTCGTCGTCGCCCGGACGTAGGCACGGCGGGGCCGACCGGGGTCGGATCGGTTGGCCGGGGCGGCGGGCACGGCGCAGAAGGCGGTGGAGGGCGGGGGCGACTGACAGCGGCGGGGCGGGCTGGCGCGACCTGCCTACCGTGGGACGCATGGCCAACGCGACGTACGACCGCAAGGAGCAGTTCCAGCAGATCCAGAGCGGACTCCTCGACGGTGAGCAGATCATCTCCGTCTACGACGCCGTGGGCACCGGTACCGGGTTCATCGGCCTCACCGACCGACGCGTGATCATCCAGGACCGGTCCTTCGTCGGCAAGCGGTACGCGATCACCAGCATCCCGTACTCGAAGATCACCAGCGTGAGCGTGGTGAGCAACAAGTCGTGGGGTGGGTCGTTCTTCTCCACCGGCGCGATCGCGATCCACGTCGGCACGCACACGTACGAGGTCGAGTTCCGGGGCGCGGAGAAGAGCCACCACGTGCACAACGTGATCCTGCACTACATCTCCTGACCCTCGCCGGGCGCAGAGCACGAGCGACCTGCCGGTGGCGGGGCTCGCCCGCAACCCGCTAAGCCTCGTCGTCGAGCCACAGTTCCCGGCATACGCGACACCTGCCGCCCCACTCATCCCGGTCCCAGTCGTGCTCGGTCCGAACCTGGGTCACCTCGTCACAGACCTCGCAGACCTGTGCGTAGTCGCAGGGCTCGGGAGAATGAAACCGTCGCTGGGGTGCGGGCAGATCAGCCACCAGCACGGAACGAGTCCGGTTGTGCTGGCGCCACCTCGACTCGTGCCCGCACCGGACGCAGTCGGCAATCCGCTCGCAGGGATCCGTCGCACTACGGGCCCGGCCGTACGTGTGTACCACCTCGGCGGAAAAGAACTGCCCGCAGTGCCGGCACCGCCGCTCGTGGCGGCACGGGTCGTCGGAGTCGGTGAACTCGGACGGGATGTGCAGCCTGAGCCGGCAGAGGGCCCGTCGAACCCTGCCCGTCCGCTGCGGAACTGGCATCGCGCGTCCTAACCTCGGAGGCGAAAAGGTGTCGATGACACTACGCCCCACCCATTGCATGACGACAGTGATGGTTATCTTCGGGTCGGCCCTGGCGCTGGCCGTGGCCGCGTTCGTCGTGGTCACCTGGCTAAGCGCTGCCGGCGCACCCGTTCGTCGAGGGTCAGCGGCTCGGCCGGCGGGTGCAGGGGCCGTCGTGGTCGGCCCGGAGCAGGCAGCGCCGACCGCCCGACAGGCGCAGGTCGCAGAAGACCCGATGCCGTACGCCCTGCTCGTCCTCGGCCGACACGGTGGTCTCCCCCGGGTCCGCCGAGGAGAGTACGCCCGCCCAGCGCGCCACCACGCGGGCGAGCCGCACCGCGCCGGCCAGGTCCGGGGCGAGCACCGGCAGGTGGATGACGAACCGCCCCCGGGCCGCCATCATTGCCGGCCCGCGTTGGGTCGGCGAGCCTGCTCGGCCCGCAGCCGCCGCAACTCGGAGCCGAGCCGCGCCGTCTCCAGCCGGGACGCCCGCAGCGCGTCGTAGTGGACGGCCAGCTCGGTGGCCAGCCGGTCCATGAACGCCTGCACCTCCCCCGGGTCCAGGCCACGTCGGCCGAACCGTGCCGACCGGAACCGCTGCGTCCGCACCTGCCAGGGCAGCAGCGACACCGATGTCGAGGAGCGCGGGCAGGGCGACGCCCCGCGCCTCCACGACGCCCACCCCGGCCCGCCGGACCACCTGAAGAAACCCCGCACCACCGACCACCCCTCCCCGCATCGGACCAGCGTCATTCGGTCGAACTCGGCGCACCTCAGCGTTTCCGCCCAGACACCCAATGCAACTGGAACCATAAGCGTAATGCCCTTAAGGCATTAAGGCCTTATAGCCACATAGCCACAAGCCACCCTGGCCACGAGGCCATCACGCTGATGCCATGACCATCGATCCGCGTTCTCACACGCCCGTCTACGTGCAGCTCGCCGACCTGCTGCGGGAGCGGATCGAATCCGGTGCCCTGCCGGCGGGTTCGGCCGTCGGCAGCGAAGCCCGGCTGACGCAGGAGTACGGCATCGGACGTGACGCCGTCCGCATGGCGATCTCGGTCCTTCGCTCCGAGGGACTCGTCACCACCAATCGCAGCAGGGGCAGCGTCGTCCGGGAGGCACCTGAGCGGCGGCGGGTGGAGTTGCCGCCGGGAGCTTCCGTGATCGCGCGGGTGCCCAGCGTGAACGAGCGCCGGGCCATGCAGCTCGACGAGGGCGTACCGGTCCTTGAGGTGCGCGGCCCGGATGGCGACGTGGAGGTCCTGCCCGGCGACGAGGTCGAGCTGACCCGCCCACCGTCCTGACCCGCCGGCGGCACCGCCGCCGCCACGGGTGGATCAGCGATCGCCCTCGTCGGAGCCCGAGGGCCGGTAGCGGTCGAACACGGACGGGTCGGCGAGCCACGCGGCGACCATCCGCTTGCCGTTGCGGTGGCGGAGGTAGTCCTCCGCGTCGATCCGGCTTCCCCCGTGCCGTTGGAGCACGGCGAGCACCTCCTCCGGCGGGACCGTAAAATCGTCCAGGTCCAACAGGGTGTAGACGCGTTGGCCGTTCTTCCTGGTGGCCCAGCGGCCCCCCAGCCGCGTCCCGGGGGCCAGCCGGATCTCCAGGGGCGGATGCGTCCATCCCTCCCCGACCTTGACGACGTTGATCGATTCGACCGATGCCCACGGCAGGACGGTGGTGGACCCCCTCGCCAGGACGGTCAGGCCGTCCGCGTCGACGTCGAGCCGGAACGGCCACAGCAGCGACACCCACGCCGCCCCGGCGAGCAGCACCATGAGGTACGCCAGGATCTCGTAGAACGAGACGGTGTCGGGCCAATGGTGGCCGGACTTGGACTCTCTCGCCTGCGCCGCCGCCCAGACCCCCACCCCGAACACACCCCATGTGAGGCAGGTGTTGCGTAGCCCGCCGGTCTTCCGCAGGAATCGCACGCCCTGATCCACCTCGTCATGGTGATGCTCTGCGGCAACCTGGCAGGCGCGGGCCGGCAGCGGCCGGACACGACCGGCGGGCAAGATCGGTTGTTGGCGGCCCTGGGATACTTGCCCCATGCGCGTTCGGCTCTCCACTCTGATCCGTCGGCTGCGCCCGGCCGGCGGCAGGCGTACGCGCTGGCTGCGCCGCGCCGTCGTCGCGGCCCTCGTCGGCGCGGTGCTCCTGACCGGTGGCACCGTGGCCAGCGTGCAGTGGATCCGCGGCGGTGCGGAGGGGCACATCTTCGCCGAGCAGGACGTCCCCGACGCGCCGGTCGCCCTGGTGCTGGGCACCAAGGTCCACCCCGACGGGACTCCCTCGCCGTTCCTCACCGCCCGCCTGGAGATCGCGCGGCGGCTGCTCGCCGCCGGCAAGGTACGCGCCGTCCTGCTCTCCGGCGACAACATGAACCCGGACTACGACGAGCCGACCGCGATGCGGCGCTGGCTGCTCGACCAGGGCGTGCCGGCGGAGCGGGTGGTGCTGGACTACGCCGGCTTCGACACGTACGACTCGTGCGCCCGCGCGAAGCGGATCTTCGGGGTGGAGCGGGCGACGGTGGTGACCCAGTCCTTCCACCTGCCCCGCGCCGTGGCGGTGTGCCGGCAGCTCGGCGTCGACGCCAGCGGCGTCGGCGACGAGACCGCCCGCGAGTACGACCGGACGTGGCGGATCAGCTCCACCCGCGAGTACGGCGCCTGCCTGAAGGCCGCCGTGGACCTGCTGTCGGGCCGCGACCCGGCCCACCTCGGCAGCCGGGAGACCGGCGTCGAGGACGCGCTGCGCCGCACCTGACCCGGTGGATCGAGCACGATCTTGCACTCCTGGACGATCGCCGGTGGCTCCCGGGAGACCGCCCGGCCCCGGCAGGCTCCTGAGCTGGTAGGTCTCCGCTCGTCGTCAGGGCAGCGGTCGGTTTCGGTTGGGGGCGATGGCGCTTGCCTGCCGCCGGAGACGTGGCCGTGCGTCTCCCGCACCTCGAAACACGCCTAACCGGCGGGCAGCAGGGCGTCGAGCCAGCTCAGCATCGTGGCGGCGTACTGCGGGCTGATGCTGTCGAGATCCTCGCCCTCGCCGAGGGTGGGAAAGTGCCCGCAGCCGTCGAGCCGGCAGACGGTGGGCGGGGTGGCGGCTCCGGCGGCGGCCCGCCGCCAGGCGGCGACGCTGGCGTCGATCGGGACCCACGCGTCAGTCGTACCGTAGAAGAGCAGCACCGGGCAGGTCACCCGGGCGAACACCGGAACCGGGTCGAAGTCCATGTCCCGCCAGGTGCCCGGCTCGTCGGGCAGTTCGCGCGGCAGGTAGACCAGCGGGAACCAGGGGCGTTCGGCGGCCCGGTCGATGGCCGCCTGCGCGGGCGCACGGTCGAGGTCGCCCCGCAGGTACGCCTCCATCGTGGCCCGCACCCGGCCCAGTTCGGTCAGGTCGACGTCGCCGTAGCCGTGCAGGCGGAGCTGCTCGGCGGTGCCGTAGCGCATCTGGGCGGCGGGGCTGACCCCGCTGGAGGAGACGAGCACGAGGAAGGCGACCAGGCCCGGACGGAGCGCGGCGGTCAGCGGCGCCGCCCAGGCGCCCTGGCTCAGCCCCCACAGCCCGACCGGCACGTCGCCGACCTGCCGACGCAGGACACCGACGGCCGCCGCCGCGTCGGCGGCCTGGTCGGCCAGGGGAACGTCGTGGCCGTCCAGCCGGGGCCGGCGGTCGAAGCGCAGCACCGCGATCCCCGCGCGGGGCAGCAGCCGGGCCAGATGCTCGTAGCAGAAGTACGACCGGTGCCCGGCCTCGGCGCCGTGCAGGACCACGATCCCGCCCCGGACCGGGCCGACCGGCAGGTCCAGCGTGGCCGCCAACCGCACCCCGCCACCGTCGAACTCAAGCTCCACGCAGACACCCAACCACACGCAGCCGCCCCCGCCGCCTGTCGCCCCCGCCGCTTTAGTCGCCCCTAGCGGAGACCTTGGACGGTTACCGTCGGCACGCGACGACAACTGTCCGACATCGCGACTCGGCAGGTGGGGTGGGGTGAGTGTCGCTGACTCGGGCGTCAGGAGACGTCGCTGAAGCGGCGCAGGGTCCACCGGGCCGGCGGCCAGCCGGTGGGGTCGTCGTCGGTGGTCCACTCAGTGATCGAGGCCGGGGCCACCGCCACGTCGAACGCCCGGAACATCGGCTGGGCGGCGAGGGCGTGGAAGGAGCCCTCGACCGTCTCGGTGTGCCCGACCAGCACGACGGTGCCGCCCCGGTGCCGGTGCGCGATGTCCATGATCGCGCGGCTGACCCTCACGATCAGCTCCGCCCAGGTCTCGTTGCCCTCCTCGAACGGCCGGAACACCCCACCGCCCGCCGTCGCGTGGTCGGTTTGGAACCGGGTAGTCGACAGCCCGTCGGCGTACGGCGGCGTGTGCCAGGCGCACAGCCCGCAGTCCGCCACCGGGCTGACGCCCAGCGCCGAGGCGATGGGCCAGGCGGTCTCGACCGCCCGGCGCAGCACGGAGGAGTAGACGGCCACGGGGCCGGAGACCGCGAGTTCGTCGGCGAGCCGCCCGGCCAGCCTGCCCGCCTGCTGGTGTCCCACCTCGGTCAGTCCCCGGCAGCCGTGCGGGCCGCCCACCACCCCCTCGACCTGGTGTACCGACTCACCGTGTCGGACGAAGAGCAGCCGAGTTCGCATCAGGTCATCATGCAGCGAGTTCGCTGACCTGTCGATCAACGAATGCGTATCGGTCGGAGTCGGACACCGGAAGCGGGCCGCGCCGGCGGCCCCGACGACGCCGAAGCCCCGGCTCGTCCGCTGAGTACGCCGACTCATGCCCTCGGGGGCGTTCCGGTCCAGGCTGGGCACCATGGCGTCCTCCACCCCCACCCCGACCGCGCGGCACAGCGGTCCCGTCGTCGGGCTCCTGACGCTGCTCTGGGTCGGGGGCCTGCTCGCGCTCATCTACCGGTGGTTCGCCATCGGCATGGAACGGTGGGGCACCTCGTCCTCCTCCCCGAGCAGCGAGATGGAGTACCTGGGCCGCCAGATGTCCCAGGCGGTGATGGCCGCGCTCCTGCTGGCGGCGACCGGGCCGGCGGTGATCGCCGCGGTGGCGTACGGGATGCGGCTGGCCCGCACCGCGATCGTCTTCCTGGTGCTGGCCGTCGTCCTCGGTGTCCCGGCGCTGACGCTGGCCGCGCACGCCTACCGCGACCTGAACCCGCCGCCCCCACCGCCGGCGCCGGTGCCCGGATGCCACGAACACAGCGGGGGCGACACCCGTTGCCCGGGCGGCTGAACCGCCGCCGGCCAGATCGGGTACGGCATCCGGCCGTCCGCACGGCGGCGGTGCCGGGCCACCTGGGCGCTGGGCCGGATGCCCGGCACGGCGCGAGGGCTCGGCCTGAAGATCAGACGGTGGACCGCGACCGGACTACACGTTGAAGCGGAACTCGACCACGTCGCCGTCCTGCATGACGTACTCCTTGCCCTCGATGCGGACCTTGCCGGCCGACTTCGCCGCCGCCATCGATCCGGCCGCGACCAGGTCGCCGAAGGAGACCACCTCCGCCTTGATGAAGCCGCGCTGGAAGTCGGAGTGGATGACCCCCGCGGCCTCCGGGGCGGTCGCCCCGACCGGGACGGTCCAGGCCCGCGACTCCTTCGGCCCCGCCGTCAGGTACGTCTGGAGCCCGAGCGTGCGGAAGCCGATCCGGACGAGCTGGTTGAGGCCGGGCTCGGCCTGACCGATCGACTCCAGCAGCTCGCGGGCCTCCTCCTCGGGCAGGTCCACCAGCTCGGACTCGATCTTGGCGTCCATGAAGACCGCCTCGGCCGGGGCGACCAGCGCACGCAGCTCGTCGAGGAACTCGGCGTTGGCCAGCTCGGCCTCGTCGACGTTGAAGACGTACAGGAAGGGCTTGGTGGTGAGCAGGTGCAGCTCGCGGAGGTGCTCCAGCTCGATCTTCGCGGCGGCGGCGCCCGCGTACAGCGTGGTGCCGCCGTCGAGGACCTGGACCGCCTGCTGCGCCGCGGCCACGGCGGCAGCCCGGTCCTTGCGGAGCTTGGCCTCCTTCTCTAGCCGGGGCAGCGCCTTCTCCAGGGTCTGGAGGTCGGCCAGGATCAGCTCGGTGTTGATCGTCTCGATGTCGTCGGCCGGGGAGACCTTGCCGTCGACGTGCACCACGTTCGGGTCGGAGAAGGCCCGCACCACCTGGCAGATCGCGGACGCGTCGCGGATGTTCGCCAGGAACGCGTTGCCCCGGCCCTGCCCCTTCGAGGCGCCCCGGACCAGGCCGGCGATGTCGACGAACGACACCGGCGCCGGCAGCACCTTCTGCGAGGAGAAGATCTCGGCCAGCTTGTTGAGCCGCTCGTCCGGCAGCCCGACGACGCCGACGTTGGGCTCGATCGTGGCGAACGGATAGTTCGCCGCGAGCACGTCGTTCTTGGTCAGCGCGTTGAACAGGGTGCTCTTGCCGACGTTGGGCAGGCCGACGATCCCGATGGTGAGGCTCACGGGCGGCCAGTCTACGCGGCCGGCACCGGCCGTCTGCGGTCAGCTCAGCAGACGCGGCTCGATCCGGGTCTCCCGGACCCCGCCGTCCCCCGACCGGGCGACCTCGTACGCCGCGACGCCCTCGCGGTCGGCGACCGCCTCGACCAGCCGGGTGCCCCGGTAGACCAGCCCGACCCCGTCGTCGGTGCAGTGGCTGGTCGGGAGCGTGCCGTCGGCGACCAGCGCGTGCATCAGCGGTCGCCGCTGGTCCTCGCTGTCGTAGTGCACCCCGTTGCCGTACGGCAGCCAGCCCAGGCCGTCGGTGAAGCCGCGCAGCCGGGGGCCGAAGCTGTCGGTGGCGCCGCCGAGGTGCCAGCAGATCGAGCCGGCGGAGACCCCGGCCAGCACCACCCCGGCCTGCCAGCACTCGTGCAGGATCTCGTCGAGGCCGTGCACCCGCCACACCGCGCACAGGTTGGCCACGCTGCCGCCGCCGACCCAGATCACGTCCTGGGCGAGCAGGTGGGCCCGGACGTCGTCGACGTTCGGCATGGGGAACAGCGCCAGGTGCGACGCCCGGAACCGGGTGCCGGCGAACGCCGCGTGAACGGCGGCGATCGAGGCGTCCCGGTCGCCGACGGCCTGGCCGAGGTAGCACAGTCGCGGCTCGGGGCCGGCCTGGGCCAGCTCGGCGGCCAGCTCGAACACCGGCCCGGGGCGCAGGTCGTTCGGGCCGCGACGGCGGCTGAAGAAGCCCATGCTGGTGGCGACGATGGTCGGCTCGCTGGCGGGCACGGCGGTCCTCTCCTCAGGGTTCTACCCCGGCATTGTGCCCCACCTCGCACCGGGTCAGCCGGCCAGCAGGCGTCGCTCCCCGGCACCCGGCCCGACGGCTCCCCGCCCGGACCCGGCCGAGCCGGGTGCGGTCCCGGGCCGCTCCCCGGTGGGCAGCTCACGGCCGGTGGCCCCGGACAGCTCGTGGGTCGTGAACTCACCACGGGCCGTCGGCGGCAGCTCGCGGGCCGCCGACGCCGGCAGCGTGAACCGGTACGCGGCGGACGGGCCGGCCGCCGCGGACTCGCCGAGCATCCAACGCACCTCGTCGACCGTCCAGCCCAGCCCGGAGCGGCCGGCGATCTCCCGGACCAGGCGCAGCCCCACCCGCGTGTCGTCGTCGTAGAAGCGCATGCACCAGTGGTGCGCCCACATGCCGAGTGCGCGCAGGCCAGCGGCGTCGAGCGACGCGGCGAGCCGGCCGCAGGCCGTGTCCCGGAACGCCCGCCCCGGGTCACCGGCCCGGTCCCGCTCGATCGCGCCGTACGCCGCCGGGGCGACCGCCCGCATCCGGTCGTAGAAGCCCTGAACCACCGTGCGGTCGAGCCTCGCCCGCCCCGACCGCATCAGCGGACACCTCGCCCGGCCACGCTCGCCATCGCCGCACCCTTCTTGAGTTGGTGGCGGAGACCGTACCGGCGCCTACCGACACTTTCGGCCCGGATATCCGTTCCCGGGCCGGGACGGGCCGGCCGAGGTGGAGCGATGTCGCGAGGGCTCCTGCCCACCCGCACGGCCAGGTCCGATTTCCGCGAGCCGGAGGGTCGGCCGGCGGGGCAGTATCGGTGTCGTGGAATTGGACTTCGAGCGGTGCTACCGGGCGGTCGACAGCCGTGACCAGCGATTCGACGGCTGGTTCTACACGGGCGTGACGTCGACCGGGATCTACTGCCGGCCGTCCTGCCCGGCGATGACGCCCAAGCGGCACAACGTCCGGTTCTTCCCGTCGGCCGCCGCCGCGCAGGGAGCCGGGCTGCGGGCCTGCCGCCGCTGCCGGCCGGACGCCGCCCCGGGCTCGCCCCAGTGGGACGTCCGGGCGGACGTGGTGGGGCGGGCCATGCGGCTGATCGCCGACGGGGTGGTCGACCGGGACGGCGTGCCGGGGCTGGCCACCCGGCTCGGCTACACCGCACGTCACCTGCACCGGATGCTGCGCGCCGAGTTGGGCGCCGGGCCCCTGGCGCTCGCCCGGGCGCAGCGTGCGCAGACCGCCCGGATCCTGATCGAGACGACCGACCTCGGGATGGCCGAGGTCGCGTTCGCGGCCGGGTTCGGCAGCGTCCGGCAGTTCAACGACACGGTCCGCGAGGTCTATGCCGCCGCCCCGTCGGAGCTGCGCGACGCCCGGGGACGGGCACCGGTGGCCGGAGGGCCGGGCACGATCGCGCTGCGGTTGGCGTACCGGCCGCCGTTGCACGCGGCGGCGCTGCTGGACTTCCTCGCGCTGCGGGCCCTGCCCGGGGTGGAGGAGGTGCGCGACGGGACGTACCGCCGGGGGTTGCGGCTGCCGCACGGCGGCGCGGAGGTGGCGCTGACCCCGGTGGCCGGGCACGTGGCGGCCACGCTGCGGCTGGCCGACATGCGCGACCTGGCCCCGGCGGTGGCCCGCTGCCGCCGGCTGCTCGACCTCGACGCCGACCCGGCCGCCGTGGACGGCACACTCGCCGCCGACCCCGCCCTCGCCCCGCTGGTGGCGGCGGAGCCCGGGATCCGCGTCCCGCGCGCCGTCGACGGCTTCGAGATGCTCGTCCGCGCGATCGTCGGCCAACAGGTCTCGGTCACCTCAGCCCGAACCACCCTCACCCGGCTCCTCCTCCCCACCCCGGCCCCCCTGTCGGTTGATCAAGAGGTTCATGTCGCCGAACCCGCTCCTCCGGGACACGAACTTCTTGATCAACGCGGGGAGCCGGGTGGGGCGGCCGGTTGGGTGGGGTGGGGACGGGGGTTTCCTACGGCGGAGGAGGTGTTGGGGATCGCCGACGGCGGGTTCCGGATGCCGGTGGGGCGGCGGGAGACTATCCGGGCGGCGGCGCGGGCCGTCGTCGACGGGGAGTTGGACCTCGACCCCGGCGGGGACCGGGAGGAGACCGTTCGGCGGCTGCTCGCCGTCCCCGGGATCGGCGCGTGGACGGCCGGCTACGTGGCCATGCGCGCCCTCGGTGACCCCGACGTTCAGCTCCACACCGACCTGGCCGTGCGGCGCGGCGCCGCCGCGCTCGGCCTCCCCGACGACCCGAAGACCCTCGACGCGTACGCGGCACGCTGGCGCCCCTGGCGCTCGTACGCGGTGATCAGACTATGGAGAGCAGCATGAACATCACCCTCGACGGCACGGTCACGGACACCCCCGCCGGCCCGCTGAGCATCCTGACCGGCCCCGACGGCGCGGTCCGGGCCGCCGGTTTCACCCCCGAACCGGAGACGTTGCTACCGCTGGTGCACTCCGGCCTGCGGGGGCCGGTCCGGCGGCGGACGGAGCTCGGCCCGGTCACCGCGGCGGTCGCCGCCTACCTGGACGGGGAGCTGACCGCGATCGACACGGTGCCGGTGGAGCAGCACACCGGCGGCGCGTTCATGGCGCACGCGTGGCGGGTGCTGCGCGAGGTCGGTCCCGGCCGGCCGGTCACCTACACCGGGTACGCCGGGCTGGCCGGCCGGCCGGCGGCGGTCCGTGCCGCGGCGGCTGCCTGCGCGCGCAACGCCGCCGCCCTGTTCGTCCCGTGTCACCGGGTGCTGCGCACCGACGGCGGCCTCGGCGGCTACCGCTGGGGGCTGGACGTGAAGCGGTGGCTGCTCGCCCACGAGGCAGCCGCCGGACGCTGAGCGCACCGGGCGCGACCGAACCGGCCTGGGCCGAGGGCGGGCAGGGTTCAGACGTGCCGAAGGACGTGCTGAAAACTGACAGCGGCGACAGTCCCGTTTGACGCTACCGTCGGGAAGTGCCTGCCGAGAGCGACGGCGACCCCGCCCAACCGGCCGACCGCGCTCGCCCGCTGCGCAACCTCTGGCGGTTCCGCCCCTACCTGCGCCCGTACGCCGTCCAGTTCTACTGGTTGCTGGCGGCGGCCCTGGCCGGCACCGGCGCGAGCCTCGCCGTGCCGCTCGTGGTGCAGCGGGTGGTCGACGGCCCGATCGCCCGGCACGACCCGGGCGGCCTGGTCCGGCTCGGCGGCCTGGCCCTGCTGCTCGGCCTGGCCGAGGCGCTGCTGATCTTCATCCGCCGGTGGACGCAGTCCTCGTCGTCGGTGGGCATGGAGGCGGCGATCCGCGCCGACGTCTACGCCCACCTGCAACGACTGCCGCCCGGCTTCCACGACCGGTGGCAGACCGGGCAGTTGCTCTCGCGGGTCACCAGCGACCTGTCGGTGATCCGCCGGTTCCTCTCCTTCGGCCTGCTGTTCCTGGTGCTCAACCTGGTGACGTACGCCGCCGTGGTGGTGCTGCTGATCCGGCTGCATCCCGCGCTCGGGGCGCTGGTCGCGGCCAGCGCCGTGCCGCTGTTCCTGATCAGCCGCAGGTTCGGGCGGCACTACCACGACACGTCGCGCCGGATGCAGGACCAGCAGGGTGACGTGGCCACGCTGGTCGAGGAGACCGCGCAGGGGCTACGCACCATGAAGGCGTACGGCCGGGGGCCCGAGCTGGCCAGCCGGTTCGCGGCCGGCGCCCGGGCGCTGCACGACACCGGGGTCGCCAAGGGGCGGCTGCTGGCCCGTACCTCCGCGCTGTTCGACCTGGTGCCGAACCTGACCCTCGGCGTGGTGCTGGTCGCCGGGGCGATGGCCGCCGCCCGGGGCGCGCTCACCATCGGCGAGCTGGTCGCCTTCGTCAGCCTGCAACTGATGCTGATCTGGCCGGTGCAGTCGCTCGGCTGGATCATCGCCAACGGCCAGGAAGCGGCGACCGCCGCCGACCGCATCCAGGAGGTCCTGGACACCCGGCCGTCCATCGTGGACGCGCCGGACGCGGTCGCCCTGGCCCGGCCGGCGGTCCACGGCCGGCTGGTCTTCGACCGGGTGTCGTTCCGCTACCCGGGCACCCCCGCGCCGGTGCTGCGGGAGATCGACCTGACCGTCGAACCGGGCGAGACCCTGGCCCTGGTCGGCGCGACCGGCACCGGCAAGAGCACCCTGCTCTCCCTGGTCCCCCGGCTGCACGAGGTGACCGGCGGGCGGATCACCCTGGACGGCCACGACCTGCGCGAGCTGCGGCTGGCCTCGCTGCGCCGGCTCGTCGGGGTGGCCTTCGAGGAGCCGACGCTGTTCTCCATGTCGGTGTGGGAGAACCTCACCCTCGGCCGCCCGGACGCCGACGAGGACGACGTCCGGGCGGCGCTCGCGCTGGCCCAGGCCGACTTCGTGCACGAGCTGCCGTGGGGGTTGGCCACCCGGGTCGGTGAGCAAGGGCTCACCCTCTCCGGCGGGCAGCGGCAGCGGCTGGCGCTGGCCCGGGCGGTGCTCGGCCGGCCCGCGCTGCTGGTGCTCGACGACCCGCTGTCCGCCCTCGACGTGCACACCGAGGCACTGGTGGAGACCGCGCTGCGGCGGGTGCTGCGGGACACCACCGCGCTGCTCGTGGTGCACCGGCCGTCGACCGTGGCGCTGGCCGACCGGGTCGCGCTGCTGGAGCGGGGCCGGATCACGGCGATCGGCACCCACTCGCGACTGCTGGCCGAGGTGCCGGCGTACCGGGCGGTCCTCTCCGCCGCCCCGACCAATCCCTCCGATGCCGCGACCGCCCCGACCGCGCCCTGCGCCGGCCCGGCGGTGTCGGCTGCGGGCCCGGCCGGGCCGGCAGCCGGACCGGACGAGCGAGGGCTGGTGCTGTCGTGACCGCCGCCGACCCCACGGTCCGCCACGCCGGGGACGATCCCGCCGACGGGCCGGGCGGCCCGCCGGGCGCGACCGGCCGACGCGGCCGACGCGGCCGGGGCGCGGCGGGCCGGCAAACACGGGGCGCGGCGGACCGGCCGGCGCGGACCGCGCCGGACCTGGACCGGTGGCGAGGGCGGGCCACCGACCCGGAGGCCGACCGCAGCCGGGCGGAGGAGGCAACGCCGGAGGCGCTCGCCCGGCTACGCGTCCGCAGCCGGGCGCTGCTGCGGGGCCTGCTGCGCCCACACCGACGCCGGCTCGGGGCGGCCGTCGGGCTGCTGCTGGCGCAGAACGCCGCCGCCATGGCCGGGCCGTACCTGGTGATGCTCGGCATCGACCGGGCGATCGTTCCGCTGCGGTCCGGGGACAACGGGCCACTCGTCGCGATCGCCGGGGCCTTCGCCGCCGCCGCGCTGGCCGAGTACGCGGCCCGGCGCGGCTTCCTCGCCCTCTCCGCCCGGATCGGCCAGGCCGTCCTGCTGGAGCTGCGGCAGCGGGTGTACGGCCACTTCCTGCGGTTGTCCGTCGGCTTCCACGAGCGCTACACCTCGGGCCGGATGATCTCCCGGCTGACGAGCGACCTGGACTCCATCGCCGAACTGGTCAACGGCGGCGCGGACAGCCTCGTCCTCGCCGCCCTGTCCATCCTCTCCGTGGCCGGCATCCTGCTCTGGCTGGACCCGCCGCTGGCCGCGGTGACCCTGCTGGCGTTCCCGTTCCTGTTCTGGCTGTCCCGCTGGTTCGCCCGCGCGTCGGCCGGGGCGTACCGGCGGACCCGGGAGGCGGTGGCGCTGCTGATCGTCCACTTCGTGGAGTCCCTGCGCGGCATCCGCGCGGTGCAGGCGTACCGGCGGGAGCCACGCAACCAGCGGATCTTCGCCGCCGTCAACGACGACTACCGGCGGACCAGCCTGCACGCGTTCCGGCTGATCGCCACGTACTCGCCGGGGATCAAGGTCATCGGCAACGTGACCGTGGCGGTGGTGCTCGGCTACGGCGGGGCCCGGGTGCTCGGCGGCGGGATGGAGGTGGGGGTGCTCGCCGCGTTCCTGCTGTACCTGCGCCGGTTCTTCGAGCCGATGCAGGAGCTCAGCCAGTTCTACAACTCGCTCCAGTCGGCGACGGCGGCGCTGGAGAAGCTGGCCGGGGTGCTCGACGAGCGGCCGGCGGTGGCCGAGCCGGCCCGCCCGACGCCGCTGCCCGACGGCCCGGGGCGGGGGGCGGTGGAGTTCCGGTCGGTCTCGTTCGGGTACCGGGCCGACGCGCCGATCCTGACCGGCCTGGACCTGACGGTGCCGGCCGGACAGACCATCGCGATGGTCGGCCCGACGGGCGCGGGCAAGTCGACGGTCGCCAAGCTGTTGGCCCGCTTCCACGACCCGGACGCCGGCACGGTCCACCTGGACGGGGTCGACCTGCGGGACCTGGCCGACGCCGAGCTGCGCCGGGCGGTCGTGCTGGTCACCCAGGAGAACCACCTGTTCAGCGGCTCCGTGGCGGAGAACATCCGGTTCGGCCGGCCGGGCGCGGACGACGCGGCGGTGCGGGCCGCGGCCCGGGCGATCGGCGCGCACGATTTCATCACCGCCCTGCCCGACGGGTACGACACGCAGGTGCGCCGTCGCGGCGGCCGGCTCTCGGCCGGGCAACGCCAGCTCGTGGCGTTCGCCCGGGCGTTCCTCGCCGACCCCCGGGTGCTGGTCCTGGACGAGGCGACGTCGTCGCTCGACGTGCCCACGGAGCGGTTGGTGCAGCGGGCGCTCGCCACCGTGCTGCGGGACCGGACGGCGCTGGTGATCGCGCACCGGCTGTCCACCGTGGAGACCGCAGACCGGGTGCTGGTCCTCGACGGCGGCCGGATCGTGGAGGACGGCCCGCCGGACCGGCTGGCCGGCGCCGACGGCCGGTACGCGGCGCTGCACCGACAGTGGCGCGACTCCCTGGTCTGACGGCACGGCGACGGGCCGCTGAGCGGCCGGGCCGGGTGAGGGAGGCGTCGACGGGGTGCCCGTCAGGGCGGGCCGGGGCCTGTCACACGCTCCCGCCCGGCCGCTGCCCCCCCGTCGACGGTGGGTGAGCGGGGGCGGCGGCAAGGCCCCTGGGCCGCTAGCTGGCGAATCCGCCCTTGGGCTGGATGATCTCCAGGTTCGTGCCGTCCGGGTCGTTGAAGTAGGCGACCCTGGTGCCGAGCGCCTCGTCGGGGGTGACCTCGCCCGCGGTGAATGTGTAGTCGTCGCCGAGGAAGTCGTAGCCGGCCTCCTCCATCCGCTGGTACACGGCGTCGAAGTCGTCGACCCTGAAGCACAGATGCATGGAGCCGGGGCGGTTCGCCTTGCCGTTCGTGCGTTCACCGACCGGTTCCTGGAACTGGATGAGGTCGATGCCGAGGCCGTCCAGGTTGATCGTGGCGTACCGCAGCTTCGCGGCAGACAGCCCCTGCGCCGTGCCGAACGGCACACTGCTCATGGTCCCCTCCGCGACGGGCTCCCGCCCGGTGAGAGCCGTGTAGAACGCGATCGAGGCGTCCAGGTCCGAGACCGAGATCCCGACATGGGCGGCCCGGGTGAGGTTCATCGGAGTGGCGGAAACGGTCATGACGCAGCCCTTCTCCGTGCGCCCTGCCACCCCGGCGAAACGCTCGCGCGCGCAGGGCTCCATGAGGTACCGGACGAGACGATTCGGCGGTCGGGCGGCGGAGCGCGCACCTCGCCGACGGTCCGCCCGACCCGGGGCGGGAGCTGCGCCGGGTACCGGAGGACATGAAGCACCGCTACGGCCACTGGGTGGGCGGCCTGACCGATGACTGGCTGGTCAGGCCGCAGCGCTTCCTCGGCGTGCCGGGCCGGTGTGGTGCCGGCTCGACGACACTGGCGAGCCGGACCTTTCCCACCCTCTCACACCCGACCAGTCGGCGCTGCCAGTCGACCCGACCAGCACGCCGCCGCCCGGGTACGACGAGTCCCGGCGTGGCCGGCCCGGGGGTTTCGTCGGCGACCCGGACGTGCTGGCCACCTGGGCCACCTCGTCACTGACCCCGTAGATCGTGGGCGGCTTCGCCACGATCGTCCGTTCGCACCTGGAACTCGGCGTGCTGCCCCGGCGGGACCCGGTGTTCTCCGGCTGGATCCTCGACCTGAACCGGAAGAAGATGGCCGACTCCACGGGGAACGTGGTCACCGCCCGGCATCACCAGCCGCGCAGCATGCGGACGCCGAGCAGGGCGGCGACCACGGCCGGCCCGACCAGCAGGGTGACCGCCTGGAGCCGGTACGGCATCCGGTGCCGGGCCAGCTCGACGGCGTTTCCGCAGACCACCACCCCGGCGAGCAGCACGTACCCGCCCCACCAGTGGGTCTGCCCCGGGTCCACCAGCCGGGCGCGGATGAGGAACAGGGTCACCCCGACCAGGGCGCCGGCCAGGGCGAGCAGGGCGACCGTCCGGTGCAGCCCCCGGGCCAGCGGGTCGGCGGACCGCCACAGGTAGGTGCCGGCGACCGCCAGGCAGGGCAGCGTGACCAGGGCCGGCCAGCCCCGGCCGGTCGTGCCGGTCATCAGCAGCGCCCCGACCGTGAAGATCAGTAGGCCGACGCAGGCCACGACGTACCCGACGAACGCCCGCCCGCCGCCGCGGGCCAGCAACACCCCGCCGCCCGCGGCGGTCAGCGCCCCGGGGACCAGGACGAAGCCGGCCCACCAGTGGTAGTCGCCGATCGACTGGGCCACCGTGGTGGCCGCCGCCGCGGCCGTCCCGGCGATCGCCAGGCTGGCCCCCCAGTGCCGGGCACTCTTCGGGTACCGCCGGGGCGTCGCCCGGCCTGTGTCCGCCACCATGGCCCCCAGCCTGCCGTAGCGGGCCCGGCCGGGTCCATCCGGCCAGCCCTACCATTCCGCGACCAGTCCTATCATTCCGACCGCCCCGGGGAAGGCCGACGGACGGGGGCGGGGCCGCCCGGGTACGGAGGGCCGCCGCCGGGGGCGGCCCGGACCCGACGGCGGCGGGTCCGGCGTGCTGCCCGCCGGACCCCGCCCCGTCGGGTTCAGCCGCCGGTGATCACCTCGTTGTCCCGGAGGCTCTCCGTCCGCTGCTTCACGAGGGTGCGCAGCCGGTCCGCGTCGACGTCCACGGCCGTCGCGTCGGCCCCGTCCACCGTCTTGAGGACCGTGGTGATCGCGTCGAGCGACCCGGTGGCCCGCCCGCCGGCGTACACCTGCTGGTAGAGCGCGCGGTACGCGTCCTCGTAGACGCCCTTGAAGGCGTCGCTGGCCAGGAAGCGCTCCTTGAGCTTGTGGCCCGACATCATGCCGCCGGGCCGGCCCCGCTCGGCGTCTCCGCCCTCCCGCCCCGCGTCCGCCCCGCCCGGCGGCTGCGCGCCACCGGGGAGCCCCGCCCCACCGGGCGGCTCCACCCCCTCAGGAGCCTCCACCCCCTCAGGAGCCTGCGCGCCCTCGGGCATCCGCATCCCGCCCGGCATGCCGCGGCCGCCGCTGTCGTGCGGCCCCTGGGCGGCGTCGCCGCTGAAGGTGAGGTTGTGGTCCCAACTGATCACGCTGAACTTCTTCGTCTCCAGGTCGTACCAGAGGTAGTAGTTCTTCCCCGGTCCGGACATGTCGTCGAAGTTGAGCAGCAGGTTCTGGAGGGCGACATAGCGGGCGAACGACTCCACGTCGACCCGGTCGGCGAGCTGCGCGTCGAACTCCTCGTCGCTCGCCGAGTTCACCCATTTGATCAGGTTGATCACGGGTTGCAGGTCCTGACTGCCCTGCATGGTGATCTGCTTGAAGTCGTCCTGGTAGTCGGTCTGGTCGTCACCCTGATCGGTGAAGCTGCTGCTGGCCAGGGACTTGTAGAGCACCCCGGTGCCGTCCAACTGGTCGGCGAAGTGCTCGTCGGGGTGCTCGACCAGCAGCCGGGCCGTGGTCGGCCGGCCGTTCACCGTGAACGAGGAGTACGCGTACCGCTGGGCCGCCTCGCCGACGCCGGCGAGCAGGGACAGCGACAGCGCCTCGTTCAGCACGGTGGAGCCGCCGCCCATGCCGGAAACCCGGACGGCCACCTCGCGGTGCCCCTGGTACCGGCGGCCGTCGACGAACTCGTCGAAGCTGATCAGCCAGGGCAACGTCTCCGGCTCCTCGGCCTTCAGGGAGGTCCGGGCCATCCCCCCGCCGGGAAACCCACCCCGAGCCGGCTGCTGACCCTGACCCTGGCCCTGCTGACCCTGCGGCTGGCCGGCGCCCGGGGCGGGGCGTCCACCGCCGGGGGCGGCGCCCCCACCGGGGACGTCGCCGCCGCCCTGTCGCGGCTTGCTCTCGCCCTTCCAGGTCAGCGCGCTCAGCGTCGAGTTGCCCTTGAGCCGGATGCCGACGCTGGGGACCGTGGTGCCGTCGACGGTCAGGTCCGCCTCGACGTACTCCTTCTCCCCCTCCTTCCAGTAGGTGTCGAGCATCCGCTCGTAGTCGACGTCCCGGAAGGTGAGCCGGATCGAGTGGGCGACGGTCGCGTCGAAGAGGTCCGTCGCGCCGGCGATGTCCACGGTCACCGCGTCCGCCCCGGTGTCGCTGGCGCTGGTGACGTACGGACGGATCCGCGCCGTGCCCAGCACCAGGGTCAGGACGGCGACGAACGCCACGCAGGTGGTCAGCAGCTTCCAGTTCTGCCGCACCCGCACCGGTAGGCGTCGCCGCAGGGCGCGGGGCAGCAGGGACCGGGTGCGCAGCGGCTCGGACATCACAGGTCCGTCTGGTCGTAGCCGGTCAGCACCGTCACCCGCTGGCCGGAGGTCCGCTCGCCGAGCGCCGAGATCAGTTCGCCCGGCTCGCTGCCCTTCTTGAGCCGGACCGTGTACATCAGCTCGGTGAGCGCGCCGGCCCGGATCGTCTCCAGGCTGACCAACTCGAACTCCGTGGTGTAGCGGACCAGCACGTCCTGAATGGCGGCGGTGTGGTCCCCGCCGGCCGGGACCTGGACCTTGACCACCTGACGCTGCACGTTCAGGGCGAACCAGTTGAACCGGTACATCACCACGATGATCAGGCTGATCGCGACGGCGGCGACGACGGCCAGGGTGTAGAACCGGGTGCCGCAGGCCATCCCGACGCCCATCACCAGGAAGATGAACCCGACGTCCCGGGTCTCCTTGATCGCGTTGCGGAACCGCACCACCGACAGCGCCCCGACCAGGGCGAACGCCCGCGCGATGTTGGAGCCCACCACCAGCATGATCAGTGAGATCAGCATGCCGAGGATGATCAACGTCTGCACGTACGACTGGCTGTACGACACGTTGCGGTGGGTGGCCCGGTAGACCCAGCCGATCATGGCGCTCAACAGGAAGGACAGCGACAACACGAGGGCGATGTCGCCGACGCTGAACGTGCCGGACAGGTCCTGGAAGGTGATGTCCATCGGTGCTCAGGCCTCACTTCTCGTGGGGGTGACCGCCGCCAGGCCGGCGGCGGGGTCGTCGTCCTGGACGTGGAAGACCGAACGCGGCGCCCGGCCGAACGCCTCGACGCTCTGGCAGTACTTGGAGACCCGCACCACCTGAAGCTCGGCGCGGGCGGCGAGGTCGGTGAGCCAGTACGGGACCCGCTCGTTGGCCTTGATCTCGACGATCGACAGCCCGGCCGGGACGATGAGCCGGTTCTCGGCGTCGGCCCCGAGGTGGAAGTCGCGGTCCCGGCCCCGGATCCGGTGGTCGAGGGTGACCCGCAGCCCGAGGTCGGCGTCCTGGCCGACGAACGCCTCGCGCTGGTAGCCGGTCATCGCCACCGGGCGCAGATCGAGGCCGGCGACGAGTTCGAGCACCTCCTCGACGAACGCCCGCTGGGCGGGGTCGTGCTCGACCGCCACCCGCTCGTCGCAGAGCCGCCGGGCCAGCCGGTACGGCAGGGCGATCCGGCGCTTCTGGGTGACCCGGTTGACCCGCTGCTTGATCTCGACGTACACGGTGGTGTCGTCGTCGACGGTGGAGCGGTCGCCGTAGTGGCGTACCCGCAGCTTGCGGCGGAACCGCAGCCCCTCGATCTTCTCCCAGTAGAACCGCAGGTCGGTGGTGTCGTAGTAGACACTCCACACCCCGTACCCGCCGTCGTCGCCGTGGCTGTCCGGGGCGAGCCGGCCGGCCAGTTCACGCCGGAGCGCCGGCACCTTCGTCGTCGCGACCAGGTACTTGATCTCGTACCGGTTGAACGCGTGCAGTTTGCTCGGCGCCCGCAGGGCGTGCCCCGCGTGGTCCGGGCCGGCCGTCGAGGGGCCGGGATCCGGTGTCGGGTCGCCTCGGTGGTCAGCAGCCGGGTCTGGGGGACGGGCTCGGCGGTTGAACCGTAGACGCATGGACACGCTTCCTCCGGTCGGGTTCCTCGGGTGACGGAACGGCTGGAGGCCAAGGAAAGCGAACGGTCATGGAAACGGCGTATGAGCAAGCTGTGGATGAGCTTTGGACCGCAGGTGAACGGCAGCGGGGATCGCCGCCCCGCCCGCCTCGCGCCGTCCGTGACCGACGGCACCTCGGCGCTTCGCCGGGGGCGCCGGCCGAGCGGTCCCGGCATACTCCACCCCCGGTAGGGGGAATGGCGCTCTCGACCGATCGCCGGTCGACTGAGAAACTGTGTGCCGGCCAGTAGTGGGGGGTGCGATGAGTAACGGGTGGGTGCTGCCCGAAGAGGTGCTGCGGGACGCTCCGGCGTACACGCCGCGGCCCGGGGAACTGGCCGATCTGGAGTTGCTGCTGACCGGGGCGTACACGCCGCTCGCCGGCTTCATGACCAGGGCCGACCTGATCGGCGTCGGCCGGCGGGGTCGGCTCGCCGACGGCACGCCCTGGCAGGTGCCGGTGACCCTCCAGGTGCCCGCGGCGCTCGCCGACGGCCTGGACCCGGCCGACCCGCAGCGCCGGGCGCTGGTGCTGACCGACGGCGAGGGCGCCCCGATCGCCGCGCTGGAGGTCACCGACGTCTGGCCGGCCCGGGACGGCGTCGCCGGAATCGGCGGCCCGGTACGGCGGCTCGGCGACGGCGGCCACGGCCCCTTCCAGCGGCTGCGCCGCAGCCCGGAGGAGATCCGGGCGCTGCTGCCCCCGGGCCGGGTGCTCGGCGTCCTCGCCGACCGCCCCCTGCACCGCCCGCAGCTCGCCCAGATCGCCCACGCGGTCCGCACCCTGGGGGCGCACCTGCTGGTGATGATTCCGGTGGGCGAGGGAACGACCAACGGGCTGCCCTCCGAGGCGCTGGTCCGGGCGGTCTTCGCCGCCCGGGACCGGATGCCCCCGGCGACCCTGGTCGCGGTGCCGCTGTCCCGCCGCCGCGACGAGATCAGCGACGCGCTGATCCAGGCCCGGGTGGCCGCCGCGTACGGGGTGACCCACCTGCTCTCCACCGGCGAGATGCTCTCCGGCGCCGGTCTGCGGGTGCTGGTCCCCCGCGATCTGGCCTACGACAACCGGGACGGGCAGTGGCGCTGGCGGGAGGACATCCCGCCGCGCAACCGGCGGCTGGCGCTCAGCCAGGCGGAGCTCGATGACCTGCTCGACCGGGGTTTCCCGCTGCCGGAGTGGCACACTCCCCCGGCGGTGGCCAAGGAACTCGCCCGGGCCCGCCCGGCCCGGCGGCACCGGGGGCTCGTGGTGTTCCTGACCGGCTTCTCCGGCTCCGGCAAGTCGACCATCGCCCGGGGCCTGACGGACGTGCTGCGCGAGGGCGGGGACCGGACGGTGACCCTGCTCGACGGCGACGTGGTGCGCCGGGAACTCTCCGCCGGGCTGACCTTCAGCAAGGCGGACCGGGACCTCAACGTCCGGCGGATCGGCTGGGTGGCCGCCGAGATCGCCCGGCACCGTGGCGTCGGCGTCTGCTGCCCGATCGCCCCGTACGCGGCGGCGCGGGCGACCGCCCGGGAGATGGCCCACGCAGCCGGGGCGGGCTTCGTGCTGGTGCACGTGGCGACCCCGATCGAGGTCTGCGAACAGCGCGACCGCAAGGGCCTGTACGCCCGGGCCCGAGCCGGCCTGCTCACCGGGATGACCGGCATCGACGACCCGTACGAGGTGCCGGCGGACGCCGACGTGGTGGTCGACACCACCGACCTGTCGATCGACGAGGCGGTGCACGCGGTGATGCATCACCTGACCGAGACCGGGTGGGTGGAGCCCCGCCTCCAGTCCACCTGACGCCGGCCGCGCCGACGAGAAGAGGAAACGGCGGAGTGAAGCGCACGACGATCGAGCTGGCCGACGGTCGGGAGCTGATCTACTTCGACGAGCGGGACGACGCGGTCCGCGACCAGCCGGACCGGCGGGAACTGCCGCCGCCCCCGCCCGCGTCCCAGCTCCGGTACGACCCGCTGACCGACGAGTGGGTGACCGTCGCCGCGCACCGGCAGACCCGCACCTTCCTGCCCCCGGCCGACCAGTGCCCGCTCTGCCCGTCCCGGGGCGACCGGCTCAGCGAGATCCCGGCGCCGGACTACGACGTCGCCGTGTTCGAGAACCGGTTCCCGTCGCTGAGCCAGCGGACCGCCGAGGAACCTGCGGAGATCACCCCGTTCACCCCGGTCCGGCCCGGCCGGGGGCGGTGCGAGGTGGTGTGCTTCACCGACGACCACAACGCGTCGTTCGCCGGCCTCCCGCCGCACCGGGTCCGCACCGTGCTGGACGCCCTCGCCGACCGCACCACGGCGCTGGCCGAGCTGCCCGGGGTGGAGCAGGTGTTCTGCTTCGAGAACCGGGGCGTGGAGATCGGGGTGACCCTGCACCACCCGCACGGCCAGATCTACGCGTACCCGTTCGTCACGCCACGCACCCGGGCGATGCTCGGCGCGGCCCGTCGGCACGCGGGGCGCACCGGCGGCGGCAACCTCTACGCCGACGTCCTCGCCGCCGAACGCGCCGCCGGGGCCCGCGTGGTCACGAGCAACGAGCACTGGACGGCGTACGTGCCGGCGGCGGCCCGATGGCCGTTCGAGGTGCACGTCGCCCCGCACCGGCCGGTGCCGGACATCCCCGCCCTGACCGACGAGGAGCGGGACGCCTTCGGCCCGCTCCACCTGGACCTGCTGCGCCGCTTCGACGGGCTGTTCGAGCTGCCGATGCCCTACATCGCCGCCTGGCACCAGGCCCCGGTACGGATCGACCGCGAGCTGGGGCACCTCCACCTTGAGCTGTTCAGCATCCGGCGTGCCGCGGACAAGCTGAAGTACCTGGCCGGCTCGGAGTCGGGCATGGGGGTGTTCATCAACGACATCGCCCCGGAACGCGCCGCCGAGTTGCTCCGCGCCGCCTGACCGGAGATTCGGCAGGGACACAGGGCGCGGGGGGCCCGGAACGGGCCCCCCGCAGGGAAGGGACGGCTGGCTGTGTGCGACAGCCGGGAAGGCTGGCTTATCGGCACTCGCGCCGCGAGGCGACCCGCGGTCAACCTTCCTGGACGCGACTGGCACCACGTCCACCAGGCTCAACGAGCAATCTCACGCACGGTGACGGCAGGCGCACAGGGAAGGCCGCCGCCCGGACACCACGGAGCCCGGACACGATCGAGCCCGCCGGCACGGGGCCGGCGGGCTCGGTCGGTGACGCACTCCCCGCGCGGGGACGGACGGTCAGGCGGCGAGCCGACGCGCCAGGTTCTCGTCCAGCGCGTTCATGAACTCGTCGGTGGTCAGCCACGGGGCGTCCCGCGAGATGAGCAGCGAGAGATCCTTGGTCATCTGGCCGCCCTCGACGGTGTCGACGATGACCTGCTCCAGGGTGTTGGCGAACTCGGTGACCGCCGGGGTGCCGTCCAGCTTGCCCCGGTGGGCCAGGCCCCGGGTCCAGGCGTAGATGGAGGCGATCGGGTTGGTCGAGGTCTTCTCGCCCTTCTGGTACTGCCGGTAGTGCCGGGTGACGGTGCCGTGTGCGGCCTCCGCCTCGACGGTGCGGCCGTCCGGGGAGAGCAGCACCGAGGTCATCAGGCCGAGCGAGCCGAAGCCCTGCGCGACGGTGTCGGACTGCACGTCACCGTCGTAGTTCTTGCAGGCCCAGACGTACCCGCCCTCCCACTTGAGGGCGGCGGCGACCATGTCGTCGATCAGCCGGTGCTCGTAGGTGATGCCGGCGGCCGCGAACTCCGACTTGAACTCGTTCTCGAACACCTCGGCGAAGAGGTCCTTGAAACGACCGTCGTACGCCTTGAGGATGGTGTTCTTGGTGGACAGGTAGACCGGGTAGTTGCGGTCCAGGCCGTACCGGAACGAGGCGCGGGCAAAGTCCCGGATCGACTCGTCGTAGTTGTACATGCCCATGGCGATGCCGCCGCCGGGGAACTTGGCGACCTCCATCTCCACCGGCGCGGAGCCGTCGGCCGGGGTGTAGGTGATGGTCACCGTGCCCGGGCCGGGGACGACGAAGTCGGTGGCCTTGTACTGGTCACCGTGGGCGTGCCGGCCGATGATGATCGGCTTGGTCCAGCCCGGGACCAGGCGCGGCACGTTGGACATGATGATCGGCTCGCGGAAGACGACGCCGCCGAGGATGTTGCGGATGGTGCCGTTCGGCGACCGCCACATCTTCTTCAGGCCGAACTCCTCCACCCGGGCCTCGTCCGGGGTGATGGTGGCGCACTTGACGCCGACGCCGTGCTCCTTGATGGCGTTGGCGGCGTCGATCGTGACCTGGTCGTCGGTCTCGTCGCGGTGCTGGATCGAGAGGTCGTAGTAGTGCAGGTCGACGTCGAGGTAGGGCAGGATCAGCTGCTCCCGGATCTGCTTCCAGATGATCCGGGTCATCTCGTCGCCGTCGATCTCCACGACCGGGTTGTTTACCTTGATCTTCGCCATCGACCGGCGCTCCTCTCAGGGGACACGTGCTCAAGCAGTACGAGCGTACTGGAAACTGGCCGGCAGTCCCCAGCCGGCCTCGGTGGGCCGGCGAAAACGGGGTGCACGGCACGGGAGATCACTGGCACCATCACCGGATGCCGCCGCGCCGCACCCTCGGGTCTATCACGGTCACCGCGCTGGCCGACGGGGAGGGCCCGTTCTTCCAGCCCCGTGAGGAGGCGTTCCCGGGCGCCACGGCCGAGCACTGGCGCGCGGCCGACGATCGGGATCCGGCCGCGGTCACCGACGACGGGCGGTGGTGGCTGCAGTTCCGCTGCTTCGCCCTGCGCGCCGGGGACGGCCCGGTCACCCTGGTCGACGCCGGCATCGGCCCGGCCGGCTCCCCCGCCGCGAGCTGGGCCCCGGTGCCCGGTCGGCTACCGGCCGAGCTGGCCGCCGCCGGCATCGACCCCGCCGACGTCCGCACGGTGGTGCTGACCCACCTGCACACCGATCACGTCGGCTGGGCGGTCACCGGCACGGCCGGCACACCGTGGTTCGGCAACGCCGACTACCTGGTGCAACGTGCCGAGCTGGACGCCCTGGGGTCGGTCAATCCGTGGCTGGTCGCCGGGCTGGTCGCGCCGTTGCGCGCCGCCGGCCAGCTCCGGGTCCTCGACGGCGACACCCCGCTGACCCCGGGGGTACGCGTGCTGAGCACGCCGGGGCACACCCCCGGTCACCAGTCGGTGCTGGTGGACGCGGGCGACGAGCGGCTACTGGTCACCGGCGACCTGCTGGTGCACGCGGTCCAGCTCGTCGACCCCGGCCTGGCGTACGCCCACGACGAGCAGCCGGCCACGGCGCGCGACACCCGCACGGCCCTGCTGCGCACCCTGCTCGCGCACCCCCCGACCACCCTGGCCACCCCGCACCTGGGCGAGCCCTTCCTGGCGCTGCCCCACCGGCAGCGTTGATCAGGAAGTTTCCGTCGGGATCCGGGCTTGGTGGGACACAAGCTTCTTGATCAACGGCGAAAGGGGCCGCGGGCTGGGTTACATGTCGGTGATGTCGGACTGTTTGGTGCGGACGGCTTCGGCGGCGGACTTGAGGCTGGCCAGTTCGTCGGGGTCCAGGTCGGTCTCGATGATTCGCCGGACGCCCCCGGCGCCGATCTCGGCCTCGACGCCGAGGTACACGCCGGAGATGCCGTACTCGCCGTCGACCCAGGCGCAGACCGGCATCACCTCCCCGGAGTCCTCCGCGACGGCCCTGGCCATCCGGGCGGCGGCGGCCGACGGGGCGTAGTACGCCGAGCCGGTCTTCAGCAGGGCGACCACCTCGGCGCCGCCGTTGCGGGTCTTGACCACCAGCTCCTCGATCTGCTCGGCCGGCATCGCCTCGCGCAGCGGCCTGCCGTCGACGGTGCTCCTCGACGGGACCGGCACCATGGTGTCGCCGTGCGAGCCGAGGGTCAGGGTCTTCACCGACCGCACCGGCACGGCCAGGGCCTCGGCGACGAAGTTGGTGAACCGGGCGGAGTCGAGCATGCCGGCCTGGCCGAGCACCCGGTTCTTCGGGAACCCGGTGGCGAGCTGGGCCAGCGCGGTCATCTCGTCCAGCGGGTTGGACACGACGATGACCACGGCGTCCGGGGCGTGCCGGGCCACGTTCTCGGCCACCTGGCGGACGATCTTGGCGTTGGTCTCCAGGAGGTCCATCCGGCTCATGCCCGGCTTGCGCGGCAGGCCGGCGGTGACCACCACGACGTCCGAGCCCGCGATGGCCTCGTACCCCTCGCCGTTCCGGCCGGTGGTGACACCGACGACCGTGGTCTCGAAGCCCTCGACGGGGCGCGACTGGTTGAGGTCCAGGGCCAGGCCGGCCGGCTTGCCCTCCACGATGTCGGTGATCACCACGGTATCGAAGACGTCGTACTCGGCCAGGCGCTGCGCGGTGGTGGAGCCGTAGAAGCCGGCCCCGACGACAGTGACCTTCTTACCCATGGTCATCCCACTCCCTGATACCCGGCGGATTACCGGCCCGCATCAGTCATCCTGGCACCGATCGGGGCATAACCGGCGACCTTTCGACAGGATGGGTCGAGGCCCCGCCGCCGGCCCCGGACGGCAGCCACGGACCGGACGGTGGCCACGGGACCGGACGGTGGCCACGGGACCGGACGGTGGCTCAGTTGCCCTCGGCGCGCTCGACGACGTTGGTGAGCAGCATGGCGCGGGTCATCGGGCCGACGCCGCCGGGCATCGGGACCAGCCTCCCGGCCACCTCGGCCACCTCGGGGGCGACATCACCGGTGTAGCGGCCCTTGCCGTCCTCGCCGATCACCCGGGTGATGCCGACGTCGACCACCGTCGCGCCGGGGGTGACCAGGTCCGCGGTGAGCAGCCCCGGCACCCCGGCCGCGACGATGACGACGTCCGCCGCCCGGGTGTGCGAGGCCAGGTCGAGGGTGCCGGTGTGGCACAGGGTCACCGTGGCGTTCTCGCTGCGCCGGGTGAGCAGCAGGCCGAGCGGGCGACCCACGGTGTTGCCCCGGCCGACGACGGCGACATTGGCGCCGCGCAGCGCCACGTCGTGCCGGCGGAGCAGCTCGACGATGCCGCGCGGGGTGCAGGGCAGCGGGCCGGGGTAGCCGAGGACCAGCCGACCGAGGTTGACCGGATGCAGCCCGTCGGCGTCCTTGTCCGGGTCGATCATCTCCAGCGCGCGCTGGGTGTCGAGGTGACCCGGCAGCGGGAGCTGGACGATGTACCCGTGGCAGGCCGGGTCGGCGTTCAGCTCGGCCAACGCGTCGTCGACCTGCTGCTGGGTGGCGTCGGCGGGCAACTCGCGACGAAGCGAGGCGATGCCCACCTCGGCGCAGTCGCGGTGCTTGCCGTTGACGTACGCCTGGGAACCGGGGTCCGCCCCGACCAGGACGGTACCCAGTCCCGGGGTGATGCCGCGCTCCGCCAGTGCTTTGACCCGCGTCCGCAGCTCGTCCTTGATCTCCGCCGCGGTCGCCTTGCCGTCCAGGATCGTCGCCGTCACGTCCAGATCGTCTCACGCCCCGGACACGCCGACCCGGGGACCCGCGCCCGCCGCGACGGGCGGCCGGCCCGGCCGGCGCCCGGGGCCGACCCACCACAGTCCGTGACGATGAGACCACGTGGGCATTGTCACTGATCGTGACGATCTGTGGACCGCGTCACCGGCCGATCCGGGCGGCCTGGCCATCGGGGCCACAAACCGGACTCTCGGCGGTCGGCGGACACGGGTCGCGTACTGGTGCCATCTCGGCTCGATCCGCACCCCCGAGGGCTGTTGACAGCCCATTTCTCCGACAGGACGTAGCAGGGCCGGCGGCTGCGGGCAAGGCCGGAGACCCCGCTCCGTTACCGGTTCGCCACGGCTCCGTTGCCGATCGCCACTCCCGCGACCTACCGTTACCGATCGTTGCGCAGCGTTACCCAGCGCCGGGCCTGACCGCGCAGCGTAATGGAGATGAGGAGACCGAATGCGAGTTCGTAGGCTTGCCGCCTGGACCGCCCTCCCGCTCGCGGTGACCCTGGGCCTGGTGGCCTGCGGCTCGGGCGGCGACGGCGGATCCGGCGAGAGCGACCCCAGTGCGGCCGTGCGGATCGAGATCGCCGAGCCGCAGCACCTGGTGCCGACCAACACCAACGAGACCAGCGGCTCGCAGGTGCTCAGCGCCCTGTTCAGCCCGCTCGTCGACTACGACGAGGCGAACAAGCCGTACGAGGTGGCCGCCGAGTCCGTGACGTCGTCGGACAACAAGGTCTGGACGGTCAAGCTCAAGGACGGCTACACCTTCCACAACGGCGAGAAGGTCACGGCCGAGAACTACATCGACGCCTGGAACCACGGCGCGTACGCCCCCAACGGGCAGAACTCCAGCTACTTCTTCGAGAAGATCGCCGGCTACGACGACCTCCAGGGCGAGCAGCCGAAGGCGAAGACGCTGACCGGCCTGGAGAAGGTCGACGACCTGACCTTCACCGTGACGCTGGCCCAGCCGTACAGCGAGTTCCGGACCATGCTCGGCTACACAGCGTTCTACCCGCTGCCGAAGGCCGCGTTCTCCGCCCCCGGCGTGCTCGCCGAGGGGTACGAGCAGGCCCCGATCGGCCAGGGCCCGTTCCGGATGAAGGGCTCGTGGCAGCACGACGCCAAGGTCGAGGTGGAGAAGTACGACGCCTTCCCCGGCCAGCAGCCGAAGGTGGCCGGCGTCGAGTTCCGGATCTACCAGCAGCTGACCGCCGCGTACGCGGACGTGCTGTCGGACAACCTCGACGTGATCAAGACGATCCCGACCGAGAACCTGTCGACCGCCGGCACCGACCTCGGCGACCGGTTCAAGCAGAGCCCCGCCTCGTCGCTCCAGGTGCTGGCCTTCCCGACGTTCCAGGAAGAGTTCAGCAAGCCCGAGGTGCGCAAGGCGATCTCCATGGCGATCGACCGGGACGAGATCACCAGGTCGATCTTCAAGGACTCGCAGCAGCCGGCCCGCTCGTTCGTCTCGCCGGTCGTCGCGGGCTACCGGGAGGACACCATCGGCGCCGCCGGCGAGTTCGACCCGGCCAAGGCCAAGGCGGCGTACGAGGCCGCGGGCGGCCCGAAGAAGATCGAGCTGTCGTACAACGGCGACGGCGGCCACAAGGACTGGGTCGACGCGACCTGCAACCAGCTCAAGGCCAACCTGGGCGTGGATTGCGTGGGCAACGCCGAGCCGAAGTTCGCTGACCTGCTGACCAAGGTCAAGGCCAAGCAGCCGGTCGGCCTGTTCCGGATGGGCTGGGTCATGGACTACCCGTCGATGGAGAACTACCTGGGCCCGCTGTACAGCACCAACGGTTCGTCGAACTACTACGGCTACAGCAACCCGGAGTTCGACAAGCTGCTCGCCGAGGGCGCCAAGGCCGCGAACGAGGAGGAGGCCGTCAAGAAGTACCAGGCCGCGGAGGACCTGCTGGCCGAGGACATGCCGGTGATCCCGCTCCGGTACGGCCAGAACAACCTCGGCCACTCGACCAAGGTCACGAACGTGGAGATGGACCTCTTCGACCGCATCGACCTGCTGAAGATCGAAGCCATCAAGTAGCTCCCCCGGGAAGACGGGTCGGGTCACCGCGAGGTGACCCGACCCGCCACCGCTTTGCCCCTTTTCAGGAAGACTGCTCAGTATGCTCCGCTTCATTCTGCGGCGACTGCTCCAGATGGTCCTCGCCTTCTTCGGGACCACGCTGATCGTCTACGCGCTGATGTTCGCCGGTCAGGGCGACCCGATCCAGGCGCTCGCGGGGGAACGCCCGGTCACCGCCGCCCAGCGGGCATACCTGACGGAGAAGTTCCACCTCGACCGGACCGGTGTCGGCGGCTTCTTCTACCGCTACTTCGACTACCTGAAGAACCTGCTCCAGGGCGACCTGGGACAGTCGCTGACCGGCCGGCAGATCGGCGACATCCTCGCCGCCGCCTGGCCGGTCACCGTCAAGCTCGCCCTGATCGCCATGGCGGTGACGGTCGTCTTCGGGGTCACCGCCGGGGTGATCGCCGGCATCCGGCGGGGCAGCGTCTTCGACAACGCGACGCTGGTGCTCACCCTGCTGGTGCTCGGCATCCCCACGATCGTGCTGGCCCCGCTCGCCCAGTACCTCCTCGGCGTCAAGTGGCAGCTCTTCCCGGCCACCGCCGGCGCCGATCCCGACCTGTACGCGCTGCTGCTGCCCGGCATCGTGCTCGGCTCGCTGTCGCTGGCCACCGCGCTGCGGCTGACCCGGACCTCGGTCGCGGAAAACCTGCGCGCCGACTACGTCCGCACCGCCCGGTCGAAGGGCCTGGTCAAGCGGCGGATCGTAAGCGTGCACGTGCTGCGCAACTCGCTCATCCCGGTGATCACCTTCCTCGGCGTCGAGCTGGGCAACCTGATGAGCGGCGCGATCATCACCGAGGGCGTGTTCAACATCCCCGGCGTCGGGTTCAACCTGTTCCGTGGCATCCGCACCGAGGACGGCCCGCTGGTGGTGGGCATCGTCAGCGTGCTCGTCGTGGTCTACCTCGTCTCCAACCTGGTAGTGGACGTCCTGTACGCCGTACTCGATCCGAGGATCCGCTATGAGTGAGCGCAGCGAACGAATCATCGGCGCAGCGTGCACAAGTGAGCGCAGCGAGGTGGCGTCATGAGCGACTTCGAGACCGTGGCGGCCACCGAGAACCAGGCCGCGCGACGGGGGCCGTCGGGCGAGCCCGGGGCGCCCAACCAGGTCGGCGTGCCGCGGAAGCCGCGCAGCCTGGCCGGTGACGCCTGGCGCGACCTGCGCCGCAAACCGATCTTCTGGATCAGCCTGTTCCTGGTCGTCCTGATCGCCGCGATGGCGGTCGTCCCGGCGCTGTTCACGGCCAACGATCCGCGCGACTGCGTGCTCTCCCGCCAGCACGCCGGGCCGTCCGGCGGGGCCATCTTCGGGTACGACTTCCAGGGCTGCGACACGTACGCCCGGGCGGTCTACGGCGCCCGCGCGTCGCTGCTGGTCGGCGCGCTCTCGGCGCTGTTCACCGGGCTGATCGCGGTGGTCGTCGGGATGCTCGCCGGGTACTTCGGCCGGTGGGTCGACGCGGTGCTCTCCCGGGTGATCGACATCGTGCTCGGCATCCCGCTGCTGCTCGCCGCGATCGTACTGCTCAAGCGGGTGAGCGCCAGCAGCGACAACGTCCGGCTGCTCGCGGTGATCTTCGTGCTCGCGGTGCTCGGCTGGACCACGGCGGCCCGGGTGATCCGCTCCTCGGTGATCACCGCCAAGGAGCAGGACTACGTCGCTGCCGCCCGGATGCTCGGTGCCGGCAACGGCCGGATCATGTGGCGGCACATCCTGCCGAACGCGCTCGCCCCGGCGATCGTGGTGCTCACCATCGCGCTCGGCTCGTTCATCTCCGCCGAGGCGACGCTGAGCTTCCTCGGCATCGGCCTCAAGGCGCCGACCATCTCCTGGGGCATCGACATCGACGCCGGTCGGGTGCACATGCGGGAGTCCGCCACCCCGCTGGTGGTGCCCTCGACCTTCCTCGCGCTGACCGTGCTGGCCTTCATCATGCTCGGCGACGCGATCCGTGACGCCTTCGACCCGAAGCTGCGGTGATCCCCTCATGAGCCACTCCGCCGTCAGGCCGACGCCGGCCTCCCCGACGCCCGAGGGCGGCCACCTCCTGGATGTCCGGGACCTGCACGTCGAGTTCCGCACCAGCGAGGGGGTGGCCCGGGTGATCAACGGCGTCTCGTACCACCTGGACGCCGGCGAGACCCTGGCCGTGCTCGGCGAGTCCGGGTCCGGCAAGTCGGTCACCGCGCAGGCGATCATGGGCATCCTGGACACTCCCCCGGCGCACGTCCGCTCCGGGCAGATCCTCTACCGGGGCCGGGACCTGCTCGGCCAGTCGGAGGAGCAGCGTCGCCAGGTGCGCGGCAAGGAGATCGCGATGATCTTCCAGGACGCCCTGTCCGCGCTGAACCCGGTCTTCCCGGTCGGCTGGCAGATCGGCGAGACGCTGCGCCACCGGGAGGGGATGTCCCGGGGCGACGCCAAGGCCCGGACCGTCGAGCTGATGGACCTGGTACGGATCCCGGCGGCGGCCAACCGGCTCGGCGACTACCCGCACCAGTTCTCCGGCGGGATGCGGCAGCGCGTCATGATCGCGATGGCGCTGGCGCTGAACCCGAAGGTGCTGATCGCCGACGAGCCGACCACCGCGCTTGACGTCACCGTGCAGGCCCAGATCATGGACCTGCTCGCCGACCTGCGGCGGGATCTGGACATGGCGATGATCCTGATCACCCACGACCTCGGCGTGGTGGCCGGCGTCGCGGACCGGATCGCCGTCATGTACGCGGGCCGGATCGTCGAGCACGCCGACGTCCGCTCGCTGTACCGGGCGCCGGCCCACCCGTACACGAAGGGGTTGCTGGAGTCGATCCCGCGCCTGGACGTGCGCGGCCAGGCCCTGTCGACGATCAGGGGGCTGCCGCCGAACCTGATGCGGATCCCCTCCGGCTGCCCCTTCCACCCCCGGTGCCCGTACGTGCAGCAGGTCTGCGTCGACGTGGTGCCGCACGACCTGGTCCTCGGCGACGGCCGGACCAGCGCGTGCCACTTCGCGCAGGAGGTCCGTGATGACAGCGCCCGCTAGCCCGGCCAAGGTGCGGGGCGAGACCGTCCTCGCCGTCGACAGCCTGGTCAAGCACTTCCCGATCACCAAGGGGGTGCTGTTCCAGCGCCAGGTCGGCGCGGTGCGTGCCGTCGACGGGGTCAGCTTCGAGCTGCGCCGGGGCGAGACCCTCGGCGTGGTCGGCGAGTCCGGCTGCGGCAAGTCCACCCTGGCCCGGCTGCTGATGCGGCTGGAGACGCCCACCTCCGGCCGGGCCACGCTGGAGGGGAAGGACCTGTTCAGGGCGTCCGGGGCGGAGCTGCGCCGGCTGCGACGCAACATGCAGATGGTGATGCAGGACCCGTACACCTCGTTGAACCCGCGGATGACGGTCGGCGACATCATCGGGGAGCCGTTCGACATCCACCAGGACGCCGCGCCGAAGGGCAGCAAGCGCAGGCGGGTGCAGGAACTGCTGGACGTGGTCGGGTTGAACCCGGAGCACGTCAACCGGTACCCGCACCAGTTCTCCGGCGGCCAGCGCCAACGTATCGGCATCGCCCGGGCGCTCGCCCTGCGCCCGGAGATCATCGTCTGCGACGAGCCGGTGTCGGCCCTGGACGTCTCCATCCAGGCCCAGGTCATCAACCTGCTGGAACAACTCCAGGACGAGTTCGGGCTGTCCTACATTTTCATCGCCCACGACCTGTCCGTGGTGCGGCACATCTCCGACCGGGTCGCGGTGATGTACCTCGGCAAGATCGTCGAGGTCGGCACCGAGGACGAGATCTACGAGCGGGCCACCCACCCGTACACCCAGGCGCTGCTGTCGGCGGTGCCGGTGCCCGACCCGGACGCCCGCGACGACCGGACCATGATCCGACTCGTCGGCGACGTGCCCAGCCCGGCGGATCCGCCGAGCGGCTGCCGCTTCCGCACCCGCTGCTGGAAGGCCCAGGAGGTCTGCGCCCGCGAGGAACCCCACTCGGTCCCCCGGGCGGCCGACCCCCACCCGTCGGCCTGCCACTTCGCCGAGCTCCGCCCCACCGCCTGACCCGCCGCCGCCTGCGGGCGGCGGGCGGGCGGGCGGGAAGGGTCAGTGGAAGAAGTGGCGGGTGGCCGTCAGGTACATGGTGATCCCGGCCTCCTTGCAGGCGGCGATCACCTCCTCGTCGCGGATCGAGCCGCCCGGCTGGACGATCGCCTTCACCCCGGCCTCGATGAGGATCTTCGGGCCGTCGGCGAAGGGGAAGAACGCGTCCGAGGCGGCGACCGAGCCCCCGACCCGTTCGGCACCGGCCCGGGTGACCGCAAGCTGCGCCGAGTCGACCCGGTTGACCTGGCCCATGCCGACCCCGACGGTCGCGCCGTCCTTGGCCAGCAGGATCGCGTTGCTCTTCACGGCGCGCACCGCCCGCCAGGCGAACGCCAGGTCGCGCAGCGTCGCCTCGTCGGCCGCCTCGCCGGTGGCCAGCCGCCAGTTGGCCGGGTCGTCGCCGTCGGCGTCGATCCGGTCGGCCAGCTGGACCAGGATGCCGCCGGTGACCTGCCGCCACTCCGCCGGCAGCGGGGCGTACGCCGGGGCGCGCAGCAGCCGGATGTTCTTCTTGCCCTGGAGGACCTCCACCGCGCCGGGCTCGAACTCCGGCGCGACCAGCACCTCGGTGAAGATGTCGGCGACCTGCCGGGCCAGCTCCACGGAGACGGGCCGGTTGACCGCGATCACCCCGCCGTACGCCGACACCGGGTCGCAGGCGTGCGCCCGGCGGTGCGCCTCGGCCACGTCGACGCCGACCGCGATCCCGCACGGGTTGGCGTGCTTGATGATCGCCACGGCCGGCTGGTCGGCGAAGTCGTTCGCCGCCCGCCACGCGGCGTCCGCGTCGACGTAGTTGTTGTACGACATCTCCTTGCCGTGCAGCTGCTCGGCCTGGGCCAGGCCCGCCGGGCTGCTCGGGTCGGCGTAGAGCGCGGCGGCCTGGTGCGGGTTCTCGCCGTAGCGCAGCACCGATCCGCGGCGCAGCGCCAGCCCGGCGAACTCCGGCCACCCCCCGGCGTCCGGCGCCAGGGTGACGGCGCACCACTCGGCCACAGCCACGTCGTACTCGGCGATGGCGGCGAACGCGCGGGCGGCCAACGCCCGGCGCTGGGCCAGGGTGAATCCGCCCTCGCCGAGGGCCGCCAGCACGGCCGGGTACCCGGCCGGGTCGGTGACCACGGCCACCGAGGCGTGGTTCTTGGCGGCGGCGCGGACCATCGCCGGGCCACCGATGTCGATCTGCTCCACGCACTCCTCGACGCCGGCGCCCGAGGCGACCGTGGCCTGGAACGGGTAGAGGTTGGACACCAGCAGGTCGATCCCGGCGATGCCGTGCTCGTCGAGCTGGGCGGCGTGCGAGTCCTTGCGCAGGTCGGCCAGGAGGCCGCCGTGGATCGCCGGGTGCAGGGTCTTCACCCGGCCGTCGAGGATCTCGGGGAAGCCGGTCACCGACTCGACCGGGGTCACCGGCACCCCGGCGTCGGCGATGGTCGACGCGGTGCTGCCGGTCGAGACGAGCTCCACGCCGGCCGTGTGCAGGGCCCGGGCCAGCTCGACCAGGCCGCTCTTGTCGTAGACGCTGACCAGCGCCCGCCGGATCGGGCGGCGCTCGGCCTCAGTGGCACTCACGGAAAGGTGACCTTTCGTCCGGTGATCGTCCAACCTTCGCGGACCAGCCGACCGACCTGCTCGACGAGCTGGCGCCGCTCGGCGGACTTGATGCGCTCGGTGAGCGCGTCCTCGTCGTCGTCGTCGAGCACCGGCACGGCGACCTGGGCGACGATCGGGCCGGTGTCCATCCCGGCGTCGACGAAGAAGAGGGTGGCCCCGGTGATCTTCACGCCGTAGGCGAGGGCGTCCCGGGGGCCGTGGATGCCGGGGAACGCCGGCAGCAGGGTGTTGTGCGTGTTGAGGTAGCGGTCGCCGAACGCGGCGAGGAAGTCGGGGCCGACCAGCTTGAGGAAGCCGGCGGAGACCACGAGGTCGGGGCGGTGCGCGGCGACCTGCGCGGTGAGCGCGGCGTCCCAGTCCGCCCGGGTCGGGTGGTCGGAGACCCGCTCGACGAAGGTCGGCACCCCGGCGGCAGCGGCCCGGGCCAGGCCGGCGATGCCGTCCCGGTCCGCGCCGACGGCGACAACCCTTGCCCCGTACGCCGGGTCGACGGCGGCGTCGAGCAACGCCTGGAGATTGCTGCCGGAGCCGGAGACGAGGACGACGATGCGGGCGACGGGCGCGGGCTCGGTCACGCCGCCACCCTATCGGGCAGGTCGGGGCCGCCATCGTGTGGGCGGGCAGGCCGGACGCCCGTCGGCACGGGCGATCAGGATCCGGACAACGACGAATTGCTGACCTCCGTTGTCGCCCCCACCCTGTACGCTGCCGGTCGCTCGGTGCCCGGCACAAGCCTGGCCCCGCACCCGTCAGTGACCCGACATGCGCGTTGTGTCGATGGATTAAGGAGCAGGCCGCGATGCAGCCCGACTACAAGTCCCCCCAGCCGCAACAGATCAATAACAACATGACGATGTCCATCGTGGCCATCTTCCTCTTCTGGCCGTTGGCCATCCCGGCGATCATCAACGCGTCGAAGGTCAACCCGCTCATCCAGCAGGGCAACTACGCGGGGGCGCAGGCGGCGGCCGCCGAGTCGAAGAAGTGGTCCAAGTGGGCCCTGATCGTCGGCATCGCCTGGTACGTGATCACCATCGCGTGCTGCGCGCTGGGCGGCATTGGGGCGATCATGGGTGCGGATACCAGCACCACCAGCTACTGACAGCAGCCTCAGGCAAGGAGCGCCAGCGAATGCAGCCCGGTCAGGACCCGTACGGCCAGCAGCCCAACGACCCGAACCAGCCGCAGTACCACGACCCGTACGCCCAGCAGCCCCCGCAGGCGCCGTACGGGCAGCAGCCCACATCGGGGCAGCCGTACGGGCAGGACCCGTACGGCCAGCAGCCGCAGGCGCCGTACGGTCAGCAGCCCGCCGCCGGTCAGCCGTACGGCCAGCCGACGTCGGGGCAGCCCTACGGTCAGCCTGCCTCGGGCCAGCCGTACGGGCAGGACCCGTACGCCCAGCAGCCCTACGGAGCCGCGCCGGGCTACCCGAACGCCGGCTACCCGCAGGCGCAGGGCCAGCAGAACACCCTCGGCCTGGTGTCGATGATCCTCGGCATCGCGTCGATCCCGCTGGTCTGCTGCCTGTACCTGGGCGTCCCGGTCGGCATCGCCGCGGTGGTCACCGGCTACCTCGGCCGGCAGAAGGCGAACCAGGGCCTGGCCAGCAACGACGGCCAGGCCAAGGCCGGTCTGATCTGCGGTGCGGTGGGTGCCGGGCTCGGCATCGTGCTGTTCATCCTCGGCATCGTGGCGAACGTCAACCTGCCTACCACCTGAGCCGACAGCACCACCGAGGGGCGCTCCGGGACCGTTCCCGGGGCGCCCCTCGGCGTCAGGAAGGCGTCCGGCCCTTGGACAGGGAGCGGGTGGCGGCCGCGCCGAGCAGAGCACCGGCCGCGATCACCGCCGTGGCCGTCCCGGCCACCTGCCACGGGACCGGGCCGATCTCGGCCAGCCGCCCCCCGCCGAGCGGCCCGCCGGAGGCCCCCGCGAGCACCCCGAGCAGCAGTCCGGCGACCGGGCCGGCGAGGGCCGCCGGGATCAGCAGGGCCCGCCAGGTGACCTCCGTCCGGTCCTCGGCGGCCCGCCGCAGCAGCCGCCGGGCGAGCAGGCAGCCGGCAGCCATGCCGGCCAGGACCGGGATCGCGAGCAGGGCCGCCCCGAAGTCGTCCACCGGCCCGCTGGGCAGGCCGGCCAGCAGCGGTACGGCCGGCAGCGCGCCGAGCGAGACCTCGCTGGTGCGTACGGCGGTGTCGGTGCCGACGGCGAACCCGGGGCCGAGCAGATAGCTGGTGGACCAGACCGTGGCGTTCGGTGCGTAGGCGAGGCTGACCAGGGTGATCCCGGCCTGACCGGCCACCCCCGTGCGGTACGCCCCGATCATGTCCGCGGCGTCCCCGCCGCCGGTGGCGATCGCCAGCCCGGCTACTCCCGCCCCCGCCCCGAGCAGCAGCAACCCGGCGACCAGGCCGGTACGCAGCCCGTCCCGCACCGGGGCGGGCGCCCGCTCGACGAGCAGGCCGGCCACGCCGGTGGTGCGGGCCGCCCCGGCCAGGGCCGCGAACGCGCCGAAGACCGCGAAGGTGCCGCCGGCGCGGATCGGGGACACCGCCGGCCCGCCGACGCCGGCCAGCACCGCGGCGAGGGTGCCGAGCAACGCGTACCCGACGCCGACCGCGCCCGCGGCGGTGAGCGCCTGGCGCGGCGACCGCCCGCCCCTGGCCCCGATCGCCCGGCTGGTGTGCACGCCGGCCCGGAACAGCCGCCAGACCGCCAGCACCGTGAGCGCCACCGGGGCCAGTCCGACCGGGCCGGCGTCGGTGTTCAGCGGGACCCCGTGGCCGAGCAGCCAGCCGCCCAGGCCGGCGCGCAGCGCCCCGGCGACGGAGCCGGCGTCCTCGCTGAGCTGGGCGAGCCCGAGCACCAGCGCGACCGGTAGGTACGACGTGAGCGCGGCCCAGGCGGCGGCTACCCCGGCGGCGACCGCGAGCGGGGCCCGGCTGCGGCGGGCCTCCCCGGCCCGGGGTGCGGGCACCCGGGGACCCGGTGGGCGGCCGGCGGACCGGTCGTCGGCGCCCACCCCGGTGGCCGGACGGCGGGGCTGATCAGGGGTGACGGAGGACATCGCGTCTACTCTGGCACGCCGCGCCGTCGGGGGCAGTCCGATACCGCACCCGATCGGCCGCAAGTTCGTGATCCACCGACTTGTCGCCCGCGATCCGGTCTAGCCTCGGCCCAGGACACGAACTTTTCCTGTCGCGGCCTCTTCCGGGTGCCGGTCTGTGTCGGCCGGCTGGAGCCGGCCGACACAGACCGCTCGGAGGTAGCCGTGAACGCTCCGTATCCACCGCCGCCGCCGGCCGCCGGCCGGGACCGCACCACGCTGTGGGGCGTGCTCGGCATCGTCCTGGGCCTGATCTGCTGCGGCGTCCTCGGCATCGTCTTCGGGTACCTGTCTGTCCGGGACGCCAAACGGTACGGCCAGTCGCCGGTGCTGGGCTACCTCGCCATCGCGTTCGGCGTGATCAACATCATCGGCAGTCTGATCCTGCGGGCGAGCGGCAACTACCCGTTCTGGAACAACGACTGATCTACATGACACGAGGGGGCCGACCGCCCGGTCGACCCCCTCGGCGTCTCAAGCGGCTCAGCCGGCGGACATGATCTCCCGCATCAGCTTGGCGGTCTCGGTCGGGGTCTTGCCGACCTTCACGCCGACGGCCTCCAACGCCTCCTTCTTCGCCTCGGCGGTGCCCGCCGAGCCGGAGATGATCGCGCCGGCGTGGCCCATGGTCTTGCCGGGCGGGGCGGTGAAACCGGCGATGTAGCCGACCACCGGCTTGGTCACGTTCGCCTTGATGAAGTCGGCGGCCCGCTCCTCGGCGTCGCCGCCGATCTCGCCGATCATCACGATGGCGTCGGTCTCCGGGTCGGCCTCGAACGCGGCCAGGGCATCGATGTGGGTGGTCCCGATGATCGGGTCGCCGCCGATGCCGACGCAGGTCGAGAAGCCGATGTCACGCAGCTCGTACATCATCTGGTACGTCAGCGTGCCACTCTTGCTGACCAGGCCGATCCGACCGGTGCCGGTGATGTCGGCCGGGATGATGCCGGCGTTGGAGGCGCCCGGCGAGGCGATGCCCGGGCAGTTCGGCCCGATGATCCGGGTCCGCTCCCCCTTGGCCACGTTGTACGCCCAGAACGCGGCGGTGTCGTGCACCGGGACGCCCTCGGTGATCACGACGGCCAGCGGGATCTCCGCGTCGATGGCCTCGATCACGGCGGCCTTGGTGAACTGCGGCGGGACGAAGATCACCGTGACGTCGGCACCGGTCTGGGCCATGGCCTCGGCGACGGTCGCGAAGACCGGCAGCGCGGTGCCGTCGAAGTCCACGGTCTGGCCCGCCTTGCGCGGGTTGGTGCCGCCGACGACGTCGGTGCCGGCGGCAAGCATCCGCCGGGTGTGCTTGGAACCCTCGGAACCGGTCATCCCCTGCACGATGACCTTCGAGTCCTTGGTCAGCCAGATAGCCATGATCAGACCCCCGCAGCCGCCAGCTCGGCGGCCCGCTCGGCCGCGCCATCCATGGTGTCCACCCGCTGTACCAGCGGGTTGTTCGCGCCGTCGAGGATCGCCCGACCGGCCTCGGCGTTGTTGCCGTCGAGGCGGACCACGAGCGGCTTGGTGACCTTCTCGCCGCGCTGCTCCAGCAGGGCGAGCGCCTGCACGATGCCGTTGGCGACCTCGTCGCAGGCGGTGATGCCGCCGAAGACGTTGACGAACACGCTGCGCACCGACGGGTCGGACAGGACGATCTCCAGCCCGTTCGCCATCACCGCGGCGCTGGCGCCGCCGCCGATGTCGAGGAAGTTGGCCGGCTTGACGCCGCCGTGCCGCTCGCCCGCGTAGGCGACCACGTCGAGGGTCGACATGACCAGACCCGCGCCGTTGCCGATGATCCCGACCTCGCCGTCGAGCTTGACGTAGTTGAGGTCCTTCTCCTTGGCGGCCTGCTCCAGCGGGTCCACCGCGGCCTGGTCGATCAGGGCCTCGTGGTCGGGGTGCCGGAACCCGGCGTTCTCGTCCAGGGTCACCTTGGCGTCGAGCAGCAGCAGCTTGCCGTCGCTCGTCGTCGCCAGCGGGTTCACCTCGACCAGCGTGGCGTCCTCGGCGACGAACGCCTGCCACAGCCGGACGGCGACGTCGACGACCTGGTCGGCGACCCCGGCGGGGAAGTTGGCGGCGGTGACGATCTCGCGCGCCTTCGCCTCGTCGACGCCCTTGACGGCGTCGATCGGGGCCTTGACGACCTTGTCCGGGGTCTCGGTGGCGACCTGCTCGATGTCCATACCGCCGGCGACGCTGGCGATGCAGAGGAAGGTGCGGTTCGCCCGGTCGAGCAGGTACGAGAAGTAGTACTCCTCGGCCACGTCCGCGGTCACCGTGATCATGACCTTGTGGACCGTGTGACCCTTGATGTCCATGCCGAGGATGTCGGTGGCGCGGGCCACCGTCTCACCCGCGCCCTCGGCCAGCTTGACGCCGCCGGCCTTGCCTCGGCCGCCGACCTTCACCTGTGCCTTGACGACCACGCGACCGCCGAGGCGTTCGGCGATCGCGCGGGCCTCCTCCGGGGTGTTGGCGACGCCGCCGGCGAGCACGGGCAAACCGTGCCGCTCGAACAGGTCCCGCCCCTGGTACTCGTACAGGTCCACGATTGCGCGTCCCGTCCCGTCTCCGCGGCGCGCCGTCGCGCCGCCACCAGCGTGTGAAAACAGTTTGATGCCTGTCATCAGTTGAAACAGGCCATTGGGCGCAGCCTAGCGAGGTCGGCACGGCCGGCAACCGAGCGGGTGCACGGTGTGCCCTAATCCACAACCGGCCCAGCGCTCCCCCGTGCGCCCCGGATCCGGGCAGCCCCGCACGGTCGGCCGGCTCGTTCCGTCGGGCGGCCGTGCGGGGCCGACGGGCGGGTGGGGCCGGCTGTGGGATTCCTGTCGACGATGTTCGGCGGGCCGCGTAACCCCCTGGCCAGGGCCTCGTTGAGTCAGATGTCGGAGCGCTGCTGGTCAGCGCGACGGCGGGAGACGGCCGATGCCCTGTCGGTCGAGGGGTGGCGGCGGGGCATCGTGCATAGAGGGGCCGGACGTGTGAGGGGTGCGTCCGGCCCCTCCCCCGTGTCCGGGGGAGGGTGGCGACCGCCGGGTCAGGCGACCGGCTGGGCGACGTTGGCCCGGACCCACTCCACGATCGACCGGGTGGTCGCGCCCGGGGTGAAGACCTTCGCTACGCCGAGCCGCTCCAGCTCGGGCAGGTCGGCGTCCGGGATGATGCCGCCGCCGAAGACGACGATGTCGCGCGCGTCCCGCTCACCGAGCAGCTCGATGACCCGCCGGAACAGCGTCATGTGCGCCCCGGACAGCACGGAGAGCCCGACAGCGTCGGCGTCCTCCTGGATGGCGGTCTCCACGATCTGCTCCGGGGTCTGGTGCAGGCCGGTGTAGATGACCTCCATGCCGGCGTCCCGCAGGGCACGGGCGACCACCTTGGCCCCTCGGTCGTGGCCGTCGAGGCCCGGCTTCGCGACGACGACCCGGATACGAGAGCTCATCAGCGGACACCTTTCGAGGCGCTACGACTGTCACCTGAACGAACGGTAACCCGACGGGCCGGGACCGGGGAATCCGGGCGTCCGAACCAGGAGAAGCGTAGGGGTGCGGGCCGGATTCGGATATTCGGTGGGCGACGTCACCCTGCGCGACGAACGGGCAGCTACAGGGGCATACGTCGACCGTGACGAGGCATGACAATAGCGGACACAAACGGACGGATCGACACGCCAATTACCCCGTCTGGCTTGTGACCGGCGTGGTGGTTGGCTAACGTGACCACGGTTGTCATCAGGTCCACCGACGGGTGACGACGCGGCCAGCCGACGTTCACCACCGCTTCACGGGGTGTCGGCCGACCGCTTCGGAACCCCGACAACGGAGGGTGTGCGTGCGCCAGCGCCTGTCGTCTGAGCCCGATCGATATCGCGGCCGCCGCCGCGTACCCACCCCCCCGCGCAGCCGCTACGCAGCCGTCGTCACCACCGCGTTCGTCGGTGCGGGCATGGTCGCCCTCGGCGCGGCCGCGCTGCCGGACGCCAAGAGCGTCAGCCCGTCGGTCCTCGACGAGCTCAAGCAGGCGTCCATCACCAGCCAGGACGTCGCGGCCCGCACCGACTCCGCCGAACCGGCCTCCCGGGACAGCCGGGCGGAGACGAAGGTCGCCACCGAGCAGGACGTCTGGCTCCTGCCCCTGCAGGACTACGACTTCAACACGCCCTACGGCATGCGCTGGGGCAAGCTGCACACCGGGGTCGACCTGGTCGCCCCGGAGGGCACCCCCTACGTCGCCATCCACGGCGGCACCGTCACCAAGGCCGGCTGGTTCGGCGGCTACGGCTACACGGTCATCGTCAAGCACACCGACGGCAGCGAGGCCATCTACGGCCACTCCTCGACGGTGACCGTCAAGGAGGGCCAGCAGGTCAAGGCCGGGGAACAGCTCGGCCTGGTCGGCAACACCGGCCACTCCTACGGCGCGCACCTGCATCTGGAGATCCATGTCAACGGGGAGCCACGGGACCCGGTGCCGTGGCTCCAGAGCCGCGAAGTGGACATCAAGATGCAAATCCAGGCGCTCTACAGCGACGTGACCACGCCCTGACCCTGAGCATCGCCCGTTGACCGCCCGGATCAGTCGATCCGGGCGGTTTTTTCGTCGTCCGGTGGGCCGAATGTCTGCTAGGCCACACCGACAGCTGTGACCGGCGACACGTCGACCATGATCAGTTATCGGGACGAAGTCCTGCTAAGCGGGAGGGAACGGGCGGGATCCGGCTGCGGACGGGCCGGCGGAACCCCGCCCCCTACCCACCGCCCACCAGCGCAAACACCAGGATTTCGAGGTCCCTGCCCCTCGAAGACGTGAAGGTCCCCCCGTGCAGGAAGAGAACATCCGCAACGAGAGCACCCCCGACGCGCCGCTCCGCCGCCGACTGCGCCCCCGGCGCGGCGGACGGGCCCTGGTGATCGGCGCGGCGGCCCTGGTCGGGCTCGGCCTAGCCGGCGTCGCCGTCGCCACCACGGGCGGCGGGAACGAGCCGACCCCGGCCGCCGTGGCGATCGACGCCGAGGCCCGCGCCGAGGCCGCCGAGCGCGCCGACCGGGCCGTCCGCGGGTCGGTCGCCCCGGTCACCCCGTCCGCCAGCCCCACCACCCCGTCGCCGAGCCCGTCGAGCGCCAACGCCAGCGCCAGCGCCAGCGCGACGAAGCAGGTCACCACGAAGCCGAAGCCGAAGCCCACGCCGAAGAAGACCAGCAAGCCCGCGCCGGCCTGGGTCATCCCGATGTCGGGCGCCCAGATCACCTCCTGCTACGGCCAACGGTGGGGCACCCTGCACGCCGGCATCGACTTCGCCCTGCCCGCGGGCACCCCGATCCGCGCCGCCGCCGCGGGCACCGTGGTCAAGGCCGGTGACGTCGGCGACGGGTACGGCATCTCCGTCTTCGTCGACCACGGCAACGGCTACCTGACCCACTACGCCCACCAGAGCCGCACCGCCGTCGGCGTCGGCGCGAAGGTCAAGGCGGGGCAGGTCCTCGGCTACGAGGGCTCCACCGGCGACTCCACCGGCCCGCACCTGCACTTCGAGGTGCACCAGGGCGCGATGTGGAACCAGATCGACCCCGCGCCGTTCCTGCGCGCCCGGGGCATCGACGTGGCCTGCTGACGGCTCGCCGCCGGGCGCGCCCGGGCCCGGGGGCCCAGCCGCCCGGCCCGGCAGCGCAACCCGCCCGCCGGCCCGGCCCGGCAGCACGCACGCCGGCCCGCAGCACGCCGGGCGGGCGGGCCGGGCGGGTTGCGCTGCCGGGCGGGCCGGCGGGTCAGAGCTTGTCGACCGGGGCGTGCCGCAGCACCAGCCACATCGTCTGGTCGCCGAAGTCGATCTGCGCCCGCGCCCCGGGGCCGTGCCCCTCGACGGCGAGCACCCGGCCCAGGCCGTACCGCTGGTGGTTGACCCGGTCCCCGGCCGCCACCTTGGGCCCCTGGGGCAACTCGCTGGCCGTGGTCAGCCGGCTGCCGTCCACGCCGAGCCGCTTGGCCAGCTGGGCCGCCTTGGGCGTCCCCCCGGCGAAGCCGCCGGGGCGGTCCGCGCGACCCCCGACGCCGCCGCCACCCCCGGCCCACGAGGTGTACGTCCCCTCGGTGCGCTCCCAACGGACCAGCTCCGGCGGCAGCTCCTCCAGGAACCGCGACGGCGGGTTGTATGCCGGCTGCCCCCACGCCGAGCGGGTCACCGAGCGGGACAGGTAGAGCCGCTGGCGGGCCCGGGTGATGCCCACGTACGCCAGCCGACGCTCCTCCTCCAGCTCCCGGGTGTCGCCCAGTGAGCGCAGGTGCGGGAAGACGCCGTCCTCCAGCCCGGTGAGGAACACCACCGGGAACTCCAGCCCCTTGGCGGTGTGCAGGGTCATCAGGGTGACCACGCCCTGGTGGTCCGGGTCGTCGGAGGGGATCTGGTCCGCGTCCGCGACCAGCGCGACCTGCTCCAGGAAGCCGGCCACGGTGGCCCGCTCGCCCTCGGCGCCCAGCGCCTCGATCCGCTCGGTGTACTCCCGGGCGACGCTGACCAGTTCCTGGAGGTTGTCCACCCGGCCGGCGTCCTGCGGGTCGAGGCTCTCCTCCAGCTCGCTGAGGTAACCCGAGCGGGTGAGCAGCGCCTCCAGCACCTCCTCCGGGGTGCCGGTCTCGGCCAGCTCCCGCGCCCCGTCCAGCAGCGCGATGAAGTCGCCGATGCCGTTGGCGGCCCGGGTGGAGATGCCCGGGGCGTCCTTCGCCCGGCGCAGCGCCGCGCCGAAGGAGACCCGGTCCCGGCCGGAGAGCGCCTCGACGCACGCCTCCGCGCGGTCGCCGATGCCCCGGCGGGGGGTGTTCAGGACGCGGCGCAGGCTGACCGTGTCGTCGTCGTTGACCACCGCGCGCAGGTAGGCCAGCGCGTCGCGGACCTCCTTACGCTCGTAGAAGCGCACCCCGCCGACCACCTTGTAGGGCAGGCCGATGCGGATGAACACCTCCTCGAAGACCCGGGACTGGGCGTTGGTGCGGTAGAAGACCGCCACGTCGCCGGGGCGGGCGGCCCCGTCGTCGACCAGCCGGTCGACCTCCCGGCTCACCCAGTCCGCCTCGGCGTGCTCGGTGTCGGCGACGTACCCGACGATCTGCTCGCCCGCCCCCGCGTCGCTCCACAGCCGCTTGGGCTTGCGGGAGGTGTTCCGGTCGATCACCGCGTTGGCGGCGTTCAGGATGGTCTGGGTGGAGCGGTAGTTCTGCTCCAGCAGGATCGTCCGGGCGTCGGTGAAGTCCCGCTCGAACTCCAGGATGTTGCGGATCGTCGCGCCCCGGAACGCGTAGATCGACTGGTCGGCGTCGCCGACCACGCACAACTCGGCCGGCTCGATCCCCTCGGTGCCGGAGACCAGCTCCTTGATCAGGGTGTACTGGGCGTGGTTGGTGTCCTGGTACTCGTCGACCAGGACGTGCCGGAACCGGCGGCGGTAGCTCTCCGCGACGTGCGGGTGCGACTGGAACAGGTGCACCGTGGTCATGATCAGGTCGTCGAAGTCCAGCGCGTGCGCCTCGCGCAGCCGCCGCTGGTAGAGCGTGTACGCCTCGGCGAGCGCCCGCTCGTTGGGGCCCTTGGCCCGCCCGGCGAACTCCTCCGGGTCGACCAGCTCGTTCTTCAGGTTGGAGACCTGGGCGGCCAGCCCGCGCGCCGGGTAGCGCTTCGGGTCGAGGTCCAGCTCGCGGGCGACCATCTGCATCAGCCGGCGGGAGTCGTCGGCGTCGTAGATCGAGAAGGTCGACTTCAGGCCGGCGTGTTCGTGCTCGGCCCGCAGGATCCGCACGCAGGCCGAGTGGAACGTCGACACCCACATCAGCCGGGCGCGCGGGCCGACCAGGTGGGTCACCCGCTCCTTCATCTCGCCGGCGGCCTTGTTGGTGAAGGTGATCGCGATGATCTCGCCGGGGTGCACGTCCCGGGCGGCGAGCAGGTACGCGATCCGGTGGGTGAGCACCCGGGTCTTGCCCGAGCCGGCGCCGGCCACGATCAGCAACGGCGAGCCGGCGTGGGTGACGGCGTCACGCTGGGGCCCGTTCAGGCCCTCCACCAGCTGCTGTGGGTCGAGCCGGACCGGCGGGCCGGCGCGGCGCGGCGGGGCCGACGCGGGCTCGGGCTCGGGCGGGGACGCGGGGATGTCGAAGAGAGGCTGCATCGCAGGGCGAGTCTATGCCGCCCGCCGGACACTTCCCGAGTCACCGCCCCGCCCGCCGCCGCCCCGTGGCCCGGCGCGCGGCCCGAAGAGACCAACCCGTCACCCGACCGGCTCTGGCGTCTCCGTCCCCGATCCACGACGATGGCCGGGAAACCCCGGATCCCTCCCCCGTACACGATTTGGGAGAAAAACCATGAGTCAACCGCGCTCGCGCGGTCGGGCGGTGCTGCGTCACCTCGCCGCACCGGCCCTCGCACTGGCTGTCGTCGCCACGCTGCCGGCCGCCACGCGGCCCGCGCCGGCCCCGGCCACCGACCCCTGGGCGGCTCTCGCCCCGGTCTCGGTCTCCTACGCCAAGCCGCTCGGCGGCGAGGTCAAGGGCAACTTCCTCAGCTACAACGACTTCCACGGCGCCATCGACCCGCCCGCGGGCAGCGGCGCCACCGTCAACGGCACCCCGGCCGGCGGCGTGGAGTTCCTCGCCACCTGGCTGAAGAAGCTCCGCGCCGAGGCGAAGGCCGAGGGGCGGACCAGCACCACCGTCGGCGCCGGCGACCTGGTCGGCGCCTCCCCGCTGGTCAGCGCCGCGTTCCACGACGAGCCGACGATCGAGCTGATGGACGAGATCGGGCTCCAGGTCAGCTCGGTCGGCAACCACGAGTTCGACGAGGGCGTCAACGAGCTGATCCGGCTCAACAAGGGCGGCTGCCACCCGGTCGACGGCTGCCAGGACGGCGACGGCTTCGCCGGCGCGAAGTTCACCTACCTCGCGGCCAACACGGTCAGCAAGAAGACCGGCCTGCCGATCCTGCCCCCGGTCGACGTCAAGTTCGTCAACGGCGTGCCGGTCGGCTTCGTCGGGGTCACCCTGGAGGGCACCCCGGGCATCGTCAACCCCGCCGGCATCACCTCGGTCACGTTCAAGGACGAGGTGGAGACCGCCAACAAGTGGGGCGGGCTGCTCAAGCTCTTCGGCGTCAAGGCGATGGTGCTGCTGGTGCACGAGGGCGGCGCGCAGTCCCCGCCGCCGAGCACCCCGGGCGTCTCCGACTGCGCCAACTTCTCCGGCCCGATCGTGGACATCGTGCGCGGCCTGCGGCCGGAGTTCGGCCTGGTCGTCTCCGGCCACACCCACCGCTTCTACTCCTGCTCGCTGCCGAACTCGGCCGGCCAGCAGAGCGTGGTCACCAGCGCCGGCACCAACGGCCAGTTGGTCACCGACGTGGACTACTCGCTGGACCGCCGCTCCGGCCGGTTCACCGGGATCTCCGCCCGCAACGTGGTCGTGGAGAACGGCGTCCGCAACGCCGACGGCACCTGGCAGCAGAGCGCCCCCGGCGTGTTCGCCCGCAACCCCGCGCTGGTCGACGCACGCGCGAAGGCGCTGTCCGACAAGTACCGCACGGCGGTCGCCCCGATCGCCAACCGGGTGGTCGGGAGGATCAGCGCGGACATCGTCCGGGACGTCCGGCCCAACGGCGAGAGCCCGCTCGGCGACGTGATCGCCGACGCGCAGCTCGCGTACACGGCCGGCGACGGGGCGCAGATCGCCCTGATGAACCCGGGCGGCGTTCGGGCCTCCCTGTCGTACGGTGCGTCGGCCGGCGGCGAGGCGCCGGGTGAGGTGACCTACGGCGAGGCGTTCAGCGTTCAGCCGTTCAACAACCTGGTGGTCACCCAGACGTTCACCGGGGCCCAGCTCAAGAACGTGCTGGAGCAGCAGTTCCCGGGCTTCAACGGGCAGACCGCCCAGCGGATCCTCCAGGTCTCGGCCGGGCTGACCTACTCGTACGACAGCACCGCCCCGGCGGGCTCCCGGGTGAGCGCCCTGGCGCTGAACGGGACCCCGGTCGACGCGGCGGCCAGCTACCGGGTCACCACGAACGACTTCCTGGCCAACGGCGGCGACGGCTTCACCGAGCTGGCGGGCGGCGCCGGCCGTACCACCGCCCCCGGCTTCGACGTCGACGCCCTGGTGTCGTACGTGGGCGCGGGTGCCCCGGTGGCGCCGGGCCCGGCCGATCGGATCACCCGCCTCGGCTGAGGTGCGCGCACGGACCCCTTCTCCCCGCCTGGCACCCGCCCGGAGAAGGGGTCCCCGCACCGCGGATCCCCGTGGACCCGGCGCGAATCCTTGCGGATCGGGTCGGCGGGTGGGCATACTCGACGACGTGTTCGGTCAGCGCTTCTACTTTTACTACGGCACCGGGAGTCCGGCAGTCGTGGGTCGCGCCTGATCAGATCAGACCTACGAAAAGCCCCGGGCTCTGGAGAGCCCGGGGCTTTTCCGTCCCGGGATCCGGGCACCGGGCCCGACGTCCGAGGGGTACGGCGATGATGGCAGACGTGGTGGAGCAGAGCGGCAGCGTGGCACAGTCCCGGCCGGGCGACGAGCACGAGGCCGGCGGGTCGGCCGGCGATGGCAGGACGGAGCCCGCGTCGGCGGCCGGCGCGACGCCCCGGACCGGGACCGACGACTCGGCGGCGGCGGCGCGGATCGTCGCCATCCGGGAACGGATCGACGAGATCGACCGCACCCTGATCGAGCTGTGGCAGGAGCGGGCCGCCCTGTCCCAGGAGGTCGGGGTGACCCGGATGGCCTCCGGCGGCACCCGGCTGGTGCTCAGCCGGGAACGGGAGATCCTGGAGCGGTTCCGCCAGGCCCTCGGCGCCGACGGCACCCAGCTCGCCCTGCTGCTGCTCCGCGCCGGCCGCGGCCCGCTGTAGCCCGGCCGTACCCCCGAGGCGCCCGCCACCGGTCGCGTGGGCGGGGGACGGTCGGGAGACGGAGGACCGCCTGCCGATGTCGCTCGGACGCCGGCAGGCGGTCGGGGGCGGTCAACCCGGGAGGCTCAGGCCTCGTGGATGGCGAGGATCTCGCGCTTCTCCGCGAAGTGGCAGGCGCTCGCGTGGTCCGAGCCGGAACGGATCTCCAGCAGCGGAACCTGCTCGGCGCAGACGTCCTGCGCCTTCCAGCACCGGGTGCGGAACCGGCAGCCCGAGGGCGGGCTGACCGGCGAGGGGACGTCACCGGTGAGCCGGATGATCGCCTTCTGGTCGCGCAGGGTCGGGTCCGGCACCGGCACCGCCGACAGCAGCGCCTGGGTGTACGGGTGGGTCGGCCGCTCGTAGATCTCGTCCTCGGTGCCGACCTCGACGATCTTGCCGAGGTACATCACCGCGACCCGGTCCGACAGGTGCCGGACCACCGACAGGTCGTGGGCGATGAAGACGTACGACAGGCCGAACTCGTTCTGGAGCTTCTCCAACAGGTTCATCACCTGCGCCTGGATGGAGACGTCCAGGGCCGACACCGGCTCGTCGCAGACGATGATCTCCGGGCGCAGGGCGAGCGCCCGGGCGATGCCGATGCGCTGACGCTGGCCCCCGGAGAACTGGTGCGGGTACCGGTGGATGTGCTCCGGGTTCAACCCGACCAGGTCGAGCAGTTCCTTGACCTTCTGCCGCCGGCTGCCCTTCGGGGCCACCTCGGGGTGGATCTCGAACGGCTCACCGATCAGGTCGCCGACCGTCATCCGCGGGTTCAGCGAGGTGTACGGGTCCTGCATGACCAGCTGGATCTGCCGGCGCAGCCGGCGCAGCGCGCCGCCGGACAGCTTGGAGATGTCCTGCCCCTTGTAGAGCACGCTGCCGGCGGTCGGCCGCTCCAGGTTCATCAGGACCCGGGCCAGCGTCGACTTGCCGCAGCCGGACTCGCCGACCAGGCCGAGCGTCTCGCCGGACTTCAGCTCGAACGAGACCCCGTCGACGGCCTTGACCTGACCGATGGTCTTCTTGAAGACGATGCCCTGGGTGACGGGGTAGTGCTTGACCAGGTCACGGACCTCGAGGATGTTCTCAGTCACGGTTAACCAGCTCCTCGGCGAAGTGGCAGGCGCTGGCCCGGTTGCTGCCGATCTGCAGCAGCGGCGGCACCTTCTCCCGGCAGACCGGCTGCGCCATGGGGCAGCGCGGGTTGAACGGGCAGCCCGGCGGGATGTTCATCAGGTTCGGCGGCAGACCCTTGATGGTGCGGAGCTGCTGCCCCCGCTCGTCCATCCGCGGGATCGAGTCGATCAGGCCGATGGTGTACGGGTGCGCCGGCTTGGCGTACAGCTCGAAGACGTCGGCTTCCTCGACGATCCGCCCGGCGTACATGACGGCGATCCGGTCCGCGACGTCAGCGACCACGCCGAGGTCGTGGGTGATCAGGATCAGGCCCATCTGCCGCTCGCGCTGAAGCTCGGCGAGCAGGTCCATGATCTGGGCCTGCACGGTCACGTCGAGCGCGGTGGTCGGCTCGTCCGCGATCAGCACCTCCGGGTCGAGCGCCAGCGACATCGCGATCATCGCGCGCTGCCGCATGCCGCCGGAGAACTGGTGCGGATAGTTGCTGAACCGGCCCTTGGCGTTCGGGATCTTGACCTGGTCGAGCATCTCGATGGCACGCTTCTTGGCCTCGGCGCGGCTGAGGCCACGCCGGACCCGGAACTGCTCGGCGATCTGGAACCCGATGGTGAAGACCGGGTTCAGCGCGGAGAGCGCGTCCTGGAAGATCATCGCGATGCCCTCGCCGCGGATGCGGCGGCGCTGCTCCCCGGACATGGCGAGCATGTCCTTGCCGTGGAAGCGGACCTGGCCCCCGGTGACGAACCCGGGCGGCGTGTCGAGGATGCCCATGACGGCCTGGGCGGTGACGCTCTTGCCGGAGCCGGACTCGCCGAGCACGGCGAGGGTCTCCCCCGCGTCGACGTGGTAGGTGACCCCGTTGATGACCTTGGCGACGCCGTCCCGGGTGCGGAACTCCACCCGCAGGTCCTCGACCTCGAGGAGACGGCCTGAGGGGCGGCCGGATCCGTCGGCGCCCGGCTGGGACTGCTCGGTCACGAGAATGTCGGACAACTCAATCTCCCCTAGCGCAGTTTCGGATCGAGGGCCTCGCGGACCGCCTCACCGAGCATCACGAAGCTGAGGACGGCGGTGACGAGGAACGCGGCGGGGAAGAAGAGCAGGAAGGGCGAGACCCGGATGTAGTTCTGCGCTTCGCTGATCATGATGCCCCACGAGACCACCGGGCTCTTCAGGCCGATGCCCAGGAAGGACAACGTCGCCTCCGCGCCGATGAACGACCCGACCAGGATGGTGCCGTAGACCAGCAGCGGGGCGAGGCAGTTCGGCAGCAGGTGCTTGATGATGATCCGGCCGGTGCCGGCTCCCAGCGCCCGGGCCGCCACGATGTAGTCGGCCTCCCTGGTGGCCAGCACCGAGGAGCGCATCAGGCGCATCACGACCGGCCAGCTCAGCACGACCAGGGACATGATGACCAGACCCATGATGTACCACTCGTTGTTGCTCGACCCCGCCCCGTTGAAGGTGGTCAGGATGACGATCGCACCGAGAACGAAGGGCAGGCCGAAGAAGATGTCGCCGAAGCGGGAGAGCAGGGAGTCCACCCAGCCGCCGCGGTAGCCGGCGATCATGCCGATCGTGCCGCCGATCAACAGCGTGCCGATGGTGGAGACCAGGGCCACGATGATCGAGGCGCGGGCACCGTAGATGACCCGGGCGAAGACGTCCCGGCCCTGCACGTCGTACCCGAACCAGGCGTCGCCCGACGGCTCGACCCGGCTGTTCGCCAGCGCGCCGTTGACCGCGTCGCCGTTGGTGAACAGCGACGGGAAGGCCGCCATCAGGATGAAGATCAGGATGAACGTCGCCGAGATCCAGAACAGCGGCTTGCGGCGCAGGTCACGCCACGCGTCGCCGAGCAGGCCGCGGGGCTTCTCCCTGCGCACGTTCTCCGGCAGGCCGGCGTCGACGGGGGCGCTGGGCTCGGCCTCGGTGGACGTGGTCGCTGACGGGGTCGAGACGATCGATGCGGTACTGGGGTCACTCATGCCGCCACCTCGCTCCGCTGGGTGCCGGGACGGTGGTCACGGCACGCTGCGTTCAGAATTCGTTCGCCACGCTGCTCACTCATAGCGGATCCTTGGGTCCAGGGCGGCGTAGAGCAGGTCCACCACCAGGTTCATCAGGAGGTAGACGAGCACGAGGACCACCACGATGGAGACAACGGTAGCGCTCTCCTTGGTGACGATCGCCCGGAGGACGGAGCGGCCGATGCCGTTGATGCTGAAGATGCCCTCGGTGACGATGGCACCGCCCATCAGCGCGCCGAGGTCGGTTCCGAGCAGGGTGACCACCGGGATCAGCGAGTTGCGCAACAGGTGCACGCCCACGACACGGCGCATCGGCAGGCCCTTGGCGATCGCGGTCCGGACGTAGTCGGCCCGGCGGTTCTCGGCGATGCTCGTCCGCGCTACCCGGGCGACGTACGCCATGGACGCGCTGCCCAGGACGAAGCCCGGCATGAGCAGCTCCGACAGCCGCATCTCGCTGGAGACGGTCGGGTTGACGATGCCCCACTTCACGCCGAGCAGCCACTGCAGGATGAAGCCGACGACGAACACCGGCAGCGCGATCAGGAACAGGGTGGAGACGAGGACCAGATTGTCGAGGAAGCCGTTGCGCCGCAGGCCGGTCAGGACGCCGGCGGACAGGCCGATGATCGCCTCGATCGCCAGGGCCACCACCGCGAGCTTCAGCGTGTTCGGGTACGCGGCGGCGATGATGTCGCCGACAGCGATGTTGTTGTACGTGACGCCGAAGTCCCCCTGGAACAGGTTCTTCATGTAGGTGGCGTACTGCACCCAGATCGACTCGTCGAGCTGGTACTTCTCGGTCATGAAGTTGATGTACGTATCCGGACACCGGCGGTCGCCGCACTTGCCGGCGAACGGGTCGCCCGGCACGGACCAGACGAGCCAGTAGATCAGGAAAGTCGTACCGATGAAGACCGGGACGAGTTGCAGTAGCCGTCTCAACAGGTAACGGCCCATGGGGTGGTCCTCCTGACAGGGGGCGCGTCGGGCGAGGGGGCCGACACGGATGGCGTCAACGTGGCGAGGAGTGTTGTACACCCCTCGCGAGACGGCCCCGGGCCGGACCCACCTGTAGGTGAGCCCGACCCGGGGTCAGACCGTACGGATCAGAGCTCGACCGAGGTGATGTCGAGCTCGCCGACGTTGGTCAGCTCCATCTTCTTGATCTTGTCCGAGCGGCCGGACTGCTGGCCGCTGAAGTAGACCGGGATCGACGGGGCGTCAGCGTCGATCAGCTTGACGGCCTCGGCGAACTTGGCGTGCGAGGCGTCCAGGCTCGGCGCGGCGCTGGCCTCCTTGGCCAGGGCGTCGACCTGCTTGTTGCTGTACAGGCCGTCGTTCGAGGAGCCACCGGTCACGTAGAGCGGGTTGACCCAGTTCTCGACGTCCGGGTAGTCCTGCTGCCAGCCGGCGCGGTACGGGCCCTTCATCTTGTGGGCGTTGATGTTCTGCCGGAACACCGCGAAGGTCGGCACGCCCTCGGCGCGGGCGTTGATGCCAAGGTTGGTCTTGACCTGCTGCGCGACGGCCTCCATCCACTCCTTGTGGCTGGCGTCCGCGTTGTAGTAGAAGACCATCTCGCCGCTGAAGCCACCGGCCTCGGCGAGGAGCTTCTTGGCCTCGTCGATGTTGAACTGGCAGGCGGTGCAGTTGCCCGGCGCCGCGCCCGGGGCCAACGGGTTGGCCCAGCTGTCGGCCGGCTTGCGGTTGCCGAAGAAGATCTTGTCGGTGACCTCCTGCCGGTTGATCGACAGGGAGACGGCGCGACGCAGCTTCGGGTCGGCGAAGCGCTTGTCGTAGATCGGGAAGGCGATGATGCCGGTGACCGGAGCGACCGACGAGATGGCCCGGTCGCCGAGGTCGGTCTTCCACTTGTCACCCGCGAGGGAGGAGACCGGAACCTGCTGCTGGAAGTCGATGTTGTTGGAGACCAGCTCGCTGTAGACGGCGTCGTCGTTCTGCGAGAGCTTGACGTTGACGTCCTTGATCTTCATCTTGTCGCGCAGCTGGTAGTCGTCGAACCGCGTGAGCTTGATGAGGACGTTGTTCTCCCACGACACGAACTTGACCGGGCCGTTGCCGATCGGCTTCTTGCCGAAGTCCTCCGCGGTGCCCGCGAAGAACGCGTCCGGCAGCGGCATGAAGGTGCTGTAGCCGAGCTTGGTCGGGAACACGGCGGTCGGCGCGGCAAGCGTGACCTCGAAGTTCCAGTCGTCGACGACCTTCAGGCCGGACATCTCCTTGGCCTTCGGCTCCGGGGCCTTCTGCGGGCCGTCCGCGCCGTCGGGGTCGGCGGTGTTGACCTCGTCGAAGCCCTGGATGTCCGCGAAGAAGCTGGAGTTCTGCGCACCGTTCGGCGAGTAGGCACCCCAGTTCCAGGCGTCCACGAAGTTCTTCGCCTTGACGGCGGTGCCGTCGTGGAACTTCGTGCCCTGCTTGATCTTGATCTTGTAGACCTTCGAGTCGGTCGTCTCGATCGACTCGGCGAGGGCGTTCCGCGGGGCGCCACCGTCGTTGGGGTACTCGACCAGGCCGGTCCACAACCAGTCGATGAGCTTGCCACCGTTGGTCTCGGTGGTGTTCGACGGGACCAGCGGGTTCTCCGGCTCACCGCTGTCGATCGTGATGACACCGTCCGCGCTATTGCCGGCGTCGCCGCCGTCGTCGCTGCTGGAGCAGCCGGACACGACGAGCGCGAAAGCCGCACCCAACGCGATCGCGCCACTCGCCCGCTTCGAGACTCTCATTCCGAGGGGCCTCCTCTTTCTAGCCTGGTTCCGTCGTGAGTTCTCACGTACGTATGGGGGTGACACCGCCGGCGACCGCAACCGCTCACCGCCGGTTTAACGCAGAAAAATCGGGACACCCCTGATGCACCGATCCGCCGGGCCACCACACCGCACCGGGCTCGGCTCCGCGCAGGGCCGGGCGGCCACGAACCGTGACTGCTCAGCGGCTTCCGTGGTCGCGGGGCCATGCGTGGGTGCCTCACGCCGGGGGTGAGGTGCTGCAACTGTGACACCTACCGGCCCGTTACGTGAAGGTGCCGTTATCAAGCCGTTAGTTGGTCGCAGCGTTGCCGATACTTGAGAAAAGATCATGATACGACATGACAGCATCGCTCTGACCAGGGAAAACGTGCTCGACTCCCCTCGCCCAGGTCGGCGCGTAGGCTCGGCTCTGTGAGCTTCCCCGCCTCCGCCCCGGCGCTCGCCGGCATCCACCGTGCGCTGGCCGTATTTGCCCATCCGGACGATGTCGACTTCGGCTGTGCGGGCACCGTAGCCGGCTGGGTGGACGAGGGGACGGAGGTGGCCTACCTCATTGTCACTCGGGGTGACGCCGGCGGGTTCGACGACGACACGCCCCGCGCGGAGGTGCCCCGGCTGCGCGAGGAGGAGCAACACGACGCCGCCGCGGCCGTCGGGGTGCGCCGGGTCGAGTTCCTCGACGGGTACGTCGACGGCGCCCTCGCCCCGACGACCGCGCTGCGCCGGGACATCACCGCGGTGATCCGCCGGTTCCGACCCGACCGGGTGCTGACCAGTTCCCCGCTGCGCCGCTGGGAGCAACTGGCCGGCCCGAGCCACCCCGACCACCTGGCCGTCGGCGAGGCCACCACCTGCGCGATCTACCCGGACGCGCGCAACCGGTTCGCACACCCCGAGCTGCTGGCCGTCGGGCTGGCGCCGTGGGTGGTCCGCGAGGTCTGGTACGCCGGCGGCCCCGGCCCGGACCACGTGGTCGACGTCACCGACCGGTACGACCGCAAGGTCGCCGCGATGCGCGCGCACCGCTCGCAGACCGCCCACCTGGACGTGGAGACCTGGGTCCGGGACCGGCTCACCACGGTCGCCGACAACGCCGGGCTGCCGCCGGGCCGGCTGGCGGAGGCGTTCACCGTCCTGCGGACGGAGTGACCGGGCCGACCCCGGCCGGCGTCAGACCAGGCGGCGGTCCGCCGCCCAGCGGGACAGCTCGTACCGGTTGGACATCTGGAGCTTGCGCAGCACGTTCGACACGTGTGTCTCGACCGTCTTGATCGAGATGTAGAGCTCCTTGGCGATCTCCTTGTACGCGTACCCCCGGGCGAGCAGGCGGAGCACCTCGCGCTCCCGGTTGGTGAGCAGGTCCAGCTCCGGGTCGGCCACCGGGGCGTCCGGTCGGGCGGCGAAGGCGTCCAGCACGAACCCGGCCAGCCGGGGGCTGAACACGGCGTCCCCGTCGGCCACCCGGCGCACCGCCGCGGCCAGATCGTCCGGGGAGATGGTCTTGGTGACGTAGCCCCGGGCACCGGCCCGGATGAGGCCGATCACGTCCTCCGCCGCGTCGGAGACGCTCAGCGCCAGGAACCGCACCTGCGGGTGGGTCCGGCGCATCGCCTCCAGCACCGCCCGACCGCCGCCGTCGGGCATGTGCACGTCCAGCAGCACGACGTCGGGACCGGTGGCGGCGATCCGAGCAACCGCCTCGGCCACCGTGCTGGCCTCGCCCACCACCTCGACGTGGGCGCCCAGCTCGGCGCGGACCCCCGCGCGGAACATGGCGTGGTCGTCGACGAGGAAGACGCGCAGCCGCTCGGGGCGGCCCTGTGCCCCCTCGACCGGCCCGTGCTCGGCCATGGTCATCTCTCCCTTTCCGTCGTGGACTGGTCGCGGGGGATCGGCAGGATCAACCGGACCTCGGTCCCCTCACCCGGCTCGGAGCGAATCTCCGCCCGGCCGCCGTGCCGCTTCATCCGTCCGATGATCGACCCCCGGACGCCGTGCCGGTGGTCTCCCACGGTATCCGGGTCGAAGCCCTTGCCCCGGTCCCGGACGAAGGCGCTCACCTGGTCCGGCTCCACCTCGGCGTACAGCGAGACGGTCCGCACCCCGGCGTGCCGGGCCGCGTTCACCAGCGCCTCCCGGGCCGCCGCGACCAGCGCGCTGATCCGCTCGTCGGTGTCCCGGTCGCCCACCACCACCGCTTCCACGGTGATCGCGAAAGTGTCCTCGACCTCGGCCGCGGCCTGCTCCAGGGCCGCCGCGAACCGTTCCGTGGGCGAGGCGGCCGGCTTGTAGAGCCAGTTGCGTAGCGAACGCTCCTGGCCACGCGCCAGCCGCTGCACGGTCGTCACGTCGGCGGCGTTGCGCTGGATCAGCGCGAGGGTGTGCAGCACCTGGTCGTGCACCATGGCGGCCAGCTCCGCCCGTTCCTGCTCGCGGATGCGCCCCTCGCGCTCCGAGCGGAGCTGGTTGTACGTCCGCCAGAGCACCGGTGCCGCCACCACCCCCACGCCGGCCAGCCCGACCAGCGCGAAGATGACGCCGTTGAGCACCGCGTCGAAGTTCTGCACCGGCGAGTAGACCGCCACGACGCCGATGATGCCCACCGCGACCAGCACCCCGCCGCCGATGAACCGCAACACGAAGGCCCGCCGGTCGCTCTCCTCCACCACCGCGCCCAGCCAGGGCACCGGCATCGACTCGCCCCACTGCCGGCGGCGCTCCGGCGCGGCCTGGTGCCAGATCACCCCGGCGCCCACCGCGATGATCGCGACCAGCCAGCCGGCGGTGCCCGCCGCGCCGACCGAGTCGAAGACCATCACCTGCACCAGCAGCACCCCGAGCCCGATCGCCACGAATGGCAGCAACTGCCCGATGTCCCGCCGGGGCGGGACGGCGGTGTCGCCCGGCCGAAGCGGGACGACCGCCCAGAAGGCGGCATAGAGCAGCATCCCGAGCCCGCTGAGGCCGAGCAGCACCGTGAAGGCGATCCGTACCCGCACCACCGAGATGCCCAGGTGGTCGGCGATGCCGGCGGCGACACCGGCGGCCATCCGGTGCTCGGGCACCCGGTAGAGCCGGGGCGGCTGGATCACGGTGCTGATCGGATACTCCCTGTTCAGGTGCGACGGGCAGGCGCCGGACCGGCGTGCCGGTCTCGATCGTCACACGCGGGGGCCCCAACGGACCACGGGGACGCCCCCGACATCCCGGCCGCCCGGATCTCAGGGTGGGGTCAGGGTCGGGTCCTGAGGCCACCCAGCCGGTCGGGGCAGCAGGATCGAGGCATGACCGAGGAAGCTGCCCCGCCGCCCCGCCCCGGGGCGGCCTGGCCGGACGGGCCGCCACCGGCGGATCCGGCGCCCACCACGCCCGCCAGCTGGACCGCACCGACCGTCTTCGGGCCGGCGAGACCCGCCGGGCCGGGGCCGGGCGCGACCGGCTCCCCCACGACACCGGATGCCGCCGCGACCGGAACCCCGGCGGGACCGGGCACTCCCGGCGCCGCCGACCCGAGGGCATCCGCGCCGGGCGGCTGGCCGCCGCCGACCGCCGGCGGCGACCCGGCCTGGTCGCCGCCGGCCGGGGAGGTCCCCGGGCCCCACGGCCCGGGACCGGGCGGCCCGCCGCCACCACCCCCCGGGGGGTACGCGGTGCCACCCCCGCCGCCCGAGGGCGCCGGCTTCACCTCCCGGTACGGGCTGGTCCGGCCCCGCGAGGGCCGCTACCTGGCCGGCGTCTGCGCGGCGATCGGCCGGGCCACCAACACCGACCCGGTGCTGTGGCGGGTGCTGCTGGCCGTGCTCGGCTTCTTCGGCGGTATCGGCATCCTGGTGTACGTCGCGGCCTGGCTGATCATCCCAGGCGAGGGCGACAGCGCCTCCCCGGTCGAGTCCATGCTGGGCCGGGGCCGGTCCAGCATGTCCCCGCTCACCGTGATCGTCCTGAGCATCCTGGTGGCGGTGAGCTTCGGGTACATCGTCACCGACGCGTTCCGGGCGGTGCTGCTGGGCGCGGCCATCCTGGTCGGCGGCGCGCTGCTGCTCAACCGCGAGCGCGGGACGTTCGGCCGGGGCGGCCCTGGCCCGGTGCCCGGCGCACCGCCCGCCAGCCCGCCCGGCCCGGTGCCGCCGGTCGCGTGGCCCGCGCCCGGCCTCTTCACCCCGCCCGCCGGCCCCGGGCTGCCGCCGGTCGGGCCTCTGGTCCCCGGTCAGCCCTCCTGGGCGCCGTTCGCCGGGCAGCGGTCCGGGACGTCGGCGCCCGGGCAGCCCGCCGCCGCGTGGACGGCCGCCCCGGTCGCGCCGACCGTCGGGCTCCCCGCCTGGCCGCCGGCGGGCACGTCGACCGGAGCCCTCCCCCCGGTCGGCTTCCCCGCGACCGGCTACCCGCCGGTCGCCGCGCCCCAGCCGCCGGCCGGCTACCGGCCGCCGTTCGCCCCGCACGGCCCGTACGCCAGGGCCCCGCAGCCGGCTCCCCCACCGCCCCGCCCGGCCAAGCCCCCGAAGCCGCCCCGGGAACGTTCCCCGCTGGGCGCCGTGACCTTCTCGCTGGTCTTCCTGGCGCTCGGGGTGGTCGCCGTGCTCGACCTGCTGGACGTTGTCCACGTGGGCGCGGCGGCGTACTTCGCGGCGGCCCTGGCGACGATCGGGCTCGGCCTGCTCGTCGGCGCCTGGTTCGGCCGCGCCCGCTGGCTGATCGCCCTCGGGCTGGTCACCGCGGCGGCGCTCGGCATCGCGACCGTCGCCGAGTCCTACGACCGGATCCGGGGCATCGACGGGAACGTCACCTGGGCCCCCACCGACCGTCGTGACCTGGCCGACCGGTACGAGAACAACTTCGGCGACGCCGTGCTCGACCTGCGCGGAATCGACTTCGACAAGCAGGACACCCAGATCACCGTCGAGATCAAATTCGGGACGGCGACCGTGGTGGTGCCGGCGAACGTCGACGTCACGACGATCGCCGAGGTCAACGCCGGGGACGCCAAGATCTTCGGCAAACGCTCCGGAGGGCTGGACGGCCGGCTCCGGGAGAGCACCGACCTCGGCGCGGACGGCGCCGGGGGCGGGAAGCTGCGCCTGTACGTCCACATCAACGCCGGCAACCTGGAGGTGACCCGGTGAAGGCCCACCGCACCGATGTCGTGTCGCTGGGCTTCGGCCTGGTCTTCGTCGCCCTGGCCGGGTGGTGGCTGCTCGCCCAACTGCTCGGCCTGGACCTCCCGCCGGTCGGCTGGTTCCTGGCCGGCGGGCTGATCCTGATCGGCGCGCTGGGCCTGGTCGGCGCGCTGCGCTCCGGCCGGGGCGACCGGCGCGACGCCGAACGGCCGGCACAGGCGGACGCCGTGGACGCGGGCTCGGGCGACCGGCGCGACGCCGATTGGCCGGCACAGGCGGACGCCGTGGACGCCGGCTTCGGCGACCGGCCGGGCTCCGAACGGCCGTTCACCGAGGCCGGGGCGCCCTCGGCCGACGAGTGGCCCACCTCGGCGGTCACCGACGAATGGCGGGGCGCAATCGAGGACCGGCCGGTCAGCGACGGCGGGCCGGCCCGCTGGTCGCCGGCGGATCCGCTGGATGCCGACCCCGCCGGCGGGCCACCGCCCGGCCCGGCCGCCGAGCGGGTCACCGAGCCGCTGCCCCGGTCGACGGCCGATCCGACCGGCGTGGGGCCGACGTCCGACCCGGCCGCGCCGTCCGACCCGTCCGACCCGGCCGCGCCGTCCGACCCGTCCGACCCGGCCGCGCCGGACGCGCCGCGCCGCGGGTCGCAGCGGGCGGACGGCTGACCACGGCGGTGCGGTCGTCCGCGCCGGGCGCATATGCTGGCCGGTGGAGAGCTTCGCCTCCGCCGGCCGGCACGGGCCGCGCCCGCGGCCGCTTCGGCAGGTCGCCGGCCCGTTCTGCGGCCGACCCGACCGGGTCGCCGTGGCGGTCCCGCCGCGATTCCGTCTCTACCCCGTCAGGAGCCCGTCCGAGATGACCCAGTCCCCCGCCGTGCGAACCTCCGGCCAGCCTGGTCCGGTCCGCATCGGCGAGCGCGCCGCCCGTACCCTCGTCACCGAGCTCGCCCGGCGCAACGACCCGAAGGGCGCCCTGCTGGTCGGCGCGACCCCGGCGTCCGCGGTGCTGGCCGCGGCGATCGACGCCCTGTTGCCCGGCGACTCCCTCACCGTGGTGCCGTCCGCGACGGCCACGCCCGCCGCGCTGCGCGAGCACGTGACGGCCCAGGGCCGTTGGGTCGCCGACCGGGTTCGGGTGGCGGACTCCCTCGCCGAGGCCGACACCGCCGAGGTGGTGATCGCCGCCGAGCCACTCACCGGCACCGCCGAGGAGGCCCGCTCGACCATCGACGGCCTGACCAAGTACCTCGCCGACGGCGCGGTACTCAGCCTCGCCGCGCCCGCGGCCCCGGGGCGCACCGCCGGCGCCGCCGCCGAGATCGAGCGGCAGGGCGCGCTGCACGGCGTCGGGGCGGACCTGGTGTTGCGCAACTCCCCGCCGGTACGGGTGCACCGGCTCCGCTTCACCCCGGCCAGCACGGCCGTCGCAGCCCGGCTCGCCCCGGCCCACCGGCCGTCCAGCGTCCCGCTGACCAGGGGCATGCACATCGACTCCAACGGCGTGGCTGCGGCCGGGATCGCCCTCGGGCTCGCCGCGCTGACCCGGGCCGTCCGGCCGAAGTCGAAGCTGTGGCTGCTGCCGGCGCTGGCCGCCGTCCCGGTGGCCGCGTTCTTCCGGGACCCGGAGCGGGACGTCCCCGAGGACCCGTCGGCCGTCGTCGCGGCCGCCGACGGGCAGGTGCTCTCGGTGCAGCGGCTGCACGACGAGCGCTTCGGCGACGGCGAGTGGCTGCGGGTCGCGGTCTTCCTCTCGGTGCTGGACGTGCACGTCAACCGGGCCCCGGTGGCCGGCAAGGTGGTCGACTACTTCGTCGCCGACGGCGGCTTCGTCAACGCGATGAAGCCGGACGCCGAGCACAACGTGGCGGCGTACACGGTGCTGGACACCGGGCACGGCACGGTGGTCGTCGCGCAGCGCACCGGGCTCATCGCCCGGCGGATCGTGCAGCGCGCACCGATCGGGTCGCTGCTGGCCAGGGGCGAGCGGTTCGGCCTGATCCGGTTCGGCTCGCGGACCGACGTCTACCTGCCGGCCGACGCGGCCGACCCGCTCGTCGGGCCGGGCGACAAGGTCATCGGCGGTTCCACGGTCATCGCCCGCTGGCGCTGATCCCGAGGACGACGAAAGGGGCGCCGCTGTCCGCGGCGCCCCTTTCGGGTAGATCGGTCGGTCAGGCGGTGCGGCGCTGGTGCAGCCAGAGCAGCGGGCCGCTGACCAGGTAGCCCATCACGACCAGGGCGAAGGTCAGCCGGACGTCGACGAGCCCGCCGATCACCGGGGCCAGCCAGAGCCACGGCGGCAGCTTGAGCAGCCGGGCCAGCTTCGCGTAGGGGAAGCTGGAGACCATCGCGACGGCCAACAGCGCGACCCCCGCGATCTGCACCAGGCCGGGCAGGGGCAGCCCGATGGCGACAGTCAGGGCGAGCACGGCCGCGGCCATCGTGGTCGGCACGCCGCAGAAGAAGCGGCCGTCCTTCGGCGAGACGTTGAACCGGGCGAGCCGGATCGCCGCGCAGGCGGCGACGAGCGCTGCGGCCACCGCGGCGGCGGCGGGCGGGGCCTCGCCGGCCAGCGAGGCGTAGACCACCACCGGGGCGGCGAGGCCGAACGAGCACATGTCGGCCAGCGAGTCCATCTGGGCGCCGAACGGGCTGGCCACCCCGAACTTGCGGGCGAGCGCGCCGTCGAGCCCGTCGAACACGACGCAGGCGATGAGGAGGAGCGCGGCGATGCGCACCTCACCCTGCATGGCCAGGAAGATGGCGTTGATCCCGAGCACCAGGCTGGCCAGGGTGCAGGCGTTGACCAGCGCGAACTTGGCCCGGCGGGCCGCCGTCCGGTCGCCCGGCAGCAGCGGGATCGACATCGCCGCCCCGTCGTCGACCGGGGTGCTGGGGGCGAGGGCCGGGCTCACCGGCACGATCGCCGAAACCTCGGTGCGCTCGTACCGGTCGAGGCCGTACCGGCGGCGCTGCCGGTCGAGGTAGCGATGCTCGGGCGAGGCCAGGTCGGTGCCGGCGGCGGCGACGCCGTCGCGGCGACCCACCCGGACCAGCAGCACCTGGCGGGCGAACGTGCTGCTGCGGCGCAACGGGCCCGCCCAGCGACGCCCTGCGGGGCGCGGACTATCAGTCGTACGACGCCGGCGCCATGGGGCTCTCGGCACGTTTTCCTCCATCACCGGATCGACTGGCCGCCACGGGGGCGGGCGTCCGGCTGTCTCGTGCCGGACCGCTTCTGGCCCGGCAGCCGTTCAAGCGGAGTACACCATTGCACAGGGGAGTGGGGCTTGGCGATAGCTGCCGGCGGTACTTGCATCTTGGCAAACCGCGCGAAACGCCTTGTTATTCCTGTCTCGGGCTTCATCGCCCGTTTCTCCACCAACCCTGCTCCACAGACTACCGGAGCCGGTCGATGTCGGCTGAGCGGGCGGGTGCTATACGGCGTGATGTCCGGTTGCCAGGGCCGCGACCTCGGTCATGGGCAGCCCTTCGAGCCGGCCGGGCGGGAACCAGGCCGCCGCGGCCGTCGATCCCCCGGCCAGCTCGGTGACCCGCGCCTCGGTCGGAATCTCGACCTGCACCCGGTAGACCACCCGCACCCCGTGCCAGTCCAGCGGCCGGCCCTCCGGCCCCAGCGCGGCGGGATTGTGCAGGTTGTGCACCATCAGCAGCTCCACCACCCGGCCGAGCTGGCCGGCCTCCTCGACCAGCTCGCGGAGCAGCCCGCCGGTCGGCTGCTCGCCGTGGTCGGTGCCGCCGCCGGGCAGGTGCCACCGCCCGGCCCCTGGGTAACCGTCCGCGATCATGGTGAGCAGCACCCGGCCGGCCGGGTCGGTGACCAGGCCGTACGCCGCGAAGCGCTGGCACCGGTCGGCCGCCGGCGGCGGGTACGACGCGCGCGGCGCGGCGCCGGGCGCAACCCGCCGCAGCGGGGTGACCGGCAGGCCGAGCGCCTCGGCGGTGAACGGCAACAGCGGCAGCCCGGCCGCCTCCTCGATGCTCGACCAGCGCACCAGGTCGGTGGTGCCGTCGGCCTCGTCCCGGAGCGCACCGCCGCTCACCCGCACGGCGAACACGATCCGGTCGGTGTGCAACTCGACGCCCGCGCCGGGTAGCGGTGTGACGTCCGCGACAGCGGCGAGCAGGCCGGTCACCTCGACGGCGAGGCCGGTCTCCTCGGCGAACTCCCGCAGCGCGCCGGCCTCGGGGTGTTCCCCGTGTTCCAGACCGCCCCCGGGGAGCTGCCACACCCCCGGGAAGTCGGCCCGGTCGGACCCCCGCACGAGCAGCACCCGCCCGGCCCGGTCCCGACAGACCCCGTACGCCCCGACCCGCCGCCGCTGTTCCATCGCCCACCCCGTCCGCCCGGACCGCGTACCCGGTCGATCATGAAGCTATCGCCTCCCGCGACGACGTGTCGCGGCGACAACCCGACGAGCGACCGGCCCGCGTGGGCGCGGCCGGGCGGCCGACCTCCGTCAGCGGGCGCGCGGCAGACGGACCGGGCCCGCGCGGGCGGGGACGGGAGGAGGGACGCTCAGGTGAGCTGGGCGGCCTGGACTGCCTCGGCCGTGACCTCGGTGAGCCGGTCGGTGGGCAGGGCGCCGAGCTCCTCGCGGGCGAACCAGCGGGCCTCGCAGGTGGAGCCGCCGACATCGGTCACGGTGGGCGGGGCTGGCTGGTCGACCGCCACCCGGTAGAAGGCGCGCACGCCGTGCCAGTCGATCGGGTAGCCCTCGGGGCCGAGCGAGGCGGCGTCGCGGTGGCTGGCCACGCCGAGCAGCTCGACGAGGCGGCCCCGCTGGCCGGTCTCCTCGACCAGTTCCCGGATCAGCGCCGCGCCCGGCTGCTCGCCGTAGTCGGTGCCGCCGCCGGGCAGGTGCCAGCAGCCGGCGCCCGGGTACCCGTCGGAGACCCGGGTGAGCAGCACCCGACCCTCGGGATCGGTCGCCACCGCGTACGCGGCGAAGCGCTGGGCCCGGTGCAGCCCGTCCGGGCCCGGGACCGCGTAGAAGGAGGGGAACTCCGGCGGCTCGTCGGGCACCACGTCGGCCGAGGAGGCTGGCAGTCCGAGGGCGCGCGCGGTGAACGCGCGCAGCGGCAGCTCGCGGGCCTCGGTGCGGGTGAACCAGCGGGCCAGGTCGGTGGGCCGGTCGACCCGGTCGGTGAGCGTGCCGCCCCGCACCGAGACCTGGTAGATGAGCCGGTCGGTGTGGATGGTGATGCCCCGCTCGGGCAGGGCCCGCATGTCCGCGAGCACGTCGTCCAGCCCGGCGACGGCGACCGAGAGCCCGGTCTCGGCGGCGGTCTCCCGGACGACGGTGTGGTTCGGGTCCTCCCCGTGGTCGACCGCCCCGCCAGGGAGGGACCACGTTCCAGGGGTGCCGGAGCGCTGCGACGCGCGGACCAGCAACAATCGGCCGACTGAATCAGCACAAACTGCGTATGCCGCGATCCTGCGGAGCGGCTCCAGCATGGTGGTCACGGGGGGGAATTCTCCTCGGCCGGCGTTACCTGGATCGAAAAGAGTCAGATTCCTGACTGATGACTGGATCATCAGGGATCGGTCAGGGTAATGATCCGGGCCGTCACCGAGGTCGCCACGCCGCCCGGCGCGGAACCTGGGGACATGACCTCGACACCGCCGCACCAGGCCCCGTACAAGCAGCTCCGCCGCCCCACCACCGACCGGATGGTGGCCGGGGTGGCCAGCGGCGTCGGCCGCTACTTCGCCGTCGACCCCACCCTCGTCCGGGTGGCGTTCGCCGTCGCGACCGTGCTCACCGGCGGGCTCGCCGCGCTGGCGTACCCGATCATGTGGTTCCTGATGCCGGAGGAGCCGGCCGGCGCCCCGGCCTGGCCGCACCCGGCGGGCCCCGCGACGCCCGGCCCGTCGCCCACCCCGGGGTACGGCCCGCAGCCGACCTGGCCGCCGGCCCCGGCGACCGCGCCCGGGGCGGGCGGGGCGCCGGACGGGCCGGTGCCGCCGACGGCCGGCTGAGCCGGCGTCACTCCCACTCGATGGTGCCCGGCGGCTTACTGGTGACATCCAGGACCACCCGGTTCACCTCGGCCACCTCGTTGGTGATCCGGGTGGAGATCCTGGCGACCACCTCGTAGGGCAGCCGGGACCAGTCGGCGGTCATCGCGTCCTCGCTGGAGACCGGGCGCAGCACCACGGGATGCCCGTAGCTGCGCCCGTCGCCCTGCACGCCGACGCTGCGCACGTCGGCCAGCAGCACTACCGGGAACTGCCAGACGCCCCGGTCCAGGCCGGCCGCGGTCAACTCTTCGCGGGCGATCAGGTCGGCCTGACGCAGCAGTTCGAGCCGCTCCCGGTCGACCGCGCCGATGATCCGGATGGCCAGGCCGGGGCCCGGGAACGGGTGCCGCCAGACCATCGCCTCGGGCAGGCCCAGCGCCAGGCCGAGCGCCCGGACCTCGTCCTTGAACAGCGTGCGCAGCGGCTCGACCAGGGCGAACTTCAGGTCCTCCGGGAGGCCGCCGACGTTGTGGTGGCTCTTGATGTTGGCGGTGCCGGTGCCACCGCCGGACTCCACCACGTCCGGGTAGAGGGTGCCCTGGACCAGGAACTCGACGTCGCCGTGCGAGGCGATCTCCCGGGCGGCGGCCTCGAAGACCCGGATGAACTCCCGGCCGATGATCTTCCGCTTCTGCTCCGGGTCGATCACCCCGGCCAGCGCGCCGAGGAACCGGTCCTGCGCGTCGACCACCTTGAGTTTGATGCCGGTGGCGGCGACGTAGTCCTTCTCCACCTGCTCGGCCTCGCCGGCTCGCAGCAGGCCGTGGTCGACGAAGACGCAGGTGAGCTGGTCGCCGACGGCCTTGTGCACCAGCGCGGCGGCGACTGCCGAGTCCACCCCGCCGGACAGGCCGCAGATGACCTCCTTGTCGCCCACCTGGGCGCGGATCCGGGCGACCTGCTCGTCGATGATGTTCGCGGGGGTCCAGGTGGGCTCGATGCCGGCGATGTCGTACAGGAACCGGGTAAGCATCTCCTGGCCGTGCGCGGTGTGCCCGACCTCCGGGTGGAACTGCACCCCGGCCCGGCGGCCGGCCAGGTCCTCAAACGCGGCGACCGGTGCCCCCTCCGACTCGGCGGTGACCGTGAAGCCGGCCGGGGCCTCGGTGACGCAGTCGCCGTGGCTCATCCAGACCGGCAGGTCGGCCGGCAGGTCGCGGAGCAACACACCGGGTTCGAGGAGGCGGGGGCGCAGCGGGGTGCCGCCGTACTCCCGGTTGCCGGTGCGTGCCACGGTGCCGCCGAGCGCCTGGGCCATCGCCTGGAAGCCGTAGCAGATGCCGAACACCGGGACGCCGGCGTCGAACATCCCGGCGTCGATCTGCGGGGCATCGGGGGCATAGACGCTGGCCGGGCCGCCGGACAGGATGATCGCGGCCGGATTCTTCGCCAGCATCTCGGCCACCGGCATCGAGTGCGGCACGATCTCGGAATAGACCCGCGCCTCACGCACCCGGCGCGCGATGAGCTGGGCGTACTGGGCTCCGAAGTCCACCACGAGGACGGGACGAGGCGTGCTCATACGCAGGAAGCCTACCGACAGTCACACTCGCTCCGGTGCGCGGGCGGCCCTCCCGCGCGGATGTTCCGGCGACAGGGGAGCCATTCCCTGCCGGGGGCGTCGAGAAGGTGTCCTTCCGCTCACGCCCGCAGGGCGCCGGGGGCGTCCGCCGGGACGGCCGGATGGGCCGGCGGCACCGGGCCGAGGCGCCGGTACGGCTCCCCGAGCGGCGGGCGAGGGTCGGCCTCGCCTTTGTTGGGCCAGAGGGACATCGCCCGTTCCGCCTGGGCGGTGATGGTCAGCGAGGGGTTCACCCCGAGGTTCGCCGAGACGGCAGCGCCGTCCACCACGTGCAGCCCGGGATGGCCGTGCACCCGGTGGTACGGGTCGATCACCCCGTCGGCCGGGGTGACGCCGATCACCGCCCCGCCGAGGATGTGCGCGGTCATCGGGATGTTGAACGGCTCGGTGAGCGCCCCGCCGGGCGTGCCGCCGATCTCCTCGGCGAGCAGCCGGGCGGCGGCGTTGCCGGCCGGGATCCAGGTCGGGTTGGGCTCGCCGTGGCCCGCGACGGCGGCCAGCCGCCGGCCGAACAGGCCGCGCCGCCAGCGGGTGGTCAGCGAGTTGTCAGCGGACTGCATGACCAACGCGATGACCGTCCGCTCCGACCAGTTGCGGACGGTGAGCATCCGGGCGGCGGTCCCGGGCTGGCGCAGCAGGGTGGCCACCCAGCGCCGGGCCCGGTGCGGGCCGCCGTCGACCAGTAGCGACTGGAGCAGCCCCATCGCGTTCGAGCCGCGCCCGTAGCGGACCGGCTCGATGTGGGTCTGCGGGTCGGGGTGGAACGAGCTGGTGATCGCCACCCCCTCGGTGAAGTCCAGCCCCTCGGCGCGGGCCCGCCCGGGGGGCACCGACGCGCCGAGGATCGCCTCGGAGTTCGTCCGGGTCAGCTCGCCGAGGCGGGGCGACAGGGCGGGCAGCGCCCCGGTGGCCTTCATCTCGTGCAGCAGCCGCTGGGTGCCGAGCGACCCGGCGGCGAGGACCACCTGGTCGGCGTGGAACACCTGGCGGCGCCGGCGCAGCCAGGCCCCGGTGCGGACGGTCTCCACCCGGTAGCCGCCGCCGTCGGCCGGGCGGACGGCGGTGACCGTGGTCAGCGGGTGCACCCGCGCGCCGAGCCGTTCGGCCAGCCACAGGTAGTTCTTGACCAGGGTGTTCTTCGCCCCGTGCCGGCAGCCGGTCATGCACGCCCCGCAGTGCGTGCAGCCGGTGCGCTCCGGGCCGGCCCCGCCGAAGTACGGGTCGGCGACCCGCTCCCCCGGCCGGCCGATGTGCACCCCGACGGGGGTGGAGTGGTAGGTGTGGCCGACGCCCATCCGGTCGGCCACCGCCCGCATCGCCCGGTCCGCCCGGGTCTGCACCGGGTACGTGGTGACGCCGAGCATCCGCTTCGCCTGGTCGTAGTGGCGGGCCAGCTCGGCACGCCAGTCGGTGACGTCCCGCCACTGCGGGTCGGCGTAGAACGCGTCGAGCGGCTCGTAGAGGGTGTTCGCGTAGACCAGCGAACCGCCGCCCACCCCGGCCCCGGACAACACCAGCACTCCGCCGCCGGCCCCGCGGCCGGCGGACCGGAGCAGGGTGATCCGTTGCAGCCCGTAGCAGCCGAGGCGCGGGGCCCAGAGGAACCGGCGCAGCCGCCACGAGGTCTCCGGGAACTCGTCGTCGGCGAAGCGCCGCCCGGCCTCCAGCACGCCGACCGAGTAGCCCTTCTCGGCCAGCCGGAGCGCGGTGACGCTGCCGCCGAAGCCCGACCCGATGACGAGCACGTCGTACCGCATGGAGGCATCATTACCGACGGGTAGCTATCGCGCCAGGGCCCGTTTTCGCGGCATCATGCACCCCGCCGCCGGCGATCCGTCGCTCAGCGGCCGCAACCCGGCGACTCGGTCGGAGCGTTGTACGAACGGGGGTGTGACATGGCCGGACAGGCGGGAACCGGACGCCGGAGGTGGCGGCTGGGGCTGGCTGTCCTCGCGGCCCTGGTCCTGGTGGCGGGCGGCGCCACGGTGGCCGTCCGGCTGGTCGCCGACCGGCAGCCCGAGCGCGGGGCGGGGCGGGTCAGCGCCGCGCCCACGCCGTCGGCGGCCGCGCCGAGCCCCACCCCGCCGCCGGGGGCCGACGTGACCGGGCCGCTGAACCTGCTCATGGTCGGCGTGGACACCCGGGTCAGCGTGCCCGGCTGGGAGCCGCACGGCGACGCCGTACTGGTGGCGCACGTGACGAAGGAACTGGACCGGGCGTACGTCTTCTCGCTCCCCCGCGACCTGCTGGTCGACATCCCCGCCTTTCCGAAGGCCGGGTACAAGGGCGGAAAGACAAAGCTCACCCACGCGATGAGCTACGGCAGCCGGGTGCCCGGCAAGCCGAAGGAGCCGAGCGCCGCCCAGGGGTACGAGCTGCTGCGCAGCACCGTCAGCGGGTACACCGGGCTGCGCTTCGACGCCGGGGCGGTGGTCACCTTCCAGGGCTTCGAGCGGCTGGTGAACGCCGTCGGCGGCATCGACGTCTACATCGACCAGCGCACCGTCTCGCTGCACCGGCAGCCCAACGGCCGGCACCGCGACCCGGCGCCGGGCGGCGGCGGCTACGTCGGCCCGCAGATGGTCTACGAGAAGGGCGAGCGCCACCTGAACGGCTGGCAGGCGCTGGACTACTCCCGGCAGCGCTACGGCCTGGACGGCGGGGACTACGCCCGGCAGCGCCACCAGCAGCAGCTCATCCGGGCGCTGGTGACGAAGATCCAGGGCGAGGGCCTGGCCCGGCAGCCGGACCGGGTCGAGCAGGTCGTCGGCGCGCTCGGCGACACCCTGATCTACGCGGGCGGGCCGAGGATCGTCGACCTCGCGTACGCCCTCGGCGGGCTGCCCGCCGACCGCCTCGTCCTGGTCAGCCTGCCCGGCGAGGGGGTCGGCAAGGGCAGCGCCTACCGCGGCGAGCAGCTCAAGCCGGTCGGCCGGGAGTTCCTCACCGAACTGAAGGCGGGCCGCGCCGAGAAGTACCTGGCCGCCCACCCCGAGCTGGTGGTGAAGAAGTAACCCGGCGACGAGCTGCCCGACGGTGATCGAGCTGAGGGGCGGCTCGTCCAGCGGCGGCCGGGGCGACCGGTGTCCACCGGCCCGCCGCGCGGGCGGGCCGGGTCAGCGGGCCGCGGGTCGCGCCGGCCGCTCCGTGCCGTAGAGCCACGCGTCGAAGAGCGTGTCGAGCTGCTTGCCGGAGACCTGCTCGGCGAGGGCGACGAACTCTGCGGTGGTGGCGTTACCGTCGCGCTTGTCCGCCGCCCAGGTCTTCAGCAGCGCGAAGAACGCCCGGTCGCCGACGGCGACGCGCAGCGCGTGCACGGTCATCCCCCCGCGCTGGTACACCGACTCGCTGAACAGGTTCGCCGTCCCCGGCTTCCCCGGCGGGGTCCGCCAGACCTGACCGGACGCGCCGAGGTACGCCGCGTCGAACGACTGCCGCGCCGTCCGCCCGCCGCGGTGGTCCTCCCACAGCCACTCCGCGTACGTGGCGAGCCCCTCGTTGAGCCAGATGTCCTGCCACCCGGCCAGCGCCACACTGTTGCCGAACCACTGGTGGGCCAGCTCGTGCGCGACCACCCCGGTGTTCTCGCCCCCACGGAAGAAGTTGGCCGAGTAGACCGGCCGGCTCTGCGTCTCCAGCGCGTACCCGATGCCCGGCTCCGAGACGACCACCCCGCCGTACGCGCCGAACGGGTACGGCCCGAAGACGCCCTCCAGGTAGTCGGCCACCTCGACGGTGCGGGCGATCGACGCGTCCGCTGCCCCCTTGGGCAGCTTCGTGGTGACCGCGCTGAACACCGGGCGGCCCTTGTGCTCGGCGCGGGTCACCCGGAACTCGCCGATCGCCAGAGTGCTCAGGTAGCTGGCCATGGGCGAGCGCTCTGCCCACTTCCAGGTGGTCCAGCCGGCCCGGGTGGTCTTCCCCAGCGGCACCCCGTTGCTGATCGCGGTCAGCCCGTCCGGCACGGTGATCTCGAAGTCGTACGCGGCCTTGTCCAAGGGGTGGTCGTTGACCGGGTACCAGGTGCTCGCCGACTCGGGCTGGCCGAGGGCCACCGCGCCGTCGGAGGTGGCCCGGAACCCGCCCTCGCCGAGGGCCTCGTTGCGCAGCAGCTTCGGCTCGCCGTCGTAGCCGATCTCGGCGGTGAAGCCGTTGCCGGAGGTCAGCCCGACGGCGGGGGTGACCACCAGTTCGTCGTCGGCGCGGGCGTGCCGGGCGGGGACGCCGTCCACGGTCACCTTCCGCACGGTCAGCCCGGCCAGGTCCAGGTTGAACGAGGACAGGTCGGCGGTGGCCGTGGCCTGCACGACGGTGGTGCCGGTCAACCGGTCCTTCGCCGGGTCGTAGCGGACCCGCACGGTGTACCGGGTCACGTCGTACCCGGCGTTGCCGTACCGGGGGAAGTAGTCGTCGCCCACCCCGGCCGCGCCGGGCCTGAACTGCCGGGCCGAGGTCGCCGACGCGGCGGTCTCCGGCGCGGACGGCTCAGTCGGCGTCGAGGAGCAGGCGGCCAGCCCCAGCGCAACCGCCAGCAGCAGCCCGGTGCCGGGGCGCAGGCCCCGCAGGGTCAGCGTCATAACGTCGTTCCTCCCGGCGGAGGTCCCCGGACCGCCCGACCCCGGCCGGCCGCTCCGCCCGCGGCAGCCTACCGACCGCCGGCCACGGTGCGGTCACGCCGGGTGGGATCAGGGCAGGGCGGGAGCGGTGCCGCCGACGAGCCAGGCGTCGAAGAACGCGCCGAGCCGCCGGCCGGAGACCCGCTCGGCGAGGGTGACGAAGTCCGCGGTGGTGGCGTTGCCGCCGCGCCGCTCGGCGGTCCAGGTGCGCAGGGTCCGGAAGAACACCTCGTCGCCGACGGTACGCCGCAGCGCGTGCACCGCGAGCGCGCCCCGCTGGTAGACGGCGGCGCCGAACATGTCCGCCCGGCCCGGGTCCACCGACGGCCGCGACCAGTCGGTCGCGGCGTGACGCAGCTCGAAGGCGCGCTGCGCGGTCCGGCCGCCGCCGTGCTCCGTCCAGAGCCACTCGGCGTACGTCGCGAAGCCCTCGTTGAGCCAGATGTCGCCCCACCGGTCCAGCGAGACGCTGTCGCCGAACCACTGGTGGGCCAGCTCGTGTGCGACCACCTCGGTGTTCGGGCCGCCGGCGAGGAAGAAGCCCGGCCCGTAGACCGGGCGGGACTGGGTCTCCAGCGCGTACGAGATCCGCCCGTCGGCGAGCGCGATCCCGCCGTACGAATCGAACGGGTACGGCCCGAAGCGGTCGGCCAGGAAGTCGGCGATCTCCCCGGTGCGGGCGATCGAGGCGGCGGCCGGACCGTCCGCCGGCAGGCCCGCCGCGACGGCGGTGACCATCGGCTTGCCGGCGTGGGTGCTCGTGGTCACCCGGTAGTCGCCGATCACCAGCGTGCACAGGTAGCTGGCCATCGGTGCCCGCTCGGCCCAGCGCCAGGTCGTCCAGCCGTCGCTGCTGCTCCGCCCCGCCGGCACCCCGTTGCTCAGCGCGGCGAGCCCGTCCGGCACGGTCACCTCGACGTCGTAGGTGGCCTTGTCGGACGGGTGGTCGTTGACCGGGAACCAGGTGGCCGCCGAGTCGGGCTGGCCGAGGGCCACCGCGCCGTCCGGGGTGGCCAGGAGGCCGCCCACGCCCAGCTCGCTCTCGACCGGTGCGGGCACCCCGGCGTACTCCACGTCGACGGCGAACCGGGCACCCCTCGCCAGGCCGCGCGCCGGGGTGACCACCAGCTCGCGCCCGGCCCGGGCGTGCCGGGCGGGAGTCCCGTCGACGCGGACCGCGGTGACGGTCAGGCCGGCGAGGTCCAGGTCGAACCGGGACAGGGCGGTGGTGGCCGTGGCGGTGACCGTGGCGTGGCCGGTGAGCCGGTCGTCGGCCGGGTCGTAACGGACCCGCAGCCGGTACGCGGCCACGTCGTAGCCGCCGTTGCCGTAGCCGGGGACGTACGGGTCGCCGACGTCGACCGGGCCGGGGCGGGGGCGGTCGGGGTCCGGGGGCGCCCCGGTGCAGCCGGCGAGGGCGACCACGGCGAGACACCCGGCCCACAGCCCCCGCCCCGGCCACCTCCCCGTTCGAAACACCCCTCACCTCGCCCTGCTTCGAAACACCCCCGCCCCACCCCACCCCGCCGCACCCCCACCCCGGGCACTTTTACGGAAAGAGTGGCCATCCCGGGCGGAATGACCACTCTTTCCGTGGAAGTGCGAGCGGGTGCGGATGCGGGGGTGCGGGTGGGTCAGCGGTCGAGGACGAGGCCTACCTTTTGGAATTCCTTGAGGTCGCGGTAGCCGCACTTGGCCATCGCGCGGCGTAGGCCGCCGAACAGGTTGAGCTGGCCGTCCGGTTCGTCGGCCGGGCCGAACAGCAGTCGCTCCATCTCGCCGAGCGGCTCGCCGGCCACCTCGAACGCCCCGCGCGGCAGGGACGGGTGGCTCGCCGCCGAGTGCCACCACGCGCCGCCGGCCGGGGCCTCGTCGCACAGCGTCAGTGGCTCGCCGAGCATCACCGCGTCCGCGCCGCAGCCCAGCGCCTTGGCGATGTCGCCGGAGGTCTGGATGTCGCCGTCGGCGATCAGGTGCACGTACCGGCCGCCGGTCTCGTCCAGGTAGTCGCGACGGGCTGCGGCGGCGTCGGCGATCGCGGTGGCCATCGGCACCCGGATGCCGAGCACCGACTCGGTGGTCGACCAGTCGTCGCCGCCGATGCCGACGATCACGCCCGCCGCGCCGGTGCGCATGAGGTGCAGCGCGGTCTTGTAGTCGGTGCAACCGCCGACGATGACCGGGAGGTCGAGGTCGGCGATGAACTCCTTGAGGTTCAGCGGCTCGTCGGTGGTGGAGACGTGCTCGGCCGACACGATGGTCCCCTGGATCACCAGGATGTCCACGCCCGCGTCGAGGATCACCGGGGCCAGCGCCAGGGTGTGCTGGGGGGAGACCCGGACCGCCACGGTGCCGCCGCCGGCCCGCAGCTCGCGGACCCGCTCGGCGATCAGGTCCGGGCGGATCGGCTCGGCGTACACCTCCTGGAGCCGCTTGGTGGCGCGGGCGTCCTCGCCCAGCGCGGCCAGCTCCTCAAGGATCTTGGTCGGGTTCTCGTACCGGGTCCACAGGCCCTCGACGTTGAGCACGCCGAGCCCGCCGAGCTGGCCGAGCCGCACGGCCGACTGCGGGCTCATCGTCGCGTCGGAGGGATGCCCCACGCACGGGATGCCGAACGGGTACGCGTCGAGCTGCCAGGCCGTGGAGACGTCGTCGACATCCCGGGTGCGGCGGCTCGGCACGATGGCGATGTCGTCCAGGTGGTAACCGCGCTGCGCGGTCTTCCCCTGGCCGATCTCGACCACATCACGCATGGGGGCTCCAGGTGTCTTGAGGGGATGGGGTCAGCGGGAGTGGTAGTTCGGCGCCTCGACGGTCATCTGGATGTCGTGCGGGTGGCTCTCCTTGAGCCCGGCCGCGGTGATCCGGATGAGCTGGCCGCGCCGGTGCAGCTCGGGGATGCTCTCCGCGCCGACGTACCCCATGGCGGCGCGCAGCCCGCCGGTGAGCTGATGGGCGACGGCGGACAGCAGGCCCCGGTAGGGCACCTGACCCTCCACGCCCTCCGGGACCAGTTTGTCCTCGGCGAGCACGTCCTGCTGGAAGTAGCGGTCCTTGCTGTAGGACTTGGCCTGGCCCCGGGACTGCATCGCGCCGAGCGAGCCCATCCCCCGGTACGCCTTGTACTGCTTGCCGTTGATGAAGATCAACTCGCCGGGGCTCTCCTCGCAGCCGGCCAGCAGGCTGCCGAGCATCACCGTGTCGGCACCGGCCACCAGCGCCTTGGCGATGTCGCCGGAGTACTGGATGCCGCCGTCGCCGATCACCGGGACGCCGGCCGGGCGGGCGGCCCGGGCCGCCTCCATGATCGCGGTGATCTGCGGGACGCCCACCCCGGCGACGATCCGGGTGGTGCAGATCGCGCCCGGGCCCACCCCGACCTTCACGCCGTCGGCGCCGGCGTCGACCAGGGCCTTCGCCCCGGCGTACGTGGCCACGTTGCCGCCGACGATGTCGATCCTGACGTCCTTCTTGAGCTGGCGCACCATGTCCAGCACCGCCCGCTGGTGACCGTGCGCGGTGTCCACGATGATCACGTCCACGCCCGCGTCGACCAGGGTCCGGGCCCGCTTGTACGAGTCCTCGCCCACCCCGACGGCGGCGGCCACCCGGAGCCGGCCGGCGTCGTCCTTGGTGGCGTTCGGATACTGCTCGCTCTTGGTGAAGTCCTTGACGGTGATCAGCCCGCGCAGCCGGCCCGAGTCGTCGACGATCGGCAGCTTCTCGACCTTGTGCTGACGCAGCAGCGCCAGCGCTTCGTCCTTGCGTACCCCGACGGGCGCGGTGACCAGCGGTGTCCGGGTCATGATCTCGTGGACCGGGGTGGCCGGCTCGGAGACGAAGCGCATGTCCCGGTTGGTGACGATGCCGACGAGCTGGCCGTCGGCGTCGACCACGGGCACCCCGGAGATCCGGTACCGGCCGCAGAGCGCGTCGACGTCGCGCAGGGTGTCCTGCGGGCTGGCCGTCACGGGGTTGGTGATCATGCCGGACTCGGAGCGCTTGACCAGGTCGACCTGGAGCGCCTGGTCCTCCAGGGAGAGGTTGCGGTGCAGCACGCCGATGCCGCCCTGGCGGGCCATCGCGATCGCCATCCGCGCCTCGGTGACCGTGTCCATCGCGCTGGACAGCAGCGGGATGGCCAGCTCGACGTTGCGGGTCAGCCGGGTGCGGGTGTTGACCCGGCTGGGCACCACGTCCGACTCGCCGGGCTGGAGCAGCACGTCGTCGAAGGTGAGGCCGAGCGGGACCACGCGGGCCGACCCGGCGGGCAGTTCCGGCAGGTGGCCGCCCAGCTCGCCGTGATCGGCGCCGGCCGGCGGAACGGTGCTGGGCGAATTGTCCACGAAAGGCTCTCCTGAGCTGGTCGGGCGGGCTTCAGCGGGGCGGCGCGCGCGGGCATCCGGCGCACGCCGGGTTACGGCGCGTCGGTGTCATCGTACCCATCGGCCCGGGCCGACCCCTCCGGAGCCGGCCCGATCGTCGACGCTGCGTGACGGCGGCCCCCGTCAGCCCCGACGCCGGGTGACCGGGCGGACGGGGGCGGGCGGCACGTGGTCGCGGGGTCTACGGTGAGGGGGTGCACGACGAGCCCATCGACCCGTTCAACGGCGACCCGGCCGATCCGGCGGCGGAGCTGCACGACCCGGACGGCGACGCCGCACTCGACCCGCTGACCGAGGTCGAGCGGCAGGACGTGCTCGAGGACCTCGCCGACCTGGAGATCTACCAGGCCCTGCTGGCCCCCGTCGGGGTGCGCGGGCTGGTGATCGAGTGCGAGGACTGCCGGGAGCCGCACTACTTCGACTGGGACCTGCTCCGGGGCAACCTGCGTCACCTGCTCAGCTCCGGCCGGCCCCGGGTGCACGAGCCGGCCTACGACCCGGACCCGGACCACTACGTCACCTGGGACTACGCGCGCGGCTATGCCGACGGTGTGCACGACACCCTGACCGAGGGCACCGAGGACGACACCGAGCCGGGCAACTGAGCTGTCCCGCAGGTCCTGCGCGTCGCTGACGTACGGGTGGAGGCGCGCGGCGACCGTCCGGGCAGCGCGGCGTCGCACCGGGCGTGATCTGCGAGATCCGACCCGGCCGGGCAGCGGGCCCGACGGCGCGCTCAGGCGACCAGGCCGGCGCGGAAGCCGGCGGCCACCGCGTGCGCGCGGTCGCGTGCGCCGAGCTTGCGAAACAGCCGGCGGGCGTGCGTCTTGACGGTGTCCTCCGAGACGAACAACTCCCGGCCGATCTCGGCGTTGCTCTTGCCCTCGGCCATCCCGAGCAGCACCTGGAGCTCCCGCTCGGTCAGGCCGACCGCCCCCCGGCCCCCCCGGGCCGGGGCGGCCCGCCGGGGGTTTGCCGGCTCCTCGGTCTCGCCGCCGGTCGGCTCCGGCTCGTCGTCGCCCCGCTGCACGGGCACCACCGACGGCACGCCGCCCGGCCCCTCCTGGGTCGCCGGCCAGGCCGGGCCGGGGTTGTTCGGGGCACGGCCGGCCGGCGCGGGGCGCTTCTGGCCGCCGACGGCTGCGGCGTCCCGGGCCGGGTCGGCCACCCGGTGCCGGGTCGCCCGGCCCGGCGCGGAGAGCAGCAGCAGGGCCTTGGCCACCGCGCTGGTCAGGTCGTGGTCGGTGCCCTGGATCAGCCCCCGGGCCCCGGCGCCGATGCTGGCCGCGGCCGCGTCGGATTCCTCGGCCCCGAGCAGCAGCACCGCGGCCTGCGGGGCGCGGGCCAGCACCCGACGCACGAAGCCGGCGCTGTCCGGCCGGGTGAGCGCCGTGTCGGCGAGCACCACGTCGGGCGGGCCCTCCGCCAGCCGCAACATCACCTCGGGATCGGAGACGGCGGTACGGACGGCGGCGGACAGTCCGAGCCGGGCCGCCGCGGAGTTCAGTTGCTGCGCGGCGAGCGGTGTCCGAACGCACACGAGAACAGTACGCACTGTGGTCTCCTCTCCGACCCGAAGCAGACCACGGCGGGGTGTGGTCGGGTGGGTGTTCCCAGCAATCCTTCGAACTTTTCCGACAGATGGGGCATAAGCCGCGCAATGTCCGAGGTTTTCGATCACAGGAGTGTGAGCCCGCGCGAGCCGGGGTACCGGGATCCCGAGCCGGAAATCGGTGCGCCAGCGCGGCCGCCGCCCGGACATCCGGTCAACTGAGAGTCTCCGCGGTGCCGCGGGAGGAGGGGTGCTGATGTCGAACGTACGCAGACTGCCCGGACCCATCGTCGACCTCTGGGACTGGCAGCGGCTCGGTGCCTGCCGGGGCCGCGACAGCGCCCAGTTCTTCCACCCGGACGGGGAGCGCGGCTCCTCCCGCCTGCGCCGCGAGTCCGGTGCCAAGGCGGTCTGCCGGGCCTGCCCCGTACGCGCCGAGTGCGCCGCGCACGCGCTGTCCGTCCGTGAGCCGTACGGCGTCTGGGGCGGCTTCAGCGAGGCGGAGCGGCTGCGGCTGCTCGCGGTCGGCTGGGAGGACCTGGCCGACCGCCGGCACAGCCGCGTCGACGTGGCCCGCCTGGAGTCCCGCCTCGGCCGCCCGCACAAGTCCGCGATGTCCGCCCAGCGCAGCGTCGCCTGACGACCGCGCCCACCGCACGCCGACGCCGCGCCCCGGCCGCCCGGGGCGCGGCGTCGTGTCACGTCCCGGCCAGGCGGATGTCCCACCGTTCTGCCAGGATCCTCGGATGCTGATCGACATCGCGGATCCGGACACGCTCTGGGCGCGGTGGGGCGCGCTCGCCTCGGCGCTCGCCACCCTCGGCCACGACGACGTCTACTGGCACGACGCGGAGGGTGCCCACCACGACGACCACGGGGGCAACTGGGCGCGGCTGGTGCGTGTCGAGGGCGGTCGGGCGGTGCTCTTCGGCTACGACCACGAGTACAGCGACACCGTCGACGTCAGCCCGCCGCTCGACCTGCTCGCCGGGGCCCCCGCCTGGTTGCCCTGGCCGGAGCTGATCCGGCATGCCGAGGCCGACCAGCTCGGCTACGCCTACTGGTACGACGGCGGCTGGTCCCGGGTGCCGTACCCGGAGCCGCTGCTGCCCGACGGGCTGCGGGCCACCGCCGGGGCGGTGCTCGACGACGACCGGGCCCGGCGGGAGCTGGGCGAGGTGGTCTTCGAGTGGGGCGGATACCAGCCTGCGGACGAGGCGACGGAGCGGGCCGAGGTGGCGGAGGCCGCCGGCCGGCTGCTCGCCGCCGCTGCCGGCCGCGCCCTCGACGCGGGCGCGCTGGACGGGCTGCTCGGCCGGCTCCGGCCCGGCCCGGTCGACGTGCCCGCCGGCCTGGCGATGGCGGCCCGGGCCGGGCTGACCCCGGGCGAGAGACCACCGGCGGTGGCGGCGGCGGCAGGGGCCCCGCCCCGGCGGGTCCGGGTGCTCAGCGACGACCAGCACGACCGGCTGGTCTGGACTGCGATGCGGCGGGCCACGGAGGCACCCCGCCCGGCCCCGGCACCCACCCCCGAGCTGACCGAGCTCGTCGACTGGGCACGCGGCCGGGCCCCGGCCGGCGACGGCCGCTGCTCGCTGCTCATGCAGGTCACCGACGCCGCGCTCAGCCAGCACCCGGGCGAGGCTCCCCCGGCCGGCCGCCCGGGCGAGGACGGCTGGGCGGCCTTCCGCCAGGCTGGTGACCTGGTCCGCCGGCTCCGGGCGGCCGAGGCCGACCCGGCGCACGGGCAGTGGATCTTCCTACGGCTGGAGACGACCGCCGGCGGCTTCACCCTCGAACGGCGCTACGACTCGTGGCCCGGTTGGCTGGCCGACCACGGGCACGGGCCCTGGCGCAGCCACCTCCAGCCGGAACTGGACCGCCGGGCACCGGCGTTCCGGCCCGCGTGGGCGGTGCTGCTGGCGCCGGAGGTCGCTTACCTCGGCCCGCCGCCGCCCTTCGACACGCCCACCATCGGGTGATGGGCTCCCGGCGCGCGCCCGCCACCGTCAGGGGGCGGGAAGGGCGGCAGGGCACGCCGTCGAGGTGAAGGCGTGCCCTGCGCGGTGTCGTACGGCGTCGGTCAGAAGCCCGGGCCGTGCTGGTGGCCGTGGCCGTGCGAGTGGCCGTGGCCCCCGGCGGCCGGCTCGGCCTTCTCCGGCTTCTCCACCACCAGGCTCTCGGTGGTGAGCAGCAGGCCGGCGATCGAAGCGGCGTTGGAGACCGCGCTGCGGGTCACCTTCACCGGGTCGATGATGCCGGCCTTCGCCATGTCGACGTACTCGCCGGTGGCGGCGTTGAGGCCGTTGCCCCACTCCTGGTCGGCGACCTTCTGCACCACGACGTAGCCGTCGTGGCCGGCGTTCTGCGCGATCCAACGCAGCGGCTCGACCAGCGCCTTGCGCACGATCGAGACGCCGATCTTCTCCTCGCCGGTCAGGCCGAGGTCGTCGTCGAGAACCGACCGGATCTGCGCCAGGGCGGCACCACCACCGGGCACCGTGCCCTCCTCGACGGCGGCCTTGGTCGCGGCGATGGCGTCCTCGATGCGGTGCTTGCGCTCCTTCATCTCGACCTCGGTCGCCGCGCCCACCTTGATGACCGCGATGCCGCCGGAGAGCTTCGCCAGCCGCTCCGCCAGCTTCTCCCGGTCCCACTCGGAGTCCGAGGCCTCGATCTCCTTGCGGATCTGGGCGACCCGGTCGGCGACCTCACTGGACTGCCCGCCGCCGTCGACGACGGTGGTGTTCTCCTTGTCGACCACGACGCGCCGGGCGGTGCCGAGCACCTCCAGGCCGACCTGGTCCAGCTTGTAGCCCAGCTCCGGGGCGACCAGCTCGGCGCCGGTGAGGATTGCCATGTCCTGGAGCATCGCCTTGCGCCGGTCGCCGAAGCCGGGGGCCTTCACCGCGCAGACCTTGAGGGTCTTGCGGATCGAGTTGACCACCAGGGTGGACAGGGCCTGGCCCTCGACGTCCTCGGCGATGATCAGCAGCGGCTTGCTGTTCTGGAGGACCTTCTCCAGCAGCGGCAGCAGTTCCTCGATCGCCGAGATCTTCTGCGTGGTGATCAGGATGTAGGGGTCCTCCAGGACCGCCTCCTGCCCCTCCACGTCGGTGACGAAGTTCGGCGAGATGAAGCCCTTGTCGAACTGGAGACCCTCGGTCACGTCCAGCTCGGTGGCGAGGGCGGAACCCTCCTCGACGGTGATGACACCGTCGCGGCCGACCCGCTCCATCGCCTCGGCGATCAGCTCGCCGATCGTGGCGTCCTGCGCGGAGATCGTCGCCACGTGCGCGATCGACTCCTTGCTGGCGACCTCGACGGCCCGTTCGAGCAGGGCCTCGGAGACCCTGTTGGCGGCCAGGTCGATGCCGCGCTTGAGGCCGGCCGGGTTGGTGCCGGCGGTCACGTTGCGCAGGCCCTCGCGGACCATCGCCTGGGCCAGCACGGTCGCGGTGGTGGTCCCGTCGCCGGCGACGTCATTGGTCTTGGTCGCCACCTCCTTGACCAACTGCGCGCCGAGGTTCTCGTACGGGTTGGTGAGCTCGATCTCCTTGGCGATGGTCACGCCATCGTTGGTGATCGTGGGCACACCGAACTTCTTGTCCAGGACGACGTTGCGCCCGCGCGGGCCGAGAGTGACCTTGACCACGTCCGCGAGGGCGTTGACACCGTGTTCCAGCAGGTGCCGGGCGTCATCCGAAAAGCTAAGGATCTTCGCCATTAATGTCCCTTCGAAGCGTCACTGCCCCGGCCCGGCGAACCGGACCGGGGCAGTGACACTGATCGGTTGCCTACTTCTCGATGACCGCGAGAACGTCGCGGGCGGAGAGCACCAGGTACTCCTCGCCGGCGTACTTGATCTCGGTGCCGCCGTACTTCGAGTAGATGACGGTGTCGCCGACGGCGACGTCAACCGGGATCCGGTTGCCCTTGTCGTCGATCCGGCCCGGGCCGACAGCGAGGACAGTGCCCTCCTGCGGCTTCTCCTTGGCGGTGTCGGGGATCACGATGCCCGACGCCGTGGTGGTCTCAGCCTCGTTCGCCTGGACCAGGATCCGGTCCTCGAGCGGCTTGATCGCAACCTTGGTCGCGGTAGTCACGGGCATACCCTCCTGGGGTATTGGTTTCGTTGCTGGTCGACGGGGCCGACCAGCGTCAATCTGCCACATGCCACCGGGCGGGGCCGTCGTCGCGGGTGCCGGTCCGCCTGGCGTTCAGCACCCGGGCACGGGCCCGGGAGCTGGCACCCTCCATGGGAGAGTGCTAATCGCAGGTTAGGCCGTGGCTAGCACTCCGTCAAGGAGAGTGCCAGCGCGCCACCCGTCGTGTCGCCACAGTTCCGCCAGTCGTAGCCGCGACACGCCGACAGCGCCTCGCCACACCGTAGCCGGCTCCCTACCGTCGGTGGCCTCCATCGGAGGCCGTTGAAAGGGGAGAACGAGTGTCCCGGATACCGACGCTGACGTTCCTGCGGGCCCAACTACGCCGGGCCCGCCAGGCTCGTGGGCTCAACCAGGAGGAGCTGGGCAGGCTGATCAGCTACTCGTCGTCGATGGTGAGCGGGGTCGAGACCGGGCAGACCCCGGTCAGGCCCGACTATCTGGCCCGGTTCGACGCGGCGCTCGACACCGGCGACCCTCTTCAGCACCATGCTGGAGCTGATCCGAATCCACGCCGCGCCGGATCTCACCTTCGCCCCGGCGAGTTGGCGGGCCTTCGTCGCCGCCGCCCCCGCCCGCTGACACCGCCGTCCGGACCCTTGACGGCCCTTGACGGCCCTTGACGGACCTTTGACGGACCGCAGCCGAGCGGCCCGGCCGGAGCCGGGACAATGGGCGGGTGGATCTCGACCAGTTCGCCGCCCTGCGTACCCCCGAGGGGTCGGCCGCGCTCGACGCGGCGACCGAGAGGGCCGGCGGCGACCCGCTGACCTCGGCGGGCGCGCTCCGTTCGGCCGGCATCCCGGCCGGGCTCGCGGCGGCGGCGCTCACCCAGGCGGAGCTGCGCCGTCGGGCGGTCGGCAAGTTCGGGCCGGAGGCCGCCGGCATGTTCCTCACCCGCGCCGGCCTGGAGCAGGCCACCCGCCGGGTGGTCGCCGACCGGCGGGCCGAGCGGCTGCGCGCGGCCGGGGTGCGCACCCTCGCCGACCTGGGCTGCGGCCTCGGGGCCGACGCGCTCGCCGCCGCCCGCGCCGGCATCCGGGTGTACGGGGTGGAGGCCGACCCGGTGACCGCCGCGATGGCCGCCGCGAACGCCGAGGCCGCCGGGCTGGCCGACGCGTTCACCGTGGAGTGCGGCGACGCCACGGCGTTCGACGTGTCCCGGGTCGACGCGGTCTTCTGCGACCCGGCGCGGCGCAGGGCCGGCACCGGGCGGCGGATCTTCGACCCGAACGCCTACTCGCCGCCGTGGGACTTCGTCACCGGCCTGGCCGAGCGGGTGCCGCACACCGTGGTCAAGGTGGCCCCCGGCCTCGACCACGCGCTGATCCCGGCCGGAGCCGAGGCGGAGTGGGTGAGCGTGGCCGGCGACCTGGTCGAGGCCGCCCTGTGGTGCGGCCGGCTCGCCGAGGTCCCCCGCCGCGCCACCCTGCTGACGGAGAAGCCGCCCGCCGGGGTGGCGCGTCACCAGCTCACCGGCTCCGGCGCGGTCGAGGCCACGGTCGGCCCGGTCCGCCGGTACGTCCACGACCCCGACCCGGCGGTGGTCCGCGCCCACCTGGTCGCGGAGCTGGCCGACGCCATCGACGCCACGCTCGCCGACCCGAGCATCGCCTACCTGTACGCCGACACACCGGGCGCGACGCCGTTCGCCCGCTGCCTGGAGGTCACCGACGTGCTGCCGTTCTCGCTGAAGCGGCTGCGCGCCCTGCTGCGCGAGCGCCGGGTGGGCCGGGTCGAGATCCTCAAGCGCGGCTCGGCGCTGGAGCCGGAGAGGCTGCGGCGGGACCTGCGACTGGCCGGCCCGGAGGCGGCGAGCCTGGTGCTGACCCGGGTCGCCGGCGCACCCACCGTGCTGCTGTGCCGGCCGGTGGGCTGACCCCGCCGGCCCTCCCGCCGCGCCGTCGGCCGTTTCCGGTGGCCCGCCGGGCGACGCCGGGTTAGCTTGTCGGGCATGGCGGGACAGGGCACTCCGGCGACGGCGCTGCTGAACAGGCGGAAGATCCGGCACAGCACCCACCCGTACGACGTCTCGCCGGACGCGCCGGACTACGGCGCGCTCGTCGCGGCGGCCCTGGGCGTACCCCCGGAGCGGGTGTTCAAGTCGCTGGTCACCGAGGTCGACGGCGCGCTCGCCGTGGCGGTGGTGCCGGTGACCGGCGAGCTGGACCTCAAGGCGCTGGCCGCCTCGCTCGGCGGCAAGCGGGCGACGATGGCGGACCGGGCGGTCGCCGAGCGGGCCACCGGCTACGTACGCGGCGGGATCAGCCCGATCGGCCAGCGCAAGCGCCTGCCCACGGTGCTGGATGTCTCCGCCCTGGCCCACGACACCGTCTACGTCTCGGCCGGCCGGCGCGGCCTCCAGGTTGAGCTTGCCCCGGCCGACCTGATCGCCCTCACCGACGCCGCCACGGCCCCGATCGCGGCCCACTGACCCCACCGCCCACCCGCCACCCGCGCACCCGGCCCGAATCGGCGGTCCGGGGCGCGTCCGGGCAGCACAGGGCCGGGATGCCCGCCCCCGGCGGGTGGCGGCGGGGTGTCGTGGGCGTTGCCGAATTGTTACTGCGGCCGACAAGACTTCAGACCGCGACGACCTTGTGTCGGACCTGCGGCACGAAATACGTTGCCGGACACAACAAAAGCCGTCCCGCCCTCCACCCCCGAAAGGACCGCACATGCGCAAGGGCCTCCTCACCCTCGCCGTCGTGGGCGTGCTGGCCACCGGCGGCACGGCCGCCTGCGGCCCCGGCAACGCGGCGGTCGGCGGCAGCGACAGAAAGCCGAAGATCGGGGTGATCCTGCCCGACAGCAGGACCAGCGCCCGGTGGGAGGGCGCGGACCGCAGGTACCTGGAGGAAGCGTTCCGGGCCGCCGGGGTCGACTACATCATCCAGAACGCGCAGGGCGACAAGTCCAGCTTCTCCACCATCGCCGACGGCATGCTCACCGCCGGCGTCACCGCGCTGATGATCGTCAACCTGGACTCCGGCACCGGCAGGGCCGTGCTGGACCGGGCGAGGTCGCAGGGCGTCGCCACCATCGACTACGACCGGCTCACCCTGGGCGGCTCGGCCGAGTACTACGTCAGCTTCGACAACGAGGCCGTCGGCAGACTTCAGGGCGAGGGCCTGAGCCGGTGCCTGGCCGACCAGGGCGTCGAGCACCCGGTGGTGGCGTTCCTCAACGGCTCACCGACCGACAACAACGCCACCGAGCTGAAGGCCGGGTACGACTCGGTGCTCGGCCCGAAGTTCGCCTCCGGGACGTACGTCAGGGGCCCGGACCAGCCCGTGCCGGACTGGGACAACGCGCAGGCGGGGGTGCTCTTCGAGCAGATGCTCACCCGGACCGAGGGCCGGATCGACGGGGTGCTCGCCGCCAACGACGGCCTCGGCAACGCCGCCGTCTCGGTGTTGAAGAAGAACAAGCTCAACGGCAAGGTGCCGGTGACCGGGCAGGACGCCGACGTGCAGGGCCTGCGCAACATCCTCGCCGGCGACCAGTGCATGACCGTGTACAAGGCGATCCGGAAGCAGGCGGACGCCGCCGCCGCGCTGGCCGTCTCGCTGGCCAACGGCGTCCGCCGGGACACCGGCCAGACGGTCCGGGACCCGGAGAGCGGCCGGGAGGTGCCGGCCGTGCTGCTGGAGCCGAAGGCGATCTACCAGGAGAACGTCAAGGACGTCGTGGCCGACGGCTACGTCGCCCGGGACAAGCTCTGCGCCGGCCCGTACGCCGAGCGGTGCGCCGCCGCCGGGATCAGCTGACCCGCCCGCCGACCGTCGTACGGAGGAGACCCTGTGTCCGCAACCCCCCTGCTGGAACTGCGCGGGATCGACAAGAGCTTCGGCCCCGTCCAGGTCCTGCGCGACGTCGCCCTGTCCGTCCACGAGGGCGAGGTGACCGCGCTGGTCGGTGACAACGGCGCCGGCAAGTCGACCCTGGTCAAGTGCATCAGCGGCATCCACCCCACCGACTCCGGCGAGTTCCTCTTCGAGGGCCGCCCGGTGAGCGTCAACAGCCCCCGGGACGCCGCCACCCTGGGCATCGACGTCGTCTACCAGGACCTCGCCCTCTGCGACAACCTGGACATCGTGCAGAACATGTTCCTCGGGCGGGAGCGGAGCAACGGCCTGGTCCTGGACGAGTCGGCCATGGAGCAGATGGCCGCCGAGACCCTGGTCAGCCTGGGCATCCGGACGGTGCGGTTCCTGCGCCAGCACGTCGCCAGCCTCTCCGGCGGGCAGCGGCAGACCGTCGCCATCGCCAAGGCGGTGCTCTGGAACAGCCGGCTGGTCATCCTCGACGAGCCGACCGCCGCGCTGGGCGTCGCGCAGACCGCCCAGGTGCTGGAACTGGTCCGCCGGCTGGCCGACAACGGCCTGGCCGTGGTGCTCATCTCGCACAACATGAACGACGTCTTCGCCATCTCCGACCGGATCGCCGCGCTCTACCTCGGCCAACTGGTCGCCCAGGTGCGGACCACCGACATCACCCACGCCCAGGTGGTCGAGCTGATCACCTCCGGCCGCTCCGGCGCCCTCGGCCGCGCCGAACCGGGCGTCCACGGCACGGGACCCGACGCCACCACCTGGGGAGCCGTCCGATGACCGCCACCGTCGTCAAGCGGGAAGGGTCCACGGACGTCGCCCCGGAGCCCTCCGTCGGCAGCCACGTCCGGGACTACCTCGCCCGGCTGCGCAACGGCGACCTGCGCCTGCTGCCGGCCGTGACCGCCCTCGCCGTGCTCTGCCTGGCGTTCGCGGTCGTCCGGCCGGTCTTCTTCTCCGCCGCCAACTTCGCCAACCTGTTCACCCAGGGGGCCGCGGTCACCGTGATCGCGATGGGCCTGGTCTTCGTCCTGCTGCTCGGCGAGATCGACCTCTCGGCCGGCGTCGCCAGCGGGGTCTGCGCCACCGTCCTGGCCAAGGTGGTCAGCGACCTGGGCCACCCCTGGTACGTCGCGGTGCTCGCCGCCGTCGCCACCGGCGTCCTCATCGGCCTGACGCTCGGCTTCCTGGTAGCGAAGGTGGGCATCCCGTCCTTCGTGGTGACCCTGGCCGGCTTCCTGGCCTTCCAGGGCGTGGTGCTGCTGCTGATGCGGGAGGGCACCAACATCGCGATCAACGACGAGGTGATCATCGCGATCGAGAACCGGTGGGTGCCGCCCCCGGTCGGCTGGCTGCTGGCGGGGGTCGCGGTCGCCGGGTACGCCGTCACGCAACTCCTGCGGCACCGCGACCGGACGGCCCGGGGGCTGGTCACCGAGCCGGTCACCGTGGTCGCCGGCCGGGTCGCGGCGTTGGCGCTGCTCCTCGGCCCCGCCGTGTACGTGTTCAACCAGGAACGCAGCATCAACCCGCTGATCAGCTCCAACAAGGGCATGCCGATCGTGGTGCCGCTCATCGCCGTCCTGCTGGTCTTCTGGACCTTCGTGCTCGACCGCACCGCGTACGGCCGGCACCTGCTGGCCGTGGGCGGCAACCGGGAGGCCGCCCGACGCGCCGGCATCAACGTGGACCGGATCCGGATCTCCGCGTTCGTCGTCTGCTCCGCGATGGCGGCGGTCGGCGGCATCATCGCGGCAAGCCGGGACAGGTCGGTGGACCCGAACACCGGGGGCAGTAACGTGCTGCTCTACGCGGTCGGAGCGGCCGTGATCGGCGGCACCAGCCTCTTCGGCGGCAAGGGCCGCATGATCAACGCGGTGCTGGGTGGGGCGGTGGTAGCGGTGATCATCAACGGGATGGGCCTGCTCGACCTGAGCTCCGGCCTCAAGTACCTCTTCACCGGGCTGGTGCTGATGCTGGCCGCCGGGGTGGACGCGCTGTCCCGCCGACGGTCCGCCAGCACCGGCGCCCGCTGACGACGTGCGACACGGAGTGCCGGTGGCGATGCGCGCAGGACCCAGCCAGGACGAGATCCGTCGGCAGAACCTCGGTGCCCTGCTGCGCTACGTGCACGTCCACGGCGCGACGACCCGCGCCGAGCTGACCACCGTGCTCGGGCTCAACCGCAGCACCATCGGCGCGCTGACCGCCGACCTGACCGGCGCCGGCCTGGTCAGCGAGGGGACGCCGCGGGAGACCGGCCGGGCCGGCCGGCCGTCGCTGGTCGTCCGGCCCGAGTCGGAACGGGTGTACGCGTACGCGTACAGCGTGGAGGTGGACCGGCTGCGGGCCGCGCGGGTCGGCCTGGGCGGCGCGGTGCTCGACCGCCGGGAGCTGGACCGGCCCCGCAACCTGCTGGCCGGGGAGGCCGCGCCGCTGCTGGCCGGCGCGGTCAAGGAGATGCTCCCGGCGGTGCCGGCCGACGCGGTCTGCGTCGGGGTCGGGGTGGCGGTCTGCGGCATGGTCCGCCGCGACGACGGCCTGGTCCGGCTGAGCCCGCCCACCGGCTGGGTGGACGAACCGATCGGCGCGGCGCTGGCCGCCGAGCTGGGCATCGACGTACCGATCACGGTCGGCAACGTGGCCGACGTGGCGGCCTTCGCGGAGCACGCCCGGGGCGTCGCCGCCGGCTGCGACAACATCATCTATCTGTACGGGGACGTCGGCGTCGGCGCCGGCATCATCGCCGGCGGCCGGCGGCTCACCGGGCACGGCGGGTACGGCGGCGAGGTCGGCCACATGGTGGTGGTCCGGGAGGGAACCCCCTGCGAGTGCGGCTCCCGGGGCTGCTGGGAGACCGAGATCGGCGAGCACGCCCTGCTGCGGGCCGCCGGCCGGCACGACGCCCGGGGCCGGGACGCGCTGCTGGCCGTCTTCGACGCCGCAGGTCGGGGCGACGCCCGGGCCCAGACGGCGGTCCGCCAGGCCGGCGACTGGCTCGGCTTCGGCGTGGCCAACCTGGTCAACATCTTCAACCCGGAGATGGTCATCTTCGGCGGCACCATGCGTGACCTGTACCTGGCCTCGGCGGCCCAGGTGCGCAGCCGGCTCAACTCGATCGGGTTGTCGGCCTGCCTGGAACACGTCCGGCTACGCACCCCGAAGCTGGGCGCCGACGCGGCCCTGGTCGGCGCGGCCGAGCTGGCCTTCGAGCGGCTGCTCGCCGACCCCCTCGACGCCGGCTGACCGGCTTTCCGCCCGGTGCGGCCCGCCCCGGGCGGCGCGGCTGCGTACCCTGTCCACCGTGGACGTCGAGCTGCGCGCCTCCGACGACGACCGGCACCGGGTGGTCGCCGAGCTGCAACGGCACACCTCGGCGGGCCGGCTCAGCCTGGACGAGTTCTCCGAGCGGGTCGGGGTGGTCTGGTCCGCCCGTACCCTCAACGACCTGGCCGCGGTCACCCGGGACCTGCCGGTCGAACCGGCCCCCGCCGGGCCGGCCGCCGACCACGGCCGGCGGGACCTGCTGGTCGTCTTCGCCGTCGCCGTCGCCACCCTGATCCTGCTCGGCCTGCTGATGGCCCTCACCCGCTGAACCCGGCCGCCGGCCGGCCGGGTTCAGCGGTCGACCTGGGTGAAGTCCCACGAGTGCGGCGGGCGGGCGACCAGCGTCGCAGGCGGGTCGGGCAGCGGCCGAGGGCTGCTGCGCCACTTCGAGATCACCACCACCCGGTGGTCGGTCGAGCTGAACACCTCGCTGGACAGGTGCAGCGGGTCGTGCTCGAACTCGGGCAGGGCGGTGTCGCAGACCCAGGTGATCAGGTCGGCGAAGCCGTAGGCCTCCGCCCGCGCCTCCCACATCCGTACGATCACGTCGTCGTTCCCCTCGCCGTCACGTCGAGCCGTCACACGCTCACCGTGGTCAGCGGCAGGGCCGAGTCGGCCGGCAGGTCGAGCCGGCTCGGCGCGACCCCGGCGGCGACCAGGTGGGAGCCGAGCGCGGCCACCATCGCCCCGTTGTCGGTGCACAGTTGCGGCCGGGGCACCCGCACCCGGATGCCCAGCTTGGCCGCCCGGTCCTCCGCGAGCACCCGCAGCCGGGAGTTCGCCGCCACGCCCCCGCCGATCACCAGCGTGTCGATCCCGTGGGCCCGGCAGGCGGCCAGCGCCTTCGTGGTGAGCACGTCGCAGACCGCCTCCTGGAACGACGCGGCCACGTCGGCCACCGGCACCGGCTCGCCGGCCCGCTGCCGGGCCTCCACCCAGCGGGCCACCGCCGTCTTCAACCCGGAGAACGAGAAGTCGTACCGGTGCGCGGCGAGGTCCTTCGCGGCGGTGAGCCCGCGCGGGAAACCGATGGCGGCGGCGTCGCCCGCCCGGGCCTCCCGGTCGATGTACGGCCCGCCGGGGAACGGCAGGCCGAGCAGCCGGGCCACCTTGTCGAACGCCTCCCCGGCGGCGTCGTCGACCGTCGCCCCGAGCGGAGTCACCCCCCGGGCCAGGTCGTCGACGAGCAGCAGCGACGAGTGCCCGCCGGAGACCAGCAGGGCGATCGCCGGCTCGGGCAGCGGCCCGTGTTCGAGGGTGTCCACGGCGACGTGCGCGGCGAGGTGGTTGACTCCGTACACGGGCTTCTCGGCCGCCAGCGCGTACCCCTTGGCGGCGGCGACGCCGACCAGCAGCGCGCCGGCCAGCCCCGGTCCGGAGGTCACCGCGATGGCGTCGATGTCGCCGATGGTCACCCCGGCCTCCCTGAGCGCCCGGTCCATGGTCGGCACGATGGCCTCCAGGTGGGCCCGGCTGGCCACCTCGGGCACCACGCCGCCGAACCGGGCGTGCTCCTCGACGCTGGAGGCCAGCGCGTCGGCGAGCAGGGTGTGCCCGCGTACGATGCCGACCCCGGTCTCGTCGCAGGAGGTCTCGATGCCGAGGATCAGCGGTTCGTCAGCCATGTCTCCTCAGTCCTGCTCGCGCCGCATAATCAGCGCGTCGGTGTTGCTCGGTTGGTAGTAGCCGCGGCGGACCCCGATCGGCTCGAAGCCGTACGTCGCGTAGAGCCGCTGGGCGGGGGCGTTGTCCGCCGCGACCTCCAACAGCGTGCTGCGCGCGCCGCGACGGGCCGCCTCGGCGAGCAGCGCCTCCAGCAGGGCCCGGCCCACGCCGCGCCGCTGGGCTCCCCGGCGGACGGCGATGTTCTGCACCCACGCCTCGTCCGGCGCCGCCACGGCCAACCCGGCGTAGCCGAGCAGGGAGCCGTCGTCGTCGGTGGCGACCAGATAGAAGTGGCCGTTGGCCAGCTCGTTCCAGAACATCGCCGGCGACCACTGCTCGGCGCCGAACAGGTCCGCCTCGATCGGCAGCACGTCGTCGATGTGCCACCAGCGGAACGGTTCCAGCCGCACCCCGGCGGGGCTCACGGCATTACCTCAGCTCGCGACTGCGGGGCTCGCAAACCCGGCCCACTCCTCGCGCTCACGGCGCCACCTCGGCTCGCGACTGCGGGGCTCGCAAACCCGGCTCGCTCCTCGCGCTCACGGCGCCACCTCGGCTCGCGACTGCGGGGCTCGCAAACCCGGCTCACTCCTCGCGCTCACGGCAGAACCGGTTTGCGGGCGGTGGCCGCCACGGCGTCGGGGCGGCGCAGGTACAGCGGGGTGAGCGGATCACCCGGGGCGCCGGAGCGGATCCGCTCGGCCGCCAGCGCGGCCAGCACGACCGGGTCCGGGTAGCGGGGCTCGGCCCGCAGCGGCAGGTCGAACACCTCGGCGTACCGGTGCGCGCCGTCGCCGACGGCGGCGGTGACACCGAGGTCGCGGGCGCGCCGCGCGGCCACCACCGGGGTGTCCACGTCCGGGCCGGCGATCCGCTGGCCCGCGCCGTCGTACACCGCCCAGTAGACCTCCCGGCGGCGGGCGTCGCTGGCCGCCAGGACCGGCTCGCCGGCCGCCGCCGGGTGGCCGATCCCGTCGAGCGAGCAGACGCCGTACGCGGGAACGCCGAGCACCTGGGCCATGGTGGCGGCGGTGACCAGCCCCACCCGCAGCCCGGTGAACGGGCCGGGGCCCAGCCCTGCCACGATCGCGGCCAGGTCGGCCGGGCGGGCGCCGACCTCGGCGAGGACCGCGTCGACCTGCGGCGCGAGCAGCTCGCCATGCGCGCGGGCGTCGACGGTGCGGCGCTGCGCCCGTGCCGTCACGCCCTCGGCGGTGACCTCCACCAACGCCGCGGTCACCGCGGGGGTCGAGGAGTCCAGCACCAGTACGAGCACGAACGCCACCCTAACCGCCCCGCCACTTCCCCCAGCGACCCCCCGCCGCCGGTGTGGGTTGGGTGGGTCAGCTTGGGGCTCGGAGGACTCGGAGGAAAGGAAAGAGGAGCCAGGGGCGGGGGCCCCCGAGGGCGAGCTTGCCGGCGAGCACCGTGCGGACCCGGCTGACCCGGCCGAACAGCATCAGGTTGAGCGCCGCCGGGTCGAACCGGACCCGGACGTCCGGCGGGGTGCCCGGGGCGGCGACCGTCACCACCCCCCGGTGCAGGACGAGGGTGACGTCGGCGCAGTACGCGGACCGGAACTCGACGGTGATCGGGCGTTCCCGGGGCGGCTCGTCGTTGTCGAGCAGGTGTCCGTAGCCGGCACGGAGCACGTTGACCAGGAAGACCTCGAAGAAGAGCACGGCCTCCGCGCCGGGCATCTTCCACGGCCGGCCGGTCGCTCGGGCGATGTCCCAGCCATGCACGAGCAACTCGTTGACCAGGTGGCCGAAGAGGCCGGCGAGGGGCGCGCGGGCGTCGCCGAACCAGCTGAGCAGTTCGTCCGGTCGGCGGTCGGCGGTGATTCGGAGGATCTTGTCCACGTCTGCCTGGAACCGATCCAGCAGCGGCCGGGGCGACCGGTCGGTCAGGTGCCGCAGTATCAGGTCGTTGACGTCGGCGATGGTGTCCACGGTGACGGTCGGGAGCTGGGCGCCGAGGCCGGGGATCGGCAGCGGCGGGTGATCGGGGTCGAGTTTGGTCGCGTACCACCAGGCGACCGAGACCAGGTGGACGACGGTGTCCGCCACGGACCAGTGCGCGGTCACCATGGTGTCCGGCCGGTCGACCGTCTCGACCAGCCGGACGAACCGGGCGGTGGCCTGCTCCAGCGCCTCCCTGGCCGTCTGCCACTGCCGGGGGCTGATGGTCGCCGTCGTCGCCATGGGACGCCTCCGCTCGGGGTCACCGGGTCCCGGGAAGTCTACAGCGGACAGTGATCACCGAGTCACTTCACACGTGCCCTCGTGGGGGACGGCAGGTCGACCGGCCGGGCTCCACACGGAGGCTGACGAGCGATCCGGTGCGGTGCGGTTCAGCCGGCGGACCGCTCCCAGTCGATGGTCGGCAGGCCGGCGTCGGCGAGGGCCTTGTTGGTCGCGCTGAACGGACGGCTTCCCAGGAAGCCGCGCGGGTTCATCGGGCTGGGGTGGCCGGCCTCCAACACCACGTGCTGCGGGTTGGTGACCAGGGCGGCCTTCTTGCGGGCGTACCCGCCCCAGAGCAGGAAGACGACCCGCTGGTCGAGGGCGTCGAGGGCGCGGATCGTAGCGTCGGTGAACTCCTCCCACCCCTTGTTGGCGTGCGAGCCGGGGGTGGCCTGCCGAACGGTCAGCACCGAGTTCAGCAACAGCACGCCCTGCGCCGCCCAGCCGTCGAGGTTGCCGCTGCGCGGCTTCGCCACGCCCAGGTCCTCGCCCAACTCCTTGAAGACGTTGCGCAGCGACGGTGGGACCGACACCCCCTCACGGACGCTGAAGCTCAGCCCGTGCGCCTGCCCGGCCTTGTGGTACGGGTCCTGCCCCAGGATCAGCACCCGACACTCCTGCGGCCCGCACAGCCGGTAGGCGGAGAACAGGTCCTCCACCGGCGGGAACACGGTCTGGGTGGCGTACTCCCCGGCGACGAATCCGGCCAGCGCAGCGGTGCGGGCCGGGTCGAGGTGGGGGGAGAGCGCGGCGCGCCACTCGTCGGGCAGCAGCGCGAGCAGGTCGAGGGCGGGGGCGTCGTCGGGCATCGGCAACCTTTCGCAGTCGGTCGGCCCCCTTCCTACCAGCCCCGTCCGACATCCCGGCACGGGAGTACGGCCTCCCGTCGCTGCCCGTCGACGGGCAGCGGGAGCAGTTTCCTGGAAAGAGTGGCCTCACGACGGAGGATGGCCACTCTTTCCAGGAAACTGCACGATCTCGGGGGCGGGGCGGGGCGGGGCGGGGCGAGGGCAAAGCGGGGGCGGGGCGAGGCGAGGCGGGGGCGAGGCGGGGGCGAGGCGGGGCAGGCGGAGGGCCCGAGCGGGAGGGTGGGAACGGGAGGGCGGGTCAGCGAAGGGTGGCGAGCCGGGCGCGCCAGTCGCCGCCGACCGGGTCAAGCTCGACGATCCGGGTGTCGTCGTCGCGCCGGTCGATGCGGACCCGCAGGTGGGCGTCGACGAGTTGCTCGACCAGCCCCTCCCCCCACTCGACCACGGTGACCGAGTCGTCGACGGAGGCGTCCAGGTCGAGGTCGTCGATCTCCGCGCGCGGATCCGCGGCGTCCCCGAGCCGGTACGCGTCCGCGTGCACCAGCGCCACCGCGCCACCGCGCGCCGGGTCGGGGCGGTGCACCCGGGCGATCACGAAGGTCGGCGAGGTGATGTCGCCTCGTACCCCGAGGCCCGCCCCGATGCCCTGGGTCAGCGCGGTCTTGCCGGCGCCGAGCGGGCCGGTGAGCAGCAGCAGGTCGCCGGCGCGCAGCACCCCGGCCAGCCGCCGGCCGAACGCGTGGGTGTCCTCGACCGTCGACAACGTGACGCCGACGCTCACCGCGCCACCACCGACGACACGACGACGCTCACCGCGCCACCCCGAGGGTGCCCGACGGCACGGCCGTCCCCGGCGGCGCTCACAGCGCCGCCAGGAAGTGTTCCAGGGCGGCGTCCACCTCGTCGGCGTGCTCCAGCATCACCACGTGCCCGCTGTCGTGAATCTTGAGAAACTCGGCGTGCGGCAGCCGCCGGACGATCTCCTCCGAGTGCGTCACGGGCGTGATCATGTCCTTGTCGCCGACCACCACCAGCACCGGGGTGCCGCCCAGCGCGGCCAGTGCCGGGAACCGGGAGTGGGTGGCCAGGGTGCGCAGGTAGCGGGTGACCGTGTCGGCGGAGGTGCGCGAGTTCATCTCCTCGACGTACGACACCAGGGTCGGGCTCGGCTTCGGGGTGCCGAAGCCGTACTGGCGGGTGAGCAGCCAGGCGATGTTCGAGGCCGACTTGCGGGCCTTGTCGATGGCCGTGCCGCCGTACCGGGTGGCGTTGTTCATCACGTAGAGCACCGGCGAGCTGACCCGCCCGAGCAGGGCCGGGGCCACCAGCTTCGTCTCGGCCAGCAGCCCGCCGGAGGTGGCCATCAGCACCGTGCCGACCACCCGGTCGCCGAACAGCTCCGGGTACAGCTCGGCGAACGCCATGATGGTCATCCCGCCCATCGAGTGGCCGACCAGGACCAGTGGCCCCTCCGGGGCGGTCCGGTCGATCACCCGGCGCAGGGTGCGGCCGAGCGCGGCGAGGTCGTACTCGCCGGTCTCCAGCCGCCCGGACCGGCCGTGGCCCGGCTGGTCGTACGCGACGATGCGGTGCTCGCCGCGCTCGGTGAGCATCTTGCGTTGGAAGTGGAAGGTGCCCATGTCCAGGCAGAAGCCGTGCACCAGCACCACCGTCGGGTGCCCGGCGACGGGGCGGGTCGGCTCGACCACCTCGACGTGGATGTCGGTGCCGTCGGCCAGTTCCAGCCGGAACGCCTCGTCGTACGGCTGCGCGCCGAAGACCTCGTCGGCGTACGGATCGGTGGGGTCGGTCTTGAGCCGGCGGACCAGGGCGCGTTCACTCACCACGCCCGCCGCGAGCCCGGCGGCGGCCACGCCGACCGCGGCCCCGAGCACGCCGGCGACCCGGCCGGCGGCGGTACGCGGCCGGGGGATGCGGAACCTGGTCACGCCGCCGCCCCGGTCACGGCCGCTCGCCGTCGTAGACGCGGGGCACCCGGACCCCGCCGAACCGGGTGACGATCTCGTAGTTGATGGTGCCGACCGCGGCGGCCCAGTCGTCGGCGGTCGGCTCGCCGTCGGTGCCGGGGCCGAACAGGGTCACCACGTCGCCGGCGGCCACCGGGTCGTCGCCGCAGTCGACCACGAACTGGTCCATGCAGATCCGGCCGGAGACGGTCCGCCGCCGGCCGGCGAGCTGCACCGGGCCGGCGTTCGAGGCGTGCCGGGGCACCCCGTCGGCGTAGCCGAGCGGCACCACGGCCAGGTTGGCGTCGGCCTCGGTGAGGTAGGTGTGGCCGTACGACACGCCGCTGCCGGCCGGGACCCGCTTGGTGAGCATGACCCGGGCCCGGGCGGTCATCGCCGGGCGCAGCCCGAACCGCTCGCCGGCCACCGGGGAGAGCCCGTAGATCGCGATCCCCGGCCGGACCAGGTCGAAGTGGGTGTCGGGGCGGGTCAGGGTGGCGGCGGAGTTGGCCAGGTGCCGGTAGCGCGGGCGCAGCCCGGCCCGCTCGACCATGCCCAGCCCCTCGTGGAAGACGGCGAGCTGGCGGTCGGTGGTGGGGTGGCCGGGCAGGTCCGCGTACACGAAGTGGCTCCACACGCCAACCACCTCGACCAGACCTTCGGCCTGGGCCTTCGCGGCGGCCTCCAGCAGCGCCGGCCAGTCCGCGACGGTGGCCCCGCCGCGCGCCAGACCGGTGTCGATCTTCAGGTGCAGCCGGGCCGGGCTGCCGGCCCGCCGGCTCGCCTCGATCATCTCGTCGAGCTGGGTCAGGCTGGCGGCGGCCAGGTCCACCCCGACCGCGACGCCCTCGTGCAGCGGCAGCCCCGGGGCGAGCAGCCAGGCCAGCACGGGCGCGGTCACGCCGGCCCGGCGCAGGGTCAGCGCCTCGTCCAGGGTGCAGACGCCGAGCCAGTCGGCCCCCGCGTCGAGCGCCGCGCGGGCCGAGGGGAGCATGCCGTGGCCGTACCCGTCGCCCTTGACCACCGCCATCAGCTCGCCGCTGGTCCCGGCCCGCAGCCGGGTCACGTTCTCCCGGATCGCGTCAAGATCAACTCGCACCTCGGACTGCCACATGCCCCCAGCCTACTGACCCCGGTGATCAAACCGGGCCGGAGCCGCACCGGACGGCGCGGCGGGCCCGAGGTCAGGGCAGCCGGGCGACGACCGGGCGGAGGGCGGCGGCCACGTCGGGCGCGGTCACCGGCCCGCCGAGGGCCGCCTCCCGGCCGGCCAGCCCGTGCAGGTACGCCGCCGCGGCGGCCGCCCGCTCCGGGGCCAACCCGGCGGCCAGCAGCGAGCCGAGCAGCCCGGCGAGCACGTCGCCCGTGCCCCCGGTGGCCAGCGCGGGGGTTCCGGTCGGGTTGACGTACGCCCGGCCGTCGGGGGTGGCGACGATCGTCCGGTCCCCCTTGAGCAGCACCACCGCGTTCATCCAGGCGGCCAGCCGCAGCGCCGCTGCGACCCGGTCGGCTCCGGGATCCTCGCCGCAGAGCCGGCCGAACTCCCGATCGTGCGGGGTGACCACGATCGGGGCGTCCCGGCTGCGCAGCCGGTCCGCCATCGACCCGTCGACCAGCAGGGTCAACGCGTCGGCGTCGAGCACCACCGGCACCGGGGCGGCGAGCACCGCGCGCAGCTCGGCCGCCGCCTCCTCGCCGGTGCCGAGGCCGGAGCCGCAGACCCACGCCTGCACCCGGCCTGCGTCGGCGACCCGCCCGCTGGCGATCACCGAGGGATGCTGGCGCAGCACGTCGTCGCGGGCGCTCCCGGCGTACCGGACCAGGCCCGTCGGCCCGGCGAGCGCGCCACCGACGGAGAGCACCGCCGCCCCCGGGTACGCCGCCGAGCCGGTCGCCAGGCCAACCACGCCCCGGGTGTACTTCTCCGAGGCCGGGCCCAGCTCCGGCCACCACTGCTCGACGTCGGACCACTCGGTGACCCGTAGCGCGGGGGTGCCGCGCAGCCAGGGCCCCAGCCCGATATCGACCAACTCGACCTGACCGGCCAGCGCCACGGCCGGGCCGACCACCAGCGCCGGCTTCAGCGCGCCGAACGCCACCGTCACGTCGGCGCGGACCGCGTTCGGCCGGCCGGAGGCGGCCGGGGGCACATGACCGGTGTCGACGGCGACCCCGCTCGGCACGTCCACGGCGACCACGGCGGCCCGCACGCCGTCCCGGCCGCGCAGCCCGGGCAGCTCGGCGGCGATCCGGTCGGCCGCCTCGCGCAGCCCGCCCGTGCCGCCGATCCCGACGATCCCGTCCAGCACCAGGTCCACCTGCGCGGGCGGGCGGTCCACCAGCCGGCCCCCGGCGGCGCGCAGCGCGGCCAGCCCCTCGGCGTGCGCCCGCCCGGGGGTGAGCAGCAGGACCGACACGGCGGCACCCCGGCGGGCCAGCCGCTGCCCGGCGTACAGGGCGTCGCCGCCGTTGTCGCCGGTGCCGACCAGCAGCAGCACCCGGGAGCCGTACACCCCGCCCCGGTCGGCGAGCAGCAGCGCGCAGCGGCGGGCCAGCCCGGCGGCGGCCCGCTGCATCAGCGTCCCGGCCGGGAGGGTGGCCATCAGCCCGGCCTCCGCCGCCCGTACGTCCGCGACCCGCCACACCGGTTTCATGCCACCCCGTCCCGTCCGTGCCGGTCGCGTCCGTACCCGTGTCGGTCCCGGGTCCACGGGTTGCCGGCGGCGGTGCGCCGCTCGGCCTCGGTGAACAGCCGGTCGACGAGCAGCGGCGCCGCACCAACGCCTTGGCGAACCGTTCGACCAGGACGACGTGGATTGCCGACAGCGACGATCACCGTTTCACCCTACCGGCGGGGCACGCCGCAGATTAGCTACCGGGTCGGCTGTGGGCAACGCCTGTGGACAACCGGGGGTACGGGCCGACGCCCGTTGTCCACAGGGCATGCCGGCCCGCACCGGGGCCACCTAACGTCGTCGCCATCGTCCGTCGTGGTGGCGGCTCACCCGTCGCCGTTCGCGTCGAGGAGTCCCCGTCGCCTGTCGACGGCACCGAGCCGGAGGAGTGCGCCGATGCGCGAGGAGCCGTTCACCGTCCGCCCCGAACTGCTGCGGGAAGTGGCCCGGGCGCTCGATGCCGACGCGTACCGGCTGGGGCACGGGCTGGCCGGGGAGCCCGGCCTGGTGGTGCGGGCGCCCGGATGGCGGTCGGCGCCCGCCCTGGCCGCCCTGGAGTCGGCGGTGCACGCGTGGTGCGGCGGGCTCGGCGCGCGGGTGGCCGCCGCCGGACATGCGTTGTCCGCCGCCGCCGAAGGCTACGAGACGGCCGACGAGCGGGCGGCCCGCCGGCTGACGGTCCTGCCCCGGTGAGCGCGCCGGCGGGGCACGGCGTGGTGGGCGGCCCCGCCGGGGACGGCGGTTACGCCCGGCTGTGGGCGGCCGACCCGGCCGGCTGGGCGGCGGCCGGGACTGCCTGGCGAGGGCTGACCGGGCTGGTCGACCGGCGGTCGGCGGAGCTGGCCGGGGCTGCCGGGGCGCTGCGCGCCGGGTGGACGGGCGCCGCCGCCGGGGCGGCCGGCGGGCGGATCGCCGCCTTCCGGGCCGACCTGGCCGCCCTCGCACCGGCGCTGATCGAGACCGACCAGGTGCTCGCCGAGCTGGCCGGGCGGCTGCGCCGGGCCAGGGCCGGGCTGGAAGAGGCGGTCGCCCTGGCCGAGGCCGGTGGGGTGCGCATCGACCGGCGGGGGCGGGTGAGCGCGGGCCCTTCGGCCGTCCGGCCGGGCGTCCCCGGCCCCCCGGTGGCGCGGGTGGCCGCCGCCGTGACCGCCGCCCTCGCGCTGGCCGACGCGGCCGACCGGGAGGCGACCGGCCGGCTCGACGAGCTGGCTGCGGCGGCCCGGGCGGGCTGGGCCGCCCCGCCCCCGCCCTGGCGGCCGACGCCCGGCGCCGACCCGTCGGCCGTCCGGGCCTGGTGGGCCGGGCTCACCCCGGCGCAGCGCCGCTGGCTGGTGGCCCGGGAGCCGGAGCTGGTCGGGCGGCTCGACGGGGTGCCGGCGGCGGCGCGGGACCAGGCGAACCGGCTGTTGGTCGGCCGGTGGCGGGAGGTGCTGCTGGCCGAGCGCCGGCGGCTGGTGGCCCGGTGGCCGCACGGGCCGGTGGAGACTGCCGGGCTGGCGCGGGTGGGGGCGGCCCTGGCCGGCCTGGACGCGCTGACCGCCCGGCTGGCCGGCGGCGGGCAGCCGCGTGCGTATCTGCTGGGGCTCGACCCGGGCGGCGAGGGCCGGGCGATCGTGGCGCTGGGCGACCCGGACCGGGCCGACCGGGTGCTGACGTACGTCCCGGGAATGACCGCCGGCCTCGCGGACGCCACCGGGGAACTGGGCCGGGCGGGCCGGGTGCAGGCCCGGTGCGCGGCGCTGGACCCGACGGGGGCGACGGCGGCGGTGCTCTGGCTGGACTACGACGCGCCGGACTTCCTGCACGAGGCCGTCCTGCCCGGCCAGGCGCGGGACGCCGGCCCGGCGCTGCACCGGTTCCAGGAGGGCCTTCGGGCCACCCACGACGGCCCGCCGGCCCGGCAGACGGTGCTCGGGCACAGCTACGGCTCGCTGGTCGTGGGCACCGCCGCCCGGGACCACGGTCTCGCCGCCGACGCGCTGGTGTTCGTGGGCTCCCCCGGGGTGGGCGTGGACCGGGCCGACGGGCTGCGCCTGCCCTCGGGCGAGGTCTGGGCGAGCACCGCGCCGGACGACGCGATCCGGCTGGCCCCTGCCCCCGACGAGCTGCCCCGCCGCGTGCTGCGCGGGCTCAGCCCGCTGGCGGCGGTGCTGACCGCCCGGGAGGACCACGCGCTGTGGTTCGGGCACGACCCGGCCGACCCGGGCTTCGGCGGCCGCACCTTTCCCAGCGGCCGGTACGGCCACACCGGCTACTGGGACCAGGGCAATCCCGCCCTGGACGGCATGGCCCGCGTCGTCCTGGGCCGGTGACGTGCCGACGTGTGCCCCGGAAGCCGCAGCGGCCCCCTGCCGCCGGCGGGCGCAGGGGGCCGGTTCCGGCGGGCGGCTACTCGACGGTGACGGACTTGGCCAGGTTGCGGGGCTGGTCGACGTCGTGGCCCCGGGCTGCGGCGATCTCCGCCGCGAGCACCTGCAACGGCACGGTGGTCACCAGCGGGGCGAGCAGCGTCGGCGTGCGCGGCACGCGGATCAGGTGGTCGGCGTAGCGCACCACGGCCTCGTCGCCCTCCTCGGCGATCACGATCGTCCGGGCGCCCCGGGCCCGGACCTCCTGGATGTTGGAGACGACCTTGTCGTGCAGCATGCCCCGGCCGACCGGCGACGGCACGATGCAGATCACCGGGGTGCCCTCGTCGATCAGGGCGATCGGGCCGTGCTTGAGCTCTCCGGCGGCGAACCCCTCGGCGTGCATGTACGCCAGCTCCTTGAGCTTGAGCGCGCCCTCCAGGGCCACCGGGTAGCCGACGTGCCGGCCGATGAAGAGCACCGTGGGCTCGTTGCGGATCTCCCGGGCCAGCTCGCGCACCGGGGCGATCCGGTCCAGCAGCTCGCGCAGCTTGGCGGGCATCTGGTGGAGCTGGTCCACCACGGCGGCCACCTCGTCGGCGAACTTGATCCCGCGCACCTGGGCCAGATGCAGCCCGATCAGGTAGCAGGCCACGAGCTGGGTGAGGAACGCCTTGGTGGAGGCGACGGCGATCTCCGGCCCGCCGTGGGTGTAGAGGACGGCGTCGGACTCGCGCGGGATGGTCGAGCCGTTGGTGTTGCAGATGGCCAGTACCCGGGCCTTCTGCTCCTTGGCGTGCCGCAGCGCCATCAGGGTGTCCATGGTCTCGCCGGACTGCGAGATCACCACGATCAGCGTGGACCGGTCGAGGACCGGGTCGCGGTAGCGGAACTCGCTGGCGAGTTCCACCTCGCAGGGAATCCGGGTCCAGTGCTCGATGGCGTACTTGGCGACCAGGCCGGAGTGGTAGGCGGTCCCGCAGGCGACGATGAAGATCTTGTCCACGTCGCGCAGGTCCTGGTCGCTGAGGCGGACCTCGTCGAGCATGATCTCGCCGCTGGCGGTGAGCCGGCCGAGCAGGGTGTCGGCGACGGCCTGCGGCTGCTCCTCGATCTCCTTGAGCATGAACCAGTCGTAGCCGCCCTTCTCGGCGGCCGAGGAGTCCCAGTCGACATGGAAGTCCTTGCCGGTCGCCGGACGGCCGGCGAAGTCGGTGATCTCGACGGCGTCGGCGGTGATCAGGACGATCTGGTCCTGGCCCAGCTCGATCGCGTCGCGGGTGTGCTCGATGAACGCGGCGACGTCGCTGGCGAGGTAGTTCTCCCCGTCGCCCCGGCCCACCACCAGGGGGGAGTTGCGGCGGGCGCCGACCACCGCGCCGGGCACGGCGGCATCGACGGCCAGCAGCGTGAACGCCCCTTCGAGACGCTGGCAGACCGCGCGCATCGCGGCGGCGAGCAGCCCTGGCCCGTCCGGCTCACCGGCGGCGCGCAGCTCGGCCAGCGCGGCGGAGAGCAGGTGTGCGGCGCACTCGGTGTCGGTGTCGCTGCTGAACTGGACGCCGGCGTCCTCCAGCTCGGTGCGGAGCGTGGCGAAGTTCTCGATGATGCCGTTGTGGATCACGGCGACCCGGCCGTCGGGGGCGACGTGCGGGTGGGCGTTGCGGTCGGTGGGGCCGCCGTGGGTGGCCCAGCGGGTGTGGCCGATGCCGGTGGTGCCGTCGCCGATGCCGATCGGGCTGGAGGCGCAGCCCTCGGGGTCGACGGCGGCGCGCTCGGCCAGCACCTTCTCGAGGTTGGCCAGCTTGCCCGCTTTCTTCTCGGTCAGCAGCTCTGCATCGCACACGACGGCCACGCCGGCCGAGTCGTAGCCGCGGTACTCCAGGCGGCGCAAGCCGTCGAGCACGATGCCGAGCGCCGGGCGCGCGCCGGCGTAACCCACGATTCCACACATGACCCGCAGCCTAACTCAGTTTCGCACAGCACGCGTGCGCGGAAGCCGGGTAAACAAGCACTGGATTTGAGCGAACGGGTAAGTGCGGTGCTCCCGGGGACGAACGCGGCGACCGGACACCGACGGCCCCACAGGGGATCCTGGCGGGCGGCTGGACGGCGTACATTGAGGGCCCGTTTCCCCCGGGAGAACAGCCGCGCCCAGCGGTCTCGACGTCCCCATCCCCCCTTCGCGGCCGTGCCCGTGCCCCTCCCCGGAGCCCCTGATGTCCGAGGCGTCGTCGCCAACTCCCGATCCGATCCCGTCCGGCGGGGCCGACCCCGCCGGCCCGTCAACGCCCCAGTCGCCCCAGTCGCCCCCGGATGGCCCGGGAACGCCGGACGGCCCGGGGGCACCGGCGGGCGGCCCCGCGTGGTCGCCGCCCGACCCGCTGGCCCCGCCACAGCCGTGGGCCGCCCCGGAGCCCTGGGCTCCGTCGGCGTCGGCGGCAGCAGCGAGCGGGCCGGACAGCCCCGCCTCCCCCACGGCAACGCCGATCAGCCCGGCCACGCCGCACCCCGCCGGGCCGCCCTGGCCCGGGTACGGCCAGCCCGGTTGGCCAACGGGCCAGCCGGGCCAGCCGGGTTGGTCCGGGCACCCCGGCGGGCCGGGGCCTGCTGGGCAGGGCGGGTGGACAGGGCAGGGCGGGTGGCCCCCGGCGGGCTACCCGCCGCCGTTCACGTATCCCGGGCAACCGGCGGTCCGGCCCGACAACACCGCGAAGGTGATCGGCCTGGTCATCGGCCTCGTGGTCGTCCTGGTCATCGGGTTCTGCGGGTGCGCCTGCGTGGCCGGCTTCTTCACCAGCGTCGCCGAGGACCGGGCGAGCGCCACCGACCCCTGGTACGACGACCCGTCCGCCCCCGACGAGGACGGGGAACCGGCTGAGGCCTCCCCCGGCCCGGAGCCCACCCGGAGCCCGGCCACCCGCCCGTCGAACGGGGCGGGCCGGGTCACCGTGGTCTACGAGGTGACCGGTCAGGGTCCGGTCTACCTCCAGTACTACGACGCCGACGGTGACCTGATCCAGACCGAAAACGTGAAGCTGCCCTGGCGCAAGAGCTTCCGGATGGTCGACGCCAGTCGTGTGATGGTGTTGGCCAGCAACAACGACAGCCCGTACGGGGTCGACTGCCGGATCACCGTCGACGGTCGCACCGTCGCCAGGGACGACAGCGGGTACTGGGTCAACTGCACCGGCTGAACGTGGGGTTGAACCCGCGCGGCCGGCCCGTAGGCTGGCCGACGTGACGACGACCGCGAATGTCGACCCGCTGGTGGCCCGGATGCGGCCGTTCGGGACGACCATCTTCGCCGAGATGTCCGCCCTGGCCGTGCGCACCGGCGCGGTCAACCTGGGCCAGGGCTTCCCGGACACCGACGGCCCGCCGGAGATGCTCGCCGCCGCCGCCGAGGCGCTGCGCGGCGGGCAGAACCAGTACCCGCCCGGGCCGGGCATCCCCGCGCTGCGCGCCGCCGTAGCCGGTCACCAGCGCCGGTTCTGGGGCCTGGAGTACGACCCGGACGGCGAGATCGTGATCACCGCCGGGGCCACCGAGGCGATCGCCGCGAGCATCCTCGCCCTCTGCGAGCCGGGCGACGAGGTCGTCTGCTTCGAGCCGTACTACGACTCGTACGCGGCCTCGATCGCCCTCGCCGGGGCGGTGCGGCGGCCGGTGACCCTGCGCCCGGGACCGGACGGCCGGTACGCCTTCGACCCGGATGCCCTGCGCGCCGCGTTCGGGCCCCGGACCCGGCTGGTGCTGCTGAACTCGCCGCACAACCCGACCGGCAAGGTCTTCACCCCCGACGAGCTGGCCCTGGTGGCCGCGCTGTGCCGCGAACACGACGCGTACGCGGTGACCGACGAGGTGTACGAGCACCTGGTCTTCGCCGACGCCGCCGCGCCCCACGTGCCGCTGGCCACCCTGCCCGGCATGCGGGAGCGCACCCTGCGGATCTCCTCGGCCGGCAAGACGTTCTCCTGCACCGGCTGGAAGGTCGGCTGGGTCAGCGGCCCCGCCCCGCTGGTGTCGGCGGTGCTGCGGGTCAAGCAGTTCCTCACCTTCGTCAACGCCGCCCCGTTGCAGCCGGCGGTGGCGGTGGCCCTCGCCCTGCCGGACGGGTACTTCGCCGACTTCGCGGCCGGTATGCGGGCCCGGCGGGACCAGCTCGTCGCCGGGCTGACCGACGCCGGCTTCGACGTGCTCACCCCGGAGGGGACGTACTTCGTCACCGCCGACGTCACCGGGCTCGGCGGGCGGGACGGGGTGGAGTTCTGCCGGTCGCTGCCGGAGCGCTGCGGGGTGGTCGCCGTGCCGACCCAGGTGTTCTACGACGACGCCGAGGCTGGCCGGCGGCTGGTCCGGTTCGCCTTCTGCAAGCGTCCCGAGGTGCTCACCGAGGCGGTGGCCCGGCTACGTGGGATGGGGGCCGCCGGATGACCGACGCGTACGCCGGCCGGGTCCGCCGGATGGCGGCCATGCGCGGCTGTGACCGGATGCTCTCCGGCGTCCGGCCGGTGTCGATGGCCGAGCATCTCGACGCCGTACGCGCCACGCTCGACCCGGACGCCCTGCCCGACTTCTACGGCGAGGGCGGCCCGGTGGAGGCTCTGGAGCTGCGGGTCGCCGAGCTGCTCGGCACGGAGGCTGCCGTCTTCTTCCCCACCGGCACGATGGCCCAGCAGGTCGCCGTCCGGTACGGCGCGGAGCTGACCGGCAGCACCGCCGTCGGCCTGCACCCGCTCAGCCACCTCGTGCTGCACGAGCGGGACGCGTACGCGGTGCTCGGCGGGCTGCGGGCGGTGCGCACCACGACCGCGCCGCGCAACCCGACCGCCGCGGAGGTGGCGGAGCTCGCCGAGCCGATCGGCACCCTGCTGCTGGAGCTGCCGCTGCGCGACGCGGGCTTCGTGCTGCCCACCTGGGACGAGTTGGTAGACGTGGTCGGCGCGGCCCGGGACGCCGGGGCCCGGGTGCACCTCGACGGCGCCCGGCTGTGGGAGACGACCCCGCACCTGGGGCGCCCGCCGGCCACGGTCGCCGCCCTCGCCGACAGCACGTACGTCTCGTTCTACAAGTCCATCGAGGGCATCTCCGGGGCGGCTCTCGCCGGGGACGCCGGGCTGGCCCGGTACGCCCGGGAGTGGCGGCACCGGTACGGGGGCACCCTGTTCCAGCAGTGGCCGGCGGCGGCGGCCGCGCTGGTCGGGCTGGACCGGGAGCTCCCCCGCCTGCCCGGGTACGTGGCACACGCGACGGCGGTGGCCGCCGCCCTGGCCGGGTTGCCCGGCGCCCGGGTGTATCCGACGCCCCCGCACACCCACCAGTTCCGGCTCTGGCTGCCGCATTCGGCGGACCGGCTCAACGCGGCCAACCTCGCCCTCGCCGAGGAGGAGGGCGCGTGGTTCGTCGGCGGCTGGCAGGACACCGAGGTCCCGGACCTGGCGATGGCCGAGGTCACCGTGGCGGCCCCGGCCCTCGACCTCGACGCCGCCCAGGTCGCCGACCTGGGCGCCCGCTTCCTGCGCCGGCTGCCGCCGACCTGACGCCCCACCACCCGCCAGCCTGACGCCCCTTTACCAGCGGGGCGCGAGAGCTTGGAAGATGGTGGCCTCCGGAGGGGCCATTTCCTTCCAGGTCTCAGCGCGCCGGCACCCCGAGGCGCTGTGGCGGACCGGCGGCGCGGCGTCAGCCGGCCGCGCGGGTCGTGGTGGGATCCGACCCGGGCGGCGCCGTGCCTGAACCGCTCCCGTCGAGCCCCGGAGGGCTTCCCGCGAGCGTGGCGAGCAGCGCGCCACTGTCGGCGAGCAGCGCCGTCTCGGCGTCGTCGACGAACGCGAGATCGGCCTCGACGTGCCGGCTGGCGGCGGAGAGCAGCAGGGCCACCACCGGGTCGGCGGTCCGGCGGCGGAGCCCGTCGAGGTTGCGCAGCTCGCGCATGAGGTGCCCGCGCTGGTTGCCGAGCACCGTCCGTACCGTGTCCGACGCGCCGGAGCGGGCCGCCGCGGTGACCTTGAGGAAGAAGTCGTCCCGGAATCCGCCGCTGCGCGGGCTGGGCTCGTTGAGCCAGCCCTCCAGCGCGGCGCGGCCGTCGGGGGTGATCTCGTAGACCACCCGGTCGGGTTTGACCGGCTGGGCCTGCCGCTCGGCGACGACCAGGCCGTCGCGGGAGAGCCGATCGAGGATCTGGTAGAGGTGCCCGATGTTCAGCGGCCCCCACTGCGGGCCCACCGCCTCCTCGAACGCGCCCTTCAGGTGGTAGCCGTAGCTGGGCCCCCGGGCGAGCAGGGCCAGGACCGCGTGCTGGATCGCCACCGTCTCCTCCGTTCCGTTCCGCTCCGCCCGGTCGGTACGTTTCCGGACCCGGCCTTGCATTGTCACAATGTATCCCGCAGAGTGGGCAGCAGCACACGGGGAGGCGCGACATGTTCCACTTCATCTGGAGTCAGCTACGCGGCCGTGCGGGACGGTCGGTGGCACTGTTGGCCGGCGTGCTGGTGGCGACCACCGGTTTCGTCGTCCTGACCGGTGCCACCACCACCTCCCGGCTCGACGTCACCGGCACCGTCGAGCGGGGCACCGACGTCGCCTACGACATCCTGGTCCGCCCGAAGGGCGCGCGCACCCCGCTGGAGGCCGAACGCCGGCTGGTCCAGCCCAACTACCTCTCCGGTCTCTTCGGCGGCATCACCACCGCACAGTACGACCAGGTGAAGGCGGTCGCCGGGGTGGACGTCGCCGCCCCCATCGCCATGCTCGGCTACTCCACCGCCCCGGTGCCGACCCCGCTGGACCTCACCGGGGCGGTGGACCGGTCGCTCGACCGGCAGGTCATCCGCGTCGATCCCCGGTTCGTCGCCGAGCGCGGGCTCTCCGGAGCGCCGGGCCGGCCCCGCTACGTGTACGTCACCACCCACCCGTTGATCTACCCCCGCACCGACGCGCCCTACTCCAGCGACGCCACCCCGTACACCGACGGGCGCAGCTATCCATGGGCCGACGTGTGCGGGCCCGCGCCGCGGGAGGTACTGCCCGACGGCCGCACCCGGGCCGTCTGCGACCCCCGGCACGCCCTGGGCAGCCCGGGCGCGTACTCCGAGCGCGAGGAGTGGTCGCTGGTGGCCGTGCGGATGCTCCCCGACGGCCGGTTCGAGGCCGGCACGGGCGTCTTCGCCGACGGGGGGTCGGGCCCCTCGTCCACCTCGGACCGGCTGCGGATCGCGGTCAGCCTGACGGTGCCGCTCCTGCTCGCCGCCGTGGACCCGGTCGCCGAGGACCGCCTCGTGGGCCTCGGCGGGACAGTGGTCGACGGGCGGGCGCTGGGCCCGGACGACACGGTGGCCGTCAAGCAGATGGACGGGGCGGAGATGCTCTCCGTGCCGGTGCTCGCGACCAGCAGCCCCTTCGTCGACGAGGAACTGCGCGCCAGCTTCACCCGGCTGCCCGCGGCCCGCCCGGCCGGCGTCGAACTCGCCGAGTTGGATCGGGCCCTGCGGCGCGGCCCCGAACTCCCCGCCGGCGACGCCCGCCACGACGTGTCCGCCGGCTGGCGCACCCGGATCTCCGCGGGCCTCTCCCCGGACGGCTGCTGCTTCGGCCAGCTCCAGGCGATGGTCCAGGCCGGGCCCACGCGGTACGACCGGCTGCCCGACGGCACGCTGCGGGTCGGCGCGCTCCCGGCGGCCGGTCCGGAGGTGCACGGCGACCAAATCACGGTCAACCCCTTCCCGCGTCCCTGGCTGGCCGACGACACCGGGGCACGGTCGCTGCGCAAGCTCCCGCTGAAGAAGGGGGATCCACGCAACCTGGTGTACCGGAGCTGGCGGGCCGTGGGGGTCTTCGACCCGGAGAAGCTGACCGGCTTCAGCGACCTCGGGCGGGTGCCGCTGGAGACGTACGAGCCGCCGTCGGCGCAGGGCGCGGACGCCCGCAGCCGGGACGCCCTGGGCGGCCGTCCGCTGGAGCCGGGCGGCAACCCGGCCGGCCACCTCTCCGCCCCGCCGCTGCTGCTCACCAGCCTGGCCGCCGTGCCGAAGCTGCTGGCCGGCGGCGGCAGTCCGCAGCTCACCGCCCCGATCAGCGCGATCCGGGTCCGGGTCGCCGACGTGGGCGGCTACAACGAGCGCGCCGCCGAACAGGTCCGGCTGGTCGCCGAGCGGATCGCCCAGGCCACCGGGCTCGACGTCGACATCACGCTCGGCTCGTCCCCCGCCCCGCAGGCCGTGGAGCTGCCCGCCGGGTCGTTCGGCCGGCCGGCGCTGCGGCTGACCGAGAACTGGTCGGCCCTCGGGGTCGCCTCGGTGATCACGAAGGCCGTGGACCGCAAGAGCGTCGCGCTCTTCGTGCTGGTGCTGGTGGTCTGCGCGCTCTTCCTCGGCAACGCGGTCGCCGCCGCCGTCCGGGACCGCCGGTCCGAGCTGGCGGTGCTCGCCTGCCTGGGCTGGCCGGCCCGGCGCATCGGCGCGCTGATCCTCGGTGAGGTCGGCGCGCTCGGGCTGGCCGCCGGGCTGCTCGCGCTGGGCCTGGCGGTCCCGCTCGGGGCCGCGCTCGGCATCGACGTCGACTGGTGGCGGGCGCTGCTGGCCGTACCGGTGGCCCTGCTGCTGGCGCTGGTCGCGGGCCTGGCGCCGGCCCTGCGGGCCGCGCGCGCCCACCCGGCCGCCGCGCTGCGCCCAGCGGTGGCGACGGCCCGCTGGGTACGCCGGCCGCGCACCCTGGCCGGCCTGGCCCTGGCCAACCTGGCCCGCACCCCCGGGCGCACCCTGCTCGGCTCCGGCGCGCTGGCCATCGGGGTGGCCGCGCTGACCCTGGTCACCGCCACCGGCTACGCGTTCCAGGGCGCCGTCGTCGGCAGCCTGCTCGGCGACACGGTGTCGCTGAGCGTGCGGGGCGCGGACACCATGGCCGCCGTCGCGACGGTGCTGCTCGGTGCCGCCGCGGTCACCGACGTGCTCTACCTGAACATCCGGGACCGGGCCGCCGAGCTGGCCACCCTGCGGGCGGTCGGCTGGACCGACGCCGCGCTGACCCGCCTGATCGGGTACGAGGGGTTCCTCCTCGGCGCGCTCGGCGCCCTCGCCGGGGCGGCGCTCGGCCTGGGCGGGGCGGCCTGGCTGGTGGACGACCTGCCGGCGGCGCTGGTGCTGGTGGCCGCCGCGGTCGCCGCCGCCGGGGTGCTGGTCACCTGCGCGGCGGCGCTGGTCCCCGCCGCGCTGCTGCGCCGCCTCCCGACCGCACGACTACTCGCAGAGGAGTGACGATGGACGCGACCACGGGCAGCACCGTCCGGACGGCCGGGCTGGTCCGGCAGTTCCGCGCCGGCACCGAGCGACTCACCGCCGTCGACGGGGTGTCGTTGGAGATCGCCGCCGGGTCGGTGGTGGCGCTGACCGGGCCGAGTGGCTCCGGCAAGTCGACGCTGCTGCACCTGGTCGGGGCGATCGAGCAGGCCGACAGCGGCACCGTGACGGTCGACGACGTGGAGATCACCGGTCTGCGGCGGGCGGCCCTCGCCCGGTACCGGCAGCGGGTCGGCTTCGTCTTCCAGCGCTACCACCTGCTGCCGGCGCTGACCGTGCTGGACAACGTGATCGCCCCGGTGCTGCCCCGGCGGGGCCGGTCCGACCAGGTGACCCGCGCCCGGGAACTACTCGACGCGGTCGGCCTGGCCGGCCGGGAGCGGTCGCTGCCGGCGCAGCTCTCCGGTGGCCAGCAGCAGCGGGTCGCCATCGCCCGGGCGTTGATGGGCGAACCCCGGCTGCTGCTCGCCGACGAGCCGACCGGCAACCTCGACTCGACCACCGGCGGGCAGATCCTCGACCTGCTGCTGAACCTGCGCGACCGGCACGGGATGACGATCCTGCTGGCCACCCACGAGCGCGCCATCGCCGCCCGGTGCGACCGGCTGATCCGGCTCGGCGACGGACGGGTCGTCGAGGACGTGGACCTCACCGACGGCGAGGACCCGGCCGAAACCTACGACCGGGTCGCCCGCCTGCGCCTGTGAGTTTCGCCAGCCCCCAAGGGCCGGCCCGGGTCAGGCGGTCGGGCTGGCGGCGCGGACCCGCTCCGCGATGCGCTCGGCGACCTCGCGGGCGGTCTGCTCGGTGGCGGCCTCGACCATGACCCGCACCAGGGGCTCGGTGCCCGAGGGGCGCAGCAGCACCCGACCGGTCTCGCCCAGCTCCGCCTCGGCCCGTTCCACCTCGGCCCGGACGGCCGGCGCGGCCGCACCCACCGAACGGTCCCCGACCGGCACGTTGATCAGCACCTGCGGCAGCTTGGTCACCACGGCGGCCAGTTCCGCGAGGGACTTCCCGGTGGCCGCCATCCGGGCCATCAGGTGCAGCCCGGTGAGCACGCCGTCGCCCGTGGTGGCGTGGGCCGGCATGACGATGTGTCCGCTCTGCTCACCCCCGAGGGCAAGGTCGGAGGCGCGCAGCTCCTCCAGGACGTACCGGTCGCCGACCTTGGTCTCGATCAGCCGGATGCCCTGCGCGGACATGGCCAGCCGCAGGCCGAGGTTGCTCATCACGGTGGCGACCAGGGTGTCCCCGGTGAGCGTGCCCGCGTCCCGCATGGCGAGGGCGAGGATCGCCATCACCTGGTCGCCGTCGACCTCGACCCCGTCGGCGGTGACCGCGACGCACCGGTCGGCGTCGCCGTCGTGGGCGATGCCCAGGTGCGCGCCGTGCTCGACCACGGCCTCGCGCAGCGCGTCGATGTGGTTGGAACCGCAGTCGTCGTTGATGTTGAGCCCGTCCGGCTCGGCGTGGATGGCGACGACCTCGGCGCCGGCCTCCCGGTACGCCACGGGCGCGACCTCGGCCGCGGCGCCGTTGGCGCAGTCGACCACGACCTTGAGCCCGTCGAGCGGGTGCGGCACGGTGCCGGCCAGGTGCTGGACGTAGTGGTCGGCGCCGTCGAGCAGGTCGTGCACCCGCCCCACCCCGGCGCCGGTCGGCCGGTCCCACGCGGTGACCGCGTTCGCCTCGACGGCCGCCTCGATCCGCTCCTCGATCTCGTCGGGCAGCTTGTGCCCGCCGGCGGCGAACAGCTTGATGCCGTTGTCCGGCATCGGGTTGTGCGACGCCGACAGCATCACGCCCAGGTCGGCCTTGACCTCGGCGGTGAGGAACGCCACGGCCGGGGTGGGCAGCACGCCGACCCGGACCACGTTGGCGCCGGCACTGGTGAGACCGGCCACCACGGCGGCCTCCAACATCTCGCCGCTGGCCCGGGTGTCCCGGCCGACCACCGCCAACGGCGGATGGCTCCGGTCCGTCTCGGCGAGTGTGTGGGCCGCGGCGACCGCCACCGCGAGCGCCAGCTCGGGAGTGAGATCCGCGTTCGCCCGCCCGCGTATGCCGTCCGTGCCGAACAACCGACCCATACCCGCCAACCTCCGAGGAAATGGTGCACAACAGGAAAGCGAAACGGCCGGGCCACCTCCCGTCGGGGGGAGGCGGACCCGGCCGTCCGTCAGAAGTACAACGTGCCGCTGAAGATCAGCGCTTCGAGTACTGCGGAGCCTTACGGGCCTTCTTGAGGCCGTACTTCTTGCTCTCCTTGACCCGGGCGTCACGGGTCAGGAAGCCGGCCTTCTTCAGAGCCGGGCGGTCCTCCGGCTCGTTGATGATCAGCGCCCGGGCGATGGCGAGCCGCAGCGCACCGGCCTGGCCGGTGGTGCCGCCGCCGCGCAGGTTGGCGATGACGTCGAACGCCTCGGGCTTCTCGGCGGTGACCAGCGGGTCCTTGATGAGCTGCTGGTGCACCTTGCTCGGGAAGTACGCCTCAAGGTCGCGACCGTTGCAGGTGATCTTGCCGCTGCCCGGGACGATGCGCACCCGGACGATGGCCTCCTTGCGGCGGCCAACGGTCTGGATCGGCCGGTCGCCACGAGGCGCGCGGGCGACGGGCGCCGGCGCCTCGGCGGCCTCGGTGGCCTCGGGGGCAACCTCGGTCTCGGTGATGTCCGTCATGCTGCTTCCTTCGCCCGCGCTCACTGCGCGATCTGCTTGATCTCGAACGGCGCCGGCTGCTGCGCGCCGTGCGGGTGCTCGGCACCGGCGTAGACCTTCAGCTTCTTGATCAGCTGACGGCCGAGCTTGTTGTGCGGGAGCATCCCCTTCACGGCCAGCTCGACGGCCCGCTCGGGACGCTTGCTGAGCAGCTCCTCGTAGCCGACCTGCTTCAGGCCACCCGGGTAACCGGAGTGGCGGTAGGCAACCTTCGTCTGACGCTTGTTGCCGGTCAGCGCGACCTTGCCCGCGTTCACGACGACGACGAAGTCGCCCGTGTCGACGTGCGGCGCGAAAGTCGGCTTGTGCTTACCACGCAGAAGCGTGGCGGCGTGGGTCGCCAGGCGGCCCAGCACGACATCAGAGGCGTCGATGACGTGCCACTGACGCTCGATCTCACCCGGCTTCGGGCTGTACGTACGCACAGGTCTACCTTGTCTCGTCGTCGGTCTGGGGTCGCGCGCCGAGGTGACCAGGCGCGCACGAACGACCAAGCGTACCTGATGCGGCACGCCTCTGGCTGTCGTACAACAGCAGGCAACGATACCCGGGGGCACCTCCGCTGGTCAAAACGGGGGGCATTCCCGCCCACCCCGCGCCACTATCATGATCTAGGTCACACGCCGACCGGCCCCACCGGCGGAGTTCCCGGCGGCTGCGGAGTTCCGGTCAGAGTGCCTGGAGGATGCGCAGCGCGCGCCCGACCCGGAGCATCGTGTCGGTGTCGGCCACCTCCACGCACTCGGTGAACCACTTCTTCATCGGCGAGGAGAGCCGGTCGGGCATCACCACGTACCCGCCCATCGGCACGGCCAACGGGGAGTCGCGCAGCAGTACCGTCTCGACCACCTCGGCCACGATCACGATCGGCACGTCGGTGGAGTTGTAGACGTCCGAGCTGATCACCAGACCGAGCCGCTCCCGGGCGCCTTCGACGCGCCAGACCTCTCCCCTACGCAGCACGCGGACGCCCGCCGAACATCGCGTCGTCGACCATCTCCACCTCGCGGGCGTCGGCCAGGGCGGCCGTCTCCAGGTCCAGCCCGGCGCGGCCGACGGCGACGGCGTGCGCGGTGAAGACCTCGCGCAGCGCCTTTTCCCGGGCGGCCTGGTCCATCCAGGCGGAGAGCGACAGCCCTTCCCGCTTGGCGAACCGTCGCGCCTCCTCGATCGTCTCGTCGGAGAACGACAGAGTCACCTTGGCAGTCATGCCACCCAAACTACCTGCGGTATGACCACCGGTCATCCCACCTGACGTCCACTGCTGAACCACCCAAAAACCCGCAGGCCCCCGGGCGGTCGGTCGGCCCCGGGGATCCGCCTGCGCCAGGGCCTGGAGTTCGGGTCGCCCCCGTCGTGTGGGGCGCTCTTGACAGGGCCGAAACAAACGGGACCCGGGGCCGAAACTGCCCGGCGGCACGCTTTTCTGACATGACAGAGGGTGCACGTACGGCGACTCGACCGGGGCGTACGCCCCACGAACTGGCCGGCTTCACCATCGGGGTGACCGCCGACCGCCGACGCGACGAGCTGGCCGCGCTGTTGCAACGGCGCGGGGCCCGGGTGGTGGTCGCGCCGGCCCTGCGGATCGTGCCGCTGACCGACGACACCGAACTGCGCGAGGCGACCCACGCCTGCCTGAACCGCCCGCCGGACGTGCTGATGGCCAACACCGGCATCGGGATGCGCGGCTGGCTGGAGGCGGCCGAGAGCTGGGGGCTGAACGGGCCGCTGCGTGGCGTGCTGTCGCGGGCGTACGTGGTGGCCCGGGGCCCGGAGGCGCGGGGCGCGATCCGCGCCGCCGGCCTGCGCGACCGGTGGTCACCGGACTCGGAGAGCTGCGAGGAGGTCGTCGAGCACCTGGTCCGGCGCGGGGTGGCCGGGCAGGTGGTCGCCATGCAGTTGCACGGTGACCGGCAGCCCGAGTACACGACCGCGCTGGAGGAGGCCGGTGCCGCGGTCATCGAGGTGCCGGTCTACCGATGGGCGCCGCCGACCGACCCGGCGCCGCTGCACCGGCTGATCGACCTGGTCGCCGGGCGGCTGGTCGACGCGGTCACCTTCACCTCCGCCCCGGCCGCCGAGGCGCTGCTGCACGCCGCCGGGGACCGCACCGAGACGGTGCTGGAGGCGCTGCGGGGCCACGTGCTGGCCAGCTGCGTCGGCCCGGTCACCGCCGAGCCGTTGGTCCGCCGCGGGGTGCCGGTCAGCGCGCCGAGCCAGGCGCGACTCGGCGCGCTGGTACGGACAATCGTGGACGAGCTGCCCCGGCGCACGGTCACCATCAGGGTGGCCGAGCACCTGCTGACCCTGCGGGGGCACGCGGCGGTGATCGACGGGGAGCTGCGTCCGCTGGCCCCCGCCCCGATGGCGGTGCTGCGGGCGCTCGCCACGTCACCGGGGCGGGTGCTCTCCCGTACCGCCCTGCTGCGGACGCTGCCGCGCGGCGCCGACGAGCACGCGGTGGAGATGGCGGTGGCCCGCCTCCGGGCCGGCCTGCGGGTCCCCCGGGTGGTGCAGACGGTGATCAAGCGCGGCTACCGGCTCCGGGTGGACTGACCCCCGCCGCCACCGGTGACCCGGATGAGTGGAGGGACGCAACGCCCGCCCCCGAACAAGCTTCCGGTAGCAGTGGCCTCCCTCTCCCAGGACGGCCACTGCTTCCGGGATCGGGCTCGATCCTGCGGAGCCCAGCGCGCCCACGGCGCGTGGTCGGCAGCCGGGCCGTGGACGACCACGTCGGCGGCGGCCCTGACGACCCCGGGCCACCGCCGACGTACGTCAGCCGACCGGGGTCGGGTAGCCGCGGCCGTGCTCGGCCTGGAGTCGCAGCATCGCGTGCTCGACGACCGTGACCAGTACCTGCTTCACCGAATCCCGGTGCCGGGCATCGGTCATTATCAACGGCACGTGGGGCGAGATGGCGAGGGCCTCGCGGACCTCCTCCAGCTCGTACTGGGGCGCGTTGTCGAACCGGTTCAACGCCACCACGTAAGGCAGGCGGCGGTTCTCGAAGTAGTCCAGCGGGGCGAACGCGTCGGCGATCCGGCGGGTGTCGACCAGCACCGCCGCGCCCACCGCGCCTTTGATGATCTCATCCCACATGAACCAGAACCGGGTCTGGCCGGGTGTGCCGAAGAGATAGAGGATCAGGTCCTCGGCCATGGTGATTCGGCCGAAGTCCATGGCGACCGTGGTGGTCTGCTTCCCCGGCACCTTCGACGGGTCGTCGATCCCGACACCGGCCGCGGTCATCACCGCCTCGGTGGTCAGCGGAGTGATCTCCGAGACCGCGCCGACCAGGGTCGTCTTGCCCACGCCGAAGCCGCCCGCAACCACGATCTTCGCGGAGGTGATCCCGCGGTTGCGGCGTGCCCCGGCGGGGTCATAGCCTGCGAAGTCCACTTAGCACCCTTCCAAGAATTTCCATCCGCTCCTCGTACCCTTCGGGCGGAGCGGCAGCGTGTAGCGTCAACAGGCCCTCGGCCACCATGTCGGCGATGATCACCCGGGCGACGCCCAGCGGCATCCGGGTGTACGCGGCGACCTCGGCCAGCGACTGGGGCCGGCCCTCGCAGATCGTGGCGATCCGGTGCTTGTCGTGGCCGGCGAACCGGGACTCGGCGACCGCCGTGGGGCTGGCCGTAAGCACCGCCTCCAGCGCGATGGCCTGCCGCGGCTCGGTACGGCCACGGGTGACCGCGTACGGACGCACCAACGCGCCGCGCGGGTCTTCCCGTCGTTGGTCCATCCGCGATCACCTCCTCCGGTGGGTGCCGTCCCTCGACACCCGGTCAGTCCGTCCGCATGGCCAGGCGCGCTAGGAGCGCACCGCGTCCCGGCGCAGCGGCACCAGTGCGGCGCCCACCCGTTCGACCAGCAGTGCCATCTCGTACCCGACCTGGCCGACGTCGCAGCTGCGGGCGGCGAGCACCGCCATCGACGAGCCGTCACTGATCGACATGAGGAACAGGTAGCCGCTGTCCATCTCGATGACTGTCTGGAGCACCCCGCCGGCGCTGAACATGCGGGCCGCGCCCTCGGTCAGGCTCACCACACCAGAGGTGATCGCCGCGAGCTGGTCGGCCCGGTCCGTGGGGAGGTCCCGCGACGAGGCAAGCAGCAGCCCGTCCGCGGAAACCGCCACCACGTGAGCGATGCCCGCCACGCTGTCGGCGAAGTTGGTGAGCAGCCAACCCATGTCCTGCATGGCCGCTGGCCTGTTCATCGGCTCGTCTCCTTGGTCGTGGTGCTGTTCTGGTCCGCGCCGACCGTCCGTCCGCGCTGTACGCCGCGGTGGTATGCCGACAGCAGGCCGCGTACTTCGTCCGGGGTGCGCCGGCTGCGGTCCTTGCCGCTCTTCTGTTCGATCCCGCCGGGAACGAGCTGCGCCTGCGGGACCCGCTTCGGCAGACCGGAGCGGGTGGTTCCGGACGTGGTCGGTTCGGCTGCCCGACTGGCCCGCGACCAGCCATCGTCCGCGGCCGTCCGCCAGGCCTCGGGGTCGGTCGCCGGCGGGGTGGCTGCCGCCGGCCCGCCCGGTCCGGTCGCGGCCGGTGCCGCGGGCGGGGCCACCGGCGGGGTGTACGCCGGCGGCGGGGTCGCCGCGGTCGTGCCGTCCGCCGGGGTGGCCCCCGGCGTACGGGTGGGCAGCGGTGGCCGGGGCGCGGCGGGGACCTTGGCCGGGGGCGGCTCGTCGTCGAACTTGGGCCGCTGGAAGATCGCGGTCACGTCGTCGCCGTGCGACCGGAACCAGACCGCCTCCATCTCCCGGAAGATCGGCGCCTCGGCCGGCAGGCCCGGACGGGCGACCACCGGGGTTGCCGGGGCTGCCGGCACGGCGGGTCCGGTCGGCGTCATCCCGGCGACCGGACCGCCGGGCAGCGCCGGCGTGGCGGGGGCCGCCGGCGTGGCGGGGGCCGAGGTGACGGGGGTGGCCGGCTGGGCGGCCTCCCCGCCAGGTGTCCGCCGGGGCAGCGGATCGATCGTCGGGAACGCCACGGTCGGGCTGCCCACCGAGAACCCGCCGCCGGGCGTGAACGCCGGCTGGGTCGGGGCGGGTGGCTGTCCCAGGGGTGCCGGCGCGGCGGCCGGAGCCACCGGCTGGGCGGCGGCCGGAGCGCCGAACGAAGTCGCCGGAGCGCCGAACGGACTGGCCGGCGCGGCCTCCCGGGAGTCACCGGGAACCTGCCAACGGGCCGGCGTCGGGGCGGAGGTCCGCCACTGGTCGGTCAGCGTGGCGGCGCGACCGGCGCCGGTGAGCGGCGAGTCGAGGCCCATCGGGGTGAGCGGCGTCTGCTCGATCGGGGCGGGCTGGCGCGACGGGGTCAACGGCGCCGGGGCCGGCTCGCGACCGCGCAGCGACGGCAGCACCACGGTCGAGCTGGGCAGCGTCACCTGGGCGACGGTGCCGCCCTCCACGTTGCGCCGCAGCTCCACCCGGATGCCGTACCGGGACGCGAGGCGGCTCACCACGGCCAGACCCATCAGCCGGAACGCGGCCACGTCGACCGTGGACGGGCCGGCGAGCCGGTGGTTGAGCGAGTCGAGCTGCTCGTCGGTGAGCCCGAGGCCCCGGTCCTCGACCTGGATCAGCACGTAGTCGCGGATCCTCCTGCCGTCGGCGACCACCACCGTGTTCGGTGGCGAGAAGCGGGTGGCGTTGTCGAGCAGCTCGGCGACCAGCCGGACGACGTCGTTGACGGCGTGCGCGGCCACCGAGATGTCGGTGTCGACGGTGCCGAACTCGATGCGGTTGTACTGCTCGACCTCGGACTGGGAGGCCCGCAGGACGTCGATCAGCAGGGCGTCGTCGCGGCGCGGCACCGCCGAGTCCGCACCGGCGAGCACCAGCAGGTTCTCGTCGTTGCGGCGCATTCGGGTGGCCAGGTGGTCGAGTTCGAAGAGCTGAGCGAGGCGCTTCGGGTCCTCCTCGCCGCGCTCGATCGCGTCCAGCTCGCCGATCATCCGGTCGACCAGGGTCTGACTGCGTCGGGCCAGGTTGAGGAACATCGCCGAGACGCTGGTCCGCAGCGCGGCCTGTTCGGCGGCGACCCGGACCGCCTCCCGGTGGACGACGTTGAACGCCAGCGCGACCTGGCCGACCTCGTCACGGTTGTTGAGCTTGATCGGGTCGCGGACCTGCCGGACGATCTCTTCCACGCCGCCGTCGCCGACGCTGCCGATGTTCTGCAGCCGGGCGACCGCGTCGGGCAGGTCGTGGTTGGCCACCGACAGGGCGCCCTCGCGCAGCCGGCGCAGCGAGTGGTTGAGCGACCGGGCCAGCACCACGGCGAGCGTGATGGCGACGATCAGGGTCAGCAGCACCAGCGCCGACTCGATGATCGCCTGCTGGATGACGTTGGAGCGGGCCTCCTCCGTCTGGGCGAGCAGGCGGTCCTGGAGCCGGATCTCGGCCCACCGCATCAGGTCGTTGACCGCGCCGATGGAGGCGGCGGCGGCGGCGGCGGAGACCAGCGGGGCCTGCCCGACCGACCGGGTCAGGTCGGCGGCCACCCGGTCGGCGAGGGTCACCGCGTCGCCGGAGACCGTGCTGTCGACGAGGGCCCGCTGGGTCGGGTCCGCGGCCAGCGAGAAGGAGAGCAGGGCCTCCTGCTGGCTGGTCAGGGTGGCTACGAACGAGGAGAACTGCTCCTCGTCGAGGCTGCCGGCGGTGAGCGCGGTGAAGGCGACCGCCTCCTCCTCGGCGACCGCCGCCTTGGCGTGGGCGAACGCGGCCAACGCACGGCGGGTGTCCGCCAGGCTCTCCTGACCGGGGAGCTGGGCCAGCGTGTCCCCGTAGGAGACCAGGTCGGTGAGGATGACCCCGTAGCGCAGCGCGGCCTCGGCCACCACCATCTGCTTGCGGTCCAGAACCTCCTGCCGGGTGCTGTTCAGCGTCGTCAGGTGGTCCTCGATGACCTTGAGCCGGTCCCGCACTGCGGCCGGGACGTCGCCGATCCGCCCGCGCTCGGCCTTGTACTCCTCGATCCGGGCGTCCGTGCCGCGCACCCGCAGGTTGTACGCGTCGGGCCCCTGCCCCGGCGTGGCCAGGTAGCGGGCTGCGGCCATCCGTTCCTTGTGCAGGTCCTGGGTGAGTGCGGAGATGTCGATCGACAGCTCGGTCAGCGACCGCAACCGGGTCGCCTCGAGCGCGCCCTCACCGGTTGAGATCAGCCGGACGGTGGCGAGCGCGATCACCGCCGCGACCGGCACCACCAGGATCAGCGCCAGCTTCGAGCGGATCCGGGCGTCGCGTAGGCGCGGCAGCCGACGACGCCGACTCCGCTCGTCCGACTCGCCGCTCTCGGGCAGGGTCGTAGGTCCGGTGCTCACGACATCGCCTCCGTCGTTTCTTCCACGCCTGAACCGCCGACCCTTGGCCGGTGCAGCGGACAGCGCCGCGCGCGGCACGGCCGCGATTTCATCAGAGATGATCGTGTTTGGGAAGCCGCGGTGAGGTTGGAAACGGTCGCACGGCACTCATCGCGTGATCCGATCAACTAATACCTTCATTTTCTCAAGCCCCTGATCAGGGCATGTAACTCCATGGTGGTCACGCGCTTATGCAAAGTAAGCGTTTGCAAAGATTGGGTTACCCCAGCATGTGGGACGCCCGTCCCGAAACGCTTCGACGCATCCTCGCTTGACCACAGGGCCCGGCATTGGCAAGGTTTTGCAGGCTTCGCGCACACCGTACGGCAGACCAATCCCGTTTCTCCACTGAGGACGGAACAAGCGGCGGTGACCGGGCAGTCGCCCGCGCCGCACCTGGAGGACTGAGTTGATCACCATCCGCTCCGTGACCATCACGGCGCTCGCCTCGGCCGTCCTGGCCACCACGCTCACCGGCTGCCAGTTCGGCACGGCGGAACAGGACACGAGCCCCATCGTGATCGCCGTGGACCTGGAGCTGTCCGGCTCGGCGGCCCCTGTCGGCAAGGCGTACCAGCGCGCTCTGGACCTGAAGGTCGAGCAGCTGAACGCCTCGGGCGCCCTGGGCGCCCGGAAAATCGAACTCAAGGTGAAGGACAACCGCTCCGACGCGGGCGAGTCGCTACGCAACGTGGACGACTTCAGCAAAGATTCTCAGGTCAGCGCGCTCATCATGGGCGGCTGCAACGAGTGCGCCGAGAACGCCGTCCGCACGATCAACGAGAAGAAGCTCCCGACCATCGCGCTCGCCCCGTCCAGCGCCATCGCCAGCCCGGTGGCCGACCGCCGGTACGTGTTCAAGCTGGCCCCGAACGCGCTGGACAGCGCCGCCGCCCTCACCGGTGAGCTGCGCCGCCGCAAAGTCAAGAAGGCCGCGGTGCTCAACAGCGAGGACAGCTACGGCCAGGAGGGGCTCGCCGCCCTGCGCAGCGAGTTCACCAAGGCTGGCATCCGGCTGGTCAGCGACCAGGGGGTCAAGGCCACCGACACCGACGTCAACCAGCAGGTCAGCGCGCTGGTCGATCGTAAGCCGGGGGCGCTGGTCGTGTGGACCCCGCCGGAGCAGGCGAGGCTCGCCGCCACCGCCGCCCAGCAGGCCAAGTTCAAGGGCGAGCTCTTCTTCGACGCGATGGCCGCCGAGGACCTCTTCCTCGGCGCGTCGGCCGGGTCGACCGAGAAGGCAACCCTGATCTTCACCCAGACCATGGTGATCGACGACGTCATCGCCACCACCCCCGCCAAGGCGGCCCGCCGCCAGTGGTTCCAGAACTACACGGCGCGATTCGGCGGTTACAACGGCTTCTCCTCGTTCGCCGCGGACGCCGTGCAGCTCATCGCCGACGCCGAGCTGAGGGCCGGCGGAAAGCCCGGCCAGGACGGCCGGGACGGCCTGCGCGACGTGCTTGAAACGTCCCAGATGGACGGTCTGTCGGGCCCGATCCGGATGACCCCGGACAACCACTCCGGGCTGATGCCGCAGGCCCTGACCACCCTGGTCGCCCGGGGTGGTCGCTGGCGGCTCGCCAGCTGACGAACGGTCCGCCGTGACCGGCGTAGTCGGGCCCGGGCCCGCGCCGGTCACGGCGGCCACCGGTCGGCCGACCGGACGAACCGGTCGGCCGACCGGGCTCACCTGGTCGAGGTGGTCTCCCGGACCCATGGCAGGGCCAGCCGCTCCAGGAAGACCAGCGCCGAGTAGAGCAGGATGCTGATCAGCGCCACCAACATGATGGCCGCCCACGCGGTGGCGGTGTCGCCGATACCGGCATACTGGGTGACGACGTATCCGAGCCCGCTCTCCCCGGCCTGGAACTCGCCGATCACCGCGCCGATCGCGGCCAGCGGCATGGCCACCTTCAGGCCGACGAAGATCTGCGGCAGCGCTGCCGGGAACCGCACCTTGCGGAACGCCTGCCACCAGGACGCGTTCCAGGAGCGGACCAGCTCGGCGAGGTCCGCCGGGGTGGTGGTCAGGCCGGTCGCCGTGGACAGCACGATCGGGAAGAAGCACAGCAGGAAGACCATGGTCAGGATCGGCTTCTGACCCCAGCCGAGCGCCACCACCAGCAGCGGCCCGAAGGTGATCTTCGGAACCGCGTTGACCGCGACGAGCAGCGGGGTGAACATCCGCTCGACCGTCCGCGAGGCGGCCAACGAGAGCCCCATCAGGATCCCGGCCACGGCGGAGAGCGCGAAGCCGATCAGGATCTCCAGCAGGGTGGCGACGGCGTGTTCGAGCATCTTGGCCGGCTTGTCGGTGAACGCCGACAGCACCGAGCCGGGGGTGGGCAGCGCGGCGGGGTGCACCAGCTCCAGCCGGGCGGTGACCCACCACACCGCGAACGCGATCAGCAGGCCGGAGGCGGGCAGCAGTGCCCCGTTGATTCCGAACCGTACCCCGGCATCGAGGCCGGAGCGACCGGGTGTGGGTGTGGGGACGGGAGCGGCGGGCCGGTGCGCGACTGCCGGCTCCGGTGACCGGAGATCGGTCATCTTCTCCTCCTCTCCTACCGGCGCGGTGGCCGGGGATGGAACGGGGGTACGCCCCGCCGGAGGCCGGCGGGACGTACCCCCGAGGACGGTCGGACCGCTCAGGCCTTCGGCGCGAGGTCGAAGTCGATGATCTGGTCGGGGGTGAGGTTCTGCTTGAGCGAGCCCGCGCCCTGGAGGATCGCGATGCTCTTGGCGACCCGCCCGCTGTCCAGCGTGCCGATCTGGGTGCCCGAGTTGCTGGACCGGACGTATCCGGCCATGAGCTGGAGCTCCGCGGCGGCGGCCACGGGGTTGCTGGCGTCGACGTTCTTCTTCAGGATGTCGGCTGCCTCCTGCGGGTTGGTCAGCGCGTGCTCCAGGCCCTTCATCAGGGCGGCGGAGAACCGCTTGACCATGTCCGGCTTCTCCTTGGCGATCTTGCTGGAGGTGATCAGCACGTTGCCGTAGAGGTCCTGCATCACGTTGCTGTACGGCAGCATGACGGCCTTCTTCTTGGTCACCGCCTCGATGGTCGGCTGACCGACGACGAACTGGCCGATGCCGTCGACCTGGCCGCTGGCAAGCGTGCCCATCAGGTTCTGCGCCTCGCCGTGGACCCACTTCACCTTGCTGGCGTCCACGCCGGCCAGCCGGGCGTACGTCGGGAAGAGGTTGAGGACCACGGAGCTGGCGGTGTCGGCGAGCGTCTTGCCCTCCAGGTCCTTCGGAGAGGCAATGCCGGTGCCCTCGACGGTCGCGATGCCCGCCATCGTGCGCTGCTGGATGGCGGCCACGGCGACGAAGTCCTTGGCCTGGCCGTTGCCGAGCTGGAGCAGACCACCGGTGAGGTCGATGGGACCGAAGTCGGCCTGGCCGCCGACGATGGTCTGGATCACGGCACCGGTGCCCTGACCGGCCTTGATCTCGACGTCGAAGCCGGCCTCCTTGAAGAAGCCCTTCTCCTTCGCCACCCAGGCGTAGGAGTCCCGGCCGAAGTTACCGAAAGAAGTGAGGTACGTCACCTTTTCCAGCGCCTTGCCGTCGCCGCCCTTGGCGCCGGACGAGTCCGCGTCACTGCTGCACGCGGACACCAGGGTGAGTGCGGTGGCCAGAGCGGCCGCGGCGACCGTGCGGGTCAGCCTTTTCATCTGTGCACCATGTCCTTTCCGACCAGGGGCGATGCGCCTCCGGAGGGGTTGTCGAGAGGGACGGCGTCGACAGAGGGGGGAGCCGACGCCACCGTCGTGAGGGGACTTCTCGCCGGCACAGACTACGCAAGGGACCAGCCGGTGTAGCAAGGAGTGTCGGTTGCGGAACGGAAACGAACTGTCGTCCACCCCGGACCCCCCGGGCTGCGCCGCAGCGGGCTACCCTAACTGCGCTCCTGACCGCTTACTCAGGGAGGACACCGGCGATGATTCGACTGTCCGGGGTGTCCCGCACCTTCGACGGCCGCTCCGGTCGGGTCGAGGCGCTGCGGGGCATCGACCTCGACGTGACCGAGGGCGAGTTCGTCGCCGTGCTCGGCCGCTCTGGCTGCGGCAAATCCACCCTGCTGCGCATGATCGCCGGGCTGCTGCCGGTCACCGCCGGGCAGATCACCGTCGCCGGTACGCCGATCACCCGCCCCCGCCGGGACATCGCGATGCTGTTCCAGCGGCCCGCCCTGCTGCCGTGGCGCTCGGTGCTGGACAACGTCCTGCTGCCGGTGGAGATCTTCGGCTGGAAGCGGGCCACACACCGCGCCCGCGCCCGGGAGCTGCTCGAACTCGCCGGGCTGGCCGGGTTCGAGAAGCGGCTGCCGCACGAGCTGTCCGGCGGCATGCAGCAGCGGGTGTCGCTGTGCCGGTCGCTCATCGGCGACCCCCGGGTGATGCTGATGGACGAGCCGTTCTCCGCCCTCGACGCGCTCACCCGCGAGGAACTCTCCGGCGAGCTCCAGCGGGTGCACATGACCAGCGGAGCCACCATCGTCTTCGTCACCCACTCGATCGACGAGGCGGTGCTGCTCGCCGACCGGGTGGTCGTGCTGAGCCCCCGCCCCGGCCGGATCCGCTCGGTGGTCGAGGTGGACATCCCGCGTCCCCGCACCCTCGGCCGCAACGCCCACCTGGCCGACGTGGCCCGGGTCAGCGCAGAGCTGCACGAACTGCTGATGGAACGTGACGCACCAGCCGGGCCGGCGCCGCTCGGCCCCGGCGCCCACCGGCAGCCCCCGGTACGGGCCGGCGCGGGGGCGCGCTGACCGGGCGGGATGGTCGACCAGGTCGACCAGATGAGCGGCGGCCGGGCGGAACTGGGCATCGGCGCCGCTGGTGCTCTCCGCCGGGATCGTCGTGGCCATCGGGGGCACCGACGCCGAGGTGCGGGAGCGGGCCGCGCCGCTGCACCGTATGAGCGCCCTGCCGCCCGGAGGACCGGTGATCGGCTCCCCGGCCCACCTCGTCGACCGGATCGGCGGGTTCGCCGCGGTCGGGGCCGAGCCGGGTGGACGACGTCCGGCGCCGAGGAGCCGGCCGGTGGGGCGGTCCACCACGGCCCCCCGGGGCCCGTCCACACGCTCGCCGCTGTCGGAGACACGACGTACCTGGCCCGGCCGGTCGAGCTGAAATAGTCGCAGGTCGGGCGCGTCGCCGCGCCGCGCTGCGCCAAGGTGGCGATCGGGGGCACCGGGCCGTAACGTGCCCGACATGGCCTTTCGGACGTGGGGCAAGCTACTGCTCACCGCGCTCGGGGTGAGCGTGCTGGCCGGGGCCGGCCAGCTCGGCGTCGCGTACGGGTTCGGCATCGTCCGGCTCGTCGGCGACTTCACCGACGCCACCGTCAACCGGTGGCCTGCCCAGCTGGTCTGGGTGAGCTGGTTCGCGGCGGTCGCCGCCGTGGTCGGGGCCGTGGTGGTCGAGCGTATCGCCCGTGCCGAACCCCTCGTGGCCACCACGACGGGGCAGCTCGGGGTGGCCGGCGCGGCGGCGCTGGGCGCGACCGTCGTCGCCCTGCTGTGCATGCAGCCGGCCCGCGCCGCCGCACTGAGCGGCGTCGACCCGGTCTGGGCGGCCGGCATCTGTGCCGTCCTCGGCGCGGTGGCCGGCGCCGGGGCGGCGTTCGCCGTGCTGCTCCGCCCGCCGTTGGGCTGGAACCTGGCAATGATGGCCGGCGCCGTGTGGCTGGTCGCCCTGTTCTCGTCCCTGCCGGCCCTGGTCGGCACCGGCCCGCTGCCGACCGTGCGGCTGGGGGTGTTCGAGCCGGGCTGGCTCGACGCCGCCGCGGCACAGCGGCTGGCCATGCTGCTACTGCCGCTGGTGGCCCTGCTCGCCGGCGCGGCCTCGGGCGCGCTGGCCCGCTGGCGGGGCCAGCCGCCGCTGATCGGCGGCGCGTCCGGCGCGGCGGGTCCCGTGCTGGTCGCCTTCGCCTACCTGGCCGCCGGCCCGGGGGACTCCGGCGACCGGTACCAGCTCGCCCCCTATTACGGCGCACTGATCGCGGTCGCCACTGGCGCGCTCGGCTCCGCCGCCGCGACCCTGGCCCGTTGGCCGCTCGTCACCTCCGGCCGCCCCGCCGACCAGCGGGCCGACCGGCCCGCGACGCCGGGCGAGGCCGTCGGCGACCCGGCGATCGAGCCCACGGACATCCTCCGGCCGCTACCGATCGGCCCGACCGTGCCGGTCACCGGCGACCCGGACGGCACCGACCCCGTCGGCCCGCCCGCCCCGGACACCGCCTCGGCCCGTCGGATCCCCGCGACCGTCGGCGAGCCGCTGCCGGACGGCCGTGCCGCGACGGGCACGCCGGCCGGGAGCACCCCGGCGCACTGGGAGTGGCCCATGCCCGCCGGCGCGACGCCCTCCCCCCAGGGCGCCGCCCCGCGCCCCACCGACATGGGGGCCACCGTCGACGCACCCCCCGCCCCCCGCACCGCCCACGCATCCCCCACCGCCGAAGCCTTCCCCACCGCCGAGGCTCTCCCCGCCGAGGCGTCCCCCGCCACCGGTGCCTCCCGCCCCGGCGACGAGGACGCCGCAGCCCCGGTCACCCCGGTTCCCCGGCCTAAGCGGGCCCGGAAGCCAAGGGGCGGCACCGCACCCGCGCCGGCCGCCGAAACACCCCCGCCCGCCGGCACCCCCGACCCTGCCAGTACCCCCGACCCGGCCGGCGTCTCCGACCCGGCGGGCACCCCCGACCCGGCGGGCACCCCCGACCGTGCCGGCACCTCTGACCCGGCAGCCGCGCCCGGTCGCAGCGCCGCAGGCAGTGCGGATGCGAGCCGCCCCGGCGCGGCCAGCACCGCCGACGCGATGGCCAAGGGACGCCCCGACAGCCCTCGGAACGAGGGAACCGCCGCCGACCCGACGGGTCCGACCGGCCCCGAGGGCGCTCCGGGCACGCAGGAGGTCGCCGACGGCGCCTCCGGAACCGCCGTGCCGGCGGCCACCCCCACCCGGCGGCGAGCCGGGCCCGCGTTCTTCGAGGCGCCCTCGTTCGCCGACGTGGTACAGCCCGCCCCGCCGGAGCCGACCTGGACGAGCGACGCCACGGGCGACTGGTCGACCCCGGCCGGACCGGACAGCCGGCCGGCCCCCGTCGACCCCGAACCGCGGCCCCGGCCCCGGCGGCCCCTTCCCGACCTGGGCCGAGTGACGAGCTGGGACGCCTTCGGCAACAGCGTCAGGCGGGCCGGCCCCACGGCGGCCGTCGACCGCGGCGAGGTCGGGCCGCAGCCTCACGACCCCCGGCCGGCCGAGCCCGGACCGAGCGAGCTGAGCCATACCGACGACGACCGTGGGCAGACCGCCGGCGGCGGACAGAGCGACCCCGGACAGACCGCCGGCAGCCCTTCTGTCGACGGCGACCGAGCCGACCCCTTGTCGGACAGCGGGTCGGGCACCGCGACCCCGGTGGCGACCGATGACCCGACAGAGGAGGCCAACGGCCGATCCCGCCTCCGGCGCGCCCTGTTCCGACGCAACCGGGCCCGGACCCCCGACGACGCGGCGCCCACGGTCGAACGGGACGACCGCCGGGAGCAGCAGCCACTGCCGGAGCAGGACGAGGAGTACGTCGACTGGGTCACCGGCCTGGCCCGCCCCGCGCCGGACCAGGACGGCGGGCCGGAGGGCACCGGGCAGCGGTCGCTGCGTTCCTCCGGCCGCCACCACCGGGACTGACGGCGCGGGTCGGCGACGGACCGCCGACGGGGCGGGTCTCGTTTACCGGGTGCCGCCACGTCGCCGGCCCGGGGGGTGACCCGGGCCGGTCGCGGCTCAGAGGATCGCGTCGAGGGCGTCGAGGTCCGCGTCGGTGGGCTGCCAGACGCCGGCCTCCGCGTTGGCCCGCACCTGCTCGGGCGTGGTGGCCCCGGCGATCACCGAGGTCACCGCCGGCCGGGCGGCCAGCCCACCGATGGCCACCTGGAGCAGGGACAGCCCCCGCTCGGCGGCGTACGCCTCCAGCGCCTCGATGACGTCCCACCGCGCGGCGGCCAGGCGCTCGGCGTACCGGCCGCCCCCGGAGAGCCGGCTGCCGGCGGGTGCCGCCTCGCCGCGCTTGTACTTGCCGGTGAGCAGCCCGTTGGCCAGCGGGAAGAACGGCAACATGCCCAGGCCGAACCGCTCGCAGGCTCCGATGACCTCGGCCTCGACGCCCCGCTCCAGCAAGGAGTAGTGGTTCTGCGCGCTGATGAACCGGGCCCGCCCGCTGGAGGAGGCGACCCAGTCGGCGTCGGCGATCTGCCAGCCGGCGAAGTTGGAGTTGCCGAGGTAGCGCACCTTGCCGGCGCGGACCAGGTCGTCCAGGGCGGCGAGGGTCTCGTCGATCGGGGTGCCCGGGTCCGGCTCGTGCATCTGGTACAGGTCGATGTGGTCGGTGTCGAGCCGGCGCAGCGACGCCTCCACCGCCCGGGCGATGTACCGCCTGGCACCCCGGGCGCCGTGGTCCGGGCCGTTGTGCCCCTGCATGTCCATGCCGAACTTGGTGGCCACCACCACGTCGTCCCGGCGGCCCTTGAGGGCCTGGCCGAGCAGTTCCTCGGAGCCGCCCGGCTCGTTGCCGTAGATGTCGGCGGTGTCGAAGAGGTTGATGCCGGCGTCGAGGGCGGCGTCGACCACCGCCCGGGTGCCGTCAAGGTCGAGCTTACGGCCGAAGTTGTTGCAGCCGACGCCGACCACGGACACCACGAGCCCGGAGTCGCCCAGCCGTCGATACGTCATCTCAGTCACGAGATCCACCCTATGCCCGCCCCGACGCGGCCACCGGCCGGACGCCCCACGGCCCCGGCGCAGCCCACCCCGCCCCGACACCGGCGGTCCACCCCGGGCGCCGACCCGCCGCCCGGCAGGGCGGACCGGGCACGGCCCGCCGAGTGGCGGATCAGCGGAGCGCCTCGGCGACCAGCCGGTGCGCGTCGGCGACGGTGGCGGAAAGCTCGGCCGGGGTGCGGCCGACCGCGCCGAGCAGCCCCTGCGCCCGGTGGGTGAAGTCCACCGGGGCGTCCGGCAGCCTGCCGGCCGAGGCGATCATGCCCTTCTCGTTCACCAGCCACCGCCCGGCCCGGCCGTGCAGCGCCCGGACGACCACGCCGACCGCCCTGAACAGGCAGCCAGCCACGTAACCGCCGTCCCCCGCCGCCGCGCCCTTGGCGGCTGCGTCGAGCAGGAACCCGGCCTCCCAGCCGCTGGCCAGCAGGGCGGCGGCCAGCGCCGGCGGGTAGCACCCGGTCTCCGCCCGCAGCGCGGTCAGCTCCCCGGTCGGGTCGCCGAGCACCCGGCACAGCGCCACCTCGCCGGCATAGGCGTGCGAGTAGAAGCCCAGCGGGTGACCGGCCTGCGCCTCGACGGTGTACCGGCCGGCCCGGCAGTCGGCCCAGACCCGGCCCACCCGGTCGAGGTCGCGGTAGATCCAGTCCACCGCCACCCCGCCGACGCGCAGCCAGCCACCGCCGTCCACCCACGGCCCCCAGCCGCCCGGCTCGGTCAGTTCCACCTCCGCCCCGGTTACCGAGGCGGCGATGGCGCGCAGCGCCGGCACGTCCAGGCCACCCCGGTAGTAGAGGCCCACGTCCCAGTCGGAGTCGGGCCGGTGTTCGCCCCGGGCCCGGCTGCCGCCGAGGACCACCGCGACCACCCCGTCCACCCCGCAGAGCCGGTCGACCAGCTCGTCGCCGATCATCCGACGTCCCAGACCGGCTCCGACGTCTGCACCACCTCGCCGTCGCCCCGGAACAGCACGAACCTGTCGAACGACCGGGTGAACCACCGGTCGTGGGTCACCGCGACCACCGTCCCGGCGAACGCGGTCAGGCCCGCCTCCAGCGCCTCCGCGCTGGCCAGGTCCAGGTTGTCCGTGGGCTCGTCGAGCAGCAGCAGCGTCGCCCCGGACAGCTCCAGCAGCAGCACCAGGAAGCGGGCCTGCTGGCCGCCGGAGAGGGTGCCGAACCGTTGGTCGCCCTGCCCGGCCAGCTCGTACCGGCTCAGCGCCGCCATCGCGGCGTGCCGGTCCATCCCGGCCCGGTGCTCGTCGCCGCGCCAGAGGATGTCGACGAGCGTGCGGTCCACCAGCTCGGGGCGGTCGTGGGTCTGCGAGAAGTGGCCGGGGCGGACCCGGGCGCCCAGCCGGACCGTCCCGCCGTGCGCCACCGGGGCGAGCGCGGCGGCCCCGTCGACCGGTCCGTTGGCCGGCTCCGGGTCGGTGCCGCCGCGCGCCAGCAACCGCAGGAAGTGCGACTTGCCGGTGCCGTTCGCGCCGAGGACCGCGACGCGGTCGCCGTACCAGATCTCCAGGTCGAAGGGGTAGGTCAGGCCGTCCAGCTCAAGCTGCTCGGCGACCACCGCGCGCTTGCCGGTCCGCCCGCCGGTCAACTTCATCCGGATGTCCTGGTCCTTCGGGGGCACGGGCGGCGGCCCGGCCTCCTCGAACTTGCGCAGCCGGGTCTGCGCGGCCTGGTACCGCGAGGCCAGCCCGTCGTTGTACGCCGCCTTCTGCTTGTACATCAGCATCAGCTCGCGCAGCTTCTGGTGCTCCTCGTCCCAGCGGCGGCGCAGCTCGTCGAGGCGGGCGTGGCGGGCCACCCTGGCCTCGTGCCAGCTCGCGAAGCCGCCCGGGTGCACCCAGGCGCTGCCGCCCTCCACGGCGACCACCCGGTCGGCGGTGCGGGCCAGCAACTCCCGGTCGTGCGAGACGTAGAGCACCGACTTCGACGACTCACGGAGCCGGTCCTCCAGCCACCGCTTGCCGGGCACGTCGAGGAAGTTGTCGGGCTCGTCGAGCAACAGCACCTCGTCGGGGCCGCGCAGCAGCAGTTCGAGGGCGAAGCGCTTCTGCTGGCCGCCGGAGAGGGTCCGCACCGGACGGTCCCGGGCGGCGTCCCAGGGCAGGTCGAGCACGATGATGGCGACGGTGTCGAACAGCACCTCGGCGTCGTACCCGCCGGTCTCGCCCCAGGCGGCGAGCGCGTCCGCGTACGCGAGCTGGGCCCGGCCCGCGGCGGTGCTGAATCTGCCGCGGGTCTCGGCCGCCCGCATGGCCGCCTCGGTCTCGGCGAGCCGGCGACCGGCGTCGCGCAGCCCCGGCGGGGCCAGCGACAGGGCCAGGTCGGCGAGGGTGGAGTCGTCGCCGATCATGCCGATGAACTGGCGCATCACGCCGAGGCCCCCGGAGCGGGAGACAGCCCCGGTCCGCACCGGCAGGTCACCGGCGACCATCCGCAGCAACGTCGTCTTGCCGGCCCCGTTCGGCCCGACGAGGGCGACCTTGGCACCCTCACCGACCCGGAACGACACGTCGGTGAAGAGTTCCCGGCCATCGGGCAGGATGTGCCCGACCATCGCCACGTCCACATATCCCACGTCGGCATCCTGCCCGAGCGGGTGGGCCGGGCGACACTCGATTACCGGGTGACCCGCAGCACCCGGAAGCCCTTCTGGCTGGCGTGCCGCCGCACCTGCCAGCCCTGGTCGACCAGCCAGCGGTGCAGGGAGTCGCCGCCGAGGTGGCGGGCGACCACCAGCCAGGCCACGCCGTCCGGGGCGAGCCGGGGCAGCCAGCGCAGCAGCAGCTCGTGCAGACCGTCCTTGCCGATCCGGATGGGCGGGTTGGACCAGATCTGGGCGAAGGCCAATCCGGTCGGCACGTCGTCCGGGGCGACGACCCGGACCCGGTCCGCGGCGCCGACCCGCTCGGCGTTGGCGGTGGTGAGCGCCCGGGCCCGTTCGTTGACGTCGACCGCCCAGACGGTGGCCGCCGGGGCGCTGTCGGCCAGCACACAGGTGATCGGGCCGAAGCCGCAGCCGAGGTCGAGCAGCGGGCCGGCGACGGCAGGCGACGGCAGGTCCGCCTTGCGGAGCAGCACCGCCGTGCCCGGGTCGAGGCGGGCGGCGGAGAAGACCCCACCGGCCGACGTCAGGGTGTATTCGCGCCCGACGGCGGTGAACTCGACCTCCCGGGGACGGGCGTCGGTTCCGGGTTCAGCGCTGAAGTAGTGGTCGCCGGTCACGTCCGGCATTCTCGCACCGCCGGGTGGACCGCCGGTGGCGCGGTGGGCGGTGGCGACGACCCGGCACCGCGATATCCCGTTATTACCCCCTAAAGGGACAATAGGCCCTACTCTGGGCGGCATGGTGTACCGGTACGAATCCGATGAGGACGCATTCGAGGGACGCCCTCGGCCCGGCTCGGAACTGTCGACGATCGGCGACGTCGGCCCCGCTCATGCCGGCCCCTCCCCGTCCCGCTTCCCGACACCGTCCCTGCCCCGGACCGCCCGGGTCACCCGGGTCGTGCCGCCCACCCCGCCGGGCCCGGTCCCGCCCCGCGACGCACCCCCGTTCCCCCCGCCGGCCACCCGGGCTCCCGCCACCACCCAGCCGCTGGACCTGCCCCGGAACCGGCGGGCCCCGGAGCCCGGCCGAAGTGGCGGCCGGCTCTGGCAGGTGCTGGTCGGCGGCGCGGCGGTCCTGGTGCTCCTCGCCCTCTGCGGGTTGGCCGGCGCCGCCCTGTTGCCCGACGGGATCTCGCAACCGAAGGTCACCCCGAGCCTGCCGGCCGCCGCCCCGTCGCCGTCACAAACCGAACGGCAGGACATCGACTCCCGGGACACCGACCCGGCGCCGCTGACCGCCAAGGAGGTCTTCGCCGGCCGGAAGCTGACCATCGGCGACGGCGAGGAGCCGTACGCGGTGCTCAAGACCCAGTCCAGCGCGAGCTGCCCGACCGCGGCCACCGACGAGGTGGCCGACCTGCTCGTCCGGCTCGGCTGCAACCAGGTGGTCCGCGCCACCCTGCGCTCCCCCGACGAGGAGTACCTGCTCACCGCAGGGCTGTTCAACCTGACCGACCTGGCCACCGCCCAGCGCGTCCGGGACCGCCTGCGGGAGCTGCTCGACGGGCGGGAGGGCCGGTTCCGCGGCATGCCAGCCGGCGACGACACCGAGGCGCTCACCGAGGCACCCTCCCGGGTCGGCTGGCAGGTACGCGGCCACTACCTCGCGTACTGCCTGGTGGTCCGGGCCGACGGCAAGCCCGTGAAGGCCGGCGACCCGAAGGTCCGCGAGGTCCTGTACGACCTGATCGAGCTGCACCTGGACAAGAAGGTGCTGGAGCGCCGCGCGACCGGCGGCTCGACCGGCCAGGCCACAGCCGCCCCCGGCGGAACCGACTGACCGGCCGCCCGGGAACCTGCGGCCCTCATGCCTGCGTGGGGACGCGAAGCCGGCGGGTGAGGTCGGAGCGGCGGGCGTACTCGGCCGGGTCGTCGGGGTAGCCGACGGCGACCAGGGTCAGCCCGTGCGCCGGGGCCACCGTCACCTCGCTGGACCGGTCCCGCCGGGTCAGCAGGCCGCCCGGCCAGTCCACCGGGCGCCGGCCGTCCCCGGCGACCAGCATCGCCCCGACCAGGCTGCGGACCATCGCCTGGCAGAACGCGTCGGCCTGGACGGTGGCGACCAGGACTCCGTCCGGGTCGCGCCGCCAGTCCAGCCGGGTCACCTCCCGCAGCGTGGTGGCGTTCTCCTTACGCCGGCAGTACGCGGCGAAGTCGTGCTCCCCCACCAGCCCCGCCGCTGCGGCGTTGAGCAGGCCCGGGTCGAGCGACCGTGGCCAGGCCAGCACCTCGTGCCGGCGCAGCGGCTCGGCCCCGAACGGCGCGTCGGTCACCCGGTACTCGTAGCGGCGGAAGGTCGCCGAGAACCGGGCGTCGAAGGCGGCCGGCACCTCGGTCATCGCCCGCACCCGCACGTCGGTGGGGAGCAGCCGGGCCAGCCGGCGCAGCAACGAGCCCTCCCACTCGCGCCACGCGGCGGCGGGCAGATCGAGGTGGCACACCTGGCCGGCGGCGTGCACCCCGGCGTCCGTCCGCCCGGCCACGGTCAGCCCGGTCGCCACGCCCGCCCCGAGGACCAGGTCCAGGGTCTGCACGAGTACGCCGGCCACCGTCCGCCGGGTCGGCTGGGCCGCCCAGCCGGAGAAGTCCGTGCCGTCGTACGAGACGTCCAGCCGCAGCCGGGTCCGCTCGTCCACCTCGCGTACCTCCTCACGGGTCGGGCCCGGCATCCCCGTGGGGGTGCCGGGCCCGAAGGTGCCGTTGGTCAGGCCTTGTTCTCGGTGGCCTCGTCGCTGTCCTCGCGGGCGGCGTCGGTGTCGCCGGACGCCGACACCGGCGCCTCGGCGTCCTGGTCGCCGGACTTCGCCTGCGGGGTCTCCTCCGCGGGGGCGAGCGCCTCGACCTTGTCCTGCTGTGCGGCCTTGCGAGCGGCGGTCTTCTTGTTCGCCTTGGGCTCGGCGACCTGAAGCTCCTCGACCAGCTCGATGACCGCCATCGGAGCGTTGTCACCCTTGCGCGGGCCAGTCTTCACGATCCGGGTGTAGCCACCGTTGCGGTTGGCGTACCGGGGCGCGATCTGGTCGAACAGGGAGTAGACCACGTCCTTGTCCTTGACGACGCCCAGCACCCGCCGCCGCGCGGCGAGGTCGCCCCGCTTGGCCTTGGTGATGAGCTGCTCGGCCAGCGGACGCAGCCGCCGGGCCTTCGTCTCGGTGGTCTTGATCTTGCCGTGCTGGAACAGCGCGGTGGCCAGGTTGGCCAGCATCAGCCGCTCGTGCGCGGGGCTGCCGCCGAGGCGGGGGCCCTTGGTGGGCGTGGGCATCTTTGGTGCTCCTCAGGTGTGGCGGCAGCGGGGACTAGAGCTGCTCGGTCTCGCGGTAGTCGTCGGTGTCGTAGTCGGCCTCACCGAAGGCGTCCACGACGTTCGCCGGGTCGAAGTTCGGGGCCGAGTCCTTCAGCCCCAGCCCCATCCCGGCCAGCTTCATCTTGACCTCGTCGATCGACTTCTGGCCGAAGTTGCGGATGTCGAGGAGGTCGGCCTCGGTGCGCCCGATGAGCTCACCGACGGAGTTGATGCCCTCGCGCTTCAGGCAGTTGTAGGAGCGGACGGTGAGGTCCAACTCCTCGATCGGCAGGGCCAGGTCCGCCGCCAGCTGCGCGTCCTGCGGGGACGGCCCGATGTCGATGCCCTCGGCGGTCTCGTCCAGCTCCCGGGCCAGCCCGAAGAGCTCCACCAGCGTCGAACCGGCGGAGGCCAGCGCGGTACGCGGGCCCATCGACGGCTTGGTCTCGACGTCGATGATCAGCCGGTCGAAGTCGGTCCGCTGCTCGACCCGGGTCGCCTCGACGCGGTATGTCACCTTCAGCACCGGCGAGTAGATCGAGTCGACCGGGATGCGGCCGATCTCGGCGCCGGACTGCTTGTTCTGCGCCGCGGTCACGTAGCCGCGACCCCGCTCGACGGTCAGCTCCATGTCGAGCCGGCCCTTGCCGTTGAGGGTGGCGAGCTTCAGATCCGGGTTGTGCACCGAGACGCCGGCCGGGGGCTGGATGTCGCCCGCCGTCACGTCGCCTGGGCCCTGCTTACGCAGGTACATGCTGACCGGCTCGTCGTGCTCGGAGCTGACGCACAGCTCCTTGATGTTCATGACGAGTTCGACCACGTCCTCCTTGACGCCGGGGATCGTGGTGAACTCGTGCAGCACGCCGTCGATCTTGATGGAGGTGATCGCCGCACCCGGGATGGACGACAGCAGCGTACGCCGCAGCGAGTTGCCCAGGGTGTAGCCGAAGCCCGGCTCCAGCGGCTCGATGGTGAACCGAGACCGGGTCTCGTTGATCGACTCTTCGGACAGAGACGGTCGCTGGCTGATGAGCATGTCTTCTCTTCTCTTCCGGGACGCCCGCTATTTGACGTCCGCGACACAAACTGTTCCGGTGGTCCGCCCCGCAGGGCGGACCACCGCAACGAGCCCGACTACTTGGAGTAGAGCTCGACGATCAGCTGCTCCTGGACCTGGGTGTCGATCACCTGGCGGGCCGGGAGCGAGTGCACGAGAACCTTCATCTGGCTCGGGATGGCCTCCAGCCACGCCGGGACCGTCTTCGAGCCGGCCTGAGCCTGCGCCACGATGAACGGGGTGAGCTCCTTGCTCTTGGCCCGAACCTCGATGATGTCGTGCTCCTTCACCCGGAACGACGGGATGTCGACCTTCTTGCCGTTCACCGTGAAGTGGCCGTGCTTGACCAACTGACGGGCCATGTCACGCGAGTGCGCGAAGCCGGCCCGGTAAACGACGTTGTCCAGCCGCGACTCGAGGATCTGCAGGAGGACCTCACCGGTCTTGGCCTGCTTGCCCACGGCTTCCTCGTAGTAACCGCGGAACTGCTTCTCCAGCACGCCGTAGACACGGCGGGCCTTCTGCTTCTCGCGGAGCTGGAGCAGGTACTCCGTCTCCTTGGTGCGGCCGCGGCCGTGCTGCCCGGGCGGGAACGGCCGGGACTCGAACGGGCACTTCGGGCCATCGCACTTGCTGCCCTTGAGGAACAGCTTCATCTTCTCCCGCCGGCAACGGCGGCAGTCAGCACCGGTGTAACGAGCCATCTCTCTCTACCTCTCAGACCCGGCGACGCTTCGGCTGACGGCATCCGTTGTGCGGCTGCGGGGTGACGTCGGCGATCTGGCCGACCTCCAGCCCGACGGCCTGCAGCGAACGGATCGCGGTCTCCCGGCCGGAGCCGGGGCCCTTGACGAACACGTCGACCTTGCGCATGCCGTGCTCCATCGCCCGACGCGCGGCGGCCTCGGCGGCCAGCTGCGCGGCGAACGGGGTCGACTTGCGCGAGCCCTTGAAACCGACCTGGCCGGCGGAGGCCCAGGAGATGACCGCACCGGTCGGGTCCGTGATGGACACGATGGTGTTGTTGAAGGTGCTCTTGATGTGCGCCTGCCCGTGGGCGACGTTCTTGCGTTCCTTGCGCCGGACCTTCTTAACGGCGGCTCCGGCACGAGCCTTCGGTGGCATAAGTCTGTGCGCTCCTAGTTACTTCTTGCCGGGCTTCTTCTTGCCGGCGACGGTCCGCTTCGGGCCCTTGCGGGTCCGCGCATTGGTCTTGGTCCGCTGGCCACGCACGGGCAGACCCCGGCGGTGCCGGATGCCGGCGTAGCAGCCGATCTCGACCTTGCGGCGGATGTCAGCGGCGACCTCGCGGCGCAGGTCGCCTTCAACCTTGTAGTTGCCCTCGATGTGGTTCCGGAGCTGGACCAGCTCCTCGTCCGTGAGGTCCCGAGCGCGCTTGTCCGGCGAGATGCCGGTGGCAGCGAGCGTCTCCAGTGCGCGGGTACGACCCACGCCGAAGATGTAGGTGAGCGCGATCTCCATCCGCTTTTCGCGGGGAAGATCCACGCCGGCTAGACGTGCCATGTGCGGGCGTACTCCTTGTGGTGTTCTGCGGAGGTCTGCACCCGCCCCACCCCGCTCCGGTCGGCCCGGCGCCGTGGCGCCGGGAGGATCGACCGCTGCCCGAGCGGGCCCCGGCCTCCGACCGGGGGTCAACCACGCAGAGGTACGCGCTACGCGTACCGCTCGCGGCTGGGACGAGCTAATGATGTGTTGCTGGACCTGCGGCCCGGGCCGGTTCGACTGGCCGTGATCAATAGGTCACGGTCGATCGGACTGGTTCAGCCCTGGCGCTGCTTGTGGCGCGGGTCGCTACAGATGACCATGACCCGACCGTGCCGACGGATCACCCGGCACTTGTTGCAGATCCTCTTGACGCTCGGCTTGACCTTCACGGTTGCCTTACTTCCCATCTGGCCCGGAGACGCGACACGCGCGACGCCGGACGTCGAAGACGGACACGGGGACTACCCGGCCGCCGTCAGGTCGCTTACTTGTAGCGGTAGACGATGCGCCCGCGAGTCAGGTCGTACGGGGAAAGTTCCACGACGACCCGGTCCTCCGGCAGGATGCGGATGTAGTGCTGCCGCATCTTGCCGCTGATGTGAGCCAAAACCTTGTGACCGTTCGCGAGCTCCACCCGGAACATGGCGTTCGGCAGGGGCTCGATGACTCGACCCTCGATCTCGATGGCTCCGTCTTTTTTCGGCATGTCCTCCGCTGTCCTGACGTCGGTTGCTCCGGACGGCCCACAACGTCTTACACGGGCCCCGGAACGCTGTTTCGGGACCCGCGCCAGCCGCGGCTCCGACTCCCACCGAAGCGCAGGATGGGCATGCCGGAGTGGACGCTGTGCGCCGATCAGAAAGTCTACGCCCGCTTGCAGGCCACCGCCAAACCGGGCGGGAATCAGTGCGTCGGACCGGACAGACCAGGCCATTCAGGCCTCGGCATCGGCCTCGCTCCGCCGGCGTTCCCGCTCGTCGGCCGGCAGCTCCCCCAGCGGCCCCCGAGGGTCATCCCCGTCCGGCGGGACCGGGTCCGGGCGCTGCCGCTCTTCGGCGGCCGGCAGCGCCCGCCGCTCGGGCTCCTCGGCGGCGGCAGCCAACTTCCGCGCCCGCTTGCGCGCCCGCTTCGCGAGCCGGCGTTCACGCCGCCGCTCCTGCTCCGCCGCCCACCGCCGCGGCTCCCCCGAGGTCAGACCGGCGACCGTGCGCACCAGGAGCACCGCCCCCCACGGCCCGGCCACCCAGGCGGGCCACAGATAGAGCAGGTCGGTGGCGAGCATCGAGGTCACCGCCCAGACGGTCGCCACGATCGCGACCACCCGCAGGTACGGAAGCCAGACCTCGGCCAGCCACCGGGCGGTCACCGACGACCGGGCGCGTTCCACCGCTGGCGGGACCGCGTCCGGCACCGTCGCCAGTTCCGACGCTGCCGGGGCCGCCGGCACCGGCAGATCGGTCACCAGCGCGTCCAGCTCGCCGTACGTGCGCGAGGCGTACGCCCGCTGCAACCGCTCGTCGTACTCGTGCAGGTCGAGCCGGCCCTCGTCCACGGCCACCCGCAGTTGGTCCGCCACTACCTGCCGGTCCGCGTCGGCGGCCCGCATCCCGTCGCGTCCCTCCATGCCAGCAAGCATGCCACCGTCCGGCGACCACCGGCTCCTCGCGTCCGCTGGAGCCGGGCCGGCACCGCGTGCCGGTGTCCGGATACCTCGGGAGACCTCAAGAGCCCGCAGCGCGGGCCTCAGGCGGGGCGGTGGGAGCCGCAGCGGGCCGGAGGCCGGGCGTGCAGACGCCAGCGGGACGCGGCGGAGGCTCAGCGGGTCGGTGAGTCCGCAGGTTGGCGGGAGGTGACCAGGTCGCCGAGGCGCCCCCGGCCCCCGTCGAACGCCGTCAGCACCCACACACCATCCGGCAGCAGCGCCATCGTGTGCTCGACGTGCACCGCCATCGAGCCGTCCCGGGTGACGACCGTCCAGCCGTCGGCCAGCTCGGCCGTGCGCGGCGAACCCTTGGTGATCATCGGCTCGATGGCCAGCGCCATGCCCGGTACCAGCCGGGGGCCCTTGCCGGGCCGGCCATGGTTGAGCACGTGCGGGTCCTGGTGCATCTCGGTGCCGATGCCGTGCCCGCCGTACCCGTCGACGATGCCGTACCGGCCGCCCCTGCGGACCGCGCTCTCCACCGCGTGCGAGATGTCGGTCAGGCGGCCCCTACCGCTGGCCGCCCCCCGCGCCGCGGCGGCGATCCCGGCCCACATCGAGTCCTCGGCCACCGCGGCCATCTTCAGCAGTGCCGGGTCGACCTCCCCCACGCCGGCGGTGATCGCCGCGTCGCCGTGCCAGCCGTTCAGCACCGCGCCGCAGTCGATCGAGATCAGGTCGCCGTCCCGGAGCACCTGGGCGGGCGACGGGATGGCATGTACGACCTGCTCGTTGACCGACGAGCAGATCGAGGCGGGGAAGCCGTGGTAGCCCTTGAACGAGGGAACCGCGCCGGCCTCCCGGATCGTCGACTCGGCGATCGCGTCCAGGTCGGCGGTGCTGACCCCGGGAGCGACCGCCTCTCGCATCCGACGCAGCGCCTCGGCGACCACCAGACCGGCGGCGCGCATCAACTCGATCTGGTCGGGGGTCTTCAGCTGGATGTCCAGCTGGGGACGACGCATGGAGCCGTTACCTTTCGTCGCGCGGAACAGCGGAGCACGTCGCACGTACCCCGCTGTTCGCACTCTATCCGCCGGAGCCCCGGCGGTCGTCAGCCGCCGTATGAGCGGAGGGCGTCGATGGCGCGGACGGTGACGTCCTCCACCGGGCCTGTGGCGTCGATGCCCACCAGCTTGCTCTGGGCGCCGTAGTAGTCCACCAGCGGCGCGGTCTTCTCGGCGTACTCCCGCAGCCGGGCGGCGATGGTCTCCGGCTTGTCGTCGTCGCGCTGGAACAGTTCCGCGCCGCAGCGGTCGCAGATGTCGTCCCGGGTCGTCGCGTCGAACTCGACGTGCCAGATCTTCCCGCAGCCCCGGCAGGTACGCCGGCCGGAGAGCCGCCGGATCACCTCGTCGTCGTCGACGACCAGCTCCAGCACCAGGTCCAGCGCGGTGCCGAGGTCGGCAAGCAGCTTGTCCAGCGCGGCGGCCTGCGGCGTGGTGCGCGGGAAACCGTCGAGCAGGAAACCCTCGCTGGCGTCCGGCTCGGCGAGCCGGTCCCGGACCATGTTGATGGTCACCTCGTCCGGGACCAGCTTGCCGGCGTCCATGTACCGCTTGGCCTCGATGCCCAGGGGCGTGCCCTGGGAGACGTTCGCCCGGAAGATGTCACCGGTCGAGATCTTAGGCACCGAGAGGTGAGCGGCGATGAACTCCGCCTGTGTGCCCTTGCCCGCGCCCGGCGGGCCAACCAGAACGAGTCGCATCTACCGCAGGAACCCTTCGTAGTTCCGCTGCATGAGTTGGCTCTCGATCTGCTTCACGGTCTCCAGACCGACGCCGACCATGATGAGCACAGCGGTGCCGCCGAACGGGAAGTTCTGGAACTGCTGGTTGTTCAGCCAGATGAAGAAGAAGTTCGGCAGGACCGCGACGATACCCAGGTAGAGCGCACCCGGCAGGGTGATCCGGCTGAGGATGAAGTCGAGGTAGTCGGCGGTCGGCTTGCCGGGGCGGATGCCCGGCACGAAGCCGCCGTACTTCTTCATGTTGTCCGCGACCTCGGTCGGGTTGAACGTGATCGAGACGTAGAAGTACGTGAAGAAGATGATCAGCATGAAGTAGATCACGATGTGCGCCGGGCTCGACGGGTTCACCACGTTGTTCTGGATCCAGGCCTGGGTCTTGCCCGGGTTGTTCGGATCGAAGAACTGGAGCGCCAGCTGCGGCAGGTAGAGCAGCGACGAGGCGAAGATGACCGGGATGACACCCGCCTGGTTGACCTTCAGCGGGATGTAGGTCGAGGTGCCGCCGTACATCCGCCGGCCGATCATCCGCTTGGCGTACTGCACCGGGATCCGGCGCTGTGCCTGCTCGATGAAGGTGACGGCGGTGATGACCACCAGGACCAGCGCGAGCACCAGGAAGAACTTGCCCCAGCCCTGCTGAGTCTTGATCTTCCAACCCTCGGCGGGAAGGCGCGCCGCGATCGAGGTGAAGATCAGCACCGACATGCCGTTGCCGACGCCCCGGTCGGTGATCAGCTCGCCGAGCCACATCACCATGCCCGTGCCGGCGGTCATCGTCATGACCAGGATGGACAGCGTCAGCCAGTTCGGGATGCCGGTGCCCTCGGGGACGATCGGGAACTGGTCGCACTTGTTCTGGAACAGCTGCCCGGAGCGGGCCAGCGCCACGAACGCCGACGACTGGAGGATGCCCAGGCCGAGGGTGAGGTAGCGGGTGTACTGGGTGATCTTCGCCTGGCCGGCCTGACCCTCCTTGCGGAGCTGCTCCAACCGCGGGATGACCACGGTGAGCAGCTGCAGGATGATCGACGCTGTGATGTAGGGCATGATCCCCAGCGCGAAGACCGAGAGCTGGAGCAGCGCCCCGCCGGAGAAGAGGTCGAGCAGGTTCAGCACCCCGGTGGTGTCCCCCTGGATGCTGTCGAGACACTTCTGCACGTTGCCGTACGAGACACCCGGGCTGGGCAGTGTCGCGCCGAGCCGGTAGACCGCAATGATGCCTACCGTAAACAGCAGCTTCTTGCGCAGGTCAGGCGTACGGAACGCACTGAGAAAGGCGGACAGCAACTTTCTTCCTCCTGCGCGAGGCGGGCCGCCGGTGGTGGTCCCTGGCGGTCGGGGTGGGTGCCGGGCGAGCGCCCGATATCCATAGCTGGGATGGGACTCTAACAGCCCGATCCCGGTCCGGGCAGGTGTGCCCGGCTACATAAACCGAATCCGATATTACCCGGTGCACACGTTCGGGGTAGACCGTGGCGCCCGCCCAGTCACAGACAACTGAGCGGGCGCCACGGGTTCTGCCCTACAGCTCGGTGACGGAGCCACCGGCGGCGGTGATCTTCTCCTTGGCCGACGCGCTGAACGCGTGCGCCGACACCTGGATGGACACGCCGCTCAGGTCGCCGGTGCCGAGGACCTTGACCGGCTGGCCCTTGCGGACCGCGCCGGACTCGACCAGCTCCAGCGGGCCGACCTGGCCGCCGTTCGGGAACAGCTCGGCGAGCCTGTCCAGGTTGACCACCTGGAAGACCACCTTGAACTTGTTCTTGAAGCCCTTCATCTTCGGCAGGCGCATGTGGATGGGCATCTGCCCACCCTCGAACGCCGCCGAGATGTTCTTGCGGGCCTTGGAGCCCTTGGTACCGCGACCGGCGGTCTTGCCCTTGGAGCCCTCGCCGCGACCCACACGGGTCTTCGCGGTCTTGGCACCGGGTGCCGGGCGCAGGTGGTGGACCTTGATCGTCATTACTCGACCTCCTCGACCTTCACGAGGTGGTTGACCGCGAAGATCATGCCCCGGATCTCCGGCCGGTCCTCCTTGACCACCACGTCGTTGATCCGCTTGAGACCGAGCGAACGCAGCGACTCACGCTGGTTCTGCTTGGTCCCGATCACGGACCGGAGCTGGGTGACCTTCAGGCGAGCCATCAGGATGCCACCCCCGCCCGCGACGCCAGCATGGCGGCCGGCGCGACGTCCTCGACCGGCAGGCCACGACGGGCCGCGACAGCCTCCGGGGACTCGAGCCCCTTCAGCGCCGCCACCGTGGCGTGCACGATGTTGATCGGGTTCGACGACCCGAGGCTCTTGGAGAGCACGTCGTGGATGCCGGCACACTCCAGCACGGCACGCACCGGCCCACCGGCGATGACGCCCGTACCGGCCGAGGCCGGCTTGAGCAGCACCACGCCGGCGGCGGCCTCACCCGTGATCGGGTGCGGGATCGACTTACCGATCCGCGGCACCTTGAAGAAGTGCTTCTTGGCCTCCTCGACGCCCTTGGCGATCGCCGCGGGCACCTCCTTGGCCTTTCCGTAGCCCACGCCGACGTTGCCGTCGCCGTCGCCCACGATCACCAGGGCGGTGAAGCTGAAGCGACGACCACCCTTCACGACCTTGGCGACGCGGTTGATCGCGACGACCCGCTCGAGGTGCGGGGTCTTCTCGACGGGCGCGTTTCCGCGGCCGCCCTCACGGCGGTTGTCGCGGCGACCACCCTCGTTGCCACCGGACCCGCCGCCACGGCGCTGTTGACCTGGCATCAGCAGCCTTCCTTCTCTCTCGTGACGGGGTTTCTAGAACTCGAGCCCGGCTTCGCGGGCGGCGTCGGCAAGCGCGGCGACCCGCCCCGCGTACCGGTTGCCACCGCGGTCGAAGACGACCTTCGAGATGCCGGCAGCCTTGGCCCGCTCGGCGAGCAGGGTGCCGACCTTGCCGGCCAGGGCGCTCTTGTCGCCCTCGGTGCCGCGCAGCGAGGCGTCCAGGCTCGAGGCCGACGCCAAGGTGTGACCCTTGGTGTCGTCCACGATCTGGGCCACGACGTGGCGCAGCGACCGGGTGACGACCAGACGGGGACGCTCGGTGGTGCCGCTGACGTTCTTGCGGACCCGGAAGTGTCGACGCGCACGGCCGACGGCGCGCTTGGCGGCAACGCCGCGGCGGCGCTTGAGCAGCGTGGCGCTCACTTCTTACCTGCCTTTCCAGCCTTGCGGCGGATGACCTCGCCCTGGTACTTCACGCCCTTGCCCTTGTAGGGCTCCGGCGGGCGGATCTTCCGGATGTTGGCGGCAACCTCGCCGACCTGCTGCTTGTCGATGCCGGCCACGTGGAACACCGTCGGCTTCTCCACCGTGAAGGTGATGCCGTTCGGCGCGGGGACCAGCACCGCGTGCGAGAACCCGAGCGCGAACTCCAGGTCCTTACCCTTGGCCGTGACCCGGTAACCGGTGCCGGCGATCTCCAGGCTCTTGCGGTGGCCCTCGGTCACGCCGACGATCATGTTGGCGACCAGCGTACGGCTCAGGCCGTGCAGCTCCTTGGCCTTGCGCTCGTCGTTGGGCCGGTTGACGTGCAGCTGGCCGTCCTCGGCGCGCTCCGCCGTGATGGGCTCGGCGAGCGTGTGCGACAGCTCGCCCTTCGGGCCCTTGACCTTGACGGTCTGGCCGTCGATCGTGATGTCGACGCCGGCAGGCACCGGGATCGACTTACGTCCAATACGCGACATTTCTACCTGTCTCCCGTTACCAGACGAAGGCGAGGACTTCCCCGCCAACGCTCCGCTTGCGGGCCTGCCGGTCGGTGAGCAGCCCCTGGGACGTCGAAATGATCGCCACGCCCAGCCCGCCGAGCACCCGCGGGAGCCCGTCCGACTTGGCGTACACCCGGAGACCGGGCTTGGACACGCGCTTGATGCCGGCCAGGCTCCGCTCGCGGCTCTGGCCGTACTTCAGCTCGACGACCAGTCGCTTGCCGACGGCGCCCTCCTCGGGCTCCTCGACCGACCAGGTGGCGATGTAACCCTCGGCCTTCAGGACCTCGGCGATATTCGCCTTGATCTTGGAGTAGGGCATCGTCACCCGGTCGTGGTACGCCTGGTTGGCGTTACGCAGACGCGTGAGCATGTCTGCGATCGGGTCGGTCATCGTCATGGATTTCGTCAGCCTTTCTCGCCGGGGTTCCCGGGGCGGTGAGCCCCGGGCCTACGGCGAAGAGCAATACATGATCGGTGCAAGGGGCCCCGGCCGGCAGCCGGGGCGCGGTCGCCCTTACCAGGAAGCCTTGGACACGCCCGGCAGCTCACCGCGGTGGGCCATCTCCCGGATGCAGATCCGGCAGAGCCCGAACTTGCGGTAGACCGCCTTGGGACGCCCACACCGCTGGCAGCGGGTGTACGCGCGAACCGAGAACTTCGGCTTCGCGGCCGCCTTGAGGATCAGCGCCTTCTTGGCCATCTCAGTTCTCCTTGAACGGGAAGCCCAGGAGCTTGAGCAGCGCCCGGCCCTCGTCGTCGGTCGTGGCGGTCGTGACCACCGTGATGTCCATGCCCCGCTGGCGATCGATCTTGTCCTGGTCGATCTCGTGGAACACCGACTGCTCGGTCAGACCGAACGTGTAGTTGCCGTGCCCGTCGAGCTTGCGACCGTCCAGACCGCGGAAGTCGCGGATACGAGGCAGCGCGATGGACAGCAGACGGTCCAGGAACTCCCACATCCGGTCGCCGCGCAGGGTGACCTTCGCGCCGATCGGCATGCCCTCGCGGAGCTTGAACTGCGCGATGGACTTGGTCGCCCGCCGCACCTGCGGCTTCTGGCCGGTGATGGTGGCCAGGTCCCGGACGGCGCCATCGATCAGCTTGGCGTCCCGGGCGGCCTCGCCGACACCCATGTTGACGACGATCTTGACCAGCCGCGGCACCTGCATGGGGTTGCCGAAGCTGTGCTGCTCCTGCAGCTTGGCCACGATCTCGTTGCGGTACCGCTCCTTGAGGCGCGGCATGGTCTTGGCTTCGGTAGCCGTGGTCATCACAGGTCCTTACCGGTGCTACGCGCGATGCGGACCTTCTGGCCGTTGTCGTCGAAGCGGTACCCGACGCGGGTCGGGTTCCCCTCGGAATCCAGGACCTGCACGTTGGAGACGTGGATCGGGGCTTCCTGGGTGACGATGCCACCGGTCTTGGCGCCACGCTGGGTGGTGCTGATACGGGTGTGCTTCTTGACCCGGTTCACGCCCTCGACCAGGATCTTGTCCTGCCGCGGGTAGGACGCGATGACCTTGCCCTTGGCACCCTTGTCCTTGCCGGCGATGACGACGACCGTGTCGCCCTTCTTGACCTTCACGGTCACAACACCTCCGGCGCGAGGGAAATAATCTTCATGAACCGCTTGTCCCGCAGCTCCCGGCCCACCGGGCCGAAGATACGGGTGCCGCGCGGGTCCCCACCGTCCTTGATGATGACGGCGGCGTTCTCGTCGAAGCGAATGTACGAGCCGTCCGGCCGCCGCCGCTCCTTGGCGGTGCGGACGATGACAGCCTTGACGACGTCGCCCTTCTTCACACCGGCACCCGGGATCGCGTCCTTGACCGTGGCCACGATGACGTCGCCGATGCTCGCGTAGCGCCGACCGGAGCCCCCGAGAACCCGGATGCACAGGATCTCCCGGGCACCCGTGTTGTCGGCGACGCGCAGTCGCGACTCCTGCTGAATCACGTCTATCTCCTATGTCTGCCGGTTCTCCGGCCGCCTGCCGCGGCCGGAGCCTGGCGGAACCCGCGCCCGACTGAAGCCGGGCGAGATCGAGCCTTCGCTACTTGGCCTTTTCCTGGATCTCCACGATCCGCCAACGCTTCGTGGCGGACAGCGGCCGGGTCTCCATGATCAGAACCCGATCGCCGATGCCGGCGGCGTTCTGCTCGTCGTGCACCTTCAGCTTGCTGGTACGGCGCATGATCTTGCCGTACAGCGCGTGCCTGACCCGGTCCTCAACCTCGACCACGACGGTCTTGTCCATCTTGTCGCTGACCACGAGGCCCTCGCGCACCTTGCGGCGGGCCCGCGCCTCGGCGGTGGTGGTGTTCTCGCTCATGATGCAGTCACCTCAGTCGGCGCGGCGGAGAGACCCAACTCGCGCTCACGCATGATCGTGTAGATCCGGGCGATCTCCCGACGGATGACCTGCAACCGCCGGTTGTTGTCCAGCTGCCCGGTTGCGCCCTGAACGCGGAGGTTGAACAGCTCCGCCTTGGCCTCGCGCAGCTTCGTGACCAGCTCCTCGTCGGAGTGCTCACGCAGCTCGGAGGCCTTAACGCCCGCTGCCATCAGGATTCACCCACTTCGCGCGTAACAATCCGGCACTTCATCGGGAGCTTGTGGATCGCGCGACGCATTGCTTCTCGCGCGATCTGCTCGTTAGGGAAGGACATCTCGAAGAGGATCCGCCCCGGCTTGACGTTGGCGACCCACCACTCGGGCGAGCCCTTACCGGAACCCATCCGGGTCTCGGCCGGCTTCTTGGTCAGGGCCTGGTCCGGGAAGATCGAGATCCAGACCTTACCGCCACGCTTGATGTGGCGGGTCATTGCGATACGCGCCGACTCGATCTGCCGGTTGGTCACGTACGCCGGCTCGAGAGCCTGGATCCCGAACTCGCCGAACACCACGCGGTTGCCACCCTTGGACGCGCCACTGCGGTCCGGGTGGTGCGGCTTGCGGAAGCCCTTCGGGGGCTTGCGCGGCATCAGCATCTGTCAGCCCTCCTGCTGCGTTTCTGCCGGAGTCGAAGCGACCGAGGCGACAGCAGCGCTGTCGATCGGCTCGCCGCTCGGCGTCTCAGCCTGCTGCGCGATGGTGGTCGCGGCAGCCCGGCCGGCCTCGGTGCCACCGGCGGTCGTGCCGGACGAACCGGACCGACCACGGCGCGGACGCTCGGGGCGGTCGGCACGCTCACGACGCGGGCGGGACGGCGCCTCGGCCGGGGTCTCCCGACCCGGCACCGCGTCACCCTTGTAGATCCAGACCTTCACGCCGATGCGGCCGAAGGTGGTACGGGCCTCGAAGAAGCCGTACTCGATGTTGGCCCGCAGCGTGTGCAGCGGGACGCGACCCTCGCGGTAGAACTCGGTCCGGCTCATCTCGGCGCCGCCGAGGCGACCCGAGACCTGGACCCGGATGCCCTTGCATACCGGGTTCTTCATCGCCGACTGCATCGCCTTGCGCATCGCCCGACGGAAGCTGACCCGGCTGGAGAGCTGCTCGGCGACGCCCTGGGCGACCAGCTGCGCGTCCGACTCGGGGTTCTTCACCTCGATGATGTTCAGCTGTACCTGCTTGCCGGTGAGCTTCTCCAGCTCGCCGCGGATCCGGTCGGCCTCCGCACCCTTCCGGCCGATGACGATGCCCGGCCGGGCGGTGTGGATGTCGACGCGGACCCGGTCCCGGGTGCGCTCGATGTCGACCTTGGAAATGCCGGCACGCTCGAGGCCCTTGGACATCATCCGGCGAATCTTGACATCTTCGCCGATGTAGTCCTTGTAGAGCTTGTCCGCGAACCAGCGGGACTTCCAGTCGGTCGAGATGCCGAGCCGGAACCCAGTGGGGTGAACCTTCTGACCCATTACTCGGCGCCCTCCGTCTTGCTCTCCGTCTCAGCGGCCTCGGCCTGCTTCGCCGGGGCGACCTTCTTCGCCGTGGACTTCTTCGGCGCAGCCGGCGCGACCGCCTCGACCGCCACGGTGATGTGGCAGGTCCGCTTGCGGATCCGGTACGCCCGGCCCTGCGCGCGCGGCCGGAACCGCTTCATCGTCGGGCCCTCGTCGACGAACGCCTCGCTGACGAGCAGCGCATCGGGGTCCAGCCGCTCGTTGTTCTCCGCGTTCGCGATCGCGCTCGCGAGCACCTTGTACACCTGCTCGCTCGCAGCCTGCGGCGCGAACTGCAGCACCGTAAGCGCCTCCTTCGCGGGCAGGCCGCGGACGAGGTTGACCACCCGGCGCGCCTTCATCGGCGAAATGCGCACGTGCCGCGCAATCGCCCGCGCGCCCGGAAGCACCGGAGCGTCGCCCTTTCCTGGCATCGCTGTAACCCCTTGTTCCTCTATCCGTATGCCCGCGGCGTCAGCGCCGGCGGCTCTTCCGGTCGTCCTTCTCGTGACCCTTGAACGTGCGGGTCAGCGCGAACTCGCCGAGCTTGTGCCCGACCATCGCCTCGGTAACGAACACCGGGACGTGCTTGCGTCCGTCATGCACGGCGATCGTGTGGCCGAGCATCTCGGGGATGATCGTCGAGCGCCGCGACCAGGTCTTGATGACGTTCTTCGAGCCCTTGTCGTTCTGCGTCTCCACCTTCTTGAGCAGGTGGTCGTCGACGAACGGGCCCTTCTTCAGGCTGCGAGGCATGTCTTATCTCCCTCAGCCGCGCTTACGCGTGGCGTAGCGGCGGCGAACGATCAGCCGGTCACTCGGCTGGCCCTTGCGACGGGTGCGGCCCTCGGGCTTACCCTGCGGGTTGACCGGGTGACGGCCACCTGAGGTCTTACCCTCACCACCACCGTGCGGGTGGTCGACCGGGTTCATGGCGACGCCTCGGACGGTCGGGCGCCTGCCCTTCCACCGCATGCGGCCGGCCTTGCCCCAGTTGATGTTCGACTGGTCGGCGTTGCCGATCTCGCCGACGCTGGCGCGGCACCGCACGTCGACCCGCCGGATCTCACCGGACGGCAGACGCAGGGTGGCGTACACGCCCTCCCGGCCGAGCAGCTGGACGCCGACGCCGGCCGAGCGGGCCAGCTTGGCACCGCCGCCCGGACGCAGCTCCACGTTGTGGATGGTGGTACCGACCGGGATGTTGCGCAGCGGCAGGTTGTTACCCGGCTTGATGTCGGCGCCCGGTCCAGACTCGACCGCGTCGCCCTGCTTCAGGTCCTTCGGCGCGAGGATGTAGCGCTTCTCGCCGTCGGCGTAGTGCAGCAGCGCGATGCGCGCGGTGCGGTTCGGGTCGTACTCGATGTGCGCGACCTTCGCCGGGATGCCGTCCTTGTCGACCCGCTTGAAGTCGATCAGACGGTACTGGCGCTTGTGGCCGCCACCGTGGTGCCGGGTGGTGATCCGGCCGTGGACGTTACGCCCACCCTTCTTCGGCAGCGGCGCCAGCAGCGACTTCTCGGGCTTCGACCGGGTGATCTCGGCGAAGTCGGCGACGCTCGAGCCACGCCGGCCCGGCGTCGTCGGCTTGTATTTACGGATAGCCATTGTCTACACCCCTCAGCTGACCGGGCCGCCGAAGGCCTCGATACGGTCACCGTCAGCCAGCTTCACGATCGCCCGCTTGGTGGCCTTGCGCTGACCGAAACCGGTCTTGGTGCGCTTGCGCTTGCCCTCACGGTTGAGCGTGTTCACCGTCAGGACGCGGACGTTGAAGATCTGCTGGATAGCGATCTTGATCTCGGTCTTGTTCGCGTCCGGGCGCACCAGGAAGGTGTACCAGTTCCGGTTCAGCTCGCTGTAGCTCTTCTCCGAGACGACCGGCGCGACGATGATGTCCCGCGGATCGGCGATCGTGCTCACTTGCCACCCTCCTCGGTGGTCTCGGCGGGAACACCCAGGAACTCGTCCAGGGCGTCCTTGGTGAAGACCACGTCGTCGGCCACCAGCACGTCGTACGTGTTGAGCTGGCCGGCCTCGATCAGGTGCACCCGCGGCTCATTGCGCAGCGACACCCAGTTCAGCTCGTCGGTGCTGCTCAGCACGACCAGGACCCGGGTGGCCTCGGTCAGCTTGACCAGCGTGGCCAGGGCGGCCTTGGTCGACGGCTTCTCGCCCGAGACGAACGCCTCGACGACGTGCACCTGGCCAGCGCGGGCCCGGTCGGAGAGAGCGCCACGCAGGGCGGCGGCCTTCATCTTCTTCGGGGTCCGCTGGCTGTAGTCACGCGGCACCGGACCGTGGACCACGCCACCGCCGGCGAACTGCGGCGCGCGGATCGAGCCCTGACGGGCCCGACCGGTGCCCTTCTGCTTGTACGGCTTCTTGCCGCCGCCGGCGACCTCGCCGCGGGTCTTGGCCTTGTGCGTGCCCTGGCGGGCTGCCGCGAGCTGGGCCACCACGACCTGGTGCATCAGCGCGAGGTTGGCCTGGACGTCGAAGATGTCGCCGGGCAGCTCGACGGAGCTGCTCTTGGCGCCTTCGACGTTGAGGACGTCAACGGTGGTCACTTGGCCACACCGCCCTTCTTCACCTTGGTCTTGGCCGCGCTGCGGACCAGGACCAGCGCGCCCTTGGGACCGGGAATGGCCCCACGAACGAGCAGGAGGTTGTTCTCGGTGTCGACCGCCTGGACGGTCAGGTTCTGGACGGTGTAGCGAACGCCACCCATCCGGCCGGCCATCCGGGTGCCCTTGAAGACGCGACCCGGGGTGGCGCACGCGCCGATCGAGCCCGGTGAGCGGTGCTTGCGCTCGACACCGTGGCTGGCGCGCAGGCCGTGGAAGCCGTGCCGCTTCATCGGGCCGGCGTAGCCCTTGCCCTTGGTCCTGCCGGTGACGTCGATGCTGACGCCGGCCGGGAACTCCTCGACCGTGACCTCCTGGCCCAGCGAGTAGTCCGCGGCGTCCGCGGTGCGCAGCTCGACGATGTGTCGGCGCGGCGCCACGTCCGCCTTCGCGTAGTGCCCGCTGACCGGCTTCTTCACCTTGCGCGGGTCGATCGTGCCGTAGGCGAGCTGGACTGCGGAGTAACCGTCCTTCTCGGCGCTACGAACCTGGCTGATGACGCACGGGCCGGCCTGAACCACGGTCACCGGGACAACACGGTTGTTGTCCCAGACCTGGGTCATGCCGAGCTTTGCGCCCAGGATCCCCTTGACTTGCCTGTCCATTTGTCCGGTCCCTACAGCTTGATCTCGATGTCGACGCCAGCCGGCAGGTCGAGGCGCATGAGCGAGTCGACCGTCTTCGGAGTCGGGTCGATGATGTCGATCAGCCGCTTGTGAGTGCGCATCTCGAAGTGCTCGCGCGAGTCCTTGTACTTGTGCGGCGAACGGATGACGCAGAAACGGTTGATCTCCGTGGGCAGCGGCACCGGGCCAGCGACCTGCGCCCCGGTACGCGTCACCGTCTCGACGATCTTCCGCGCCGAGGAGTCGACGACCTCGTGGTCATAGGCCTTGAGCCGGATGCGGATCTTCTGTCCCGCCATGGTGGCTTCTGTTCCTTCTCTCGATGCCGCTGTGTTGCGGGCACCTGCACCGGCTGGCACAGGCCCACTTCCGCCGACCCCCGCGGTCGGGCGTGTCGCGCCCTCGGACCAGGCTCCGCCCCGGGTCTCCGGAGCTCTGCTGACCGCGCGGTGGGTCATGGCGCCGATCGCGTCCCCGCGACCTGAACGCCGTGCGAGGGTGGTTGGCCGCCAGGGACAAGCCAACCACCCTACGCGCGACTGTTCAACGACCCGGAGGTCCAGCGGACGCCGGACGCGGGCGACGAACTGTCGTTACGCAACCTGACTAGTATGCCGCAATACCGACGGCAACGCTAATCGGGGTTACCCAGGTCACTTGATGATCTTGGTGACGCGACCAGCGCCGACCGTACGGCCACCCTCCCGGATCGCGAACTTGAGGTTGTCCTCCATCGCGATGGGCTGGATCAGGTTCACGGTCATCGTGGTGTTGTCGCCCGGCATGACCATCTCGGTGCCCTCGGGCAGCGTGACGACGCCGGTGACGTCCGTGGTCCGGAAGTAGAACTGCGGACGGTAGTTCTGGAAGAACGGGGTGTGCCGGCCGCCCTCCTCCTTGGAGAGGATGTAGACCGTCGCCTCGAACTCCGTGTGCGGGGTGTTCGAGCCCGGCTTCACCACGACCATGCCGCGCTCGACCTCGTCGCGCTTGGTGCCACGCAGCAGCAGGCCGACGTTCTCGCCTGCGCGGGCGTCGTCCAGGGTCTTCCGGAACATCTCGATCGCGGTGACCTTGGTCTTGAAGCCCTTCTCCTTGATACCGACGAGCTCGACATCCTCGTTCGGCAGGAGAACGCCGCGCTCCACGCGACCGGTGACGACGGTGCCACGACCGGTGATCGTGAAGACGTCCTCGACCGGCATCAGGAACGGCTTGTCGATCTCGCGCTCAGGCTGCGGGATCGCGGTGTCGACCGCGTTCATCAGCTCGAGCAGCTTCTCGGTCCAGACCGGGTCGCCCTCGAGCGCCTTCAGCGCGGAGACCTGGACGACCGGCAGGTCGTCACCCGGGTACTCCTGCGACGAGAGCAGCTCGCGGACCTCGAGCTCGACGAGCTCCAGGAGCTCCTCGTCATCGACCATGTCGCTCTTGTTGAGCGCCACGACGATGTACGGCACGCCGACCTGGCGGGCCAGCAGCACGTGCTCGCGGGTCTGCGGCATCGGGCCGTCGGTCGCCGCGACCACCAGGATCGCGCCGTCCATCTGCGCGGCACCGGTGATCATGTTCTTGATGTAGTCGGCGTGCCCGGGGCAGTCGACGTGCGCGTAGTGCCGAGACTCGGTCTGGTACTCGACGTGCGCGATCGAGATCGTGATACCGCGGGCCTTCTCCTCCGGCGCCTTGTCGATCTGGTCGAACGGCGTGTAGGGGTTCAGGTCGGGGTACTGGTCGTGCAGGACCTTGGTGATGGCCGCCGTCAGCGTCGTCTTACCGTGGTCGATGTGACCAATGGTGCCGATGTTGACGTGCGGCTTAGTCCGCTCGAACTTCGCCTTCGCCACTGGTGTCCTCCTGTGGACTTCTTGGTTCGTTCGCCCCGGCGCGCCAGGTCGGCGCTTAGGACTCTGTCGACAGCCTTTCCGACCTCGCGGCCGGAGAGCTTTGGTGGGTTCTGCGGCGATGAAGCCTACAGGCCCGGTCTCACGCAACCCGACCGAGGTGGCCGCCGGCGGGGATACCCTCCCGCGACCAGCCCCGGTTCATCCATCAGCTCAGGTGAGCGTCACTCACCCGTAGCCTTGGCGATGATCTCCTTCGCCACGCTCTGCGGGATCTCGGCGTAGGAGTCGAACTGCATGCTGTAGCTAGCCCGGCCCTGGGTCTTCGACCGCAGGTCGCCGACGTAGCCGAACATCTCCGACAACGGCACCAGGGCCTTCACGATGCGGGTGCCGCTGCGCTCCTCCATCGCCTGGATCAAGCCACGGCGGGAGTTGAGGTCGCCGATGACGTCACCCATGTTCTCCTCAGGAGTGGTGACCTCAACGGCCATCATCGGCTCGAGCAGTGCGGGGTCGGCCTTGCGGGCCGCCTCCTTCATCACCATCGAGCCGGCGATCTTGAACGCCATTTCCGAGGAGTCGACCTCGTGGTACTGGCCGTCCAGCAGCGTCAGCTTGACACCGACCAGCGGGAAGCCGGCCAGGATGCCGTACTGCAGCGCGTCCTGGGCGCCAGCGTCCACCGACGGGATGAACTCCCGGGGGATACGGCCGCCGGTGACGGCGTTGGCGAACTCGTACGTCGGGGAGTCGTTGCCCAGCGGCAGCGGCTCCACGCTGACGATGACCCGGGCGTACTGGCCGGAGCCGCCGGTCTGCTTCTTGTGGGTGTACTCGATCTTGTCCACCTTGCGGCGGATGGTCTCGCGGTACGCCACCTGCGGCTTGCCGATGTTCGCCTCGACGTTGAACTCGCGGCGCATCCGGTCGACCAGGATGTCCAGGTGCAGCTCGCCCATGCCGGAGATGACCGTCTGACCGGTCTCCTCGTCCAGCTTGACGCGGAAGGTCGGGTCCTCCTCCGCCAGCCGCTGGATGGCGGTGCTGAGCTTCTCCTGGTCGGCCTTGGTCTTCGGCTCGATGGCGACCTCGATGACCGGCTCCGGGAAGGTCATCGACTCCAGGATGACCGGATTCGCCGGGTCGCACAGCGTGTCACCGGTGGTGGTCTGCTTCAGACCCTGCACCGCGATGATGTCGCCAGCCTGGGCCGAGCCGCGCTCTTCCCGCTTGTTGGCGTGCATCTGGTAGATCTTGCCGATCCGCTCCTTGCGGTCCTTGGTGGAGTTGACCACCTGGTTGCCGGTCTCGATCACGCCGGAGTAGACCCGGACGTAGGTGAGCTTGCCAAGGTGCTTGTCGGTCTGAATCTTGAAGGCGAGGCCGGCGAACGGCTCCGCCTTCGACGGCTTCCGCTGCAGCGGCGTCTCGCCGTCGGTCGCGGTGCCCTCGATCGCCGGGACGTCCAGCGGCGACGGCAGGAAGTCGACCACGGCGTCGAGCATCGGCTGGACACCCTTGTTCTTGAACGCCGAGCCGCAGAGCACCGGGTTGGCCTTGCTGGCGATGGTGGCACGCCGGATGGCGGCCTTGATCTCCTCGACGGAGATCTCCTCGCCCTCCAGGTACTTCTCCATCACCGCGTCGTCGACGTCGGCCAGGGTCTCCACCAGCTTCTCGCGCCACTCCGCGGCGGAGTCGGCGAGGTCGGCCGGGATCTCCTCGATCGCGTAGTCCTCACCCTTCTGGGTCTCCCCGCGCCAGGTGAGGGCGCGCATGCCGATCAGGTCGACGATCCCGATGTGGTCGCCCTCGAGCCCGATCGGGATCTGGAGCACCAGCGGGGTGGCGTTGAGCCGGTCGATCATCATCTGCACGCAGCGGAAGAAGTCCGCGCCGGTCCGGTCGAGCTTGTTGACGAAGCACATCCGCGGGACGTCGTACTTGTCGGCCTGACGCCAGACGTTCTCCGTCTGGGGCTCCACGCCGGCCACACCGTCGTAGACCGCGACCGCACCGTCCAGCACCCGCAGCGACCGCTCGACCTCGACCGTGAAGTCGACGTGACCCGGCGTGTCGATGATCTGGATCGTGTGGCCCTTCCACTCACACTTGGTAGCAGCGGAGGTGATGGTGATACCACGCTCCTGCTCCTGCTCCATCCAGTCCATGACGGCACCGCCATCGTGGACCTCACCGATCTTGTACGTGATACCGGTGTAGAAGAGGATCCGCTCGGTGGTGGTGGTCTTACCGGCATCGATGTGAGCCATGATGCCGATGTTGCGTACGTTGGCGAGCGCGTCTGCGGCGGCCACTTCAATCCCTACTTATCGTCGTCTCGACACAACTGGTGGCGGTTCCGGCGCCCCGAGAGGCGCCGGAACCAAGTGTGTTACCAGCGGTAGTGCGCGAAGGCCTTGTTCGACTCGGCCATCTTGTGCGTGTCCTCGCGCCGCTTGACGGCGGCACCCAGGCCGTTGCTCGCGTCCAGCAGCTCGTTCATGAGCCGCTCGACCATGGTCTTCTCGCGCCGGGCCTTGGAGTACGTCACCAGCCAGCGCAGACCGAGGGTGGTCGCGCGGGTCGGACGGACCTCGACCGGCACCTGGTAGGTGGCGCCACCGACGCGACGGCTGCGCACCTCGAGGGTCGGCTTGACGTTGTCCATCGCCCGCTTGAGGGTGACGACCGGGTCAGTGCCGGACTTCTCGCGGCAGCCCTCCAGAGCGGCGTACACGATACGCTCGGCGAGCTGACGCTTACCGCGCATGAGGATCTTGTTCACCAGCTGGGTGACCAACGGCGAGTTGTACACCGGGTCAGCGACCAGCGGCTTCCGCGGAGCGGGTCCCTTACGCGGCATCTCAGCTCTTCTCCTTCTTCGCGCCGTAACGGCTGCGCGCCTGCTTGCGGTTGCGGACACCCTGGGTGTCCAGCGAACCGCGAACAATCTTGTAACGCACGCCGGGGAGGTCCTTCACCCGGCCGCCGCGGACGAGCACGATCGAGTGCTCCTGCAGGTTGTGACCCACGCCCGGGATGTAGGCGGTCACCTCGATCTGGCTGCTGAGCTTGACGCGGGCGACCTTACGGAGCGCCGAGTTCGGCTTCTTGGGGGTGGTGGTGTACACGCGGGTGCACACACCGCGCCGCTGAGGGGAACCCTTCAGCGCCGGGGTTTTGGTCTTGGTCGTCTTGGCCTTGCGGCCCTTTCGGACCAGCTGCTGAATCGTGGGCACCGGGTTTCTCCGCTCCCTTCGGCCGCCATCCGGCGGCCGCGCCGTCTACTCGTAACCGCCCCTGGTGGGAAGGCTCTCCTACATTCCGGCCAGGGCCACCTTGCGGAGGTCCCGGCACCCGCGGTCGGGCGTGTCGCCCAGCTCACGGTCCCGGTGCCGCCGCTCACGCGCGCACCGGATTTCTGTCACCGGCCCGCGATCACCCGCGCCGGGTCTTTGCCATGTCATGTCGCCGCATGATCACCAGGTCGCCCGGGTCCAGCGCACGCACGAGTCGCCCGGGCAGGCCCGGGCGCAAGGGGAAAGAGTACCTATCACAGCCGCACAGGTCAAAACGGAGAGGTCCCGGAGAACAGCGTCACCGCCCTGCCGGCCGAACCGTCGTGCCTGCCCATCCGCGATGGGCCTACGGAAACAAGTGTAACGGCCCCCGCCGGAGACGACCCGGTCGCCCCCGCAGGAACCCGGCCGGCCCGCGCTGCCCCGCCCCCGCCACCTCGACGGGGCCCGGGAGACCGAACGCCTCGGGCCGGCCGCCTGACGCCGTCGATCACCGGGCCCGCCGGACCACCGGCTCAGCCGAGGCCGAGGAGCAGCGCCAGGCCCAGACCGAGCAGGCTGAGCGCCAGGCCCGAAGCGCCGCAACTGATCCCGGCCAGGGCCAGGCCCCGGCCGGTGAACTGCACCGCGGGCGGCGACGCGGGTCGCCGGATCTGTCGCGTGCTGAGCAGACCGGCCACCACGGCCGCCGCCCCGGCCAGCACCCCGAGGAACGCGAACACGCCGGCGGCCCAGACCCCCTGCGAGGCCGCGGTCGCCCCCAGACAGATCACCAGGAGCGAAACCAGGGCCGAGGCGATCCCGGCCACCAACGAGCCGACCGCGAGCCCTGAGGTGACCGGGGGGACGTCGAGGTGCACCACGCCGAACGGGGTGCCGGGCACCGGGTCGACCCGCTTCGGCGGCCGGGGGGCCTCCCGCGGCGGCGGGGGCACCCGCCCCCAGCCGGGGCCCGGCCCGCCCCAGCCGGGGCCCGCCTGCTGGCCCGGGAAACCCACCGGTCCGGCTGTGGGGTGGGCCCCGACCGGTTGCCCGGACCAGGGCGCCTGCGTCGGGTACGGGCCGGACGGCCGCTCGCCGCCGGACGGACCCGCCGGCGACGGCCAGCCGACCTGCGGCGCGGCCCCCGGGTGCGACGCGGGACCGGCCGGCGGGAACGGACCCGGAGGAGATTCCACGTTCCCGGCCGGTGGGGGCGGCGGGGAGACCGGCGGCGGCGCGTACTCCACGGAGGCGACCTCCGGGGCGATGCGGGGCCCGGCGTCCGGCCTGGCCCACGGGCTCTCCCCCGCCGATGCGGGGGGCCCGGCCGGATCCGGGGGCGCGGCGGGTCGCTCCGCCGGATCGCCCGAGGGCCGCGCCGGTTCCGTCACGAGGGCCTCCAGTCGCCGGTCGCTGTCCACCGCCGCGCGACGGACACCGGTCAGGCTACCGCCGCCGCCCCAGCCCTCGTGGGTGGGCGGGGACGCATCCCCCGGGACGGTCAGTCCACGTTCGGCGCGTAGTCGTGCCCGAACGGCTGCCCGGTTAGCCGGACCAGCCCGATCACCACCGCCACCACCACGGTCGTCGCGACCAGGACCAACCCCGCCCAGGCGAGCCGCTCCCCCCGCCGCAGCCAGGCCCCGCCGGTGAGGAAACCCCCCGAGGCGTACGCCTCCCGCCGGGCCTGACGGGCCAGCACGAGGGCGAGCGTGGCCGGCACCACCCCACCGACGAAGAGCCCGGTGAGCGCGCCCATCAGGCCGAGAGCGAAGACCGCGCGGGCCTTGCTGGACCGGACCGGGTCAGGATCGAGCGGATGGCGCGGCCCCGGCCGCGCGGCGGGCACCTGCCCGGGTGCGGTCGTCATGCCCACCATCATGCCCCTCCGGCCCGGTCGGCGACCCGGCCCCTCCGACCTCTTCCCCGCCCCGAACCACCCCGCCGCCCGGACGGGGGTTCGGCACGCACGGCACCCAGCCGGGAGATCTCTCTCATCGGTTCTGTCCGAACCGAGATGCGACGAGGCCCCCGGCACCTGCCGGGGGCCTCGTCGTTCCTACTGCTTAGCGGTACGACCCGAAGTCGAAGTCGTCCAGCGGCACGGCCTGCCCGCTGGCCGGCCCGAAGCCGTAGTCGGTCTCCGGGTAGCCGGTCATCGAGTAGACCTTGGCCTTGGCCTCCTCGGTCGGCTCGACCCGGACGTTGCGGTACTTGCTGATGCCCGTACCGGCCGGGATGAGCTTACCGATGATCACGTTCTCCTTGAGGCCGACCAGCGAGTCGCTGCGCGAGTTGATCGCCGCGTCGGTCAGCACCCGGGTGGTCTCCTGGAAGGAGGCCGCCGACAGCCAGGAGTCCGTGGCCAGCGAGGCCTTGGTGATACCCATCAGCACCGGGCGACCGGCGGCGGGCTCGCCGCCCTCGGAGACGAGCCGGCGGTTCTCCGACTCGAACAGCGCCCGGTCGACCAGCACGCCCGGCAGGAACTCGGTCGAGCCGGAGTCGATGACCGTCACCCGCTTCAGCATCTGGCGGATGATGATCTCAATGTGCTTGTCGTGGATGAGCACACCCTGCGAGCGGTAGACCTGCTGGACCTCCTGGGTCAGGTGGACCTGGACCGCGCGCGGGCCGAGGATGCGCAGCAGCTCGTGCGGGTCGATGGTGCCCTCGGTGAGCTTCTCGCCGACCTCGACGTGGTCGCCGTCGTGGGCCCGCAGCCGGACCCGCTTGGAGATCTTGTCGTAGACGATCTCCTCGCTGCCGTCGTCCGGCACAACGATGATCTTCCGCGACCGCTCGCCGTCCTCGATCCGGATCCGGCCCGGGGTGTCGGCGATCGGCGCCTTGCCCTTCGGGACCCGGGCCTCGAAGATCTCCTGGACGCGGGGCAGACCCTGGGTGATGTCCTCACCCGCGACACCACCGGTGTGGAACGTACGCATCGTCAGCTGCGTACCGGGCTCGCCGATCGACTGGGCGGCGATGATGCCGACCGCCTCGCCGACGTCCACGGTCTTGCCGGTCGGCAGCGAACGGCCGTAGCACGCACCGCAGACGCCCAGCTTCGACTCGCAGGTGAGCACGCTGCGCACCCGCACCGTCTCCACCCCGGCAGCGACGATCCGGTCGACTCCGATGGAGTTGACGTCCTGGCCGCGCTCGGCGACAACGTTGCCGTCCGGCCCCTTGATGTCGTCCGCCAGGGTACGGGCGTGCACGCTGGTCTCGGCGTGCTCGTGGACGTACAGCTTGCCGTCGCGCCGCTCGCCGATCTGCATCGGGATGGCCCGGTCGGTGCCGCAGTCCTCCTCGCGGATGATGACGTCCTGCGACACGTCCACCAGACGACGGGTCAGGTAACCCGAGTCGGCGGTCCGCAGCGCGGTGTCGGCGAGACCCTTACGGGCACCGTGCGTGGAGATGAAGTACTCCAGCACGGACAGACCCTCCCGGTAGCTGGCCTTGATCGGCCGGGGGATGATCTCGCCCTTCGGGTTGGCCACCAGACCACGGATCGCGGCGATCTGACGGAGCTGGAGCAGGTTACCGCGGGCACCCGAGTGGATCATCTTCCACAGGGGGTTCTCCTGCGGCAACGCGGTGTCCATCTCCTTGGCGACCTCGTTGGTCGCCTTGGTCCAGATCTCGATGAGCTCGCCGCGACGCTCCTCGGCGGTCATCAGACCCCGCTGGTACTGCTTGTCGATCCGGTCGGCTTCCTTCTCGTACTTCTCCAGGATCTCCCGCTTGCGCGGCGGAGCGATGACGTCCTCCATGCCGATCGTCACGCCGGACCAGGTCGCCCAGTGGAAACCGGCCTCCTTGAGGCCGTCCAGGGTGGCGGCCAGCGCCACCTTCGGGAAGCGCTCGGCCAGGTCGTTGACGATCGCGGAGAGCTGCCCCTTGCGGATCTCGTAGTTCACGAAGCGGTAGCCCTGCGGCAGCGTCTCGTTGAACAGCACCCGACCCAGGGTGGTCTCGACGGTGAGCGGGTCACCCTCGACCCAGCCCTCCGGCGCGACCCACGGCTCGGCCCCGACGCCGTTGTCGACCCCGACCAGCCCGCGCAGGCGGATCCTCACCGGCGCCTGCAGGTGCAGCTCGCTGGCGTCGAAGGCCATCCGGGCCTCGGCGTCCGAGCTGAACGGCCGGCCCTCGCCCTTCTCACCGGCCCTGAGGTGGGTGAGGTGGTAGAGGCCGATGACCATGTCCTGGGTGGGCATGGTGACCGGCTTGCCGTCGGCCGGCTTGAGGATGTTGTTCGACGACAGCATCAGGATCCGCGCCTCGGCCTGAGCCTCGGCGGACAGCGGCACGTGCACCGCCATCTGGTCACCGTCGAAGTCGGCGTTGAACGCGGTGCAGACCAGCGGGTGGATCTGGATCGCCTTGCCCTCGACGAGCTGCGGCTCGAAGGCCTGGATGCCCAGTCGGTGCAGGGTCGGCGCGCGGTTCAGCAGCACCGGGTGCTCGCCGATGACCTCTTCCAGCACATCCCACACGACCGGCCGCTGCCGCTCGACCATCCGCTTGGCGGACTTGATGTTCTGCGCGTGGTTGAGGTCCACCAGCCGCTTCATCACGAACGGCTTGAACAGCTCCAGCGCCATCTGCTTGGGCAGGCCGCACTGGTGCAGCTTCAGCTTCGGGCCGACCACGATGACCGAACGGCCGGAGTAGTCGACGCGCTTGCCGAGCAGGTTCTGCCGGAACCGGCCCTGCTTGCCCTTGAGCATGTCGGACAGCGACTTGAGCGGGCGGTTACCCGGGCCGGTGACCGGCCGGCCGCGGCGGCCGTTGTCGAACAGCGCGTCGACGGCCTCCTGGAGCATCCGCTTCTCGTTGTTGACGATGATCTCGGGCGCGCCGAGGTCGATCAGCCGCTTGAGGCGGTTGTTCCGGTTGATCACGCGGCGGTACAGGTCGTTCAGGTCGGAGGTCGCGAAGCGGCCACCGTCGAGCTGCACCATCGGGCGCAGGTCCGGCGGGATGACCGGGACGCAGTCCAGCACCATGCCGAGCGGCGAGTTGCGGGTGTTCAGGAACGCCGCGACGACCTTGAGCCGCTTGAGCGCCCGGATCTTCCGCTGGCCCTTGCCGGAGCGGATGGTCTCGCGCAGGCTCTCGGCCTCGGTGGCGAGGTCCATGTTCTGGACCAGCGCCTTGATGGCCTCGGCGCCCATCGCGCCGGTGAAGTACTCGCCGAACCGGTCGCGCAGCTCCCGGTAGAGCAGCTCGTCGGTGACCAGCTGCTTCGAGTCCAGCTTGCGGAAGGTGTCGAGCACCTCGTCCAGGCGGTCGATCTCGCGCTGGGCCCGGTCGCGGATCTGGCGCATCTCGCGCTCTCCGCCCTCCTTGACCTTGCGCCGGACGTCCGCCTTCGCGCCCTCGGCCTCCAGCTCGGCCAGGTCGGCCTCGAGCTTGGCGGCCCGCTTCTCGATCTCCGAGTCACGGCTGTTCTCGGCCTGCCGCTTCTCGGCCAGGATCTCGTTCTCGATGGTCGAGAGGTCGCGGTGACGCGACTCGGCGTCCACGCTCGTGATCACGTACGAGGCGAAGTAGATGATCTTTTCGAGGTCCTTCGGGGCGAGGTCCAGCAGGTAACCCAGCCGGCTCGGCACGCCCTTGAAGTACCAGATGTGGGTCACCGGAGCGGCCAGCTCGATGTGACCCATCCGCTCCCGGCGGACCTTGGAGCGGGTCACCTCGACGCCGCAGCGCTCGCAGATGATGCCCTTGAACCGGACCCGCTTGTACTTACCGCAGTAGCACTCCCAGTCCCGCTGCGGGCCGAAGATCTTCTCGCAGAAGAGCCCGTCCTTTTCCGGCTTGAGGGTGCGGTAGTTGATCGTCTCAGGCTTCTTGACCTCGCCGTGCGACCACTGACGGATGTCGTCGGCGGTGGCGAGACCGATGCGCAGCTCGTCGAAGAAGTTGACGTCGAGCACTATGTCCCCTATGTCGTCGTCTGTACTGCTTAGCTAATGGGTAGGGTCGGGAGCCGGCGAGTCGGCTCCCGACCGCTCACCTCAGACCTCTTCGACCGAGCTCGGCTCGCGCCGGGACAGGTCGATGCCCAGCTCCTCCGCGGCCCGGAACACCTCGTCGTCGGTCTCGCGCATCTCCAGGGCCACACCGTCGCTGGAGAGCACCTCCACGTTGAGGCACAGCGACTGCAGCTCCTTGAGCAACACCTTGAACGACTCCGGAATGCCCGGCTCCGGGATGTTCTCGCCCTTGACGATCGCCTCGTAGACCTTGACCCGGCCCAGGACGTCGTCCGACTTGATCGTGAGCAGCTCCTGCAGGGCGTACGCGGCGCCGTACGCCTGCATCGCCCAGCACTCCATCTCACCGAAGCGCTGGCCACCGAACTGCGCCTTACCACCCAGCGGCTGCTGGGTGATCATCGAGTACGGGCCGGTCGACCGGGCGTGGATCTTGTCGTCGACCAGGTGGTTGAGCTTCAGGATGTAGATGTAACCGACCGCGATCGGGTCCGGCAGCGGCTCGCCCGAGCGGCCGTCGAACAGCTGCGCCTTGCCGGTGGAGCCGATCAGCTGCTTGCCGTCCCGGTTGGGCAGGGTCGACGAGAGCAGACCGGAGATCTCCTCCTCGCGGGCGCCGTCGAAGACCGGCGTGGCCACGTTGGTGTCCGGCTCGGACTCGTGCGCCTCGATGGAGCGCAGCTGGCGCTTCCAGTCGGTGTCGTCGCCGTCCACGCTCCAGCCCGTCTTGGCCACCCAGCCGAGGTGCGTCTCCAGCACCTGGCCGATGTTCATCCGGGACGGAACACCCAGCGGGTTCAGCACGATGTCGACCGGGGTGCCGTCCTCCAGGAACGGCATGTCCTCGATCGGCAGGATCTTCGAGATGACGCCCTTGTTGCCGTGCCGGCCGGCGAGCTTGTCGCCGTCCTGGATCTTCCGCTTCTGGGCGACGTAGACCCGGACCAGCTCGTTGACGCCCGGCGGCAGCTCGTCGCCGTCCTCGCGGGAGAAGGTACGCACGCCGATGACCGTGCCGGTCTCGCCGTGCGGCACCTTCAGCGAGGTGTCCCGGACCTCGCGCGCCTTCTCGCCGAAGATCGCGCGGAGCAGCCGCTCCTCCGGGGTCAGCTCGGTCTCACCCTTGGGCGTGACCTTGCCGACCAGGATGTCGCCGGGGACGACCTCGGCGCCGATCCGGATGATGCCGCGCTCGTCGAGGTCGGCGAGCATCTCCTCGCTGACGTTCGGGATGTCGCGGGTGATCTCCTCCGGGCCGAGCTTGGTGTCCCGGGCGTCGACCTCGTGCTCCTCGATGTGGATCGAGGTGAGCACGTCCTGCTGCACGAGGCGCTGCGACAGGATGATCGCGTCCTCGTAGTTGTGGCCCTCCCAGCACATGAACGCCACCAGCAGGTTGCGCCCGAGCGCCATCTCGCCCTCGTCGGTGCACGGACCGTCGGCGATGACCTGACCGGCCTCGACGCGGTCGCCCTCGAAGACGACCGGCTTCTGGTTGACGCAGGAGCCGGCGTTGGAGCGGCGGAACTTGTGCAGCAGGTACGTCCGGCGATGGCCGTCGTCCTGGTGGATGGTGATGTAGTCGGCGCAGAGGTCCTCGATGACACCGCCGACCTCGGCCACGACCACGTCACCGGCGTCGACGGCGGCGCGGTACTCCATGCCGGTGCCGACCAACGGCGACTCGGCCTTGACCAGCGGCACCGCCTGGCGCTGCATGTTCGCGCCCATCAGTGCCCGGTTGGCGTCGTCGTGCTCGAGGAACGGGATCATCGCGGTCGCGACCGAGGTCATCTGCCGCGGCGACACGTCCATGTAGTCGACGGCGCCGGGGACCACGTCCTCGGTCTCGCCACCCTTACGGCGACACAGGACCCGGTCCTCGGCGAACGTGCCGTCGGCCTTCAGCCGCGCGTTGGCCTGCGCCTTGACGAACCGGTCCTCCTCGTCCGCGGTCAGGTAGTCGATCTGGTCGGTGACCCGACCTTCGACGACCTTCCGGTACGGCGTCTCGATGAAGCCGAACGGGTTGACCCGGGCGAAGGTGGAGAGCGCGCCGATCAGGCCGATGTTCGGGCCTTCCGGCGTCTCGATCGGGCACATCCGGCCGTAGTGGGACGGGTGCACGTCGCGGACCTCGAAGCCGGCCCGCTCCCGGGACAGACCACCCGGGCCGAGCGCGCTCAGCCGGCGCCGGTGGGTCAGGCCCGCCAGCGGGTTGGTCTGGTCCATGAACTGGGACAGCTGCGACGTGCCGAAGAACTCCTTGATCGCCGCCACGACGGGACGGATGTTGATCAGGGTCTGCGGCGTGATCGCCTCGACGTCCTGGGTGGTCATCCGCTCGCGGACGACCCGCTCCATCCGGGACAGGCCGACCCGGACCTGGTTCTGGATCAGCTCGCCCACGGTGCGCAGGCGCCGGTTGCCGAAGTGGTCGATGTCGTCGGCCTCGTAGCCGTCCTCGCCGGCGTGCAGCCGGCAGAGGTACTCCACGGTGGCGACGATGTCGTCCTCGGTCAGGGTGCCGGTGGTGATCGGCACGCCCACTTCGAGCTTCTTGTTGAACTTGTACCGACCGACCTTGGCGACGTCGTACCGCTTCGGGTTGAAGAAGAGGTTGTCGAGCAGGGTCTGGGCGTTCTCACGGGTCGGCGGCTCGCCAGGGCGGAGCTTCCGGTAGATGTCGAGCAACGCCTCGTCGGCGCCGGCGATGTGGTCCTTCTCGAGCGTGGTCATCAGCAGCTCGGACCAGCCGAACTTCTCGCGGATCCGCTCGGCGGACCAACCGATGGCCTTGAGCAGGACCGTGACGGCCTGCCGGCGCTTGCGGTCGATGCGGACGCCGACCGTGTCGCGCTTGTCGATGTCGAACTCCAGCCAGGCACCCCGGCTCGGGATGACCTTGACGCTGGAGAGGTCGCGGTCGGAGGTCTTGTCCGGCTCTTTCGAGAAGTACACGCCCGGCGAGCGGACGAGCTGGCTGACCACGACGCGCTCGGTGCCGTTGATGATGAAGGTGCCCTTCGGCGTCATCATCGGGAAGTCACCCATGAACACCGTCTGGCTCTTGATCTCGCCGGTGGTGTTGTTGGTGAACTCCGCGGTCACGAACAGCGGGGCGCAGTAGGTCAGATCCTTCTCCTTGCACTCCTCGATCGAGGCCTTGACCTCGTCGAAGCGCGGTGCCGAGAAGGAGAGCGACATGGTGCCGGAGAAGTCCTCAATAGGACTGATCTCTTCGAGAATTTCCGCGAGACCCGAGCGTGCGTGCGGGTCGTCCGCCGACCGGCCCTGCCAACCCTCGTTGCCGACGAGCCAGTCGAAGGACTCGTTCTGAATGGCGAGGAGGTTGGGGACCTCGAGGTGTTCGGTGATCCTGCCGAAAGAGACTCGGCGGGGAGCGAAAGCGCTCGACGTACGACTGGTCTTCGCAGGGCGGGAAGCTGCCAAGATGCGTCCTTCCGAGGACCGGTGCTGCAGAACGGCTGGTACGCGTGCACTCCAATATCCCCACCAGAAATACCCGCAATCGGACATTTCTGCGCAGGGGTCAAGTCGGAAGGCAGCGCAAACTAGCAGTGTAGCCGAGAGGCTAACCGCTGTCCAGCCCAGCCCGCAGGTCGTCGCGGAACGCGCCTCGGCGTCCCCCGAAAGAGGGACGACCGGGCCGCTCGGAACGCGGCGGACCTACGGATCCGCTCGGGTGCGGCGGCCGGTGGTGCCGCCGCTGCCAATACCCAAGAGGTGGCCGTTGCAAGCGCGGAAGGTCTTGCAGGTGTCAGGGTGCCTGGCGGCCCAGGGCCGCGTCAAGAGCCGGTCTCGCCGGCGACACGTGTTTCCCACCGACGGACGACCTCCGCTCCGGCCGTACCGCCGGTTGCCGGGCGTCCACGCCCTGCTCAGAACGTTGCTGGCGGTCCCACCACGAACACGGCGGGCGACGATCCAAATTCGAGATCGTCGCCCGCCGTGTCGGAGTACGCCCCGGCTCACGTGAACCTGAGCCGGGCCCGCGCCCGGTCAGCCCCAATTACTTGAGGATGACCGTGGCACCCTCGCCCTCGAGCTTGCCCTTGGCCTTGTCGGCGGCCTCCTTGTTGACCTTCTCCAGGACCGCCTTCGGCGCGGCCTCGACAAGGTCCTTGGCCTCCTTCAGGCCCAGGCCGGTCAGCTCACGCACGACCTTGATGACCTGGATCTTCTTGCCACCTGCGGCCTCAAGGACGACGTCGAACTCGTCCTTCTCCGGCTCGGCCTCGGCGGCGGCCGGGGCAGCGCCCCCGGCGGCAACCGCGACCGGAGCCGCGGCGGTGACCTCGAAGGTCACCTCGAACTGCTTCACGAACTCGGAGAGCTCGATCAGCGTCATCTCCTTGAACGCGTCAAGCAGCTCGTCGGTGCTGAGCTTCGCCATATCTGGCGTCCTTTCCTAATGTTTGACTAAGAACGTGGGTGCGCCGCGGGGCCTCAGGCCGCCTCGGCGCCCTCCTTCTCGCGCTTGTCCTGCAGGGCTGCCGCGACACGAGCGGTCTTCGACAGCGGGGCCTGGAACAGGGCCGCGGCCTTGCTCAGGTTGCCCTTCATCGCGCCGGCCAGCTTGGCCAGCAGCACCTCGCGGGACTCCAGGTCGGCAAGCTTCGTGACCTCGGCCGCGGAAATGGCCTTGCCCTCGAAGACGCCGCCCTTGATGACAAGCTTCGGGTTGGCCTTCGCGAAGTCGCGAAGCCCCTTCGCCGCCTCGACGACGTCGCCCGAAACGAAAGTCAGCGCGGTAGGACCGGTGAACAGCTCGTCGAGCCCGGAGATGCCCGCGTCGGTCGCGGCACGCTTCGCCAGCGTGTTCTTCGCGACCGTGTAGGTGGTCTCCTTGCCGAGCGAGCGCCGCAGCTGGGTGAGCTGGGAAACCGTCAGACCACGGTACTCGGTCAGCACCGTAGCGCCCGCGTTGCGGAAGTTCTCGGTCAGCTCGACGACGGCCGTGGCCTTGTCGGCCCGGATCGGCTTGTCCGCCATGTCCCTCCTCTCTCGTTGCTCCAGGCTGGTCCACCGGGAAGCCGGCAGGCTTCCGCGGTACCGGAGGGCCATGACAACGAGAAACGCCCCGGCGCAGGGCGCACGGGGCGAGGGGCGGCCGGTCGCACCGCAGTCGGCGGACCACGGGAACACGGCCAAGTTTCGCTTGCCGCCCTGCGCGGGTCGCCCGTCGAAGCGGGACCTTCGACCGTGCCGGGGCACGGTGACCAGCGGTCTCTGGGTGTTACTTCGCCCCTAGGCTACGCGACCCGCCCGTGACCGCCAAATCGCCCCCGGGTGCGCCCGGTCACTCCCCCACCGGTGATCGACCCCGTTCACCGTGCACCGGGGCCCTCAGCGGCCCGGGAGGGCGCAGCGTGCGGCACCCCGGACGGTCGCGATCAGACGCGGACCCGCCGGCGCCAGGCGTACGCGGCCAGGGCCGTCGCGCTCCAGGCGACCCCCCACCCGCTGAGCAGGGCCAGGGTCGCGCCGGACGGTCCGGCGGCGGCGGCCCGGGCGGTGGACATCACCGGCGGCGCCAACCACGGGACCACCGAGTCGGAGAGACCCAGGACCAGCGTGCCGACCACGCCGAGCGCCAGCACCGCGACGCCGTACCCGGCGCTGCCCGTGACAGCCCGGCTGGCCAGCGCGCCGAGCGCCACGGCTGCCGGCAGGGCGAGCAGGTGCGCCCAGACGCCGAGGGCGACACCGGCGGCCAGCGACCGGCCGCCCGGCGGCACCTGGCTGGTCACCCCGCCCACCAGCCACGGGTAGACCAGCCCGGTGGCGACCGTACCGAGCCCGGCCACGACCGCCGCGAGCAGCCCGGCGGCCCGTTCCCGGGCCGCCCCGGCGAGCACCAGTGCCAGCCGGCGCTGCACGTCCGGCTCGACGTCGAGCAGGATCTTGGTCTGCCAGGCCAGTACCGGGAACAGCACCACCGCCGAAACGCCGTACGCCTCGCCAGGCTGGGCCCGTCCACCGCCGTAGAGGACGCCGAGGGCGAGCAGGCCGGCCAGCAGGGGCGCGACCGCCCGTCCGGTACGCAGGAAGCCGGCCAGCCTCAGCCGGACCAGCGCACTCACCGGCTCACCCGCCCTGCCGGCCCTGAGGCCGGCACGTCCCCGCCCGCCCCGTCGGCAGGGCCCGGCGGGCCGCTGATCGGGAGCGCGACGGGTACGGCCGGGGCGACGACGACGGGAGCAGCCGGCTCCCCGACGGCAGCAACGCCCGGCTCTCTGACGGCGGAGGCGGGCGGGCCACCGGCGGCGGGGGCGGCCGGATCCCCAGCAACCGTCGCGAGCAGTTCCCCGGCGGCGGGGGCGGCCGGCTTACTGGCGAGGGCGTCGGGCGGGGCGGCGTCGGAGCGTACCCGTAGGACGTGGTGGCCGTCGGCGCGCAACCGGGCGACAGTGCCGGCCACCCGCGCGGCCGGCACCGCGACCTCGACCACGACGAGCGCGTCGGCCTGCGCGTCGGCCGACGCCTGCGCGGTGACGGTGCCGTCGGCGACGGCCCAGCGGGCGGCTCCCGGCAGCCGTGCCGTCTCGCCCCGATGGTCGCTGACGAGCACCGACCCGCCGGCCGCCAGCACCTCGCCGATCAGCCCGGGGACCAGTTCCCGGGCGGCGGCATCGAGGCCTTCCCACGGCTCGTCGAGGATGAGCAGATCGGGCCGCCGCAGCATCGCCTGGGCCAGGCCCACCTTCTGGGCCGTGCCCTTGGACAGCTCGGGGAGGCGCACGCCGCGAAACCGCGTCAGGCCCAGCCGTTCGGTCCACCGGTCGACCGCCAGCTCCGCCTCGCCCCCATCCAGTCCGGCCACCCGGGCCATCCCGGTCAGGTAACGCCCCACGGTGAACGGCTGGTCGGCAGGGAACCGCTCCGGCACCCAGCCGACGTGCCGCGGGCGGTCGACGACCCGGCCCCGGGTCGGCCGGAGCACCCCGGCCGCCAACTGGAGCAGAGTGGACTTGCCGACACCGTTGCGGCCGAGCACCACGGCGACCTCGCCCGGGTCGAGCCGCAGGCTGGTCTCCCGCAGCACCCACGGGCCGCGCCGGTGGTACCGCAGCCACACACCCTCCCACCGCATGCCGCGAGCCTGCCACACCGGAGAGACGGAAAGGGCCCCGCCACGTAGTCGTGGCGGGGCCCCGTCGAGGCAGCGGTGCTCAGGCCTCGGTCACGCCCTCCTGGAGGTTCTTGACCAGGTTCGGGTCGACCGGAACGCCCGGGCCCATCGTGGTGGTGAGGGTGACCTTCTTGAGGTACTTGCCCTTCGACGCCGACGGCTTGGCCCGCAGCACCTCGTCGAGGACGGCGGCGTAGTTGTCGACCAGCTGGGACTCGGAGAACGAGGCCTTGCCGATGATCAGGTGGAGGTTGGAGTGCTTGTCCACCCGGAAGGTGATCTTGCCGCCCTTGATGTCCGAGACGGCCTTGGTGACGTCCATGGTCACCGTGCCGGTCTTCGGGTTCGGCATGAGGCCGCGCGGGCCCAGGATCCGCGCGATCCGGCCGATCTTGGCCATCTGGTCCGGGGTGGCGATCGCCGCGTCGAAGTCGAGCCAACCACCCTGGATCCGGGCGACGAGCTCGTCGGTGCCCACCTCGTCCGCACCGGCGGCGGCGGCCTCCTCGGCCTTCGCGCCGGAGGCGAAGACGATCACGCGGGCGGTCTTGCCGGTGCCGTGCGGCAGGTTGACCACGCCACGGACCATCTGGTCCGCCTTGCGGGGGTCGACGCCGAGGCGCATGGCGACCTCGACCGTGGCGTCGAACTTGGCGTTGGTGGTGTCCTTGGCGATCTTGACAGCCTCGGCCGGGGTGTAGAGCTTCGACCGGTCGATGACCTCGGCGGCCTTGCGGTAGGTCTTGCTGCGCTGCATTTCTTGCTACTCCTGTGGTCTATGGCGGGCCGCGGTGACCGCGCGCCCTCCCACGAAATGACGGGGAAGCGGTGACCGAGGTCAGTCGGAGACGGTGATGCCCATCGACCGGGCGGTGCCGGCGATGATCTTCTGAGCCTGGTCGATGTCGTTGGCGTTGAGGTCAGCCATCTTCTTCTCGGCGATCTCCCGCAGCTGGGCGCGGGTGACGGAGCCGACCTTCTGGCTATGCGGCACGCCGGAACCCTTCTCGGCACCGGCGGCCTTGATCAGCAGCCGGGCGGCGGGCGGGGTCTTCAGCACGAAGGTGAAGGAGCGGTCCTCGTAGACGCTGATCTCGGCGGGGACGATGTCGCCCCGCTGGGACTCGGTCTGCGCGTTGTAGGTCTTGCAGAACTCCATGATGTTCACGCCGTGCTGGCCGAGCGCGGGGCCGACCGGCGGCGCCGGCGTGGCCTGGCCCGCCTTCAGCTGAAGCGTGAACGTCTTGACGAGCTTCTTCTTCTTCGGAGGCATGTCACTTCCTGGGGCTTGGAACTGGGAAAGGTGCCGGCCGGGGGCGCGCACGGTCAGCGCGATGCGACGACCGACGTTCTAGAGTAGCGCAGTGCTCCGCCGCCCCTCCGCCGAGGTCCGGCGAGGGGCGGAACGGAGACGCCGGCGGCGGGCTGCTGCCCCACCGCCGGCGACCGGAACGTCAGATCTTGGTGACCTGGTTGAAGTTCAGCTCGACCGGGGTCTCCCGACCGAAGATCGACACCAGCACCTTGAGCTTCTGCTGGTCGGCGTTGATCTCGCTGATCGTCGCCGGCAGCGAGGCGAACGCGCCGTCGGTGACGGTGACCGAGTCGCCCACCTCGAAGTCCAGCACCCTGATCTCGGGCTTGGCCTTCTTCTGCCCGGTCTCGACCGCCGGGGCGAGCCACTTGAGCACCTCATCGAGGCTCAGCGGCGCCGGCCGGTCGGCCCGGTCGGTCGCACCCACGAACCCGGTGACCCCGGGGGTGTTACGCACGCAGGAGTAGGACTCCGCGGTCAGCTCCATCCGGACCAGGATGTAGCCGGGGAACACCTTGGCCTGGATCTGGGACCGCTTGCCGTTCTTGACCTCGATCTCTTCCCGGGTCGGCACCTCGACCTGGTAGATGTAGTCCTCCATGTCGAGGGAGGTGATCCGGGTCTCGAGGTTGGTCTTGACCTTGTTCTCGTAGCCGGCGTACGAGTGCACCACGTACCAGTCGCCCGGCGCGTAGCGCAGCTTCTGACGCAGCTCCGCGACCGGGTCGAAGTCCTCTTCCGGTGCGGGCTCGGTGGTCGGAAAGTCCGGCTCGCTGGCGGCCTCGACCGACTCATCGTTGGCCGCCGTCGCCACCGCGGACTGCTCGTCCGTGGTCTCGGCGGTCTCGTCGTACTCAGGCACGCTCGCTCACTTCCGTCACTATCGGCTTGAGTCAGCCGGTCAGCTGGGGTTGCCGAAGACCCACAGCACGCCCTTCGCGAAGGCGTAGTCCAAGCCGGCCACGATCGTCAGCATCACCGCGACGAAGGTGACGACCACGGCGGTGTAGGTCAGCAGCTCCTTGCGGGTAGGCCAGATGACCTTACGCAGCTCGGCCACGACCTCGCGGAAGAACCGCGCGATGCGGGCGAACGGCCCCACCCGCTCGGTGTCCTTGCGGGTCTTTCTCTCGTCGGCCGACTCAGCCTTCGCCCGCGCCCGGGTCGCCGTGCCGCCACGGGAGACCGGCTCGTCCGCGTCGGTGGCGTCGTCGGCGGCCACGTCGTCGACGACATCGTCGTTCAGACGGTCGTCGTCGCCGGCGTCCTCGCTGCGCCGCTTATTCTCGGCCACTTCGCCCTCCGTCGCGGGAATCGGGGTCGCACGCCGGTGCGGCGTACGCGGCGCTGGTCACGCCGGCCGGACCAACCGTCCCGCGACGGGCCGCGGCCGGCGGATCGACGGATGGGCCCGATGCCTCGGGACCACCCCGCCGATGCCACCACCACGGGCCGGACGCCGCCGGTTGGCGGCGCGACCCACGGGAACGGTCAGGCCTGAGGCGCAGGGGTGACAGGACTTGAACCTGCAGCCTGCGGTTTTGGAGACCGCTGCTCTGCCAATTGAGCTACACCCCTGTGTGGCGATGCTCCCCCGACCCGGTCGTGCAGCACCGGGCGGGGTCACTTGCCCCACGGCGGACCAGTGTACGGGTAGCGAGGCCACTTTCCCAACTGGTCCACCTCCCCGCGTGGCGGAGCCCCCTCAGCGGGGTGTCCGGATCACCGCCCGGGCCTGCGAGAGAACCTTCTGTCCGCGGCACGTCGCGATGATGTCGATCCTGGTCAGGCCCTCTTCGGTGGTGTCCTTGACCTTGGCGGTCACCTCGACCTCGGTGCCGTCGTCATCGTCGGGAACGGGCACCGGACGGGTGAACCGGACCCCGTAGTCGACCACCGCGTCGGGCGCGCCGGCCCACTCGGTCACCGCCCGGCCGACCAGCGCCATGGTGAACATCCCGTGCGCGATCACCCCGGGCAGGCCGACGCCGGTGGCGAACCGGTCGCTCCAGTGGATCGGGTTGAAGTCGCCCGAGGCGCCCGCGTAGCGGACCAGGTCGGCCCGGGTGACCCGGAAGGTCTTGGTGGGCAGTTCCACGTCAGGCCTCCCCGCGTACGACGAGCTTGGACCAGACGGCGACCACCGGCTCGCCGGCGGCCGTGGTGACGTCGGTGCGGGTGGTCAGGAAGTCGTGCCCGCCCCGGCTGCTGATGTCCTCGATCGTGTTCGCACAGACCAGCTCGTCGCCGGCCACCACCGGACGGGTGTAGGCGAACCGCTGGTCGCCGTGGACCACCCGGCTGTAGTCGACGCCGATCGCCGGGTCGTCGATGATCTGCCGGCTGGCGGCCATCGTCAGGACCACGGGGAAGGTCGGCGGGGCGACCACGTCCGGGTGACCGAGCGCCCGGGCGGCCTCGGGATCGTGGTACGCGGGGTCGGTGGCGCCGATCGCCGTGGCGAACTCGCGGATCTTCTCTCGGCCCACCTGGTAGGGGGCGGTCGGCGGATAGGTCCGGCCGACGAAGGACTGGTCCAAGGGCATGCCGAGAACCTACACGGAAAGCACGAAAGCCGACCCGGGGGCGAACGCGCGGAAGAAGCCGCGCATCCGTTCCGGATCGACGATCGGGTGTCGTGCGGCCGGCTCGCGCCGGCGGCGGGTCAGCGGGTCTCGCGGTGGGCCGTGTGCCGGCCGTCCCGGGGGCAGAACTTCTTCAGCTCGATGCGGTCCGGGTTGTTGCGGCGGTTCTTGCGCGTGATGTAGTTGCGCTCCTTGCACTCCACACACGCCAAAGTGATCTTCGGCCGGACATCGGTAGCCTTCGCCACGGCGGAGTGCCTTCCTCGCTAACGGTCAACAACTACAACGCCTCAGCCTATGTGCTGGGGGCGCGGACATGCAAAGTGGGCGCCTGTAGCGCCCATCCCAACGACCACCGGGAACGAGCCCGAGGGACGAGAGTAGCGGTGGCCGGAATTGAACCGGCGACACAGCGATTATGAGCCGCTTGCTCTGCCATCTGAGCTACACCGCCGCGGCGGGTCCAGCCGGACCCTTTGAGCCCCCTTACGGAATCGAACCGTAGACCTTCTCCTTACCATGGAGACGCTCTGCCGACTGAGCTAAGGGGGCCTGCACGATCACCCGGTGGCCGCGCAGGAGTAAGAGTACACGGCCCCGCCCTGGAGGTGAAATCGGATCCCCCCACCCTCGGGCGGGTGAACGTCCGCCCAGGTGAGCGGCCTTCGGGGCAGCGCCTCAGGGGACGACGCGCAGCCGGCGGACGTCCGGGCCGACGAGCGCCTCGGACTCCAACTGGGCCCCGAACCACGCCTCCAGCCGCTCGTACGGGAGCGGGCGGCTGAACAGGAAGCCCTGGCCGATCTCGCAGCCGATGTCCTGGAGCAGCTCCAGGGTCAGCTCGCTCTCCACGCCCTCGGCCACCACCGCCAGGCCGAACTGCTGGGAGAGGGTCACCACCGCGTTGACGATGGCCAGATCACTCGGGTCCGTCGCCATGCCCTGCACGAACGACCGGTCGACCTTCACCTCGTGCACCGGCAGCCGGCGCAGGTAGGCCAGCGAGGACGATCCGGTGCCGAAGTCGTCCACCGACAGCCGGACGCCGAGGTCGCGCAGCCGGCGCAGGGTCGGGATCGGGCGGTCGGTGCCGTCCAGCACCCCGGCCTCGCGGATCTCGAAGGTGAGTCGCTGCGGTGGGACGTCGTACTCGGCCAGCAGCTCGCGCACCTGGTCGGGGAAGTGCCGGTCGGTGAGCGTACGGGCGGAGAGGTTGACCGCGACGGCGAGCGGCTGCTCGGTGTGCGTCCAGTCCCGGCTGCGCCGCAGCCCCTCCCGCAGCACCACCTCGGTGAGCCGGCCGAGCTGGCCGGTGTGCTCGGCCACCGCCACGAAGTCCTCCGGGGCGACCTCGCCGTGCGCGGGGTGCTCCCAGCGGGCCAGGCACTCCACCCCGACCAGCCGGCGGTCACGCAGCGTCACCTTGGGCTGGAAGTAGACCTCCAGCTCGCCGTCGTCGAGGGCCTTGCGCAGGTCGCCGGCCAGGCCGAGCCGGCGCAGCGACCGGGACTCCAGGGCCGGGTTGAACAGCTGGATGCTGCCGGGCATGGACTTCGCCGCCGATGCGGCCAGGTCGACCCGCTGCAGCAGGGTCGCCGCGTCGCTGCCGTGGTCGGGGTGCACGGCCACCCCGACCGCGGTGTCCACGTCGAGGGTGAACGCGTCGAAGACCATCTCGGCGCGGATCTCCTCGCGCAGCCGCGCGGCCAACTCCAGCGCCACGTCGGCGTTCTCCAGCCGCAGCGTCACCAGGAACTCGTCGCCGCCGGCCCGACCGACCAGGGCCGACGACGGCGCGGAGGCGCGCAGCCGTACGGCGACCTCGGCGAGGACCTGGTCCCCGGCGGCGTGGCCGAGCGACTCGTTGACCTGACGCAGCCCGTCCACGTCGAACAGCAGCACGGCGACCACCTCGCCCGGCGCCCGGATCTTCACGGCCTCGTCGAGCGCGCCGCTGATCCTCCGCCGGTTGGGCAGTTTGGTCAGCGTGTCGTGGTACGCGTCGTGCCGCAGCCGGTCGACCAGCCGGGAGTTTTCCAGGGCCACCGCCGCGTGCGCGGCCACCGTCTCGATCACCGGCACGTCGGCCGGGGTGAAGTGACCGAGGCTGCTGAGCCGGTTGACCACCTCCAGGGTGCCGATCACCGCCTCCCCCGAGCGCAGCGGCACGATGATCGCGTCCTTCGCGGGCGCGGTCCGCAGCATCTCCAGCTGCTCCCGGTCGCCGCCGAGCCGGGCACCGAGCGCGACGGTTTGCCGCTGCTGCACGACCCGTTCCCGGACCGCCCCCGGGATCTTGGAGAAGTCGAGCAGGCCGCGCCCGTCGACCCGGGCGGTCAGCAGCACCTCCGGGTGGCGGCCCTGGGCGGGCAGCCACAGGGTGGCGTACTCGGCCTGCATGAGGGCGCGGACCCGGCCGAGCAGCGCGTCCGGCAGCGTGCCGTCCTGGCCGCTGCGGGTCATGGCCCGGGTCAGCTCGTAGATGTCGGCGAGGGTGCGGTGCTGGCGGAGGAAGTGGGCGTAGGCCCGGTAGACCACGGCCACCGTCACCGCGAGCGCCCCGAGCACCAGCAGCGACCAGTAGGTGGCGGTCAACGCGAGCAGGATGATCAGGCCGACGGTGGCGTTCACGCCGGCGACCAGCAGTGGCACGGTGGACGTGCGGACCACCTCGAGCCCGGCCTGCGAGCCCTGGAGCAGGGTGATCACGCCGACCACGGCGGCGAGGGTGACCAGGGTGATGGTGCTGACCGCCGCGAAGAGGATGCCCCAGGTGCCGGGCCCCACGCCCCTGATCGGGGGGAGCGCCAGCAGGACCAGGGCGGCAAGGGAGGTCGCCGCGGCGGAGCGGGCGACGTTGAAGGCGAACTTGGCCGGGCCGAGTCGGCGCCGGAGCTGGGCGATCAGCGCGGCGAGGGTGGCAACCAGCACCAGGGTCAGCGGCGGCAGGTAGTACAGCGCCAGGACCAGCGGGATCTCGGTGATCGTGGCCGAGAACGTCTGCCGCCGGACGACGAAACTCAGGACCGGCAGGTGGGCGGCGACCAGGGCGGTGAGCAGCAGCAGACCCAGGCCCCACTCGCCGTACGGCTCCCGCTCGACCAGCGCGATCAGCAGGCAGCAGATGACAGCCAGGAACGCCAGCGGCCCGGTTATCAACCAGGCGAGGTCAGTCCCGGGTCGTCGCACGGCTGTCGCACGGCTCGTCATCCTGCTCCCTTGTCGTCACCGAGAGTGAACTCCGCGCCGATGCCCGGTCGCTACCGCCGTCGCCCGGTGACCCGAACGACGGCGGGTGTCAAACGAACCGCGAAGAACCTAGTTCCACTCGAACTCGAGGGTCGCCCGGTCACCGGCGACCGAATCACCGGCAACCGAGGCGACGCCGGAGGCGAGCGCGAAGAGCATCAGGGTCATGCCGAGCAGCCGACCCAGCTTTTGAGTAGGCATCTGTGGGGCTCCTGTCACGAAACGGGCAGCACGGGGGGCGTGAAGATTCCATGATGGTGCCACACGCACTGAGGGCAACAAAGCCCTCGGTGGCCTGGCTCCGCCTGGACGGCAGCAAGTCCGACCGATCGGCAGGACGCCCTGCCTGGCGGGGTGATACCCCCGCGTTCCCGGGTTCCACGCCCTGCTTCATTTGGCGAACACTCGGACCAAGCGCGCCAATCACGGAAACTCATTGAGTGCGTCTAAAGTCGCATGGCGCAATATCCGGGGCGGCACAGCACAGTAGAGCGGATATCGAAAGGGAGCTTCATTTCCGGATCCCCACCCGGCCGTTCCCCACCCCGCGTCGGCGGTCCGACCCCTTGAAGGTGCCGACGGGCCGTCGACGCGATCGCCCCGGCCGCCCGGCTGGCGTCCCCATGCTCACCCCGGCCGGTCGACCGCGTACCGGACCTGGCGGGCACCGAACTCCTCGAACGCGTCGACCCGGGTCATGCCCAGACCATCGAGCAGGCGCACCGACCGGTCGCTCGCCTCCTGGGTGACCGCGATCAGCCGGGCATCGTCCGGGAACCGCTCGAAGGCCGGGCCGACGGCCGCCGCGCACGCCTCCCGGGCGTACCCCCGCCCCCACCACTCCGGCAGGAAGACGTACGACAGTTCGAGCTCACCCGTGCGGTACCGGCCCAGACGACACCAGCCGACGACCGCACCGAGGCGCAGCGTCACCATGAACCCGTCGATCCCGCCGCCCGCGTCCGCCCGACTTGGGAAAGCCCAGCGGGACGGCGGATCGCGCTAGGGCGGGCCGATGGCGAAGGCATCGATATCAGCCGACATCCCGGGCGTCGAGCACGCCGCCGGCGCGCGGACGGTCGCCTTCACCGGCCGGGACGTCGCCGAGGCGTACGACGTGGTCCAGCTCCTCGTGCAGCTCGCCCAGGTCAAGATCGGCTGACCGGGTACGTCGGTGGCACGTACCAGCTGCGGGATCAGCCCCTGGTCAGGGCCGAGAGCGGGTCGCCGCCCGGCCACCGTCGGCCTAGGCGGATGTCGGGGCGACCCTCATCGATACGGACGCGGTGAGTCATCCGAGCGCGCCGCCGATCTTGCCGTCCAACAACGCCTACGGAAAGGTGTGGCGGGATACCGGGAAAACGTGCTCACCCGGCGCAGCACCGCTCCCACGCTGGCCCGGCGTCCGTACGACCTCCGGCACGCCGCCGTGTCGCTCTGGCTAAACGCCGGAGTACCGGCAAGGACGGCGACGTCGCGGCAAGGCGCCGGGCGACCTCGGCCGGCTGAACGCCGGCGTTCAGCCAGAGCGAGGCCGCCGCGCGGAACGTACGTAGATCCGTGCCTCTGCAAGAGCAGGACAGACAAGAGTTCCCAACCAAAAAATGCCAGAGCGCGAAGTTCCCGCCGACCCGGGGCTTGCAGCTCCTGGACGAGATGCAACGGCACCGTGACGTCGCCGGGCGCCACGCCCACGATCGCCCCCTGCCAGTGACGCGTAGCGGACAGCGAGACTGTCGGCCATGTGACGGCACTCTGGAGGAGCAGCGGGACGCGCCTACGCTGAGCGCACGTTTCGCCCGGCGACGCTGCGGAGGAAGCCGTCCCATGCCATCCATCCTCGTCACCACTCTCCTCGCGGCCGCCTTGACGGCCGCACCCACCCTCGCACCAACCGCCGCCGCATCCGCCGCGCCTGGCGCCCTGGCCGGCTATCGCATGGTGGACCTCGGCACTCTCGGTGGCGACAGCAGCTACGCCAGCGCCATGAACGACCGCGGCGACGTGGTCGGCCGCGCCCAGACCGCCAACGGCACCTACCACGGGTTCCTCTGGCGCCACGGCCGGATGATTGATCTCGGTGCCTTCAACCCGACCGACGTCAACGACCGCGGCCAGGTCATCGGCAGCCGCGATGACGGCTCCGGCGGATACGTCTGGCACCGCGGGGTCCTGCGGCAGCTGGGCGACCCGTCTGCCCTGCCCGTGGCGATCAACGACCGCGGCCAGGTCGTCGGCCGCACCGACGCAGGCCCCGTCCTGTGGACGAACGGCCGCGCCCGGCCCTTGCCCCTCAACGAGGTGTCCGACGTCAACGAGCGAGGCCAGGTCTCCGGCGGGGTGTCCGTGCCGGACGGCTTCCACGCCGCCCTGTGGCACAGTGGCCGGGTCACCGACCTCGGCGCCGGCCCCTTCGACCGCAGCAACACGTACGCCCTTAACGACCGCGGCTGGATGATCGGCTGGCAGTTCTCGGCCGAGCAGTTCCAGCGCGGCATCCTCTGGCGGCACGGCCGAGCCCTGGATGTCGGCACCCTCGGCGGCAGCTTCACCCAGCTACACGCGATCAACAACCGCGGCGAGATCCTGGCCAGCTCCCAGGCCACCGATGGAAGCGCCCGCCCGGCACTGTGGCGACACGGCGTCCTGCACGACCTCAGCCTGGCCGGGGTCAGCACGGACGGCGAGGTCGTCGACCTCGATGACCGCGGCCGCATCGCCGCATCGATCCGCCCGGTCTGGGGTGTCAGCCGCGCGGTCGTCTACCACCCGCGCTGACGGGGCCGGTCCCGGGCGGCGACCGGTCGCGGTCGGCCGTCCGGTCAGACGCGGACGGTCTCCCGCTCCGGCTCGGCCGCCAGGAGGCGGCGGAGACCCTCGCCCTCGATGTCGACGTTCGGCAGCAGCCGGAGGACTGAGCGAGACTCACAAGAGCGGCCCCTGACCAGCGCGAGCGCTGGTCAGGGGCCGCTCTTCGCACCTGGTGGCGGGTAGAGGATTCGAACCTCTGAAGCTTCGCGACGGATTTACAGAGCGCCACGCCCAGCCCTCTGACCAGGGCGAATGCCAATCAGCCGTAGCGCACCGACACGCATAGGACACAACACCCTCTACTGCCGACTAGCCGTCACGGCTCAGCGGCCCCTGCCGCCACTACGTCAGTCCATGATGGACAAGCGTTCTGGATCATCTCCGCCATCTTTCGGACATCCTGAACGCCAGGGCCTGTCACTCCCTGTCAAGATCTCCTAGCATCTGCGTTACCAGCGATGACAGGGAGGCTCAGTGGCTTCAGGGACGCCGCGCGGCACGCTTTGGGAACTCGACCATCACACCAAGGCGAAACACGACATCCTGCGCCAGTACCTGGCGGGGTGGTTTCCAGTCCTGTCCAGCTACCAAGGACGAGTGGTCTTTCTTGACGGCTTCGCCGGTCCGGGTAGATACAAGAACGGCGAGCCGGGCTCCCCATTAATCGCCCTCTCCACGCTGCTGGACCACAGCTACTTCCCACGCATGACCAAATGCGAGTTCCTATTCATCTTCTGCGAGCAAGGACGGACACGCGCGGACAATCTCAAGGAAGAGATCCAGAAATTCGCAGACGAACGGGGCACGTGGCCGGAGAATGTAAAAGTTTCCATAAAAAACAGCGAATTCGAACGAACGGCTCAAGATATTCTGGAAACATTGAAGGCGCAGAAGGCTCAATTGGCTCCCACCTTCGCCTTCGTTGACCCTTTCGGAATCTCCGGTCTTCCCATGGATCTGCTCGCAGATCTCCTTTCTTTCAACAGGTGCGAACTATTTGTTAATTACATTGTCAACACAGCCGTGCGTTTCGCAAATTCAGGAATGATCGACGAGCGACTCCGAGAGCTTTACGGAACAGACGACTTCCTTAAGGCTGAAGGGCTGCAAGGGCAGGCCCGACTTCAATTTCTGCATGACTTGTACGAGCGGCAGCTAAAAGCGCGTTGCGGGTTTGACTACGTTCAGTCCTTCGGCATGCTAAACAAGACCGGCAACGTGATCTACTACCTGTTCTACGGCACCCGAAACCCGAAGGGTCTCCAACTGATGAAGGACGCCATGTGGAAAGTGGATGCCGGCGGGGGGTACAAGTTCTCAGACAGATTGGCAGGGCAAGATATCTTGTTCTCCGAGGAGGACCTAGTGCCTGAGCCTCTGCGCTCCGCGCTCCTCACCCATTTTGCTGGCCGAACGGTGCTTGTGGACGAGCTAGAAACGTTCGTGCTCGTCCACACGCCATACCGTCCCGCTCACTTGAGGAAGTACGCCTTAAGCCCGCTTGAGAAAGACGGCAAAATTTCGGTTGACCGCCCAGGGCGCTCCGGTTTCCCAGCGGGAAGGACTCGAATCACTTTTCGCCGTGCCTAGACAAGAGTCGGGACAGGGCTCGCAACTACTGGGAGGACCGGCGCTGGCATTTGGTCCCAAACCATGCCGTCAAGGGTGCGTCCGCCAGCTTTCGGGGTCACACCCCCCCACTGCTTAAAGAAGAAAGGAACATCCGCACCTACACAAAGGTCTCGGAGAGAGCGAACCGCCTGCGGTTCGACAGGCCGAAATTGCGGCCCGCTCTCTCCCCCGGCAATGACCCAGTGTATTCCGTCTAGCTTGAGCGAGTCGAGGCGACCAAGAAGTGGCTCACATGAAAGGAACCGAACAGCGGCAGGAACCTGCCTCAGGTGGTCGACCCTGTCAGATACCAAGGAGTCCTCCACCGAGACCCCCATCCAAACGTTCGGAGGCCAGTCGAGCGCGTCTGCAATCCGGCGTAGACGCATTGAGCGCTTCGTTAGCACCTGATAGGTGTGTTGAGGAGTTCGCGCCATCGTGTCAAAAACCTTCTTAATGAAGTCGACAGGCACGCGAGCGTGGAAAAGGTCGCTCATAGAGTTGACGAAGACCACTCTCGGCCGCTTCCATTTTTCAGGCAGAGACAAGGTGTCGTAATGCAGGGTGACACCGAACCCAGGCCCGGAAGTACGCGGATCACCGTCATTCTGGTACCTCGGCTGTCCCATCGCCTTCAGGCGCCTAGCCAAGGTTAGTGCATAGCAATTATCACAACCACGTGAAACGCGATCACATCCCGTGGAAGGATTCCATGTCGCTTCGGTCCACTCGATCCGGCTTCGGTCTCCCACGACCCTCAATCCTTCCCGCGTGACCAGCAGTGCCAATCCGCAAACGATCAGTAACTTGAGAACGTCAGACAGTGATCCTAGACCAAAGGTCGACGACTGTCGAACGCTTGTTCGAATATTGGAGATAGTTGAGACATTAGGTATTAAATCAGGTGCCGTGTGTCCACCTGCGAGCAGTCGTGACAGTGGCTGCTTAGTCGGAAGTTCGATCAATCAGAACACGAGCTACTTCCTCCATGCTGGTGATCACTATGTCCGCGTGAGCGGCATGAAAGCCCCTGACCTTCTGTGGCCGATTCGCGTAGCCAACCACCCGCACACCGGCGGCCCGCGCTCCCTCGATATCTGACAGCGAGTCGCCGACGAGGACGCAACCGGCTGGTGCCAGCCCGAGGGCTCGGACGGCTTGCAGGATCGGTTCCGGGTTGGGCTTCATAAGGTCGGGATCGGCGTACGCCCGGCCGACGACCGGCGAGACGTACCCGGCGAGCCGGTGCGCTGCCAGGTAGGCGATCACCGCACCGGCCGAGTTGTTGCTGACCGCCGCCACCGGCATCCCGGCTTGCCGGGCCGCCACGATGACCTCACGGCCGTACGGCGTTGGCTCGGCAGTCTCGACGGCCCGGCGCTCGGCCGCGCAGAGCGCATCCTCTACCGCCCGCGTGACGCCGTGGTCGCCGGCCGCGCCGGTGCGGCGCAGCACCTCAAGCGGGTCCGGCTCGCCAGCAAGGTCCGGCGGCACATCGACGCCGTGCCGCCGCAGCACGTCGACCAACTCGGCGGCTACCTGCGGCGCCGGGTAGCCGGCGAAGATGCTGCACACCGGCCCGTCGAAGTCGAGCAGCACCGCGCCGACCCCGGCAAGCAGCCGGCCAAGGTCGGCGGTCATCCGTCGTACCGGTAGGCGATGGTCGACCACACCGAGTCGAACCACTGGCGGGACGCCTCCACGAACTGCGTGCCGTGCGAAGCGTCGTCATCGGTCACCGCGTAGTGGAACAGCGGCACGTCCTTGCCCATCAGGTCATAGATCGCCATCGGCTCACCCTTGATCGAGACGGTGCGCTCAACTACCGGGTAGAAGCCGTAGAAGACCTCTTCGCTGTTCAGGATGTAGAGCTTGAACAGCGGGGACGCCCGGTGCATCCGTACTTCGACGGTGGTCGACCGGATGAGGCCGAGGTCGCCCAGCTCGGTGACCTGATCGATGATGCCGTCCGCCGCCCGGCGGGTGATTCGCGCCGCGCGCTCGCGTACGGCCGGGTCGTCGGCCTGCGTCTCGGCTCGTGCCGGCAGCGCCATCGGCGTGGTCATATCGGAGATCAGGACCCGCACGGCGATCGTCTCCGGCGCGAGCCGGCCGACGCGCACTTTGTCGAGCGCTTCGGCGAGCGCGTCGCGCAACGTCTCACCAGAGAACCCGGCGAAGTCGATGGTGACGTGAGGTCGGTCGAACGAGGCTTCAATATGCGGACGCAGCTCGACTGCCCGCTGTGTCTGCGCGCGAACAAACGCGCCGCTGCCCTGCCGGGACACGATCAGCCGCTCTGCCCGGAGCAGGTCCAAGGCTCGCTTGACCGTCTCCCGCGCCACGCCGTAGCGGGTGGCTAGCTCAGGCTGCGACGGCAGCTTCTCGCCGGGCGTGAGTCGGCGCGTGAGGATGGCCGCCCGCAGCTTGTTCGCGATCTGCTGCGAGGCCTGTTTGGGGTCGTCGGGATCTAGCTGACCGAGGAAGTCAAGGTTCTCGCTCACCTGCCCACGGTAGCGCTGACTAGCCAAGTTGAGAAAGTTCGCCGCGCCCTCTTGACCTGACTAGCCAAGCCGACCTACGTTCATCCCGTCGAACCTGGCTAGCCAGGGACGACAAGCCGAGCGGAAGCCGGGGAAGGTAGCGCTTTGCGCTGCGCGCTCACGGGCCGGTCGTGTGGTCGTTCATTGAGAACTTCACAGCAGAAGCGCCGCGTAGATCCGTCTGCGGCATCCCCGCCTTGAGCCACACGGTGGCCGACCCCGGTAGATCCCGGGCGAGCGGGGCGAGCGGGCCGGATCTGGCGCGCGGTTGCTTCTGCCTCTTGCTCCTGTTCGTCCCAGGGTGCGGCCGGTCCGGTCGCACCCTGGGCTTTCCCCCACTTCATCGACTCTCCCGGAGGTTTCCCGTGCGGAACCGACTTGCCCTCGTCACCGCCGAGCCGACCGCCGCCGACCTGGCCGCGATCGACACGGAGTGGCCCCTGATCGCCGCTGAGCTGGACGTACTCGACGCCGAAATCACCCTGATCTACGCCGAAGACAAGGGCGGCCCGACCGACCTCGACTGGCGGCGGCTGCGCCGGGCCGAGGCTCGTGTCACCCGCGCCGCCGCCGAGCTGGCCGCCGGCACCCTCGCCGACCCGCACCGCGCGGCCTGATGTCACGCATCCGGGCCGCCTACTGGGACCCGGACGGGACCCGGTACGGCATCCCTACCTACTGGTGGCGGGGTGCCCCGGCCGGCTACGCCACCCGCCGCCAACTACGCGCCGCCGGCCTGCGCCCCGCCGGGCAGCCGGTCGCCGCTCAGGTGCTCTGGCGCGGTGTCGGCGGCACCCGCTCCGCCTACCTGTACCGGGTTGACCTGGCCCGACCGAAGCGCATCGCCACCCCCGCCCAGCTCCGCGCGGTCCGCGCCGCGTTGACCGCCCGCCGCACCTGTCCCACCTGCGGCGTGGTCCGGCCCTACTACATCCCGCGCTCGCTCGGCGAGTGCCTGACCTGCTCCGATGGAGGACATCAGTCATGACCGCCCCGACCATCAACGGCACCAAGTTCCCGCAGCCGGTCGACGCGCTACTTCCGGCCGCCCGCACCCTGGACCTGCCCAACGGCCAGCAACTCCCCTCCCGCAACCGGCTCATGCGAGAGTTCCGCATCGGCGCGGCCAAGGCAGACGACATCCTCGCCCGCCTCAAGGCCGAACACGCCAGCCGCGACCGCGCCGAGACGCTGCGGACCGCCCTGATCCTGCGCGGGTCGCTGCTGACGTCCGAGGCGGACGCCGCCGACCCGGCCGCGCCCCGGCTGGACTACCCCGAGCCGATCGGCCCGGACCCCGCCCCGGCCCCGGCCCCGGTTGTACCCGAGTTCGCCCCGGTGCTCGACCCGACCCCGGGCGACCCGGTGAAGATCACGCCCGCCGAGCCGGGTGGGCAGGTCATGCCGGTCAGTCACCCGGACACGCCCACCCCGACCGCCCCCGACCGCGCGCCGGCCGCGCCGGTCCGGTCGGCGGTCGCGTGGCCGGTGGTGTTGCTCGCCCTGCCCGCGTTCGTCGCGATCTGGTCGGGGTGGGTCGGGCTCGGCGGACTCACCGGGTTCGGGGTGGTCCACCCGCTGCCGGGTATCGCGGACGGGTTCAGCCTAAACACCGCGATCACGCTCCCGATCGGCGTCGAAACGTACGGGGCGTACGCGCTCTATGTGTGGCTTTCCGGGCGGGTGCCGCCCCGGGCGCTTCGGTTCGCCAAGTGGTCCGCCATCGCGTCCCTGTTGGTCGGCGCGCTCGGCCAGGTCGCCTATCACCTGCTCGTCGCCCCGGCCACGGGTGCCCCGTGGTGGATCACCACCGCCGTATCCGTCCTGCCGGTCGCCGTGCTCGGCATGGGCGCCGCACTGGCGCACCTCGTCCGCGCTCACGACTAGCTGTGCCCGGCGGCACGGCCCCTGGCCTCGAAAACCGTGCCGTGCCGCCGGCCCTCACCCCTCAGCCAACCGACCTCGGGAGAGACCACCCATGTTCGCAGACCCCACCGGCCGCCACGCCGCCACGTTCGCCGCCGTGTTCGTCGCCCTCTACGTCGCCCACCAGATCGCCGACCACTGGGTCCAAACCCAACACCAGGCCGACTGCAAAGGCCAGCCCGGCTGGGCAGGCCGCATCGCCTGCGCCACCCACGTCACCACCTACACCGCCACCGCCGGCCTGGCCCTGCTGCTCCTGATCGCCGGCACCGGCCTACGCCTCGACCCGTCCGGCGTCACGGTCGGGCTGGCCATTTCGGCGGTCACGCACTACATCGCCGATCGGCGGACCCCGCTCAAGCGCATCGCCGCCGCCCTCGGCTCGGCCCACTTCTACGCCCTCGGCGCACCCCGCCCCGGCCACGACGACAACCCGAGCTTGGGCACCGGGGCCTACGCCCTCGATCAGTCCTGGCACTACGCCTGGCTGTTCGTCGCCGCCCTGTTCTGCGCGGTCTGACCGCCCCCGTGGGGCATCCGCCCATCACCGGATGCCCACGCGGAGGCCGCCAGACCGACTGGACGGCACAACCCGAGAGGACCGACGACATGGCGAGCTGCGCACACCCCGCCTTCCACTACACCTACGCGGACGGCAAGAAGTACATGGTCTGCACCCAGTGCGGGGCCATGTGGGAGGTCTGACCGCCCCCGTCAACCGAGGTAAGACGTGCCGCTGCTGCGGTGCAGCCGACACGTAGCCCTGCCCGGCGGCGCGGCCCATGGCCTAGGAACCGTGCCGCGCCGCCGGCCCCTCACCGATCCCGTGAGACCTGTTGGAGGAACCCCCATCATGACTTCCCCCCGAGATGAGTTCGACTGGCAAGCCGCCGAAGCCGCCGTGACCGGCGGCCCGGATGCCGAGGTGGTCGACCTGGACGATGCCCGGTCCCGCCGACACGCTTTCGTTACCCCGCCCGGTGACGGTAGCGACCTGGACGACGACAGCGACGCCGAGAGCGTCGACGACGGGCCGGGCCGCGTGGGTGGGCCGGTCGACATGGCCGAGGACATCCCCGCCGAGGTGGTGGCCCGGCAGCGGGAGCGCCGGCCGATCCTGGCCGAGTGGGCGCGCTCCGGCCGTGCGCTGCGGGCCGCCGTGAAGCATCAGAGCAAGGACGCCGGCTACGTGACCGCCTACCACGGGGTTCGCCTGCCGAAGTACGCGGTGAAGGCCCTCGCGTGGGCACCTGTCGGTGCGGTGCGCGGGATCGGGCAGGCGTTGCGGTGGGCGTCGGCTGAGGAAGGTAACTGGCACCTGCGGCAGGCCGCCGCGTCCCGGGGCGACGCCGACACCTGGTTGAAGCTCGACGCCCGCCGGCAGCGCCAGTCCGTGTGGCGGTGGTGGGTGCTCGCCGCCGGCACGGCCGGCACCGGAACCGGCGTGATCGTCCTGGCCGCTGGGCCGTCGTGGTGGCGGTGGGCGGCGGCGGCCGTGGTGGTGCCGTTCCTGGCCACGCGGGGACGCCCGGCGGACAAGCCGCTCACCGACCGGGTCAGCGAAGGCACCCGGTACCGCAAGCTCACCGCCGACCTGGTGCGGCGGGCGCTGACCTCGTTGCAGATGCCGGCCATCAACTCGGCGGTTGCCAAGGATCCGAAGGCGATCAGCTTCCCGGTGGACATTCACCGCGACGGCCCCGGCCACCTCGCGGTGGTCGATCTGCCGTACGGGGTGGAGGCCGCCGAGGTGGTCGCCCGGCGCGGCAAGCTGGCCTCGGCGATGCGGCTGCCGCTGGATCAGGTGTGGCCCGAACCCGCCCCGGGGCACACCGGCCGCCTGGCCCTGTGGGTCGGCTACGAACCGGCGTCGCAGATGAAGCAACCCGCCTGGCCGCTGCTGGCCGGCACCGCCCGGGTGGACGTGTTCAAGCCGTTCCCGTTCGCCACCACCCCACGCCTGGACACCGTGGCCGTAGACCTGATGTTCCGCAACTTCCTCTTCGGCGGTCAGCCCGGCAGCGGGAAGACGTTCGCGCTGCGGGACCTGATCCTTGCCGCCGCCCTCGACCCGCGTACCGAGATCCGGGGCTACGAGTTGAAGGGTGTCGGGGACTTCGCCGTGTTGGAGCCGGTGATGGCCGAGTACGGCAACGGCTTCGACGACGACACCCTCGCGCGGTGCTTCGGGTTCGTGGAGTGGCTGTACGAGGAGTGCCGCCGCCGTTCCAAGCGCATCGAGCACTACGCCCGGATGGGCAAGGCACCCGAGAACAAGGTCACCCCGGAACTGGCCAGCCTCAAGGGATCCGGCCTCCACCCCCTCGTCGCGTGGTTCGACGAGTTGCAAGAGCTGATGACCAGCAAGTACGGCAAGGACGCCGGGGAGATCCTGGAGAAGGTCATCAAGCTCGGCCGGGCGCTCGGGGTGATCATCATGATCGGTACGCAGATCCCCGACAAGGACAGCTTGCCGACCGGCATCACCCGCAACGTCAACTCCCGGTTCTGCCTCAGCGTCGCTGACCAGACGGCGAACGACATGATCCTTGGCACCTCGGCCTACAAGAACGGGCACCGGGCCACGGTGTTTCAGCCGGTCATTGAGGCCGGGTGGGGCATCCTGCGCGGCTTCGGCCCGAAGGCGTCGGCGGTCCGGTCGTACTACGTCGACACCACCGCCGCCGCCCGCATCGTCGCCCGCGCCGTCGCCCTGCGCACCACGGCCGGGACGCTGCCGAAGCTTGATGAGCAGACCCGCGACGTGGCCCCGGTGGCGGACGTGCTCGGCGACCTGGCCCGCGTGTGGCCGGGCGACGAGAAGTCGGCGTTCAACGAGACGCTGTGCGCGCTGCTGGCCGAGCTGCGGCCCGACGTCTACGGCGGTTGGAAGTCGGCGCAACTGACGACCGCGCTCAAGCCGCACCCGGCGATCACGGTCACCGCCGTGGGCAAGCGCATCGACGGAGAGCAGACCACCAAGCGCGGCATCGTCCACACCGAACTACTCACCGCCATCACGCATCGTGACCGGAAGCGGTCCGCCGGCTGACCAATCCGGGGCTGCAATCGATAGCACCCCACCTTGCTATCGATTGCAGCCCTGCTAGCACCCCATCCGAATCATGAGCTGCCCGCTTGCAGATAGCAGCTCACGGCCGTTCACGCTCGAAAACCGGCCCGGGAGGCACTTGTGGACCCCCTGCTCACCCTCGCTATCGCCGTCATCACCCCTGCCATCTTGATCATGTTCGGTTACGTCGGGCTGTGCTGGGTCAGCCCGTTCACCCGGTGCCGGCGGTGCGCCGGAACCGGCCAGACCACCACCCGCGTCCTTCACCGGCCGCGTGGCTGCCGCCGCTGCGACCGAGGCCACCGGCTCCGCACCGGACGACGCGTCTTCAACTACTTCCACCGCTTGCGCACCGAGGCGACCCGATGAACCGGCGGACCGCCGGCCACACCGCGTGGTGCGGCCGGGACCACCGCTGCAACCTCGGCGAACACCGCTCCGAAGAGATCGTGGTCGACCTGCCCGGCCACGGCCGGGCGGTGTTGGTACGGGTACGCACCGCCGCCGGCCGCGACCACGCCGAGATTCGGCTACGGGTCGCCCTGGCCCCCGCCGAGCCGCCCGCCCGCCGGCAACTCGCCGGCCTGCTCGCCGACCTGCGCCACGTCGTCACCCGCGCCGCCCTCGCCGCACGGCCCGCACCCCGCAGGGCCGCGTAGTGGAGGCGTGGTTGACCGGCACCCCGGCCGAACTCGACACCGCCATCCGCACGCTGACCGCCGTCGCGTACGTCGCCCAGGTCAGCGACCGGCACCCGCTCACCGGCACCGACGCCGGCCGGCACCGGGTGTTCCTGCGCCTGGCCCTCACCACCACCACCACGGACACCCCGGCCGCCCGCCGGTCCGACCCGGCCCCCGCCGGCCGTGGCGGGGCGCTGATCGACCTCGACACCGCCCGCGCCGCCCGCCGGCCCGCCTGAACAGGAGACACCCATGCCCGACCTGCTCGCCGCCGCGCTCGCTCACGCCGAACGAGGATGGCTCGTCTTCCCGCTGCGCCCCGACGACAAGCGGCCCGCGTTCCCCGACCACCCCGCCGCCGACTGCGCCGGCCGCGACCCGCGCTGCCGCACCGCCGGCCGGCACCTCGGATGGGAACCCCGCGCCACCACCAACCCCGACCGCATCCGCCGTGCATGGTCGGCCCGCCCCTACGGCATCGGCCTCGCGTGCGGGCCGTCCCGCCTGGTCGTGGTCGACCTGGACACCCCGAAGAACCCCGCCGAGGCGGGCGGGCGTGACGGCCTGGCCGTGCTCGCCGAGCTGGCTGCCGCGCACGCCGCCAACATCGAACCGACGTACACCGTGCGCACCGGGCGGGGCGGCACCCACCTCTACTACCGGCACCCCGCCGACGGGCCGGCGCTACGCAACACCGCCGGCACCCTCGGCCCGATGGTCGACACCCGCGCCAACGGCGGCTACGTCGTCGCCGCCGGCTCCACCGCCGCCGGTCGGCGGTACACCGTCGACCTGGACACCGACCCCGCCCCGCTGCCGGGCTGGCTCGCCGGGTTGCTCACCCCGGCCCCGCTGCCGCCGCAACGCCCGGTGGTGGTCGGCCTGCCGACCGACCGCACCGGGGCGTACGTGCGGGCCGCCGTCACCCGCGAGGTGCAACGGGTCACCGGTGCCGCGCCGGGCGAACGCAACCGCTGCCTCTACATCGCCGCCGTGGCCCTCGGCCAACTCGTAGCCGGCGGCGCGCTGAGCACCGATGACGCTCACAGCGTGCTGGAACAGGCGGGCGTAACGGCCGGGCTGCGCGCCGCCGAGGTGTACCGCACCGTCCGATCCGGGCTCACCGCCGGCTCCCACCGTCCCCGAAAGGTGGCCGCATGACCGCCGCCCGCCTGCACCTCGTCACCGACCCGGCCGACACCACCGGGCAGCCGACCGCGGGCGGCCCGCTGTGGGATGTTCCAGTGCCCTTGACCGGCCCCAACACCGCACCGCCGCCGTTCCCCGCCGACGTGTTCCCCCGCTGGCTCGGCGACATGGTGACCGGCGTCGCCCGGTTCACCCAAACCGATCCGGCGATGGCTGGCACCCTCGCCGTCGCCGTGCTCTCCGCGTGCGCGGGTGGCCGCTTGGAGGTGGAACCGGTCGCCGGGTGGCGGGAGCCGGTCAACGTGTTCGCCGCCGTCATCGCCGGCCCCGGCGAACGCAAGAGCCCGGTACATCGGGCCATGACCGCACCGCTGTTCGCCGCCCAATCGACGCTCGGCGACGCGATGCGGCCGAGGATCGCCGAGGCCGCCGCGCTGCGCGACATCGCCGACCGGCAGGCCGAGCAAGCCAAGACCCAGGCAGCGAAGGCCACCGACCCCGGCAAGCGCGACGAGGCGTCCGCCGAGGCCGTCGCCGCCGCCATCGCCGCCGAGGCCATCACCGTTCCCACCCTGCCGAAACTCATCGTCGACGACGCCACCCCCGAAGCCCTCATCGGCCTGATGGCCGCCAACGGCGGACGGATGGCGATCATCAGCGACGAAGGCGGCATCTTCGACACCCTCGCCGGCCGGTACTCCGGTGCCCCGAACCTTGACCCGTACCTGAAGGGGCACGCGGGGCAGCCGATGAGCAACGAACGGCAGACCCGCGAAGGTGCCTCCGTCGAGAAACCCGCGCTGACCGTGTGCGTAATGGCGCAACCGACAGTGCTGCGCAAGTTCGGCGGAAACGCCGACCTCGCCGGCCGAGGACTGCCGGCCCGGTTCCTGTTCGCCCTGCCCCGGTCGCTGGCCGGATACCGGGCGGTAGACACCGACCCGGTGCCCGAGGCCGTGACCGCCGGCTACGCCCACCGCGTTCACGACCTGGCCGCCACCCTCGCCGAGTGGACCGACCCGGCCGTGGTCACCCTCACCGACGACGCCAGCCGCGTGCGCCGGGCCGCCGCCGAGCAGGTCGAGACCGAACTACGGCCCGGCGGCACCCTCTACGACATGCGGGAATGGGGCAACAAGCTCTCAGGCGCGACGCTGCGCCTCGCCGGGCTGCTCCACGTCGCCCACCACCCCGCCGACGCGTGGCGCCGCCCCATCGACGCCGACCGGATGGCCGACGCCGTCCGGCTCGCCGAGTTCTTCGCCGCGCACTACCGGGCGGCACTCACCACGATCGGCAGTGATGCCGCGATCGAGAACGCCCGGTACGTGCTCGGCGTGCTCACCAGCAAGGGCATGACCACCTTCACCCGCCGGGAGCTGCACCGCCGCGTCTCCCGCCGGCTCCCGAAGTCCGATGAGGTGTCGGCGGTGCTCGCCGAGTTGGCCGCCCTCGGATGGGTTCGCCACGGGCCGGACGGCCGCTACGAACTGCACCCCCGCGCCGTCGCCGAGGTGCCCGAAAGCGTTGACACGCTGACACCCGCCCCTGACAGCAACGTTTCCGCAGCTCAAGACGCCTCCGAAGGTGTCAACGGGCCGCGTTGACAGCCGTTGACAGGCGTTGACACCCCGCCGCCGGCCCGCCCGGTGTCAACGGGTGTCAACGCCTGTCAACGGGAAGCGTTGACAGCCAAACACCGACCCTCACCTGCGGAAACATCCACTTGCCGGCCGATTGTCAACGTGTCAACGCCTCCCGGCCCCTTCCCGCCGCTCACGGCCACCGGCCGACCGGTCGACGCCCCGGGAAACGGCCCACTGAGAGCAACGGAGACGGTTCGGCTCTATGCCTTACCCCAACCCATCCCGGATCTTGCGTCTACGGCGCTCTCGACGGGCCGATCTATGCCGTTCTGCGGCGATGTCTCCCTGTCCTTCCACAACGGTGACCCGCGTCGACCGAAAGAACCTCACCATGCGAATCAGGCTGCATGGCACACCCGCTGGAGCAGCCGCAGCGCTCGACGCCATCGCCCGAGTCTGCACATCCGCTCCGTCTCCCGGCTCTACCCCGACCGCCGATCCCCGGTGTTTCAGCGCATCTACCTCGACGCCACCCCGAGGGAGGACACCCACCCATGACTGCCACCCGCCGCACTCCGACCGGAAATCTGCTCACCCTCGCCGAAGTCCTGGACGAGCTCCGCGTGCCCCGCTCGACCTTCTTCCGCTGGAAGGCCACCGGCCGCGCACCCCGAACCATCAAGTACCCCAACGGCAGCCTGTACGTCCGCCGCCGCGACCTGGACGCCTGGATCAACGATCACGAGGAGGCCGCTTGAGCACCTACGACGTACGCGTACACGGCATCCTCAAGAACCAACTCGCCAAGGGCTACTCCTACGTGGTCCGGTGGAAGGTAGCCGGCCACGCGTTCCGCAAGACGTTCGCGACTCGCGCCCTAGCCGAAAGCTTCCGATCGAAGCTAGTCGTGGCCCAGCGGGAAGGCGTCGCGTTCGATGAGGCCAGCGGCCTGCCCGAACCGATGGCACGAGCGCTCAATACCAGGTCGTGGTACGAGCACGCCGTGACGTACGTCGACATCAAGTGGCCCCGCGCATCGGCCAAGCACCGCAAGGGCATCGCCGAGACGCTGGCCACCGTCACGCCGGCCCTGCTGGCGACAGACCGAGGTGTACCCACCGACAAGGCGCTACGCGCCGCGCTCTACGGGTGGGTGTTCAACAAGACCCGCCGCGACGCCGGAGAACCGCCCGCCGACCTGGCCGCCGCCGTGCGCTGGCTGAAGGCCAACACCGTCGACCTGGCGGCGCTCGCCGACGCCGCGTTGGTCCGGAAGGCACTCGACGCGCTTGCCCTACGAATGGACGGCGCTCCGGCGTCACCAAGCACGATCGCCCGCAAGCGCGCCGTCTTCTCCGGCGCCCTCAAATACGCCGTCGAGCTGCGGCTACTCGATACACACCCGATGTCCATCGTGAGCTGGACCGCGCCGAAGACTGCCGATGAGGTGGACCGCCGGGCGGTAGTCAACCCCGATCAGGCGCGTGAGCTACTCGCCGAAGTGGGGCGCGCCGTGCCTGAGTTGGAGGCGTTCTTCGGGTGCATGTACTACGCCGCGTTGCGGCCCGAAGAAGTGCTCCACCTGCGCGAAGACGAGTACGAACGGCCTGCCAAGCACGGCGGGTGGGGCGTGCTGCACCTGACCGGCTCGACGGTGGCGGTAGGCCGGGATTGGGGCGACGGAGACGACACCACCGAGGAACGCGGACTGAAACACCGGGCGAAGACCGCGACGCGAGACGTGCCGATGCCACCGCCGCTCGTGCGACTACTCGATCACCACATCAAGGAGTACCCGGCGGGATCGAACGGCAAGCTGTTCGTCACCCGGCGCGGCCCCGGCGGGCGGTACGTGCCCACCGCCGGCCAACCGATTCCGAACAACACCTACGGGAAGGCATGGCGGGACGCGCGGGCAAAGGTGCTCACGCCCGCTCAACAGCGCTCACCGCTAGCCCGGCGCCCGTACGACCTGCGGCACGCCGCCGTGTCGCTTTGGCTCAACGTCGGGGTTCCGGCAACGCAGGTAGCTGAGTGGGCCGGACACAGCGTGCACGTCCTGATGCGGGTCTACGCGAAGTGCATCTACGGGCAGGAAGAGGCTGCTCGGAAGCGCATCGAAGCAGCACTTAGGGTCGACTACACGTAGTACGCGTATCAGGTACCAACGGCGACCTTAAGTTCGCGCTGCATGGCAACCGTGATACCTCCCAAGCGCTTTATCGCCCCACTGTCATCGATCCCGCTTCTCTCGGAGAGGCCCTCCCACAGATCGGCGACGAGCCGCAACGTCTCGGCCGCGAGATGCGGGTCTGTCAGAACAGCAATTTCTCCATGCAAGGCACCGAGGCGCTCCAGAGCTTCCTCCGCCGCTTGGAGCTTGCTCTTCCCTTCCTCACTGTTCCGATCGGAGAGGTGACGAACATTCACAACCTTGGCGTACGCACCATGACATTCTCCCAGAAACCTCCCATAGAGTCCCTGCTTGACAGATAGCAACTCTCGCCTGTGCTGAGACTCCAACTCAAGCTTGAGGACACGCAACTGCACCTCTTGTGCTTGGACCTGGCCACGGGCCGCTGCCCGTCCGCTCACGACTCCCGCTAGCGCCCCCACTGCCGCTCCAACTACCGCCCCGACCGGTGCCAGCCATTCCCACGCCACGGGGTCATGGTCGAGCATGGAAGCAAACGACGGACAGTCGGCGACACGTATGCGACACAACCAGCGAGATCGAGCGGGTTGGAACGGGACCGAGCGAGACTCACGAAAGAGGCCCTTGACCAGCGTTTACGCTGGTCAAGGGCCTCTTTGTGCACCTGGTGGCGGGTAGAGGATTCGAACCTCTGAAGCTTTCGCGACGGATTTACAGTCCGCTCCCATTGGCCGCTCGGGCAACCCGCCAGGGCGTCACCACCGCGCCATGCGCGGCAGCGGAGCCAAGGATAGCGGTTACTCCCGGGGGCGGCGCAACCGGGTACCGTCAGGGTGTCGTGCCGCTGGTCGGCGGGCGACGCGTACGAGCACTGACCGCCCGGACAGCAGGAGCATGAGCATGGCAGCGAATCCGTCGTTCGACATCGTGAGCAAGGTCGACCGGCAGGAGGTCGACAACGCCCTCCGCCAGGCGGAGAAGGAGCTCGCGACGCGGTTTGACTTCCGGGGCACCGGCGCGGAGATCTCTTGGTCGGGCGAGGAGGCGATCAGCCTCCAGGCGGAGACCGAGGAGCGGGTCCGGGCGGCCCTGGACGTTTTCAAGGAGAAGCTGGTCAAGCGGAACATCTCGCTGAAGTCCCTCGACGCCGGCGACCCGCGTCCTTCCGGCAAGATCTTCAAGATCGACGCCAAGGTGATCCAGGGCATCGACTCGGACAAGGCCAAGGTGATCAGCAAGAAGATCCGGGACGAGGGGCCCAAGGGCGTCCAGGCGCAGATCCAGGGCGACCAACTCCGGGTCACCGGCAAGAAGAAGGACGACCTCCAGGCCATCATCGCCCTGCTCAAGGGTGATGAATTCGGCGTCGCCCTTCAGTTCACCAACTACCGCTGACGCGGTGGCGACCGGCCGCCGCCCTCGGGGGCCGGCCGCCACCATCGGTGCACGGCGGCAACTGCGCCCGGAAGTCGCCAAGGCGCGGCTCGCGGGTACCGCATTCCCGTCCGATCCAGCCTCTGAGCCAGATCGGGGACGGCGGCTGTAGCCCGTCGCCGGTCCAGGGCCTCGGGGGCTCGGTCCAGAGCTCGCGCTTGAGCTGCACGCCTCTGGTCCGCTGCCGACCGGCTCGCCGCGTACGAAACTCACGCCGCAGGCAGCCGCCTGGGCACCTGGATGGGGCAGCCGGGGCGTTTTGGTAGCAGAAGGGCACCTTTTTCCATCTAGCGGGGGATTTCACCTTCGCCTGCGTGACGCGCATCTTTTACTACTCGTTGCCCCCCTTGTCAACAGTCCACGACACGGGGGAACACATGAGCAAGACCTCTTCGCCGCGCACACGAGCCGGCATCCGCGTACGACTGGCCGCCTTCACGCTGCTGGCCGGCGGCCTGCTGCTCGCGGCCGGCTCGCCGGCCGTTGCGGCACCGCCGATCAACATCAACCCGGGCAACGTGCCGACGACGGCAGCCCAGTTCACCCAGAACTGCGACCCCGAGCTCGGTGGTGGGCCCTTCCCGAACGAGGACGCGTGGGTTTTCAACCTGCCGGGTAACCCGCACACCAGCGGCGCCTTCCAGTCGGTCACGGCGACGTTCAGCACGCCGAGCGGCACTGTCACGAGGACGATCCCCACCGCTCCCAACAGCAAGATCGTCAATGACATGGGCACCAGCAAGGCGTGGATCCGACTCCCGGCCGGCGGGACGCTCACCGGTGCCACCGCTGTGCTGGTGTCCGGAAGCGCACGCTCCTTCGAGCTCATCAGCACCTGTGGGGCGAGGCGACCGGCGGACCTGAAGCTGGGGCTGACCAAGACCGCAACCCCGGCCACCGACGTACAGGCCGGCGACAAGGTCACCTACACCTACACGGTGACGAACCAGAACACGGGCACGACCTACCCGATCACCGTCACCGACATCACCGTCACCGACGACACGGTCACCGGCATCACCTGCGAGGACACGTCACTCGCGCCGGGGGCGAGCACCACCTGCACCGGCACGTACACCGTCACGAAGACCGACGTGACCAAGGGCAAGATCGTCAACACCGCCCAGGCTTCCGGGTTGTTCCACCGGCAGAAGGTGCTGTCCGACTACGCGACGTTCACCGTGACCACCGAGCGGGTCCCGCCGAAGCAGATCAGCCTGTCGATCGACAAGAAGGCCCGGGTCGAGTCGGACTGCCGCAACAAGTGTGAGAACGACGGCTTCGCGGCCAAGGGCGACAAGATCTTCTACACCTACCGGGTGGCCAACACCGGCACGGTCGCCATCACCGACGTGGCCGTCCACGACCGGAAGGCCGGTCGGGTGGTCTGCAACAGCACCACGCTGGCACCGGGCACGAGCACCGACTGCCACGCCGTCAAGCCGCATGTGGTGACCTCGGCCGACGTCAAGGCCGGAAAGGTGGTCAACACGGCCCGCGCCACCGGCAAGTTCTACCGCAGGATCGTGGTCTCCGACCCCGCGACCGTCACCGTCTGCATCCGGGATGGCAAGTACGACCACCGGCACGACGGCAAGGACGACGAGCACGGCAAGGACCACGAGCACGGCAAGAACGACAAGGACGAGGACGACAAGGGCAAGGACGACAAGGGCAAGGACGAACAGGAGCTGCCGGTCACCGGTGACAGCTCCGCCGGTGTTCTCTCCCTGGGTGGCGGCCTGCTGGCCACCGGTGCGCTCCTGCTCGGAGCCAGCCGGATCCGCCGCAAGGTGGGCATCCAGGCCTGATCGGTACATCAGTCAGGCGCTCCGGCCGCCGCAACCCGGTGCCCGGAGCGCCTGCTGAGGTGTCGAATCCGATCGTCCGCTGGGCAGGGGTCAGGCGGCGAGGGTCTGTTCGACGCGTACCGCCGTGGCCTCGGCCCGGGCGATCGGGCCGGCGGGGAGCGCGGCGACCGTGGCCCCGACGGCGACCGCGGCCCCGGCGAAGAGGAACGCCCAGGACACGCCGCCGCTGTGGTCGACGATCAGCCCGGCCACTGCGCCGCCGGCGGCGCTGGCCGCCACCGACATGGTGACCACCCAGGTGTACGCCTCGTTCAGCATGCCGACGGGGGCGATCCGCCCGACCAGGGTGTTCTCCAGGGTCAACGCGGGTGCGATGGTGGCCCCGCCGACGATCAGGGCGACGCCCAGCGGCACCGGCCCGGGCATCACCGCGAAAACGGCGAAACTGCCGGCGACGGCGGCGAGCAGCCAGGCGAACTGGCGGGTCATGTTCGCCGCCGGCTTGCGGACGCCGAACCAGAACCCGCCGGCCGCGCTGCCGATCCCCCAGACCGCGAGCAACAGCCCGGCCAGGCTCTCCGGGTCGTCGGTCGGCTGGCTCCCGGCGAAGGCCGGCACGATCACCCCGGCGGCGCCGAACGCGATGCCGAGGCTGGCGACGCAGAGCAGCAGTGCGGGGAAGCCGCCGACCCGCAGCGGGCCGAGCCCCTTGGCCTGATGCTCGTGCGCGTGCGGGCGCCAGCCGCGCATCACCCGGCCGAACGCCACGGCGGTGGTGCCGGCCAGGGTGACCACCGCCGCGCCGACCAGGGCGGCCGTCGCGTCGGCGAACAGGACGAACGCGGCCACCAGCAGCGGACCGAGTACGAAGACCACCTCGAAGAGCGTGGTCTCCGCGGCCAGGGCGGTGTTGCGTAGGTGGTACCGGCCGGAGGCGGGGCCGGTCAGGTCGTTCCAGGCCCCCCGGATCGCGGCGGTCAGCGGCGGGTACGTGGCGCCGGCGACCCCGGAGGCCACGTAGATCAGGGCCAGGTTGCCGGCGTCGGAGCGGCTCGCCATGAGCAGTCCGGACAGCGCGAGGGGGTGGGCGACGGCGGTGGCCAGCAGCACCGGCGTCGGGCCGACCCGGTCGGCGACCCGGCCGGCGATCGGGCTCAGCGCGGCGCTGGAGAGGGCGTAGATGCCGCCGGCGACCGCGGCGAGGGAGTACCGACCGGTCACCTGTTCCACGACGAGCAGCAGCGCCAGCGGCGTCATGCCGATCCCGAGCCGGCCGATGACGCCGAGGACGAGCAGCATCGGCGCGCCCGGGATCCGCCAGACGCCCAGGTACTGGCGCAGTCCGGCCACGGGGAACCTCCAAGGATGTAATGAGCGGAAGACGTTGCGACCCTAACGCCCTGGCTGCCGGGATTGCACCGGGTATGGCCGGCGTCTCGTCGCGTACACGACGATCCGCCCGGGCCCGGTGGGGACCGGGCGCCGGGCGGATCGGGTGGTACGGGCGTCAGCGCTGGAACTGCACCGGGCCGGCGCTGGCGGCCATCTGCTCCAGCCGGGCGACCCGCTCCTCCATCCGGGGGTGGGTGGAGAAGAGCGCGGCGATGCCGCCGCCCCGCTTGAACGGGTTGTCGATCATCAGGTGGGCGGTGCTGGTGAGCTGTCCCTGGGCCGGCAGCGGACGGGCCTGGGTGCCCATGTGGATCTTCTTCAGGGCGCTGGCCAGGGCCAGCGGGTCCCCGGTGAGCCGGGCGCCGGACGCGTCGGCCTGGAACTCCCTGCTGCGGCTGATCGCCAGCTGGATCACGGTGGCCGCGATCGGGCCGAGGATCAGGGTGAGCAGAAGCACGGCCGGGTTGGGGCGGTCCTCGTCGTCGGAGGAGCCGAGCGGGATGAACCACGCCAGGTTGGCCAGCATGGTGATGATGCCGGCCAGGCCGGCCGCCACGCTGGAGATGAGAATGTCCCGGTTGTAGACGTGTGACAGCTCGTGCCCGATCACCCCGCGCAGCTCGCGGTAGTCGAGGACCTCGGTGATGCCCTGGGTGACGCAGACCGCCGCGTTGGCCGGGTTGCGGCCCGTGGCGAACGCGTTGGGCTGTGAGGTGGGGCTGACGTACAGGCGGGGCATCGGCTGCCGGGCCTCCGTGGCCAGCTCGCGGACCATCCGGTACAGCTCGGGGAACTGTGCCTCGGTGACCGGTTGCGCCTTCATCGAGCGCAGCGCGAGCTTGTCGGAGTAGAAGTAGGTCACGCCGTTCATCACCAACGAGATGACGACGGCGATGACGAGCCCGCCGCTCCCGCCGAACCAGTAGCCGACCGCGAGGATCAGCGAGGTCAACAGGCCGAGCAGCGCTGCGGTCTTCAGACGGTTGTGATGCACGATCGCTCCTTCGGTGCGCGGATCACACGGGACCCGCTGACCGGTCCAACAAAACCGGTACCCACCAACCATCCGCCTAATGACTGTGAGTTACCTGTAAAAACTGAGCGGCTACTGAGCCCCAGGTCAAGAGCGATCTGCTCAGACCGCGCAAGGGGGCTCGATCTACGCAGGGTCAGCGGGCTGCGAGGTCCAGCACGAGCTGCGGGGCGAAGCCGACGACCAGCGCGACGCCGGTGGCGGCGGCGAGCGCGGCGGCGACCGCTCCGGCCGGGCGGGTGGGGACGGGCGTGACGTCGGCCGACGGGGCGTACAACAGGGCGGCGACGCGGAGGTAGTACGCGAGGCCGATCACCGCGTTCACCGCCACGACCAGTGCCAGCCAGGCCGCGCCCCCGTCCAGCAGGGCCCGAACCACCGTCACCTTCGCGAAGAGGCCGGCCAGCCCCGGCGGGAGACCGGCCAGCCCGACCAGGGCCAGCGCGAACGCGGCCCCCACCCAGGGCCGCCGCCGGGCCGCGCCGCGCAGCTCGACGAGGGCGCCGCCGTCGGCGTCGGCCGGCCGCAGCGCCACCAGCGCCGCGAACGCGGCCAGCTCCAGCACCACGAAGAAGACCGCGTACGCGACGGCGGCGGCGTACGCGGCGGCACGGGCGTCGGCGGTGCGGCCGGCGGCCAGCGCGAGCGCGCCGAGCGGGGCGAGGATGTAGCCGGCCTGGGCGACCGACGACCAGGCGAGCAGCCGGACCGCCCGGCGCTGGCGCAGCGCCACCAGGTTGCCCACGGTCATCGTGAGCACGGCGAGTCCGGCGAGCACCGGGCCGGTCACCTCCGCCGGCAGGGCCCGCTGAACCACCGCGAGCAGGGCCACCACCCCGCCGAGCTTCGAGGCTGTCGACAGGTACGCCGCCACCGGCAGTGGCGCGCCGTCGTAGGTGGCCGGGGCCCAGGCGTGGAACGGCACGGCGGCCACCTTGAACGCCAGCCCGAGCACGACCAGCGCCACGGCCGCCGTGGTCAGCGGCACGTCCAGCAGGTCGGGGCGCTCGGCGAACAGCGCGCCGACCCGGCCCAGGTGCAGTCCGCCGGTGACCGCGTAGAGCAGGGCCGCGCCGAGCAGGGTGAGGGTGGTGGCGACCACGCTCACCACGAAAAACGTCACCGCCGCCTCGGCGCTGGCCAGGCTCCCCCGGCGCAGGCCGACGAGCACGTACAGCGGCAGGGTCAGCGTCTCCAGCGCGACGATCAGGGTGATCAGGTCGCCGGCCGCGCCGAGCACCACGCCGCCGGTCATCGAGCAGGCGAGGAGGAAGCAGTACTCGCCCACCGGGGACCGGCCGGCGCGCAGCAGCGGCCCGGACAGCGCCAGCACCCCGAGGGTGAGCAGGGCGAACAGCGCCCCGACCAGGGCGGCCCGGCCGCCGAAGACGTACGAGCAGTCGGCGCCGACGCAGAACGTCGAACGCTCGCCGCCCGCCCCGACGACGGCGCAGCCGAGCGCGGTGGCGACCGACCCGGCGGCGGCCACCGCCACCGTCGCGGCGGCCCGCGCCACCAGCAGGTCGGTCAGCAGCACCAGGACGGCCGTGCCGGCCGCGAGGTACGCCGGGAGCAGCGCCACGCTGTCGACGCTCTGCACCACACTCACCGGAACCCACCTTCGTTCGCGACTGCGGGGCTCCGCTCCGCTGCACTCCTCGCACTCACCGGAACCCACCTTCGTTCGCGACTGCGGGGCTCCGCTCCGCTGCACTCCTCGCACTCACCGGAACCCACCTTCGTTCGCGACTTCCACCACGGGGGTCATGGGAGGATCGCCACCAGGGCGGCCACCGGGTCGGCGGCGACGCCGAGGACCAGGGCGGGTGCCAGGCCGACGGCGAGGGCGAGCAGCACCAGCGGGGCCCACGCGGTCAGTTCGGCGGCGGCGAGGCCGGGGGCGACCCGGCCGACCGCCGGGCTGGGCCGGCCGTGGGTGACCCGGCGCAGCAGCCGCAGCAGGTACGCGGCGGTCAGCGCGCCGCCGACCGCCGCCAGCACGCCCAGGACGGTCCAGAACACCCCGCCCCGCCCGATCGCGGCGACCACGGCGAACGCCTCGCCCCAGAACCCGGCCAGGCCGGGCAGGCCCAGCGAGGCGACGGCGGCGAAGCCGAGCAGCCCGGCCAGCCGGGGCGCGGTCTCCCGCAGCCCGGACAGCTCTGCGAGCTCCCCGGTGCCCGACCGGTCCTTGACGGCCCCGGCCAGGAAGAAGAGTAGTCCGGTGATCACCCCGTGCGCGATGTTGCCGATCAGCGCGGCCTGGATGCCGGTGGCGGTCAGGGTGGCCACCCCGAGCAGCACGAACCCCATGTGCCCGACGCTGGAGTACGCGATCAGCCGCTTCAGCTCGCTCTGGGCGAGGCAGACCAGGGAGCCGATCAGGATCGCCGCGACGGCGAGCACCCCGAGCACCGGGGCGGCCCAGCGGGCCCCCTCCGGCGCCACCCCGACGGCGACCCGGACCAGCCCGTACGTGCCCATCTTGAGCAGCACCCCGGCGAGCACGACGCTGCCGACGGTGGGCGCCTGGGTGTGCGCGTCGGGCAGCCAGGAGTGCAGCGGCCAGAGCGGGCTCTTCACCGCGAACGCCAACCCGAACAGGGTGAACGCGGCGAGCTGGGTGCCCCGGGGAAGCCCGGCCCCGCCGGTCAGCGCGACGAGGTCGGCGGTGCCGGCGGCGGCCACCACGACGTACACGCCGACCAGCAGCAGCACCGAGCCGAGCAGGGTGTAGAGGGCGAACTTGCGCGCCGCCCGCCGCCGGTCCGGTCCGCCCCAGCCGGCGATGATCGCGTACATGGGGAGCAGGACGACCTCGAAGAAGCAGAAGAACAGCACCAGGTCGAAGGCGAGGAAGGTGCCGAGGATGCCGACCTCGACCACCAGCAGCAACGCCACGAGGGCCCGGCCGCTGCCGCCGCCGGCGGGCACCTTCCACACCGTGTACGCGCAGCAGAGCAGGGTGAGCAGCGCGGTCAGCACCACCAGGGGGTACGAGATGCCGTCCACGCCCAGGTGGAAGCGCAGGTCGAGGCCGGGCACCCAGGGCAGGTCGAGCTGGTGCCAGGGCCGCACGGCCGGCGCGGGCCCGTAGCCGGTCCACAGGTGGTCGCCGGCCGCCAGCCACGCCGTGGCGAGCAGGGTCAGCCCCGCCGCCGCCGTGCCGACCAGGCGGGCCGCCCGGTCCCCGGGGACGACGGCGACCACGGCCGCGCCGACCGCCGGCACGGCCAGCGCCGCGACGAGCAGAACCTGTCCGAGCGTCATGCGGCCCCTCCGATCAGCACGGCGGCCAGCCCGATCAGCAGCGCGCCGGCCAGCACTCCCGCCACCGCCCGGGGCAGCGCGGCGCGGTGCAGCCCGGCCAGTGCCCCGCCGAGGCCGCGTGCGCCCCGGGCGGTGCCCTCCACCGCACCGTCGATCACCAGTTCGTCACCCGCGCGGGCGGCCCGGGCCAGGGCGGCCACCGGGCGTACGACGAGGGCGCGCTGGACGTCGTCGAGCCGGAAGCCGGCGGCGAACAGCGGCCCCAGCGGGCCCAGCGCGCGGGCCGGGTCGGCGGGCCGGTCCCGCCGCCAGCCGGCCCAGGCCAGCCCCGCGCCGAGGGCCAGCAGGGCCAGCGGCAGCAGCAGGGCCGGGCCGAGGTGCACCAACTCCCCCTCGCCGACGGCGAGCCGGTCGGTGAACGGGGGCAGGAACGCGGCCAGCCCGAGCAGGGCCGCCGGGACAGCGAGGATCAGCACCGGCCAGCGCATCAGCGCGGGCGGGTCGTGCGGGTGGACCAGCGGCATCCGGGTCTCGCCGAGGAACGCACGCAGCAGCAGCCGGGTGGCGTACCAGGCGGTGACCGCGACGCCGGCCAACCCGGCCAGCCAGACCAGCCAGCCCACCCAGGCGGGGGCCGGGCCGGCCCCGTCCAGCGCGGCGGCCTCGGCGGCGGCGAGCACGCCCTCCTTGCTCCAGAAGCCGGACAGCGGGGGGACGCCGGCCAGCGCGCCGAGGCCGGCCGCCGTGCACCAGAAGGTCACCGGCATGGTGGCGCGCAGGCCGCCCATCCGGGACATCAGGGTGGTGCCGACGGCGTGGATCACCGCCCCGGCCGCGAGGAACAGCAGCGCCTTGAACGCGGCGTGGCTGAGCAGGTGGAACAACGCGGCGGTGGGTGAGCCGACGGCGAGCGCACCGGTCATGTAGCCGATCTGGGAGACCGTGGACCAGGCCAGCACCCGCTTGAGGTCGTCCTGGGCGGTGGCGGCGAGCGCGCCGAGCAGCAGGGTGACCGCGGCCATCACCCCGAGCACGGCGAGCGCGGCCGGGGCCCGCTCGAACAGCGGGTAGAGCCGGGTGACCGCGTACACGCCGGCCGCGACCATGGTGGCGGCGTGGATCAGCGCGGAGACCGGGGTCGGGCCGGCCATCGCGTCGGGCAGCCAGGTGTGCAGCGGGAACTGGGCGCTCTTGCCGGCCACCCCGGCGAGCAGCAGCAGGCAGGCGGTGGTCAGCATGCCGGCGGAGTGGTCGTGGGCGAGCACGTCGGCGATCCGGAAGCTGCCCGCCGAGACGCCGAGCAGCGCGATGCCGAGCAGGAAACCGACGTCGCCCACGCGGGTGACCAGGAACGCCTTCATCGCGGCGGCCGGTGCCTCGGGCAGCCGGCGGTCGTGGGCGATGAGCAGGTAGGAGCACAGGCCCATCACCTCCCAGCCGACCAGCAGCATGATCAGGTCACCGGCGACCACCACCAGCAGCATCGCGGCGGTGAAGAGGCTGATCTGCGCCGCGTACGGCGGGTAGCGGTGGTCGACCTCGACGTCGTCGTGCGGGCCCCGTTTCAGGTAGCCGACGGAGTAGACCTGCACCGCGAGGGCCACCGCCGCGACGGCGACCGCGACCAGGGCGGCGGCCCCGTCGAGCCGGACCCCGAGGGTGACCCGCAGCCCGCCCAGGTCGACCCAGGTGGTCGAGGTCTCCACCGGCGCTCCGACGCGGACCAGCAGGACGACCGCGATCAGCAGCGCCCCGGCCGCCCCGGCCACGCCCAGGCCGATCGCCGCCCGCCGGGCCGGATCCTGCCCGGTGGTCGCGCCGCGCGGCGAGGGCGGCAGCAGCAGCCCGACCAGGCCCGCCACCAGGGGTACGGCCGGCAGCAGCGCGCCGAGCAGGCCGGTCACCGGATCACCTCGCCGGCCGACCCGCCCGGGGTCGCCGCCGCGCCCGCGCCGGGAGCCGGCTCGACCAGGGGCGGCTCGGTCAGCGGCACCTCGTCGACGGCGACGCTGGCCCGCATGCGGTAGAGCTGGAGCACGATCGCCAGCCCCACGCCGATCTCGGCGGCGGCCAGGACGATCACGAAGAGGGCGAATACCTGGCCGGCGTGCGGGAGCTGTGCCCGGACCGTGGTGTCGGCGGTGACCAGGACCAGGTTGACCGCGTTGAGCATCAACTCCACGGCCATCAGCACCAGCACCGCGTTGCGACGGCGCAGCACGCCGTACACGCCCAGGCCGAACAGCAGGGCGGCGGTGACGTACGGGATGACGGGTCTCACCGGCGACCCCCCGCCGTCGGCGCCGGCCGGTCGGTCGCGGGGCTGCCGATGTCGGGACGGGAGAGCACGATCGCGCCGACCAGGGCGGCCAGCAGCAGCACGGAGAGCACCTCGAACGGCAGCACCCAGGAGCCGAACACCTGCTCGCCGAGGCGCTCGGCCGTGCCCGGCTCGGGCAGGTCGACCCGCGTCCAGCGGAACGCGTCGACCAGCAGGGCGGCCAGCCCGAGGCCGGCACCGCCGCCGATCAGGGCGGCCGGCCAGCCGGGCCGGTCCAGGTCGTCGGAGGCGCCGATCGGGGCGCGGGTCAGCATCACCGCGAACAGCAGCAGCACCACCACGGCGCCCACGTAGATCAGCACCTGCACCCAGGCCACCAGCTCGGCGGTGAGCACCAGGAAGAGACCGGCCAGGGCGCCCAGGCAGACCACCAGGTAGAGCCCGGCCCGGACCAGGTGCCGGGTGGTCACCACCAGCGCACCCGCGCCGACCGCCACCGCGCCGAGGGCGAGCAGCAGCGCGTCCACACCGGTCACGAGGCGGCCCCCGGCTCGGCGGCCCCCGGCTCGGCAGCACCCGGCTCGGCAGCACCCGGGCCGGTGGCGGCGCCGGGCTCGGGGCGTACCCGCGTGGGGGCCGGACGGACGGCGGGGGCGGCCGGGGCGGCGGCCTTGCGCGCGGCGGTGGTCTCCTCCTTCGCCGGCTCGCCGTTGCGGTCGTGCGCGGGCGGCGGCGGGACGGTGCCCATCCACTCGCCGAGGTGGTCCTTGTCGTGCAGCAGGTTCTTGATGTCGTACTCGGCGTACTCGAACTCCGGCGACCAGTAGAGCGCGTCGAACGGGCAGACCTCGACGCAGATGCCGCAGTACATGCAGAGCGAGAAGTCGATGTCGAACTTGTCGAGCACGTTGCGCTGGCGGGGACGGGCGGCGCCGGGCACCGCCACCTCCTCCTTGTGCGAGTCGATGTAGATGCACCAGTCCGGGCACTCGCGGGCGCAGAGCATGCAGACGGTGCAGTTCTCCGCCAGCAGGGCGATCACGCCCCGGGACCGGGGCGGCAGCTCGGGGGCCACGTCCGGGTACTGCTGGGTGGTCGAGCGGCGGGTCATCGTCTTCAGCGTGACGGCCAGCCCCTTCGCCAGCCCTTCGCCAGGCACACTCCGCTCGCTCATGCCGTCCATCCTGCCCTGTGCCCCCGGCGCGCGCGACCACCACCCTGCGCATTGCGTTGGTACGGTGACGGCGGGGAGAACGACGCACCGGGAAGGACCTTTCCCATGACCGCCGCGCTGCAGGGCGACCAGCCGCCCGAGGGCGGGTGGACGACCGACGACCTCGACGCGCTGCCCGAGGACGGTCGCCGCCGCGAACTGCTCGATGGAGTGCTCCTCGTGTCCCCCTCCCCCACCCGCGTACACCAGACCATCGCCGGCCGGCTCATGGTCGCGCTCGAAGAAGACTGCCCCGACGAGTACGACGTCACCCAGGGCGTCGAGGTGCGCATCAACCGCACCCGCTCCTTCATCCCGGACGTGCTGGTCACCACGTCGGTCGCGGCACGGCGTCAGCCGTCGCGGTACGAGGCGCACGAGGTCGTGCTCGCGGTCGAGATCGTCTCCCCCAGCACCCGCTCCATCGACCGGGTGCTCAAGCCCGCCCTCTACGCGCAGGCCGGTATCCCGTACTTCTGGCGGATCGAGGTGGAGGACGACGGGCTGGCCGTCCACACGCACCGGATCGACCCGGTGGACGAGGTCTACACCGAGACCGGGCGCTGGACGAAGTTCGTGGACACCGGCGAGCCGTTCCCGGTCAACCTGCCGGTCAGCCGGATCACGCCCCGGCACCTCTGACCGGCGGAAGCACCTCGACGCCGAGCTGCTGGAGGAGCTGGAACAGCTCGGTGCAGTGCCACACGTCGGCGATCCGCCCCGCCTGGTCGAAGCGCAGGAACGACGCCCCCGAGAAGCTGACCACCTGACCGGTGGGCGGCACCGGCCCGAACGCGCCGGCCTGGGTGCCGGCGGCCCGCCAGTGCACGGCCACCCGCTCCTCGGACGCCACCACGTCCACGGTCTTGTAGCGCAGGTCCGGGAAGGCCGCCCGCCGCTCCCGGTGCCAGGCCAGCGCGGCCTCCGGGCCGGTCCCGCCCAGCCCCGGGCACTCCGCCGCGACCAGCTCGTACGCGGACTCCTCGCGCCGGCCGTTCCACACGTCGGCGATGAAGCGTCGGGCCGCCGCCTCCACATCGTTCACCCGGGCAGCCTAGCCACCAGGGACCGGGCGGCCCGGGGCACGCGGGCGGGCGTCCGGAGGGGGCACGCGGACCCAGGCCCCGCCCGCAGGCCGGAAATCGGCCAAGATGGTACGGACGGGAACGACCGGCGGACACCAGGAGGCGACGTGGGCGACGAGGCAGAGGCGACGACCGACGGGAAGTACGTCGAGCCCGGCAGGGAGTTCACCCGCGACCAGCGGTACATCGCCACCCGGATCACCGCCGACGGGCGGGACGGCTGGCCGGTCGAGCCGGGCCGGTACCGGTTGGCGGTCAGTCGCGCCTGCCCCTGGGCCAACCGGCTGATCATCGTACGTCGGCTGCTGGGCCTGGAGGACGCCATCTCGATGGCCGTGGCCGGGCCGACCCATGACGCCCGGAGCTGGACGTTCGACCTGGACCCGGGCGGGCGGGACCCGGTGCTCGGCATCGAACGGCTGGCCGACGCGTACTTCGCCCGGTTCCCCGGGTACGAGCGGGGCATCACCGTGCCGGCGATCGTGGACGTGCCGACCGGGCAGGTGGTCACCAACGACTACTCCCAGATGAGCCTGGACCTGTCGACCGAGTGGACGGCGTACCACCGCGAGGGCGCGCCGGAGCTGTACCCGGAGCGGCTGCGCGACGAGATCGACGAGGTCAACGCGGTCGTCTTCGCCGACGTCAACAACGGCGTGTACCGGTGCGGCTTCGCCGGCAGCCAGCAGGCGTACGAGAAGGCGTACCACCGGCTGTTCGACCGGCTGGACTGGCTGGCCGAGCGGCTGGCCGGGCAGCGGTACCTGGTCGGCGACACGATCACCGAGGCGGACGTGCGGCTGTTCACCACGCTGGTCCGGTTCGACCCGGTCTACCACGGCCACTTCAAGTGCAACCGGCAGAAGCTCACCGAGATGCCGGTGCTGTGGGCGTACGCCCGGGACCTGTTCGCCACGCCCGGGTTCGGCGACACGATCGACTTCGACCACATCAAGCGGCACTACTACGAGGTGCACCGGGACATCAACCCGACCGGGATCGTTCCGCTCGGCCCCGACCTGTCGGGTTGGCTCACCCCGCACGGCCGCGAGCAGCTCGGTGGCCGCCCCTTCGGCGACGGCACCCCACCCCCACCCCCCGCCGAGCGCGCCACCCCACTGCCCTAACCCACCCCTCCCGCTCCCACCCCACTCCAACCCCACCCCGGCTCCCCCGCGATCTTGCACTTTGGGCCCCCGTGATGCGCCTTTCGCACCTTGTGTCGGGGCCGCAACTGCAAGATCGCGGGAAGGAGGGACGGGGTGGGGTGGGGTGGGGGTTAGAGGGCGAGGCGGACGGCGGCCGTCAGGACGAGTTGGGCCAGGGAGGCGGGGACCAGGACCAGCCAGCAGAGGCGCTGGAGCTGGTCCTCGCGCAGCCGGGGGTACGACACCCGGAGCCAGATGATCACGAACGCGACGGCGAAGACCTTGAGCAGCGTCCACAGCCAGCCGAGGTGCTCGTCGGCGAACGGGCCCTGCCAGCCGCCAAGGAAGAGCACGGTGGTCAGCGCGGCGATCACCACGATGCCGACGTACTCGGCGAGCAGGAAGAACGCGAAGCGCAGGCCGGTGTACTCCGTCATGTACCCGAAGACCAGCTCGGAGTCGGCGATCGGCATGTCGAACGGGGGCCGCCGGATCTCAGCCAGCCCGGCGACGAAGAAGACGATCATCGCGGGTGCCTGCCAGAGCAGCCACCAGGGCCGCCACGCCTCGACGATCCCGGGCAGGCTCAGGGTGCCGGCCGCCATGGCCACCGACGCTGCGGCCAGCACCAGCGGCAGTTCGTAGCCGAGCAGCTGGGCCGCCCCGCGCAGCCCGCCGAGCAGGCTGTACTTGTTGGCCGACGCCCACGCCGACATCAGCACCGCCAGCACGCCCACCCCGACCACGGCCAGCACGAAGAACAGGCCGATGTCCAGCGGCTGCCCGACGAGGTCGCCGGGCCCGAGCGGGATCACCAGCAGGGCGAGCAGGTACGGCACCAGGGCCACCACCGGGGCCAGCCGGAACACCGCCCGGTCCGCCTCGCGCGGGGTGACGTCCTCCTTCTGCACGAACTTGACCCCGTCGGCGACGAGCTGGGCCCAGCCGTGGAAGCCGCCCGCGTACATCGGGCCGAGCCGGCCCTGCATGTGCGCCATCACCTTGTGCTCGGCCTGCCCCACGACCAGCGGCAGGACCAGGAAGGCGGCCAGCACGCCGACCACCCGCAGGACGGCCTCCAACCAGTCGGGCATCAGGGCGTACCTCCGTTGCTGCCGGCGTCGTCGCCCGCCGGACCCGAATCCGAACCCGGGTGGGCCGGTGGCTCGGCCGGGGCGGGGGCGGCGGGGCGCTCGGCCGGGGCGGGGCGGGGCGGGCGTTCCCGGGCCGGTCGGGCGGGCGTGCCGCCGCGCGGCCCCTCGCCGACCCCGGCCGCGCCGGCGGGCGTCGGCGTCGGCCCCCACTCCCCCGGAGCCGGTACGCCCGGCGGGCGGATCGGGCGCCGGCCACCGCCGGCCCCGGACTCGCCGGGCTCCTTCGCGCCCGGCCAGGGCTTCGCCACCCGGGAGGCGAGCACGAACTCCTTGCGCAGCGGGTGCCCCTCGAACTCCGGCGGCAGCAGCAGCGGCCTCAGCTCGCCGTGCCCGGGGAAGTCGACGCCGAACATCTCGTACGTCTCCCGCTCGTGCCAGGCCGCGCCCGGGTAGAGGTCGACGACCGAGGCCACCCGTGGCTCGTCCCACGGAACCCGGGTGCGCAGCAGCAGACCGTGCCGGTGGCCGGTCGACCAGAGGTGGGACACCACCTCGCAGCCGTCGGCGAGTTGGTCGACGGCGGAGAGCCAGTCGAAGAAGTCGCAGGCCAGGTCCGCGTCGTCCCGGGCGGCGGCCAGCGCGTCCCGCCAGCTCGCCGGGGGTACGTCGACGGTGGCCCGGGCGTACGCCTGGCCGCCGGATACCGACGCGGTGGCCTCGGCGGGGGCGAGCAGCGCCACCAGCCGCCGGCCGACCTCTTGCGGAGTCATGCCGCTGATCCTATGGCCGACGCCGGCCCCACGCGGCGGGCCGCCCCGGCCGTGGGCCGCGCGGAGTCCGCGTGCGCGCGGCCCGGCGGACCGGATCGCCGCTTTGCCCGGCGGACCGGATGGCCGCTTTCACCGGCGGTGGCCGGCTCGGCGGGGAAGGATGAGGTCGTGCGCGCCGTGACTGTCACCCCCGGGGTCCCGAACTCACTGCGCCTGGTGCACGACCATCCCGAGCCGCCCGCCGAGGAAGGCGCGATCCTGGTCGAGGCGCTCGCGGTGGGGATCTGCGGCACCGACCACGAGATCATCGCCGGGGACTACGGCGAGGCCCCGCCCGGCGCGTCGACCCTGGTGCTCGGGCACGAGTCGCTGGGCCGGGTGCTGGAGGACCCGGGCGGCACGCTGCAACCCGGCGACCTGGTGGCCGGCATCGTCCGCCACCCGGACCCGGTGCCCTGCCCCAACTGCGCAATCGGCGAGTGGGACATGTGCCGCAACGGCAGGTACACCGAGCACGGGATCAAGGAGCTGCCCGGCTTCGCCCGGGACCGGTGGCGGGTGCAGCCGAGGTTCGCCGTCGGCCTGGACCCCGCCCTGGCTCCGGTCGGAGTGCTGCTGGAACCGACCGCGGTGGTGGCGAAGGCGTGGGACCACATCGAACGGATCGGCGCCCGCGCCGAGTGGCAGCCGCAGACGGTGCTGGTCACGGGGGCCGGGCCGATCGGCCTGCTGGCGGCGCTGCTGGCCACCCAGCGCGGGTTCTCCGTGCACGTGCTCGACCGGGCCACCACCGGGCCGAAGCCGGGCCTGGTCAGGGCGCTCGGCGCGACGTACCACACGGAGTCGGTGGCGCAGCTCGACTTCGACCCGGACGTGATCGTCGAGTGCACCGGCGCGCCGGTGGTCGTGCTGGACGCGATGTGCAAGGCCGGACCGACCGGGATCATCTGCCTGACCGGGGTGTCCAGCGGCGGCCGGCGCATCGACTTCGACGCCGGGGCGCTGAACCGGGAACTGGTGCTGGAGAATCACGTGGTGTTCGGCTCGGTGAACGCCAACCGCCGGCACTGGGGCCTGGCCGCAGAGGCCCTCGCCCGAGCCGACCCGGCCTGGCTGAGTTCGCTGATCACCCGGCGGGTGCCGGTGGAGGCGTACACCGAGGCGTACGCCTCCACCCCCGACGACATCAAGGTGGTGCTCGACTTCACCGCCTGAGCGGGTGATCCCGCCCGGCGCACGGGGTCACCGCGTCCGGGCGGAGCCTCGGCGACGCAGCACGGACGCCTTGTGCAGCCGGTAGTTCTCACCTGCGGCGAGCGCCTTCAACAGCTCACCCGTGCCGAGCAGCGCCTCCAGCAGCGCGCCCTGGAGCGCGTTCCCCTCCACCCCGTCGGACAGCACCTCGGCGATCCGCCGCAACTCGCCGACGACCCGGTCCAGGTCCGGTTCCGCCACCACGTCGAAGGCCTTCTCGAAGGCCGGCACGGAGCGGGTGAGCAGCCGGTCCAGCAGGCGGAGCAGGACGTCCAACTGCTCGCGGGAGACCGCTTCCGGCACCCCGTGCTCGTTGACCAGTCGCAGGGTCCTGAAGTACAGCTCGTCGTCGAGCAGCGGCCCACCCCGGCGCCAGGGCTGGCGCGGCAGCACCGCCCCCTCCAGCAGGAACCACCTGTGCACGTCGGTCACGTCCTCGGAGACCCGTCCGACGGCGTCGCCCATCACCGGCGACCACCGCCGGACGTACTCCCGCCGGAGGAAACGGCTGACGCCGAGGGTCACCACCAGGGCGCTGCTGGAGAAGCCCGTCATGCCGGACAGGACGTTGACCAGGTAGGGGTGGTTCTGCATGTTGCCGCCGGCGAACGTCTCCCAGCCGACGCCCACCACGAAGCTGGACAGGGCGATCGCGAACAGGCTCCAGGCGACCGACCGGGGCAGACGGGGCGGCACGGCCGTCAGATACCGGGCAGGCGGCCGTTGCGGAACAGGTCGACGAAGAGCTGGTGGTCCTCGCGGGCCCGCAGCCCGTACGCGTGCGAGAACTCGACCAGCCCGGTGGCGAACCCGTCGGGGTCGGCGTCCACCGCGGCGACGATCGCCTCCTCGGTGGAGTAGTCGACCAGGTCGTGGCTGGACTCGTCGTCGGCCACCGAGTGCATCCGGGCCACCGCCCGACCCAGGTCGGCCAGCACCCCGGCCAGCTCCTCCGGCTCGTTGACGTCCGCCCAGTCCAGGTCGGCCGCGTACGGGGAGACCTCGGCGACGAGCTGCCCGGCACCGTCCAGCTCGGTGAAGCCCAGCCACGGGTCGGCGTGTGCCTGGAGCGCCCGCTGCGACTCGGCCGTACGGTGCCCCTGGTGCCGGAAGTAGCCGCGTACCCGCTGGTCTTCGATGTGCCGGGCCACCGCCGGCACCTGCGCCTGCTTCATGTAGATGACGACGTCGTTCTCCAACGCCTGGGTGTGCCCCTCCAGCAGCAGGTTGTACGACGGCAGCCCGGCCGAGCCGATGCCCACTCCCTTGCGCAGCACGACGTCCTTGATGTGCGCGGCGACCGGGCGCAGCCGGGCGGACGACTCGGGCAGGGTGCCCAGGTAGTCCTGGAAGGCGGCGCAGACCTTCGCCCGGGTGTCGTCATCGATTTCGAAGACCCCGTCGCCGAGGGAGAACCGGCGCTCGTAGTTGTCGACGGTGGTCTGCGCGGAGAGCAGGTCGACCCGGGTGTTGAGCCGGGCCTGCTGGAGCACCCGGCGCAGCACCCCGTCGGCGTTGTCCAGGGTGATCGAGCCGATCGCGTCGTCCCCGCCGGCGGCGATGGCCCGCAGCTCGGTCAGGTACGACCGGGCGAAGCCGGTGACCAGGTCACTGATCGCCCGGTCGGAGAGCGCCTTGGCGTACCCGAGCAGGGCCACGCTGGCGGCGAGCCGCCTCAGGTCCCAGGAGAACGGCCCGACGTACGCCTCGTCGAAGTCGTTGACGTTGAACACGAGCTGCCCGGAGGCGTTCATGTAGGTGCCGAAGTTCTCGGCGTGCAGGTCGCCGTGGATCCACACCCTGCTGGTGCGCTCGTCCAGGAACGCGTCGTCGGCGAAGTCGCCGCGCTGGTCGGCGTAGAAGAGCGAGGCGCTGCCCCGGTAGAAGGCGAACGGCGAGGCGGCCATCTTGCGGAACTTGCGGCGGAACGCCGCCGGATCGAGCGCCATCGACGTACCGAACTCCTCGGTGAGCACGTCGACGATGAAGGCGGAACGCTGGTCCGCGGACTGGGTCATGGACCGCAGGCTAGCCCCCGGCCGCCACGGACGACCCAGGTACTTCGGGCCCAGCCGGTGAAGCGCTCGGCCGGTCCGCCGGGCCGGACAGCGTCAGCGAGTTCCGCAACGGCCTCCACCTGCAAAGGAGCGAGATAGATCAGCGGGCCGACGCGATTCCCCGGTACTCGGCGAGGAGCAGAGGTTGGCGGGCGAGCAGGGCCAGGCGATCCCGCACGCCCGGCAGCGCCGGAGACTGCGCCGGTGCGAGTCGTGGCGCTGTCCGAGGGCGTTTCACCCTCTCTGCCCGGCCATAACTGCAAAATCGCGCAGAGTGGGGTGGGGCCTGCGCCGACGTCACCCTTGCCGCCACCCCTGGCTGGCGACGACGTGCGCGGTGACGCCGGGTGCACACCAGCCTGTCGTGGCGTGATCGTTTGCTGATTTGTGAGACGACACGCCGGGCGAGTTCTTCAAAATCAGCAGACGATCGTGAAGGCCCACCCCCCAGGGGCGGGCAGAGGCGGGGCGGGGGCGGAAACGCCGACGCCGCCGACCGGCAGGCAACACCGCAGCGCCCCCTTTGCTCTGCTGCCCCCTGCGCAACGCCCACGGAGCGTGACGGTGCTGCCGGCCTCACTGCCGGCACCGACCCGAGGCAGCTGCGCGATGCTGGGGGTGCTGGTGCTCGTGCTGCACAGGTCGGTGCTGGTGTTGCGGTGGCGGCAGCAGAGCAAAGGGACGGGGTGGCATTACCTGCCTGGCATCCCGGCCGCTTGGACGGCTGGCCCGCTGTCCCACTTCATACGCCCACCCGCATCGGGCCAGGGCCTGCAACATGGTCAAGGCCTTCGCCGCAGTTTATCGATCAAGCCGCAGCTACCGCACTCACACCCGTGACGGTGGAGTCGCTACAGGCCCTGTCACCAACGTCCATGGGCAGAACACCTAGCCGGCCGGCGGACGGACCGGCGGGGCGGTCAGGGACTCCACCGGCCGTGGCGGGTGCGCGCCGGCCGGGGGCGCGGGCGCGTCGGCCGGGGAGGCGAGCGGGTCGGGGCGGGGGACGCCACCGATGCCGGACTGCTCGGCGGCGATCTTCTCCTGGAGGCGCAGGATGCCGTGCAGCAGCGCCTCCGGGCGGGGCGGGCAGCCGGGCACGTAGACGTCGACGGGGATGAGTTGGTCGACGCCCTTGGTCACCGAGTACGAGTCCCAGTACGGGCCGCCGCAGTTGGAGCAGGCGCCGAACGAGATGACGTACTTCGGCTCGGGCATCTGGTCGTAGAGCCGCTTGATCGCCGGGGCCATCTTGTCGGTGACCGTGCCGGAGACCACCATCAGGTCGGCCTGGCGCGGGCCGTGGGCGAACGGGATCACCCCGAGCCGCATGAAGTCGTGCCGGCCCATGCTGGTGGCGATGAACTCGATGGCGCAGCAGGCCAGGCCGAAGTTGAACACCCAGAGCGAGTAGCGGCGGCCCCAGTTCAGCACGAACCGGATCGGCTCTCCCAGCACTCCCGGCAGCTGCACGACCGGCCCCCCTCTCGTCCTGCGCCAGTCAACCACAGCCACCGGACGGCCCGGCCGGGCCGCTCAGTACGTCGGCCGTTGCAGCAGCCCGACGAACTCGACCAGCAGCCGTTCCCGCAGGGCCGGCGGGGCGGCGTTGAGCAGGGCGTTCACGGTGGCATCCGGCCCGGAGCCGCCGGGGCCGGACGGCGTACCGCCGAGGCCGAGGCCGGCGGCCAGGCCGGCGACCAGCTCCGGGGTGAGCGCGTCCGGGGTCAGGGTCGCGGCGAGCGCGGTCAGCTCGGCGGGCAGTTCGACCGGCCCGGCGGCCCGGGCCGCCGCGACCGCGTCGGCCAGGTCGGGGCCGAACTCCGCCACCCTGGGGGCCACCGAGGCGGTCACCGTGAGGTGCACGCTGGCCGGCAGCTCGCCGCACGTGAGCTGGGGCTGGGTGTGCCAGCCGCGCGCCGTCAGCTCGTCGACCAGCACGAACAGGTCCAGCCCCGGGTCGACGGAGGTGAAGCAGACCACCGTCGACTCGGGCTCGGCCATCAGCCGCAGCCCGTCGACGCCCCGTACGGCGTCGGCGAGCCCGGCCACCGCGTCCCGGGTGGCGGCGGCCAGCCGCAGGTAGCCGTCCTCGCCGAGGTGGCGCAGGGTGGCGTACGCGGCGGCGATCGGCCCGCCCGAGCGGGTGGAGGCGATTACCGGGTTGACCATGGTGTACCCGGGCCAGTCGGCGTACGCGAAGTACTGCGGGGCGCGCAGCGCCGGGTCGCGGTGCAGCAGCACCGAGACGCCCTTCGGGGCGTACGCGTACTTGTGCAGGTCGACCGAGATCGAGGTGACCCCGTCGACGGTGAAGTCGAACGGCGGCACCGGGGCTCCGAGGCGACGCAGCCAGGGCAGGGCCCAGCCGCCGAAGCAGGCGTCGACGTGGCAGCGCACCCCGGCCGCCGCCGCCACCTCGGCGATCCCGGCGACCGGGTCGACGACGCCGTGCGCGTACGAGGGGGCGGAGCAGGCCACCAGCACGGTGTCGGGGCGGATCGCGGCGGCCACGTCGGCGGCCGACGGGCGCAGCGTGTCCGGGTCGACGGGCACCGGGTCGAGGGCCACCCGCAGGTAGTGGGCCGCCTTGGCGAACGCCGCGTGCGCGGTCACCGGCACCGCGATCCGGGGCTCGGTGATCTCCGGGCGGGCGTCGCGGGCCGCCTTCACGGCGAGGATCAGCGACTCGGTGCCGCCGCTGGTGACGCTGCCGACGACGTCCGGGGCGGTCGTGCCGGGGCCGCCGCCGAGCAGCCGGGCAGCCGCCCCGACCAGCGCGTTCTCCATCGCCAGCAGGGACGGGAAGGCGGTCGGGTCGAGCCCGTTGACGTGCGCGCTACCGGCGTGGGCGGCGGCGGCCAGGTCGTCCAGCCCCGGCACGGCGGGGTCGTACACGTACGCGAACAGCCGCCCCCCGTGCGTGGGTCGGTCGGCCTCGCGCAGCCCCCGGATCTCCCGGAGCACCCGCTCGGCCGGCACCCCGTGCTCCGGCAGCGCCCGGCCGGTGTCCTGGTCGTCGATCATGGAGTGGTGACGTCCTTCTCGTGGGGGGGTGGGTGTGGCGAGGAGGTCGGCCCGGGTGAGGGTGTAGCGGCGCAGGAGGAGCAGGGGCGGAGCCACCAGCAGGGCCGGCAGCAGGGTGAAGCCCAGGAGGACACCGAGGCGGGCAGTGTCGGACTGGGCCGCCGCCGTGCCCGTGTCGGACGAGACGTAGCCGCTGAGCTGGAGGACCAGGCCGTAGATGCCCGGTCCGAGGGCGAGGCCGAAGGTCTCCCCCGCCGTCCACAGGCCGGTGAACACGCCGGCCTGCCTCCGGCCGGTGCGGGCGGTGTCGTACGCGATGCAGTCGGGCAGCATGGCCAGCGCGAAGACCTGCTGGCCGGCGTACCCGACGCCGATCACCGCGACCACCAGATAGACCGCGACGGCCGGCAGCACCGGCGCGGCGACCAGGGCGGTCGCGCCGGCCGCGAGCAGCACCGACGCGGCGACCAGGGCGGCCCGCTTGCCGACCCGGGCGCCGACCCGGGTCCACAGCGGCATCACCAGCAGCGCCGGCCCGACGAAGCAGGCGAACAGCACGGTCGGGCCGGTGTCCGGGTCGCGCAGCACCTGACCGGCGAAGTAGCTGACTCCGGCCAGGATGGTGGCCACCCCGGCGGACTGGATCACGAAGCAGACCAGCAGCGCCCGGAACGGCCGGTTCCGCCCGGCGACGGCGAGCTGGGCGCGCAGGGTCGGCTCGCTCTCGCCGACCGTGCCGGTGGGCGCGCCCCGGGTGCCGAGGAACGCCCCGACCGCGCCGAGCACGATCAGCCCGGCCACGAACAGGCCCATCCAGCGGTGCCCGGCGACGCCGTCGCCACCGGCGGTCACCACGGCCGGGGCGACCGCGCCGGAGACCAGGATGGCCACCGCCAGCACCGCGATCCGCCAGCTCATCAGCCGGGTACGTTCCGCGTAGTCGTCGGTCAGCTCGGCCGGCATCGCCACGTACGGGACCTGGAAGAAGGCGAACGCGGTCGCGGCGGCCAGGAACGCGACGGCGACGTACCCGGCGGCGGCCGGGCCCGACCCGAACGGGCCGGCGAAGATCGCGGCGAACAGCACGCCGAGGGCGAGCCCGCCGAGCAGCAGGTACGGCCGGCGGGCGCCCCAGCGCGACCTGGTCCGGTCGGAGATCCGCCCGACGACCGGGTTGACCAGCACGTCCCACGCCTTCGGCAGGAGCACCAGCAGGGCCGCCACCCCGGCGGCGACGCCCAGGGTGTCGGTCAGGTAGGGCAGGAGCAGCAGCCCGGGCACCGTGCCGAAGGCCCCGGTCGCCAGGGAGCCGAGCGCGTAGCCGAGGTGCACCCGGCGGGGCAGCCCGCCGTTCGCCCAACGGGTCGGTGCTCCGGGCGGCGTGCCGGATTCGGCCGGCGACAGCGTCATGACGCCGAATGTTACTCACGTTATGGCCTGGGTCACATCCCCTCTTCCGGCGACCAGGCCGCCGCCATGTCCACGCCCGACGGGCGCAGCGGGGCGCCCTCGGCGCGCAACCGGGCCCGCGCCTCGACCTCGTGGCCGGGCGGCAGCCGGCCGGCGGAGTTCACCACCCGATGCCACGGCACCCCGCCCCCGTGCCTGGCCATGATCGACCCGACCAGCCGCGCCGACGCCCGCCCCGAGCGCTCGGCGAGCGCGTCGGCGACCGCCCCGTACGACATCACCCGGCCCGGCGGGATGCGCTCGACCAGCTCCAGCACCGCCTCGACGTACTCCTCCGGTGTCACGCGCGCCACTCCTCAGCTGTCCCGACCGGCCAGAGTATGGGAACGGCCACGGGGGCGGCGGGACCGACCGCGCAGAATGGGCGGGTGCGCGAAGCAGTCACCTCGGCCCGGCGGATCGTCGTCAAGATCGGTTCGTCCTCGCTGACCACGGCGTCCGGCGGCCTCGACGACGCCCGGGTCGACGCGCTGGTCGACACCCTCGCCGCGCTCGCCGCCGCCGGCCGTGAGGTGGTGCTGGTCTCCTCCGGTGCGATCGCCGCCGGGCTCGCCCCGCTCGGCCTCACCCGACGCCCCCGCGACCTGGCCACCCAGCAGGCCGCGGCCAGCGTCGGCCAGGGCCTGCTGATCGGCCGGTACGCGGCCGGCTTCGCCCGGCACAGCCTGACCGTCGGGCAGGTGCTGCTCACCGTCGACGACGTGACCCGGCGGGCGCACTACCGCAACGCGTACCGGACCCTGCGCAAGCTGCTCGACCTGCGGGCCGTGCCGATCGTCAACGAGAACGACACGGTCGCCACCGAGGAGATCCGGTTCGGCGACAACGACCGGCTGGCCGCCCTGGTCGCCGCGCTGGTCCACGCCGAGCTGCTGGTGCTCCTCTCCGACGTCGACGCGCTGTGGACCGGCGACCCGACCCGGCCGGGGTCGACCCGGATCACCGAGGTCCGCGACGAGCGGGACCTGGCCGGCGTGCAGGTCGGCGGGGCCGGCCGGGCCGGGGTCGGCACCGGCGGCATGGTCACCAAGGTCGAGGCGGCCCGGATCGCCACCGGCTTCGGCATCCCCGTGGTGCTCACCGCCGCGCCGCTGGCCGCCGGGGCGCTGGCCGGCGAGGAGGTCGGCACCCTGTTCCACGCCGGGCGGCGGCGCCCCACCGCCAGGCTGTTCTGGCTGGCCCACGCCACCACCCCGCGCGGCCGGCTACATCTCGACGAGGGTGCGGTCGCGGCCGTGGTGGGCCGGCGCAAGTCACTGCTGCCCGCCGGAGTCACGGCCGTCGACGGGGCGTTCACCGCGGGCGACCCGGTCGACCTGGTCGACGCCGGGGGCGCACCGGTCGCCCGGGGACTGGTCAACTACGACGCCGTCGAGCTGCCCGGCCTGCTCGGCCGGTCCACCGGAGAGCTGGCCGCGGCCCTCGGCCCGGCGTACGAACGTGAGGTCGTCCACCGCGACGACCTGGTGCTGTTGTAGGCAGGGGCCCGTCCCCTACACGTGAGGAGTGCACGATGAGCGTCGACGAGCAGGCCCGGCGGGCCCGGGACGCGGCGGAGGCGCTGGCCGTCGCCACCCGTACCGTCAAGGACGGCGCGCTGGTCGCGATGGCCGACGCGCTGGTGGCGCGTACCCCCGAGATCCTGACCGCGAACGCGGCGGACCTGGCGGCCGGGCGCGAGGCCGGGCTGAGCGCGGCCGTGCTGGACCGGCTCGCCCTCGACGCTTCCCGGGTGGCCGGCATCGCCGACGCGCTGCGCGAGATGGCCGCGCTGCCCGACCCGGTGGGCGAGGTGGTCCGCGGCTCGACCCTGCCCAACGGCCTGGAGCTGCGGCAGATCCGGGTGCCGTTCGGGGTGGTCGGCATCATCTACGAGGCCCGACCCAACGTGACGGTCGACGCCGCCGGGATCTGCCTGAAGTCCGGCAACGCGGCACTGCTGCGCGGCTCCTCCTCGGCGGCGAACTCCAACGCCGCCCTGGTCGCGGTGCTCCGCGACGCCGTCGCCGACGCGGGCCTCCCCGCAGACGCGGTGCAACTGCTCGACGCCACCTCCCGCGAGTCGGTCAAGGAGCTGATGCGCGCCCGGGGCCTGGTCGACGTGCTGATCCCGCGCGGGGGCGCGTCGCTGATCCGCACCGTGGTGGAGGAGTCGACGGTCCCGGTGATCGAGACGGGGGTGGGCAACTGCCACGTGTACGTCGACGCCGCCGCCGACCTGGCCAAGGCCGTCGCGATCGCCCTCAACGCCAAGACCCAGCGCCTGTCCACCTGCAACACCGCCGAGTCGCTGCTGGTGCACGCCGGGATCGCGGACGCGTTCCTGCCGGCGGTGCTGGCCGCGTTCGCCGAGGCCGGGGTGACCGTGCACGGCTCCCCCGAGGTGGCCGCGCACTCCGACGCGGTGGTGCCCGCCACCGACGAGGACTACGCCACCGAATACCTGTCGGCCGACATCTCGGTCGCCGTCGTCGACTCGCTCGACGCGGCGGTCGCGCACATCCGCCGGTACGGCAGCGGCCACACCGAGGCGATCGTCACCGACTCGCAGTCGGCGGCCCGGGAGTTCGTGGCCCGGGTGGACGCGGCGGCGGTGATGGTGAACGCCTCGACCCGGTTCACCGACGGCGGCGAGTTCGGCTTCGGCGCGGAGATCGGCATCTCGACGCAGAAGCTGCACGCCCGGGGCCCGATGGGCCTGCCCGAGCTGACCAGCACCAAGTACGTCGTCACCGGCGACGGCCACCTGCGGGGGTAGGCGCGGGCACCGGGGCAACGCCCACGGTGCAGCCGCTCGCGGACGTGGGCGCGCAGCGCCAGGTCCCGGTCCCCACCCACCCCGCCGGTCAGCGGCGGCGACGACCCGACCGGCGGGGCTTCTCGCGCTGGCCACGGGGGCGTCGCCGGCCCGGCGTACCCCCGGCCGGCGGCAGCGCGCCCTCGCCCCAGAACCGCAGCGCCACCAGCGGAGCGGCGACCACCAGGAAAACCAGTAGCTGGAACCAGGCGTACTCCAGCAGCTCCACGTCCCAGGTCCGCCAGACCACCAGCAGGACGACGGCCAGCACCGCGAACACCACGAACATGAGCAGGCCGCCGTACCGGCCGACGAACCGCCGGAAGCTCCCGCGGTGGGCGGCGGGCGGGTCAGCGGCAGCCACGGATGGCCGCCAGGGTGGTGTGCACGTCGCCACGCTACCGACGCAAACGCGATTCCGCCTCGGACAGGTCGGCCGAGCGACAGGAACGGGCAGGGGCCCCTTCCGTCGGGAAGGGGCCCCTGCGTCAGGCTCAGTACGCGGGAAGCGAGGGATCGATCTGCTTGATCCAGGACAGCACGCCGCCCTGGACGTGCACCGCGTCGCGGAAGCCGGCCGCCTTGAGCGCGGCGAGCGCCTCGGCGGACCGGACGCCGGACTTGCAGTGCAGCACGATCTGCTTGTCCTGCGGCAGCTTCACCAGCGCCTCGCCGGAGATGATCTCGCCCTTGGGGATCAGCGTCGAGCCGGGGATGCGGACGATCTCGTACTCGGCGGGCTCGCGGACGTCGACCAGGAAGACGTCCTTGCCGGCGTCCTGCCACTCCTTGAGTTCGGCGGCGGTGATGGTGGCGTCGACGATCGCCTCCTGGGCCTCCTCGGAGACCGCGCCGCAGAAGTCCTCGTAGTCCTCCAGCAGGTCGGTGACCGTCGGGTTGTCGCCGCAGAGCACGCAGTTCGGGTCCTTCCGGACCTTGATCTTGCGGTACTCCATCTCCAGGGCGTCGTAGACCATCAGCCGGCCCACCAGCGGCTCGCCGATGCCGGCGAGCAGCTTGATCGCCTCGTTGACCTGGATCGAGCCGACCGACGCGCAGAGCACGCCGAGGACGCCGCCCTCCGCGCAGGACGGGACCATGCCGGGCGGCGGGGGCTCCGGGTAGAGGCAGCGGTAGCAGGGCCCGTGCTCGGCCCAGAACACCGACGCCTGGCCGTCGAAACGGTAGATCGACCCCCAGACGTACGGCTTTCCGAGCAGCACCGCCGCGTCGTTGACCAGGTACCGGGTGGCGAAGTTGTCGGTGCCGTCGACGATCAGGTCGTAGGCGGAGAAGATCCCGCGAACGTTGTCCCGGTCCAGCGCGGTGTTGTGGATCTCCACGCTGACCAGCGGGTTGATCTCGTGGATCGACGCGGCGGCGGACTCGGCCTTGGACCGGCCGATGTCGGAGACGCCGTGGATGATCTGCCGCTGGAGGTTCGACTCGTCGACGGTGTCGAAGTCGATGATGCCGAGCGTCCCGACGCCTGCGGCGGCCAGGTACAGCAGGGCCGGCGAGCCGAGGCCGCCGGCGCCCACGCAGAGCACCCGGGCGTTCTTCAGTCGCTTCTGCCCCTCGACCCCGACGTCGGGAATGATCAGGTGGCGGGAGTAGCGACGGATCTCGTCAACGGTCAGCTCGGCGGCGGGCTCGACGAGCGGGGGCAACGGCACGGTGGACTCCCCGGGATCGGCGGTGGGAACCGCGCCATTGTTGCTCGCCGCGACCGCCTTCGGCCATGAGCAGGGCCACGTCGCCCGACATGCGGGAGCGGGAATATCTTCAGACGCCCGGAATCAGCTCCCCCGCGTACCGGTTCCCGTCGAGGTAGGGCCAGGCGTTGGCGACGCAGCCGTCCAGGCCGTACGTCTGCTGCAGCATCACCGGCGCGGCCTCGCCGGGCCCGGGGCAGGCCTCGTGCAGCTCGCCGAACTCGTGCCCGACCTCGTGGTTGACCACGTAGCTGCGGTAGACCGCCAGCGGCGCGCCGTAGTCCGGGACCGCCTCCATCCAGCGGGCCAAATTGATGATCACCTGGCCGGGGAGCCGGCAGGAGGTGTACCGCTCCGTGCTCAACCCGCCGAGCGCACACATCCGCTCGGAGGTGACCGGGGTTGCCAGGTAGACGGTGAAGTCGGCGTCGGCGGCCTCGGCCACCCGCTGCACCCGCAGTTCTCCGGAGGCGATCCAGCTCCGTGGGTCGCCGAGCACCTCGTCGACGGTGGCCGCGAAGGCGTCCGCGTCCTGGCCGGTGCCCTGCTCGACGAGCACCCGGTAGCGGCGCACCGGGCCGTCCGCGCCCTGGACCGGGGACTGGCCCGCCGCCGGGGCGAACCGGCCGGGGCCGCTGCTCGGCCAGCCGATCGGCGCGGCCGGGTCGGCCGGAGCGCCCTGGTCGCCCGTGCCGCCGCCGGGCAGGGCCCACCTTTCGCCGGGGCCGGCGGGGCCGGCCGGCGGTCCGCCGCCGAGGAGCAGGGTCGCCGCCGCGACGAGCGCCACCAGTCCGGCGAGGCCGCCGAGCAGCGTACGCGGGCGGGGCCGCCGCGCCCGGCGCCCGTCAGGACGCGGACGGGAGGGGCGGAACGGCCCGGAAGGGGACGCCGATGTCATGCCACCAGCCTGCCAGACCAGCCGGGCATTTCCGGGCATTTACCACAGCTGCCATGAAAGGCCCTCACCTTGCCAGCCTGACGTGCCGCCCGGGGGGGCCGGCACGCGCCGCCCGATCGACGGCAGCCCGGGTCAGAACGCCAGCCCAGGTCAGAACGGCAGCCCGGTTCAGAGCGACGGGCCGGAATGCCGGCGGCCGTCCAGGTACGGCCACGGGTTGGCCACGCACCCCCGCAGGAACAGGGTCTGCTGCATCATCACCGGCGCCGGCCGGCCCGGCTTCGGACAGCGCTCGTGGTGGTGCCCGAGCTCGTGCCCGACCTCGTGGTTCACCACGTACGTCCGGTAGACCGACAGCGGCACGCCGGCCGACACGAAGTGCGGCACCGAGCTCCGCCACCGGTCCAGGTTGATGATCACCTTTCCGGACGCCCGGCAGGAGGTGTACGGCTGGCCGCCCACCCGGATGTCGACGCCGCCCGCCGCGCACATCCGTCCTGCGGTGCGCGCCGTGGCCAGGTGGACCGTGAAGTCGTGCCGGGCCCCGCCCGGCACCCGCTGCAACCGCAGCCGGCCGCCGTCCACCCAGCTCCCCGGCCCGGCCAGCGCCTCCTGCACCGCCGTGCCGAACGCCCGCGCGTCCTCGCCCGTCTCCGACTCCACCGCCACCCGGTAGCGGCGCAGCCGGCCGGACGTGCCGAGCACCTCGCCGGCCCGGTCGTCGTACCGGAAACCGCCCCGACCGGCCGACGGCACCGGGCCGGGCAGCCGCAGCACCGGCGACGCGGAAACGTCGAAGGGCGGCGCGGCCGGGTGGGGGGACACCGGCCCGGAAGACGCGACGGCCGGGCCGAACACGCCGGAGGGGGCGGCCGGGCGGGAGGGGTCGACCGGGGCGGCCGTCAGGGGCGGCGCGGGCTGGCCCAGGGCCGCCTCCCCCACCCCCGCCGGGGACCGCCCGACCTGGCCGGCCGACGGCCGCCCGGCCAGCCCGGCCAACCCGGCCAGCCCGCACACGGCGAGCGTGAACAGGGAAAGGACCGTCCGCCACCGGCGGCCGGCGGGGCGTGCGAGGAGAGCCGCCGGGAGGCTCGTACGAGGAGCCCGGCGGGAGAGGAATCGGGGCATCCCGGTCAGCCTGCCATGTCGCGGCGGGCCGCGGTGTCCTCCGTTTCGGTGAGGAGCCCGAGCACCGCCCGGGCCACTGTGCGGGGCACCTCCATCTGGGCCACGTGCCCCACCCCGTCGAGCATCAGCAGCCGGCTGTCCGGGATCACCCGGGCTGCCTGCGGCGCAACCCGCACGTCGACGAGCCGGTCGTGGGAGCCACCGATCACCAGCGTCGGCGCGGGCACCGCCGCGGCCATCCGCCACAGCGACTCCGACCCCCGCAGGTACGAGCGCAGGAAGCTGGACACCAGCCCCCGGAAGGTGCGCACGTACGCGGCGGCGTGGTGCTCGACGTGGTGGCGCGCCCGGATCTCCTCCAGCGCCTCCCGCCGACGCTGCTCGCTGATCCGGGTCAGGTCGGCCACGGAGGACTCCATCATCTGCCGCTCCATCGCCTCGGGGGCCACCCGGGCCAACTGCCAGCCGACGAGGCGTTCCCCCCGGGGGACGGCCAGCACCGGCAACATCCGGCCCTGCAACGACCGGCGGAAGTCGAGGAAGGGCAACGCCGGGGAGACCAGCGTCAGGGTGCGCACCAGATCGGGGCGCAGCGCCGCGACCCGCACCGAGATCGCCCCGCCCAGCGAGTTGCCGAGCAGGTGCACCGGCCCTCGGCCGGCGTGCTCGATCAGGCGGACCAACCGGTCGGCGAAGGCGGGGATCGTGTACTGACGCCCCGGCTCGCTGCGCCCGAACCCGGGCAGGTCGATCGCCTGGCCGTCGAGGCGGTCGGCTAGCAGCCCGGCCAGGTCGGTCCAGTTCTGCGACGAACCGCCGAGGCCGTGCACGTAGAGCGCCGGCTCCGCGCCGGGGGCGGTGGGCGGGGTGTCCCGGACGTAGGTGACCGAGCCGTCGAGGCGTACCTCCCGGCCGGGCCACGGCGGCGGGGCCTCATGCCCGGGTAGGAGGTGCTCCGGCCCGAGGGTGGCGCGTTTCATGGCTCAATTCTGCCCGGCCCGGCACCGGGCGGCAGCGGGCCGGGGTGTGCGCCGCACCGCAGCCTTCGTCCCGCCGCAGCCTCTGTCCCGCAGCCTTCGTGCCGCCGCCGCAGCCGCCGGCCGGCAGCCGGGTGACCGGTCAGGCCAGCAGCGCCTCGAGCCGCCGGTTGACCGCCGCCAGGGTCGCCCGGACCACGGCCTGCCGTGGATCGCCGGCGACCAGCGCCGACCCGGCGAGTTGCTCGACCCAGCCGTCGCAGACCAGCAGCACCACGACCGTGGCCACCTCGCAGTTGCCGAACGGCACCACCGCCGCGTGCTCGACGAAGCACCGCCCCTGGTCGGCGTCCTGCTCCCCGCCGCGCAGCAACTTGTCGACCGCCGCCGCGGCGGCGACCGCGCAGAGCCGCAGCACGTAGCCGTCCACGGCGGGCCCGGTGGCGTGCCCCGCCGCGCTCTCCGTACCGGCGAAGAGCCGGACCTCGACGGTGGCGTCGAGGCCGAACGTGCTGACCTGGACGTGGTCGATCACCACCCGGGGGCCCGGCACGCCGCCGGTGTCCAGCGGTCGCGACGGCGCGGTCTCCGTCGTGGTCATCTGACCGCCCGAGTACGAGGCACCGAGCGTCGCCGGGCTGCCGGTCGCGGCGCCGGCCGTCGCCACCTGGCCCGGCTCCTCCACGACGGCCCGGCCGCGATGCCCGGTCGGCTGGCGGCGACGGCGCGGAGGCTCGCCCGCCGGCTCGGATCGGCGGTCGACCCGGTACGGCGGGGCCTCGGCCGGCGCGCGGCCCTCGGACACTCGCGACCCGGCGCCCCGGGCGTCGGGTACCCGGGCGTCGGGCAGCGGGTCCGCCAAGCGGCGCCGCACCGGCGGGGGCGGCGGGGTGTTGGGAATCCCGGGGACGTTCTGCGGCGCGGCGGCCAGCCCCATCCGATCCTGGAGCAGGCGGGCGACGTGCCGGCTCACCTCGGCCGGGTCCGCGCCGTCGGCGAGGTCGAGGCGGAGGCTGTGCGCCCCGGCCGGGGTATGGCGCAGCGCAGCGTCCCGCACCCCGGCGACCCCCCGGACGGCGTCGAGGATCGCGTTGACGTCAAACCCCTCGGGCCGTTCCTGCGGCGGCGCGGGCTCGTCGTCCCTGCGCAGATGGGTGGCGATGCGGGCGAGTTCCGGGGTTTCGGCAGGTGGCTCCACGGCTGGCGGCTCCGGCACGACGGGCACGTCCGGCTCGGCGGGGACGCGCTGCGGCAGCACCGCCGAGGTGCGGTCCGGCTGCCGGTCCTCGTCGACCGGGGCGGCCGGGGATCCCGGGTCGGGTGCGGATCGGCGGGCCGCGTACGGGGGTGCGCTCGTCGGGACGGGCGCGGCTGGGGTCGTCCGGATGAGCCGTCCGATCCCGCTCGTGGCGGGCACGGCGGCGGGTCCGGCGCTGGTGGGGGCCGGCGGTTGGCCGGGGGCCTCGGCGGGCGGGGTGTCATCGGGGACCGGACGTAGCCGGAACGGCCGAGCCGCGCGCAACTCGGCGGATTCGACGGCCGCGGCGTCGTGACCGGGTGCGGACGGCCCGGGTGGGGCTGGGGGGGCGGAGGCGGGACGCCCACCGGCCCAGGCGGGACGCTCGACGTGGTCGGGTGCCGGCCGGACGGCCGGCTCGTACCCGGGACCAGGCTCGGGCCGGGGGAAGTCGTACGACGGGCCGGCCTCGGGGCGCGGCGGCTGGTAGGGCCGGGCGGGTTCGGCCCGAGCCGGCTCGTACGGCCGGGCCGGCTCGGCCGGGTAGGGGCGACCCGGCCCGGCCATGTACGGGCGATCCGGCTCCGCAGCGTGGGGGCGGCCCGGCTCCGCGACGTAAGGTCGACCCACCTCGGGCTGGTGGCCGCGGCTCTGGTCCGGGGCCCAGTCGACGGCCCGGTCCTCGCGGGACCGGCGACCGGCCGGTTCGCCCTCCTCCTCGCGGGACCGGCGGGCGGCCGGGTCCTCGTCCCCACGGGACCGATGACCGGCGGCATCCTCCTCCCCACGGGCACGGCGGGCGGCCGGGTCCTCCTCCTCGCGGGACCGATGGCCGGGGCCACCGCCCTGTTCGCGGGACCACGGCGGCGCCCAACTGCCGCCCCAGCTCGGCCGGTTCCAGTCGGGGCCGGCCCAACCCGGCTCGGGGGTCGCCGCGCGCTCGCCGGCTCGCTCCCACGCGGCTCGGCGGTCGTCGACACCCGGGCGGTCGCCCAGGGCAGGGTGGTCGTCGACACCCGGGCGGTCGCCCAGGGCAGGGTGGTCGTCGACACCCGGGCGGTCGTCCTGGGCTCGGCGGTCGTCGAAACCGGGGCGGTCAACGGCGGCCGGCAAGTAGCCGGCACGGTCGGCGGCGGGCGGCAGGGCGGGGTGGCCGGCGGCCGGCGGGCCGCCCCCGCCGAGCGGATCGACAACCTGCGCCGGCCCCTGCTCGGCCGCCGGACGGCCGCGCGGTGCCGCCCCGGACAGGAGGGTCGCCCGGTCGGCGCCGGACGGGTCTGCCTGCGGGTGGCCGCGCGGGTCGACGTCGGGCGGGAAGCGGTCGGCCCAGTCGGACGGACGGTCGGCCCAGTCGGACGGTGCTCCGGCGGACGCGCTCGGCTCGGGAACGGAGCGGTCGGGGACAGAGCGGTCGGGGACAGAGCGATCCGGGACGGAGCGATCCGGGACGGGGGCGTGCAGCCCGGATGGCACCTCGAAGCCGGAGGCGGCCGTGCCGGGGGGCGGCACCTGCACGGCGGGCGGGGCGGACGACGGGGCGCTCACGTCCGGCCAGCGGCCGGCAGGGGCCGCCGGAGCGTCCTCGGAGGCGTGCCGGGATGCGGCGTCCGCCTCACCCCCGTGCTGCGGACCGGCCAACCGTTCCAGCGCCGGGGCGGGACGCTGCGCGGGGACGGCCAGCCGGTCGCCGCCGCTCCGGCCGGGTTCCCCGCCCAGCGGCGGCGCGCTGACCGGCGCCTGGCGGCCCACCGGCGGCTCCTCCCCGGCGTGGGTCACCCCGTTGACGTGCGAATGGCCGTTGACCCGGGCCTGCGGCCCCGGCTCGGGGGGCAGGCCGGGCAGCGGTGCCGGAAGGTCGCCGTAACGCGGTGACGAGGCACCCCAGCCGGAGACGGGCTCGGACCGGCGCCAGGGGCTCGGCGACTCCTCGCCGCCGGTGGACCAGCCGGTCACCGGGTGCGCCCATCCGCTGGAGGAACGGGCCAGGTCATCCTGCTGACCCGTCCCGTCGCCGTGCTCTCCCGGGGTGGCGGCACCGGGTTGCCCTGTTTCAGTCACCGCGCGCTCCTTGGTCGCCCCTGCTGAGGCTACCGTGTGGTGACAGTGGCGATAAGTTACAGCGGCGGGCCAATTCCGCTAGGGGTTCACGAACCCTGACCGGTTCGGGCGATAAGTGCCGGCTCGTACGAACAGTTTCGGAGGTTCCCATGACGGCTGTGGGGAACGGTGCCCAGACCGCCGGCCGGCCCACGCGCCTGCCCCGCTCGGCGCGGCGCAAGCAGCTGCTCGCGGCGGCGCAGGAGGTGTTCGTCGCGCAGGGCTACCACGCCGCCGCGATGGACGACATCGCCGAGCGGGCGGGGGTCTCGAAGCCGGTGCTCTACCAGCACTTCCCAGGCAAGATGGAGCTCTACCTGGCGCTGCTGGACACGCACTGCGACGCGATCTTGGCCAAGGTGGACGACGCCATGCGCGGCACCAACGACAACAAGGAGCGGGTCAGCGCGTCGGTGCGCGCCTACTTCGACTTCATCGACCACGAGAGCGAGGCGTTCCGTCTGGTCTTCGAGTCCGACCTGCGCAACGACCCGGCCGTGCGGCAACGGGTGGAACGGGTGGAGCAGGGCTGCATCGCGGCGATAACCGACACGATCATCTCCGACACCGGGGTCAGTCGGGCGCACGCCAAACTGCTCGCCTCGGGGCTGGTCGGCGCGGCGGAGACGGCGGCGCAGTTCTGGCTGGCCGATGGCCGGCAGGTGCCCAAGGCGGAGGCCGAGGCGCTCGTTGCCGCGCTGTCCTGGCGGGGCATCGCCAGCTTCCCGCTACAGGGTGAGTCAGCCTGAACATCCGGCCGCGAGATCGGATAGCCTTCCCACGGCGGCTTTTTCGCCCCAGTTGAGGAGGCACCGTGGAGGTCAAGATCGGCGTGCAGTACGCGCCGCGCGAGCTGGTTCTGGAGAGCGCGCAGTCGCCGGCCGAGATCGAGCAGATCGTGACCGACGCCATGGCCAAGAGCGAGGGGACGCTCTCCCTGACCGACGAGAAGGGCCGGCGGGTCATCGTGCCGATCGGCAAGGTGGCCTACGTCGAGATCGCCGAGGCGTCGCCGCGGTCGGTCGGCTTCACCGTCCGCTGACCCGTCCGGCGTCCGTGGCGGGGTGCGGCACGCGCGCACCGTCCGCCACGGACGCCGTCGTGCTTCCGCCACGGACGCCGTCGTGCTTCCGCCACGGACGCCGTCGAGCGTTCCGCCCCGGGCCGTCGCGCGGTCCGGTGATGGCAGCGCCCCTGCCTCCCCGCGCGACCAGCGCGGTGAGCGCGCCCCGTCCGCCACGGCGACCTCGCCCGGCCGGGGCGAGCCGGCGATCCCCCGGAGGAGTCGTCGCTGACCGCGTCGCCCGCGTACGCCTTGGTCACCGCCTCCAGCCAGCCCTTCGGCTCGCAACCGCCCCATCCGGGGTTGCGGGTGCCCGAAATCGCCCCAGGTGACCGGACGGGCGAACGACTAGCTGTGGCCCAGGTCACACTTGGCACCCCCGAATGGCGGGCCACACCCCTGAACAGGGACGACGCAGCGGCGGCTCAGGTAGTATTGAGCAGTTGCCGAGGGCGCAGATCTGACCGAGGTCCGGTCTGACCCGTAGTACTGCCCACGGCGCGCGTGCGGCCCGGTCCGGCTCGGCGATTCCGCCCCCGACCGTGTGGCCCGCGCAACTACCGACCGCGCCCTGAGGACATGTAGGGGCGCACCACGAGAGGGCACCCCCAAATCCATATGAGCGAGCAGATTCTCGATCTCACCACAGGCGGCCACGAGCTGGCCCCGACCGCCCCGGTCCGCCCGGAGGCCCCCACGTTCGCCGAGCTCGGCGCCCGGCCGGAGACCGTCGAGGCGCTGGCCGTGGCCGGCATCGTCCGCGCCTTCGCCATCCAGGAGTACGCGATCCCGATCGCGTTGCGCGGCATCGACATGATCGGCCAGGCGCCGACGGGCACCGGCAAGACCCTCGGCTTCGGCGTGCCGCTGCTGGAGCGGGTCTTCGCCCCCGCCGAGGGTAGCGACGGCGTGCCGCAGGCGCTGGTCGTCGTCCCCACCCGCGAGCTGGGCATCCAGGTCGCCAAGGACCTCGCCGCCGCCGGCCGGACCCGGGGCGTCCGGGTGCTGCCGATCTACGGCGGGGTGGCGTACGAGCCGCAGATCGACGCCCTGCGCAAGGGCGTCGAGATCCTGGTCGGCACCCCCGGCCGTTTGATGGACCTGCAGAAGCAGAAGCACCTGCGGCTCGACCGGGTGCGTGCGCTGGTCCTCGACGAGGCCGACCGCATGCTCGACCTGGGCTTCCTCGACGACGTCGAGAAGATCCTCGCGATGCTGCCGGAGGACCGGCAGACGATGCTCTTCTCGGCCACCATGCCGGACCCGATCGTCACCCTGTCCCGGCGGTTCCTGCGCCGCCCGATGACGATCCACGCCGGGCACACCGCCGAGACCGGCCCGTCGCCGCAGACCGAGCAGCTGGTCTACCGCACCCACTCGATGAACAAGGTCGAGATCGTGGCTCGGATCCTCCAGGCGGAGGGGCGCGGTCTCACCATGATCTTCACCCGCACCAAGCGGGCCGCCGACCGGGTCGCCGAGGACCTCGACTTCCGCGGCTTCGCCGTGGCCGCCGTGCACGGTGACCTGGGCCAGGGAGCTCGGGAGCGGGCGCTGCGCGCGTTCCGGGCCGGCAAGATCGACATCCTGGTCGCGACCGACGTGGCCGCCCGAGGGCTGGACGTCAGCGGCGTCACCCACGTCATCAACTACGACTGCCCCGAAGACCAGGACACCTACACCCACCGGATCGGTCGTACCGGACGGGCCGGCGCCACCGGCGTCGCGGTGACCTTCGTCGACTGGGACGACATGCCCCGCTGGCGGATCATCGACAAGACGCTCGGGCTGGACATGCCGGAGCCGCCGGAGACGTACCACACCTCGGCGCACCTCTACACCGACCTGGACATCTCCCAAGACATCACCGGCACGCTGCCGACGGCGGAGCGGACCCGGGCCGGGCTGTCGGCCGAGATCGAGGAAGACCTCGGCGGCCGGCCCCGGCGCGGTGAGAGCGCCGGTGGCGGCCGTGGCTCCCGACGGGGCGAGGGCCGTGGGCGCGACGAGGCACGCGGCCGCGACGAGGGCCGCGGGCGTGGCGAGCGCCGCCAGGGCCGCTCCGGTCCGGCCGCCGAGCCGGACGCCACCGAGGCCCCGGTCGACCAGGCTGCCGAGGAGAGCACCCGGACCGCGCGTCGCCGGCGTCGCCGCCGGGCCGGCGAGGTGGTGGCCGGCGAGCCGACCGCGGTGATCTTCGTCGAGCCGGCCGGCGCCGATCCGGCCGGCGCCGAGCCGGCCCCGGCCACGGCCGCCGCCGACGGGGAGCCGGGCAAGCCGCGCCGCCGCCGGCGCCGCCGGGGTGGCTCCGGCACGGGTACGCCTGCCGAGGCGACCGCCGACTGACCCACGTCCCAGACGTCGACATCCCCCGCACCGGCCCGCCCGGAGCGGGGGATGTCCCGTTCCGGCCCGCCCGCCTCTCGACGGGGCCGACCGCTCGACGGGACAGGTGGCCCGACGAGGAAGATGGAGAGATGCCCGAACCGCTGGACGCAGCCCTGACCGAGGTCCGGGCGCTGCTGCTCGACCCCTTGCTGACCCGGGCGGTCGCCGCCGGCCGCCGGCGCGGGCACCGCCCCTCGATGGTCCGCGCCGAACTGCGTCCGGTCGCCCTCAAGGCCGGCCCCCGGTTGCAGATCGCCACCTCCGACGGGGCCCGCCCCTACACCCGCAACGTCGCGCCGGGGACGGAGGCCGACGCGGCGGTGGACGCCCTGCTGGCCGAGCCGTTCGGCAACTGGCACGTGGAGACCGCCGACGTGACGCTCCAGCTCCGGGTGACCAAGTCCGGTGAGGCGCAGGTGCACCGGGTCGCCGCCGCACGTCCCGCGCCGGAGCCGGGCGGCCATGACCGGGCCAAGGAGTGGCTGCTCGACCCGGGCGACGAGATCTTCACCGAGATCGGCGGCTCGGCGGCGAAGCGCCGACAGGTGGACGCGTTCCTGCGGGCGCTGGCCGCCACCCTGCCGGACGACCTCACCGGCCCGCTGCGGGTGGTCGACCTGGGGTGCGGCAACGCGTACCTGACCTTCGCCGCGTACCGCTATCTCTCCCAGCGGGGGCTGGACGTGCAGCTGGTCGGCGTCGACGTGCGGGAGGACCAGCGGCGGCGCAACACCGAGCTGGCCGAGCGGCTGGGCTGGGCCGGCCAGGTGAGCTTCGTGGCCGGCACGATCGCCGACGCGGTCGTCGAGCCCGCGCCCGACCTGGTGCTGGCACTGCACGCCTGCGACACCGCCACCGACGAGGCGCTGGCCCGCGCCGTGCGGTGGGACGCCCGGTGGGTGCTCGCCGCGCCGTGCTGCCACCACGACCTCGCCGCCCAGCTACGCGCCCGGCCGGCCCCGTCCCCGTACGAGCTGCTGACCCGGCAGGGCATCCTGCGGGAGCGCTTCGCGGACGTGCTGACCGACTCGCTGCGGGCCGCGCTGTTGCGGCTGCACGGGTACCGGACCGAGGTGGTGGAGTTCGTCGACTCCCGGCACACCCCCCGCAACCTGCTGATCCGGGCCCGCCGGGTCGGTGCTGCGGCCGACCCCGGGCAGCGGGCGGAGTATCGCGCCCTGCTCGACCAGTGGCAGGTCACCCCGCGCCTGGAGACGCTGCTCGCCGCCCGGGAGGGTTGACCCGCCCGGGGAGAGTGGCGCTGAGTTCCGTCAGCGGCGACGTTCGCCGTTGCCGTCCCGGTCCGGCGTACGTTCGTTGGTAAAGCTGCGGTCGAACACCGACACCCGGGGCCCGGTTCCCCGGCCGAGGCGCTCGCCGTCGGACGACACCGTCGGGAAGGGCACCACCTTGCCCGGGGTCTCGGCGTTACCGGCGGCGGCGAACGCGTTCCAGGAGATGTCGACCAGCAGCCGCTTGAGCTCGGCGTGCCGCACGGCCGCGTTGCGTTGCAGCGCCATCCGGGCACCGAGCACCACACCGACGAGCGTCGTGGTGACCGCGCCGGCGGCGGCCAGGACGTGGGTGCCGTCGGCCTGGTCGCCGCCGAGCACGAGGACCAGGAGCCAGACCCAGAAGCCCGCGGCGAAGACGCCTGCCTTGGCCACGAAGAAGAGGCTGACCGTACCCGGACGGTACGGCGGGGGACGGCTCGGATCGGCCATGCTGCTCCTCATCGACGCGGCCGGTGGGGGACGGGCGACCGCGGACGGTAGGTGGACGAACATCGAGCTTAATTGACGTTCGACAAGCACCGACAGTCGCGATCCCGACCGCCGGGAACCGGCCCCGGCACGTCGGCCAAGAGAACATGAGCGGTCTTCGCAGGTCATCCGGGGGCGGCGACGCGGACGACGATCAAGGGGCGGGCGGCGGCTTGCTTCCCCCGTCGGGGGTACTACGCTCGAAGGGCACCGTCCGGTGCTCCAGCCGGGAAGGAAGACCCCGCAGGGATGGCCGCGTCAGAGGTTTCGCCGCAGATGGCCTTCGCACGATTCGTGCGGCGGGCCATCGACGACGCTCGGGAAGAGCGCGGCTGGACCGTCAGCGATCTCGCGGGGCACACCGGGGTCGGCCGTTCCACCGTCTTCCGCTGGCTGGCCGGCGACTGGCACGACTATCCCGAGCTGGCGAAGGTACGCGGCTTCTGCGGTGCCCTCGACCTGCCCGTGGCGGCGGCCTTCCGGGCCCTCGGCCTGCCCGACGCGGGCCCCGCCCCGCGCCGGCGAGGGGACGAGGGGCCGGTCGAGGCCGACGTGCGGGTCATCCTCCAGCGGCTGGCCGACCCGGCGGTGCCGGCCGAGGAGAAGCACCACATCCGCGACCTGCTGCGTTACCTGGCCCGCCGCCCCGTCCGCCGCGCCGGTTGATCGGCACCGCCGAGGGGGTCAACGGTCGAGCGGTGACCCTGTGGGCGGTCAACGGTCGCGCCGGTCGAGCGGCACGCGAAGGCGGTCCGTCGGTCGCGCCGGCTGCCCGGGGTGACGCCGACGGTCAGGGCGCCGTGAGGGTGAACTCGGCGGTCCGCACCTCGCCGGCCACCTGGAAGTCGAAGTACAGGCGGTAACGCCCGGGCCCCGGCACGGCCAGTTGGAAGGTGACCCCGTCCGCGGCCGGCCCCGACTCCGGGTGCACGTGCAGGTAGCCCAGGTCCCCCTCGCGCAGCGCCACCAGATGCCCGTACGCGCCCAGGTAGCGCTCCAGCGTCGGGGTGGCGTCACCGACGCGGACCACGAACCGGAGCGGCCTGGTCGCGCCGATCCGGGGCTCGCCGGACCAGCTCACCGTGAACCCGTCCACGGTGGCGGTGCGGGTCGGCTCGGGCAGCGGCCGGGGCGTGTGGTCGCCGGGGACGGCGAGGTCGACGCCGAGGACGCGGGCGCTCTGCCCGCCGTCGTCGGTGACGAGGGTGAAGTCCGCGTACACCCGCCACGCCCCGGCCTGCGGCAGGGTCAGCAGGACCGACCAGGTGCCGTCAGCACCCATCGTCGGGTGCAGGTGCTGGTAGCCGCTGAGGTCCCGGCGCACCACGATCAGGTGCATCGGCTTGTCGTGCACGACCGCGAAACGGGTCACCGGCCGGCCCTGGACGTCCCGCACCTGGAAACGGAACTCGCCCGGCCGCCCGGCGGCGAGGCCGGTGGACAGCGGGGTCAGGGTCCAGCCACCGGAGCCGACCGCGAGGCCGCCGACCTCGGTCGCCCCGTCGGTGTCGGTGCCGGTGCCGTGTTCGTGCGCCCCGGTGCCGGGCGAGTGGGGGTGGTCCGTGGCGGCCGTCGAGGTCCGCCCGGTCGCGTCGGCGGGCCCCGGGTTGAGCCGCCCGAGCCCGAAGCCGAGCAGCACCGCGAGGATCAGCCCGCCCACCACCAGCGCGAGCCGCAGCGTGCCCCGGTCCACCAGTGCGTCGGCCGCCTCCGGCACGCCGCCCCCGGGCGGGGCTGACGGCGACACGGGCACCTCAGCCGGGCCGGGTCGCTGATCGGTCATGGCCCCACGGTACCGCCGGGCTCCCCACCGGCCGGCCAACGACCGCGCGGCGTGGCACCGGTCGCAATCCGCCCCGCCCGGGAACTTTCCGTCCCGATCGCATCCGGGTCGCCGCCCTGGCTGCCTCCCGACGCGGGAACCCCGCCGCCTCCGCCCGAGGGTCGCCGACCGGTGCCGCCCAGAGGACCGGGCAGCCGGCCGGCGGCAGCCGGCGACGGCCAGGGACCGGGCAGCCGGCCGCCGGCAGCCGGCGACGGCCAGGGGACCGAGCTTCCGTCGGCCGGTGCCGCCCAGGGGACCGAGCTTCCCTCGGCCGGTGCCGCCCAGGGGACCGAGCTTCCGTCAGCCGGCGACGGCCAGGGCGAGGGGGAGCACGTCGGGTGCGCCGGCCCGGCGCAGCAGCCGGGTCACCATGGTCAGGGTCCAGCCCGTGTCCACCAGGTCGTCGACGAGCAGCACCGGGCCGTCCAGCCCGGCGAGCACGCCGGCCAGTTCGTCCGGCACTGCGAAAGCGTCGTGCAGGACACGTACCCGCTGGGCGCTGTTGCCGCGCGGCCCGTCCGGGCCGGCGGACCCGGCGGGGACCACCTGGCCGAGCAGCGGCAGCCGGCCCACCGCGGCGATCCGCTCGGCGAGCGAGCCGACCAGCGCGGGCCGCCGCCGGGAGCCGACCACGACCACGCCGACCGGGCGGCGCGGCCACGGGTCGTCGCCGTGCGCCCACGCCTTCAACACCTCGACCACCGCGCCGGCCACGTCGTCGGGGACCGGCCCGTCCGCCACGTCGGGCCCGACCAGCTCGCGCAGCCGACCGCCCCAGCCCAGGTCGGACAGCCGCCCCACGGCCCGCCCCGGCAGCGCCTGCTCCGCCGGGGGAATCCGGCCCTTCAGCGGTACGCCCACCGCGTCCAGCCCGGTCGGCCACAGCTTCTTCGGCGCGATCTCCACCCCGGGCCGCCCGAGGTATGCCTGCGCGGCGCCCTGCGCCGGCCCGGACACCTCGGGCGTGAACAGCGGCCCCGCGCACCGGTCGCACCGGCCGCAGTCGCCCGCCCCGACGTCGTCCAGGCACTCGCGCAGGTACCGCATCCGGCAGCCGGGGGTGGTCGCGTACTCGCGCATGGCCTGCTGCTCGGCGGTGCGGGCCTGGGCGACGCGGCGCAACCGGGTCTCGTCGTAGGCCCAGGGCTCCCCGGTGGCGAGCCAGCCGCCGCGCACCCGGCGCACCGCGCCGTCCACGTCGAGCACCTTGAGCATCAGCTCCAGCCGGGCCCGGCGCAGGTCGACGACCGGCTCCAGGGCCTGCGTGGACAACGGGCGGTCGGTGTGCAGGGCGGCCAGCACGGCCCGGACCTGCTCCTCCGGCGGGAACGCGAGCGAGGCGAAGTACCGCCAGATGGCGGCGTCCTCGACGCCGGGCAGCAGCAGCACCTCGGCGTGCTCGACGGCGCGGCCGGCGCGGCCGACCTGCTGGTAGTAGGCGATCGGCGACGGCGGGGCCCCGAGGTGCACCACGAAGCCGAGGTCGGGCTTGTCGAAGCCCATGCCCAGCGCGCTCGTGGCGACGAGCGCTTTGATCTTGTTGTCGAGCAGGTCCTGTTCGGCGGCCCGCCGGTCGGCGTCCTCGGTCTGCCCCGTGTACGAGGCCACCGGGTATCCCCGCGAGCGGAGGAACTCCGCCGTCTCGCCGGCCGCCGCCACGGTCAGCGTGTAGATGATCCCCGACCCGGGGAGCCGGTCGAGGTGGTCGGCGAGCCAGCCGATCCGGTGCGCCGGGGTGGGCAGGTCCAGCACGCCCAGCCGCAGCGACTCCCGGTCCAGGGTGCCGCGCAGCACCAGCACGTCGGGGCGCTCGACGGCCGAAGCGGTCAGCTCGGTGCCGAGCTGCTCGGCGACGTCGGCGGTGACCCGGGCGTTGGCGGTGGCCGTGGTGGCGAGCACGGGCGTGCGCTCGGGCAGGTTGCCCAGGAACGTGCGCAGCCGCCGGTAGTCGGGACGGAAGTCGTGCCCCCAGTCGGAGACGCAGTGCGCCTCGTCGACCACCAGCAGGCCGGTCGTCGCGGCCAGCCTCGGCAGCACGGTGTCCCGGAAGTCCGGGTTGTTGAGCCGCTCGGGGCTGATCAGCAGGACGTCGACCGTGCCGTCGTGGATCTCGGCGGTGATCTGGTCCCACTCTTCCAGGTTCGCCGAGTTGATGGTGCGGGCCCGGATGCCGGCGCGGGCCGCCGCCTCCACCTGGTTGCGCATGAGCGCCAGCAGCGGCGACACGATCACCGTCGGCCCGTGCTCACCGCGCTCCCGTAGCAGCGCGGTCGCCACGAAGTAGACCGCCGACTTGCCCCACCCGGTGCGCTGCACGCAGAGCACCCGGCGGCGGTCGACGACCAGCGCCTCGATGGCCCGCCACTGATCTTCCCGCAGCCGGGCGTGCTCCCCGGCCAGCCGGCGCAGCACCGCCTCGGCCCGTTCCCGTACCGCCGCCCGCTCCTGACTCATCCGACATGTCTACCAGCGCCACCCCTCCCACCCCCGCTCCCCTGCCCCACCCCGCCACGTTGGTCGAGAGGTTTCGGTCACTCTCCGGGCCGCGCCTGACGCAAAGTTCTTGATCACCGGCGCGTGCACCGCCCGCCACCGCCGGCCGGTCGGCACTCGCCGTCGTGGTGGGCCCGCAGCGGGCAGCGCCGGCGGCCGTCGAGCAGCCGGTCGCAGAAGACCCGGTGGCGTACGTGCTGGGCATCCTCCTCGGACACCGTCGTCTCCGCCCCGTCCACGTCGGCCAGGAAGGCGAGCGCCCGGGCGATCACACGGGCGAACCCGCGGGCGGCGTCGAGGTCGGCGGCGAACACCGGCACGTGCACCACGAAGCGCTGCCGGCTCACCACCGGCCACCGTCCCGGCGCGGGCCGGACCCGGCCGGCGGCGCGAAGCGCGAGTGCCAACTGCGCAGCGCCCGCTTGATCCGGGCATTCTCCTCGGTCGTATGAGCCAACTCGCGGCGGGTGGCGGCCAGTTCGCCGGCCACCAGGTCGAGGAACGCGTGTACCTCCGCCGGGTCCAGGCCGCGCCGCACCGTGGCGAACCGCCGGTCCCGGACCTGCCCGGCGGTCAACGGTCGGGTCACCTCCGGCCGGTACCAGCCGGCGTTAGGCAATCGGGTCGCCTCAGGCCGGCACCAGCCGGCGTTAGGCAATCGGGTCGGCCGGTCCACCCGGCTGACGTCTCTTCTCCTGGTTGCGGACCGGACCAGATCCAGCAGGTTGCGCACGGTCACTCCTCTCGTCGAGCCGCACGGTGGAAGGCGGCCCGGTCCGCAGACAGGGGATGCGGACCGGACCGCCGGCCCCGCGACCGCAGCCCTCCTCGGCGGTACGACCCCGGAGCCAACCTGGGCGTCCGCCCCCGGGGTTTGCCGAACCAACCGGAGCCGGACAGCCAGAACCTACTACAGCAGCTACAGCAAGTCGACTCCGAAGAGTCGCGTCGCCAGCACTTATTGCAGTTGCTAGTGCAGGTCGGGCATGATCGGACTGCCGAACCGACCGGAGTCCTCACCATGCCCACAGCACAGCCGTCATTCCGCCGCATCGTCGACGAGATCGCCGACAAGATCCGAACCGGTGAACTCAAGCCGGGCGACAAGCTGCCCTCGACCAGCGAGCTGGCAAAGATCCACGACGTCAGCACCGGCACGGTCTACCGTGCGCTCTCGCTGCTGCACGACCGCAACCTCATCATTGGGCAGTCCGGTCGCGGGACCTACGTCGCCGACCGTCCCGGCCAGCCCGCGTAGCAGCTCGCCCTCGCGACTCCCCCGCCGACGTCGCTGACGCCCATCCAGACGTTGGGCGGCTGCGCCGCGCTGGAAGCGGGGGCGGAACCGGGCGGGGCGGGGCAGCGGATCAGCGGCCGAGGACGGAGCCACCGTTGACGCCGAGGACCTGGCCGGTGACGTACCCGGCGTCGCGGCCGGCCAGGTAGCGGACCGCCCCGGCGATGTCGTCGGGCAACCCGGCCCGCCCGACCAGGGTGGCGGCCACCCGCTTGGCGTGCCCCTCGGGGGTCATCCGGTCGCCGAAGAACTCGGTCTCTGCCACGTAGCCGGGGCTGACCACGTTGACCGTGATCTGCTCCGGGCCGAGCTGTGCCGCCAGGTCGTACGCCCACCCGTGCAGCGCCGCCTTGGCCGCCGAGTACGCCCCACCGCCGCCCCGCTGGGCGGCGATCGAGCTGAGCAGGATCACCCGGCCCCCGGGACGGCGCAGGACGGGCCGCAGCGCCTCGGTCAACAGCACGGCCGTCAGCACGTTGGCGTCCAGGTTGGCCCGCCAGTGTGCGGCGACCCCGGCCAGCGTGCCGGTGTCCCCGCCCAGGTATCCGCCGGCGTTGTTGACGACAGCGTCGACAGACCGGCCGTCGACCGCCTCGACCACGCCGGACAGTTGTCCCGGGTCCGTCAGGTCGGCGACCACCGCCCGCACCGCCCCCGCCCTGCCGCAGTCCGCACCGATCCGCTCGGTGGCGGCTCGCAGCACGTCCCCCCGCCGCCCGACGACGACCACGTCGAACCCGTCCGCGACGAGCCCTCGGGTGACGGCCGCCCCGATCCCTGTCCCACCGCCACTGACAACCGCCAACCGCCCCGCCTCACCCATCCCGCGCCTCCCATGTCGGCCCTTATCGATCATGAAGTTATCAACGCCCCGCCCGGAGTGTCATGGCGATAACTTCATGATCAACGAATTCGGGTGAAGGGAGGTCGGGTGGGCGTTTGGGCACCGGTGCGGCGGACGGAAAAGGAAGATTGGCTGGTGCGCCGGTTTCTCCGTCATCCCGTCCGGCTGGTGCCGTTCGGGTTCCTGGCGGTGATCCTGGTCGGCACCGTCCTGCTGATGCTGCCGGCAGCGACCAGCGAGCACCGGTACACCCCGTTCACCACGGCACTCTTCACCTCCGCCTCGGCGGTCTCCGTCACCGGCCTGACCGTGGTCGACACCCCGGACTACTGGAACGAATTCGGGTTGGTGATGATCACCGTGCTGACCCAGGTCGGCGGGCTCGGCATCCTGACCGGTGCGACCCTGGTGATCCTGGTGGTCGCCCGGCAGCTCGGGCTGCGCAACCGGCTGCTGGTGCAGGCCGAGACCGCGGAGTTCGGCGTCGGCGACGTACGCCGGCTGCTGCTGCGCATCGCCGCCACCGTCGGCGCCTGCGAGGCGGTGATGACCGCCGTCCTCGCCGGCCGGTTCTGGCTCGGCTACGACTACCCGCCCGGCCGGGCGCTCTGGTACGGCCTCTTCCACGCCGTGCAGGGGTTCAACAACGGCGGGTTCGCGCTCTTCTCCGACAGCCTGATCGGTTTCGCCCGTGACCCGTGGATCTGCCTGCCGATCGCGCTCGGCACGATCGTCGGCGGGCTGGGCTTCCCCGCGCTGTTCGAGGCGGCCCGGGAGTGGCGCCGCCCGGGCCACTGGGCGATCGCCACCAAGCTCACCATCTGGGGCAGCGCGGTGCTGCTGGCAGTCGGCTTCGTCGGCCTGCTGGCGGCCGAGTGGTCCGACCCGCGCACCATCGGCACGTACGACGTCCCCGGCAAGGTGCTGGCCGTCTTCACCCAGGACGCGGTGCTCCGCACCGGCGGGTTCGTCACCCTCGACACCGCGGGGCTGGACGAGGAGAGCGTTCCGCTGCTGATCGCTCTGATGTTCATCGGCGGCGGCAGCGCCAGCACCGCCGGCGGGATCAAGGTCTCCACGTTCTTCCTGCTCGGCTTCGCCATCTGGGCCGAGCTGCGCGGTGAGCCGGACGTCACGGTGGGTCGCCGTCGGGTGGCCACCGCGAGCCTGCGGCAGGCGCTGACCGTGGCGCTGCTCAGCGTCGCGCTCGTGGTCGCCGGCACGGTCGTGCTGCTGCTGCTGACCGAGGGAATGCCCTACCACCGGGCGCTGCTGGAGGTGACGTCGGCGTTCAGCACCACCGGCCTGTCCACGGGCATCGCATCGACCGTCGCCGACCCGGGGCAGCTCGTCCTGACCCTGCTGATGTACATCGGTCGGGTCGGCCCGCTCACCCTCGGGTCCGCGATCGCGTTGAACACCCGACGGCGCCTGTACCGCTACCCGGAGGAGCAACCCATTGTCGGTTAGGAACACGGACGACAGAGGTATCGCGGTGATCGGCCTCGGGCGGTTCGGCTGCCACCTGGCCACGTCGCTGACCCAGCTCGACCACGACGTGCTCGCCATCGACCGCGGTGCCGGCCAGGTGCAGAGGTGGTCCCAGTACCTGGAGCGGGTGGTGCAGGCGGACGCCACCGAGGAGGGTGCGCTGCGCCAGCTCGGGGTGACCGGCTTCCGGCGGGTGGTGGTGGCGATCGGCGCCTCGGTGGAGGCCAGCGTGCTGACCGTCCTCGCGCTGACCGAGCTGGGCGTGCCGCAGATCTGGGCCCGGGCGACCTCGGACAAGCACGCCAAGATCCTCGCCTCTGTCGGCGCCCATCACGTGATCTTCCCGGAGGCGGAGACCGGTGAGCGGGTGGCGCACCTCATCGTCAGCAAGATGCTGGACTTCATCGAGTTCGGCGACGACTTCGCCATCGCCAAGGTCCGGGTGCCGGACACCCTGGTCGGGCGGCCACTGCGCGAGCTTGCCCCGGCGGACCGCTACGGGGTGATGGTGGTCGGCGCGAAGCTGCCCGGTGAGCGGTTCCGGTACGCGGACCCGGCCACCGTGCTCACCGCAGGCAGCGTGCTGGTCGTGGAGGGGAGCATCGTCCAGGTGCAGCGCTTCGCCTCGCTGACCTGACCGGTCACTTGCCCTTGGCCTTGCCCTTTCCGGCCCCCTTTCCCTTGGTCACTGCCCTTTTCCCTTGTCAGCCCCCTTGGCCTTGCCGGGTTTCGCGGGCTTCTCGGCCTTCGCGGGCTTCGCCTTGGACCCGCCACCGGAGCCGCCCCCGGCCGAGGAGCCCGAAGACCCGGAACCGGCCTTCGCGACCGTCGCCTTCTGCTTGGTGAGCTTCGTTGGGGCCTTGGTGGTCGGCACGGTGGTCGGCAGCGACCCGGCCACCCCGGAGACCTGCACCCGGCAGGCGGTGTCGCCGAGGCGGAACTCCACCGGCAGCGGGTTCGCGCCGGTGTACCGGCCGCTGAGGGCGACCTTGCGGGCCGCGCCGGGGGCCAGCGCGGCCTGGGTCGCGGCGGGCCGGACCTCGACGGTACGGCCCTGTTGCCGGACGGCCGGGTCGGCCTTCGTCACCGTCTGCTGGCCGGGAAAGGTGAAGCTCATCGTCCAGTCTCGCAGCTCGTGGTCGCCGCTGTTGGTCAGGATCAGCTCGGCCGAGAAGTCCTTGCCGGAGTCCTTGCGCAGCGCGTACTCGACGGCGCAGGGAGGCGGCCCGGTCAGCCCCATCCGGGCCTCGGTGGGCTGGTCCACGCCGCCGCTGGCCGGGCTGCGGGAGGTCACCCCCCACATCGTCGCGGTCACCGCGACCAGGCCCGCCGCCGCCACCCCCGCCTCGACCCTGCGCCGCCGGGTGGCGGCCCGGCGGCTGCGGGTACGCCCGGAGAACGGCAGCGCGTCGGTGTCGGTCGACCAGGGCAGGATCGTGGTGCCGGCGTTGGCCAGCACGGCCGGGTCGAGCTGCGTCCCGTCGGCCGACCCGGGGGCCGGCGACACGGGCACCGCGGCCAGCATCCCGGCGGCCTCGGCGAGCGTGCGGGCCACCTCGGCGGTGGCCGGTCGGTCCGCGGGGCTCTTGGCCAGGCAGCGGCGCACCAGCTCGGCCACCTCGTCGGGCAGGCCGGGCACCTCGGGCATCGGCTCCGGTTCGGCGTACAGGTGCGCGCGGAGCATCTGGGTGGTGGTGCTCGCCTGCCAGGGCAGCCGACCGGTGAGCATCCGGTACAGCAGCAGGCCGACGGCGTACACGTCGGTGGCCGGGGAGACCTGGCCGTTGTCCAGCCGCTCCGGCGCCAGGTACGCGGGGGTGCCGAGCAGGGTGCCGTCCGGCCCCTTCTCGCTCTCCCCGGCCAGCGCCGAGATGCCGAAGTCGACCACCTTCACCCCGGTCGGGGTGAGCATGACGTTGCCCGGGGTCACGTCCCGGTGCACCACGCCCCGGGCGTGCGCGGCGGCCAGCGCCGAGGAGACCTCCGCGCCGATCGTCACCGCCTCCCGCCAGGGCAGCGTCCCGCCCCGGCCGAGCCGGGCGCTCAGCGGGCCGCCGTCGATCAGCTCCATGACGACGTACGGCACGGTCAGCCCGACCTGCTCGGACTCGCCGTAGTCGTACACCCCCGTGATGTTGGGGTGGCAGAGCCGCGCGGCGGCCTGCGCCTCGATCCGGATCCGGTGCCGGAACGCCCGGTCGCTGGCCAGCCGGGAGGCGAGCACCTTCACCGCCACCTGCCGGCCCAGCACCTCGTCGTACCCCCGCCACACGACGGACATGCCGCCCGCGCCGAGCTGCTCGATCAGCCGGTATCGCTCACCGAGCAGCTGTGCGCCGTTACGGACCGCTCCACCCATGGTCGGAGTTTTTGCCCGACCTGGGCATTCCTAACCCTCGGCAGTCAGAATCGGTCGACCAATCACCCGATCAGGCGGTCGCGAGCAGTTGGTCCACCGGGGCGTAGTCGTCTGTGAGTACCAGTGCGTCGCCGACGAACGCGTCCAGCACCTCGCCGGAGAGCACGCCCGCCGGCTCGGGCAGCCCGGACACCCGCTGTTGCAGCGGGGCCAGCGGCAGCGGCGCGTCGGAGGCGACGATGAGGAAGTTGGACCCCACCAGCCCGGCGACCGCGTCGGGCGGGGCGACCAGGGCGACGTGCCGGAACGCGGCGGCGACGGTGGCCAGCTCGCTGCGGACGAACCGGCCGGGCGGGTAGTCGATCACGTTCTGTACGTAGATCCCGCCCGGGCGCAGCACCCGGTCGACCTCGTCGGCCATCTCCCGGGTGGCCAGGTGCCAGGGCACCACGAGGTGCCCGAAGGCGTCGCCGACCACCAGGTCACGGCTGTCGGCGGCCTCCCGGCCGAGCAGCACCCGGGCGTCGCCGATCTCGGTGCGCAGGTCCGGGCCGGCGCGTACGCCGAGCTTCTCGCGGTCCAGCTCGACCAGGCCGCCGTCGATCTCGAAGACCAGGTTGCCGGTGCCGGGCCGGGTGGCGGTCAGGTAGCGCGGCACGGTGAACCCGCCGCCGCCCAGGTGCAGGACGTCCAGCCGCTGCCCGGCCGGCGCGGCCACGTCGGCCGCCGCGCCGATCCACTGCGTGTACGCGTACTTCAGATGGGTCGGGTCGTTCAGGTCGACGTACGAGTGCTGGGCGGAGTTGAGCAGCAGCGTCCGCCCGGACGGGCGATCCGGATCGGTCTGGACCGACGCGCAGTGGTACGCCGTCTCCACGTCGCACGGGTTCGGGGCGACCGTGGTCAGCCCCGCCCCGACCAGCCCCAGCACCGCCGCCGCGACCTTGACCCGGCCGGGACCGGGCAGCCCGGCGCGCCCCAGTCGGTGCAGGTACGCCCCCAGGCCCAGCCCGGTTACGCCGAGCAGCACAGCGAGGGCGAGCACGATCGCGGTGCTGGGCAGCGCGGCCACCAGCACGAATCCGGTCGACAGGGTGGCCGTGATGCCGCCGAGGGTGCCGATGCCGGAGAGCCGGCCGACCACCTGGCCGGTGCGCCGCAGGTCGGCGAGCTGGAGCTTGACCACCAGCGGGGTGACCGCCGAGAGCAACGCCGCCGGCACGAACACGGCGAGCGCGGTGAGCAGCAGGACGGCGCTGGCCGCCCCGCCACGCAGCAGCTCGCCGGCGTACCGGACGACCGGGAGGGTGATCGCGGTGGCGATGCCGGCGAGCACCAGCGCCGGGGCGATCAGGGTGCGCGGGTCCCGCCGGTCGGCCAGCCAGCCGCCGGTCCACGCCCCGTACGCGATCGCGGCCAGCGCGATGCCGATGACGGAGCTGGTGACCTGGAGGGTGACCCCCACGTACGGGCCGACCAGGCGCAGCGAGACGGTCTCCAGCACCAGCACCGCGCCGCTGGAGAGGAAGACCAGGAACGCGGCGAGACCGTTGGGCAGGGCGCGACCGGCGGGCGGCGCGGGCCGCGCCGAGTCCACCGCGACGTCGGAGGATGAGCTGCTCACCGTCGCGATGGTACGCAGCGGACCTGGCAGTTCGGGTCAGTACATCGAGAGATGAACATGGTTCGTGTGGTCGGCGGCGGGGCTGCCGCTGCCGCTGTACGCCCGCCACCCGGTGTTCGGCATCCAGATCTGCCGGTACCAGATCACGTAGAGCACCCCCAGCCGGCTGGCGTTGTTCTTGTAGTAGTTGGCCAGGCTGTCGCCGTACGCCTTGTCCCCGCCGCTGGCCGTCTCGTCCTTGAAGCCGCTGGTGGCGGCGGAGAAGTCACAGGCCCGCCCCTTGGGGTGCTCGCCGCCGCCGCCGCTGCGGAAACAGGAGACGTACCGCTTGTAGCCGGCGGCCTTGGCCTGTTGCATGGCGTGCAGGGTGCGCGGGGTGATGCAGCCGGAGGTCGTCGGGTCGTTGACCGAGCAGGACTCCGAGGGCCAGGACCCGTCGGAGTTGCGCGGGGCCGGCTTGGCCGAGGAGGAGCCGCCGCTGAACCCGGCGCCGGTGCCGGAGCTGACCGTCGCCAGCGCCTTCTCGGCCTCCCGTTTCTTCTTCGCGAGCGCGGCGAGCTGCCTCCGCTGCTCGCGGACCTCGGTGTCGATGCCGATCTTGGCGCGGGTCGCCTCGTCCCGGGCCTGGGCCAGGTCGCGCAGCCGGCGGCTGTCGCGCTGGGCCATCACGTCCAGCTCGGCGGCGCGGCGCAGGAACGACTCCGGCGACGCGCTCTGCAGCAGCAACGCCGGAGCGCTCACCCGCCCCAGCCGGTACGACTGCACGGCCACCTCGCTGACCTGCACGTTCAGCTCCACCAGCCGGGTCTCGACGATTTTGAGCTGACCGGTCAGCAACTGCTGCCGGCGCTTGGAGTTGTCCAGCTTCGCCTTGGCCTCGATGTGCCCCTTGGCGGCGGCCTCCAGCGCGTCGCGTAGCTGCTTCGTCCCGCCCTCGTTCGGCTCGGCCGAGGCGGGCACCGCGCCGACGCCGAGCAGCAGCGCGACGGCGACCAGCAGCACGGTCAGCGGCCCGGTGCCGCGACGGCCGGGCAGCACGGTCAGCGGCCGGTTGCCGCGACGCCGGATGAGGCTGGTACTGGGCACGGGCAGCGTCCCTTCCCTCGACCGCCGGGCCCGTCGTCCTCGGCGCGGCGGCGTCCTCCACCGGCGCCGGATGGCGGCCTGCTGGGCGGAGACCGCCGGTCAGGATACCGGACCGGCGGCCGGCCGCCTGGCCCGCGACATCGCCAAATGTCGATACTGACGCAGGGTTGCCGGCCCGTCGCGAAGCGGGTGGGTCGGCGGCTCAATCAGGCCAGGTCGAGGGCGTCGCAGGTCTCGGCCCAGACCCGCTCGTTCGCGGCGACCAGCAGGCCCCGGCCCTCCTCGGCCGGGTGGTACTCGCTGCCGTCGAACCGGCGGGCCACCCCGCCGGCCTGGCGGACCAGCAGCACCCCCGGGGCGTGGTCCCACGGCAGGGTGCGCCAGAAGAGCACGAACTGCTGGGAGCCGACGAGCAGGTCGAGATACTCCCGGCCGGCGCAGTGCTGGCCGGGCAGCAGCTCGCCGATCCGCTCCCCGCCGGCCTCGGCGCGCCGCCGGGCCTCCGGCGGCAGGAACCGGGTTATCGCGGTACCGCGCAGGCTGCCGAACGGCGGCACCCCCTCGGCGGTGCGCACCGGGACGCCGTTCACGAGGGTCGCCCCGCCCGCCCGGGCGACGGCCAGCGTCTCCGCCAGCGGGTCGAGCACCCACGAGGCGACCGGCGCCCCATCGGTCAGCAGCGCCACCATCAGGGCGAACGGCCGCTTCCCGGCGGCGAAGTTCGAGGTTCCGTCGATCGGGTCGACCAGCCAGACGTCCCCGTCGTCGCGCAGGTGATCCAGCAGGCCCGGGTCCTCGGCCGCGGCCTCCTCGCCGACCACCAGCGAGCCGGGGCGAAGCCGGCGCAGCCCGGCGCTGATCAGCTCCTCGGCCCGCTGGTCGGCGACGGTGACCAGCTCACCGGGCGCCTTCTCGGCGACCTCGGCGGCGTCCAGCTTGCCGAACAGTGGCAGCACGACGTCCGCCGCGGCCCGGTGCAGCAGCTCCGCGACGTCGTCCAGCAGGGTGTCAGCCACGCGGCGGCAACTTCACCACGCTGACGAAGAACTCGTCGATCTGCCGGACCACCGAGATGAACTGCTCGAAGTCCACCGGCTTGGTGACGTACGCGTTCGCGTGCAGCTGGTAGCTGCGCAGGATGTCCTCGTCGGCCTGGGACGTCGTCAGCACCACCACCGGGATGCGGCAGAGCTGCTCGTCCCGCTTGATCTCCTCCAGCACCTCCCGGCCGTCGCGGCGGGGCAGGTTGAGGTCGAGCAGGATCAGGTCCGGCGCGACGGCGTCCGCGAACTGGCCCTCCCGCCGCAGGTAGGCCAGCGCCTCGTCGCCGTCGGAGACGACGGTCAGCCGGTTACGCAGCTTGTGCTCCTCGAACGCCTCCTGGGTCATCAGCACGTCACCCGGGTCGTCCTCGACCAGCAGGACCTCGATCGGACTCTTGCCGTCCGCTGGCGCGGTCATGTCACCGTCTCCTTAACGCCACCCGTGCTGTCGCTCTGCGGGGCCTCGTCGGCCCCCTCCACCCGTGTCCCGCCCTGGCGGGGCGGCTCCACCCCGGCCGCGCCCGCCACTGCCGGGTCCGCGGCGGTCGCCGGCTCCCCGGCGTCCACCGCCTCGTCGGCCGGGCCCTCGGCGGCCTGCTGCTCGGCCGCCCGCGCCGCCTCCACGTCCTCGGGCAGGGCCGGCAGGGTGAACCGGATCGCGGTGCCCTCGGCGGTGTCGGTGTCCACCCAGACCCGGCCGCCGTGGTACTCGGCGATCTTCTTGACGATCGCCAGGCCGATGCCGGTGCCCGGGTACGCGTCCTTGGAGTGCAGCCGCTGGAAGATCACGAAGATCTTGTCGGCGAACTCCGGCTCGATCCCGATGCCGTTGTCCTGGCAGCAGATCTCCCACTCGTCGTCGACCAGCCGCGCGGAGACGTGCACCTTCGGCGGCACGTCCGGGCGGCGGAACTTGATCGAGTTGCTGACCAGGTTGGCCAGCAGGTTGGTCAGCAGCGGCTCCTCGCCGCGGATCACCGGCAGCTCACCCCAGGTCAGCTCGGCGTCGGCGTACTGCCGGGCGGCCTCGGTCTGCCCGGCCACGTCGCCCATCACCTTGTTCAGGTCGACCTCGGTGAAGCCGGTGGTGAGCCGGCCGATCCGGGAGAACGCCAACAGGTCGTTGATCAGGCGCTGCATCCGCTGCGCGCCGTCCACGGCGAACGCGATGTACTGGTCGGCCCGCTCGTCGAGCTGCCCCGCGTACCGGCGCTGGAGGAGCTGGCAGAAGCTGGCCACCTTGCGCAGCGGCTCCTGCAGGTCGTGCGAGGCGACGTACGCGAACTGCTCCAGGTCCCGGTTGGAGCGGACCAGCTCCTCGGCCTGCTTCTGGAGCTGGCTGTTGACCCACTCGATGCTCTCCCGGGCCTCGCGCACCTCCGCCAGGTCCTTGGCGATCTTCTGGCGCATCGCGTCCACGTCGTCGGCGAGCTGCTGGAACTCCGGGGGGCCTGACCCGGCGATGCGGTGCTGGTAGTCGCCCTCAGCCACCTCGCGGACCTGCTCGGCGAGGCTGGTCAGCGGCCGGACCACCATCCGGTTCAGCGAGGTCAGCAGCACCGCGCCGGCCACGACCACCACCAGCGCCGCCGCGATCAGCAGCATCACCAGGATCGAGCTGGTGCGGTAGATGTCGTCCGCGCCCTTCTCCCGCTGGTCGAGGATGCCCTGCTGGAGTTGGGCGACCGAGGCGCGGATCAGGTCGAAGCGCTGCCGGGTCTGGTCGGTGATCAACGCCTGCCCGGCCGCCGTGCCGGACCGCTCGGTGGTGCTGATCACCGGCTCGGCGACCGCGCGACGCCAGTCGGCGGACTCGGCCTTGATCGATGCCAGCTCCCTGGCCATGACCGGGTAGACATCGATCAGGGGCTCCATCGACCGGTAGAGCTGCTGCTCCCGCCCGACCCCCTCGACGTACGGTTCGAGGTCCTGGCGGTCGGCGGTGACCGCGTAGCCGCGCACCGCGGTCTCCTGGTCGACCAGCACGTTGAGCAGTTCCTGGGACTGGACACGCAGCGGGCCGGTGCGGTCCAGCATCGTGTGGATGTGGTCGCGGTTCTTCGCCGCCACCCCGATCTCCACCGCGACGGAGGCACCGAGCAGCACGCCGACCACGGTGAGCAGCGCCACGACCCGGCGACGCAGGGTCCAGCTCGGCTGCCGCGCCGTCACCGGCCACCGCCCCGGGTCAGCAGGAGCATGGCGACGTCGTCCGCGAGCGGCCCCCCGTTGATCTGTTCCGCCCGCCCCACCAGCCAGGCCGGCAGCTCGGCGAGCGGCACGGCGAGACTGTCCGGCTCGCCGAGCAGGGCGGTCAGGCCGGAGACGTCGAGCCGTTCGTCGCCGTCGCCCACCCGGCCCTCGATCAGGCCGTCGGTGTACATCAGCAGGGACCAGTCATCGGTGTCGAACTCCAGGTCGAAGGCTATGGGCCGGCGCGGTCGGACGCCGAGCAGCAGGCCGCCGGGCACCGGCACCGGCGCGACCTTACCCCCGGACAACAGCAGCGGCGGCGGATGCCCCGCGAGCCGCACGGTGGCGGCGTTGCGGGCCAGGTCGAGCCGGGCGGTGGCCACCGTGGCGAAGATCTCCTGGAGTCGGCGCTCGCTCATCAGCACCTGTTCCAGGGCGGGCAGCACCTCGTCGTCGGGCACCCCGGCCAGCACCAGGGCCCGCCAGGCGACCCGGAGCTCCACCCCGAGGGCCGCCTCGTCCACCCCGTGCCCGCAGACGTCGCCGACGATGAAGTCGACCCGGTCCGGCCGGGTCTGCACCACGTCGTAGAAGTCGCCGCCGATCAGCGCCGCGTGCCGACCGGGGCGGTAGAAGGTGTGCACCGCGACCTGGTCGGTCGACATCAGCGGCTGGGGCAGCAGGCCCCGCTCCAGCCGGGCCGACTCGGCCTGGCGCAGCTCCACCTCGCGCAGCCGCCGGGCGTTCTCGTCGGCCCGCTTGCGTTCCACGGCGTAGCGCAGCGCCCGGGTCAGCAGCACGCCGTCGACCTGGCCCTTGACCAGGTAGTCCTGTGCGCCCTCGGCGACCGCGACGATGCCCAGGTGCTCGTCGGAGCGGCCGGTCAGCACACACACCGCGGCGCCGCTGGACATGTCCAGCACCTGGCGCAGCCCGTCCAGCCCCTGGGCGTCGGGCAGGCCGAGGTCGAGCAGGACGCAGTCCACGCCCATCACCCGCTTCCGGGCCTCGCTCAGGCTGCTGGCGACCGACAACTCGATCATCGAGTTGGTCTCGGCGAGCAACTCGCTGACCAGGAAGGCGTCGCCCTCGTCGTCCTCGACCAGCAGCACCCGCAGCCGCTCGCCGGGCGGCAGGTTGGGGTGCCGACCGAGGCCGCCGTGCGGGTACGGCACGACGGAGGGACCGGCGTGGCCGGGCCCCCGGTGCGGCCGGGTCACCGCCGCGAGACGCGGAAGATCGCTGGTGATGTCGGGCTCCTTCCGAGTGCCCTGCTGATCCTGTATTAGACAACGGTCGCACACAACACGACGGGCCCGGCACGGGCGGCCTGCCCTCCGTCACGAGCCGGGCGGGCAAAGGAACAAGTGGCCCGACGGGCGGTCCCGCTGCCGGCCCCGGCGGTGCAGGATGGTGCCCACCCTGGCCCCACCCCCGAGGAGACCCCGTGGGCGCACCGCTCCCCACCCGCGCCGCAGACCGGGCGCTGACCCGGCCCCGCCGCCGGTCGCTCGCCGCCCTGGCCGCGCTCGCCGCCCTGCTCGCGGTCGGCGGCACCGTCGCGTACGACCTGGACACCCCCGACCCGGCCCCGGCCGACGCGCCGGCCGACACGTTCAGCGCCGGGCGGGCGTACCAGAACGTGCAGGCCGTCGCGGCCCGGCCGCACCCGGCCGGCAGCCCGGCCAACGACCAGGTCCGCGCGCATGTGGAGAGCGTGCTGCGCGGCCTCGGCCTGGAGACCACGGTGCAGGACACCGTCGCCGAGGAGGCCGGCCAGCTCAGCGGGGCCGCCGCCGGGGCGACCCTGGCCCGGGTCCGTAACGTGGTGGCCCGGCTGCCCGGAACCGACCCGACCGGGAAGGTGTTCCTGGTCGCCCACTACGACTCGGTGCAGTCCGGGCCGGGCGGCAACGACGACGCCGCGGGCACCTCCACGATCCTGGAGGTGGCCCGGGCGCTGACCGCCGGTCCCCGCCCCCGCAACGACGTGGTCTTCGTGCTCACCGACGCCGAGGAGGCATGCCTGTGCGGGGCGTCCGCGTTCGCGGCGGACCACCCGCTCGCCGCCGACGGCGGGGTGGTGCTCAACCTGGAGGCGCGCGGCTCCACCGGCCCGGTGATCATGTTCGAGACGTCCCGGGACAACGCGAAGCTGGTGGACGTCTTCGGCCGGGCCGCCCCACACCCCGTCGGCACCTCGTTCGCGGTGGAGATCTACCGGGCGCTGCCCAACGACACCGACTTCACCGCGTTCCTCGACCGGGCCGGGTTCGTCGGGCTGAACTCGGCGTACATCGACGGCGGGGCGATCTACCACACCCCGCTGGACACCCCGGCCGCGATGGACCGGGCCAGCCTCCAGCAGCATGGCGACAACGCGCTCGGCCTGACCCGCGAGTTCGGCCGTGCCGACCTGACGGACCTGCGCTCCGGGCATGACGCCACGTACTTCCCCGTTCCCGGCGGCCTGGTCCGCTACCCCGGCTGGCTGGTGCTGCCGCTGGCACTGGCGGCGCTGGTCGCCGTCGCCGCGCTCGGCTGGCTGGCCCGTCGGCGCGGCCGGACCACGTACGGGCGGCTGGCCGCCGGGTTCGGGCTGGCGCTGGCGCCGATCGTCGCCGCCCCGCTGGCCGCGCAGTTGCTCTGGGCGGGGATCACCGCCGTTCGGCCCGGCTACGCCGAGCTGCTCGACCCGTACCGGCCGACCTGGTACCGGCTCGCGGTGGTGGCGCTCGCCGCCGCGATCCTGGTCGCCTGGTACGCGCTGACCCGCCGCCGGGTCGGCCCGGCCGCCCTGGCGGTCGGCGGGCTGGGCTGGCTGGCCGTGCTCGGCGTGGTGCTCGCGCTGCTGGTGCCCGGCGGGGCGTACCTGACGACCCTGCCGGCCCTGGCCGGCGCGGCGGCCGGGCTGGTCGCCCTGGGCACCCGGGTCGACGGCCCCTGGCCGGTGGTCTCGGTGACCCTGGCCGGCTCGGTCGCCGTGCTGATCCTGCTGCCGACCGTGGTGCTGCTCTTCCCGGCGCTCGGCATGGCGATGGGCGGCGTCGCGGCCCTGTTCGCGGTGCTGCTCGGGCTCGCCGCGCTGCCGGTGGTGGACCTGCTGCACCCGGAGGCCGGCGGGCAGCGCGGCATGGTCGCGGCCCGGGCCCGCCGGGCGGGCGCGCTGCCGGCCGTCGCTGCCGGGCTCGCGGCGGCGGTGTTCGCCGGGGTCGGGCTAGCCGTCGACCGGTTCGACGCCGCCCATCCGGTGCCCACCCACCTGATGTACGCCCTGGACGCCGGCACCGGGCAGGCCCGCTGGCTCAGCCGCGAGACCGATCCCCAGCCCTGGACCGACGGGTACGTCGACGGAGTGGCCGAGGTCGGGGACTTCCCCGGGCTCGGCGACGCCGAGCTGCGGGGCGGTCCGGCCCAGGCGGCGAACGTGCCCGCGCCGAAGCTGGAGATCCTCGCCGACACCGGTACCGGCTCTGGCTCCGCTGATCGGCGGACCGTGCGGGTGCGGCTCACCCCGCAGCGGCCGGTCCGGCTCGCCACCCTGCACGTCGACGGCGCGACCGTGGTGGAGTCCGCGACCGTGAACGGGCGGCGGATCGACGGCGGTCGGCCCGCCGACGACGCGGCCTGGGGCTTCGGGCTGGTCTTCCACGCCCCGCCGCCGGAGGGCATCGAGATCACCCTGGAGCTGGCACCCGGCACCCGGCCGGCGACGCTGCGGGCCATGGACGCCAGCGACGGCCTGGACGCCGTGCCCGGGTTCCGCCCCCGTCCGCCGGATGTCGGGGTGGTCGGCTCCCACAGCTCGGAGATGCTCGCGGTGGCCCGCACGTACCCGCTGTGACCGCGTCGCCGGGGAGGGCGGCCGACCGCGCTCCCCGGCGACCCGCCTTCACCGACGGAGGAAGGGATCCAAGGGCTGCTCAGACGGTCAACGACTCGACCGACAGGTAGAAGTTCTGGGTGGCCAGGCCGTAGTACGGCGAGAACATGCGGCCCGGCACGGTGTCCAGAACAAAGCTGTTGTGCCCGTTGATCAGACCGGTGCTGCCGTTGAACTGGGTGAGCCAGTAGCCGCCGGACGAGCCACTTGTCATGTCGTTTTCCATGTAGATGATGCTGGCTCCGGCGTCGTGGGCGAGGCTGTTCGCCCTCCACAGGGTCTGCCCGTTGAACGGTGGTCCCGCCGGGTAGCCGAACGCCCAGGCGTACTGGATGGGCTGGCCGAAGGTGATGCCCATGCCACCCACGACGTCCTGGATTCGCTGGCCGAGCGAGTTGCGCGGCATGAGGACAGCGCCCACGTCGTCTTTCCAGTCGTTGTGCATTGCCCAGTTGCCGTCGGCATACGTGATGAGCGCGGGCCAGTGGCCGTAGGGGGCGGTTCCGTTTTGATAGTTCGGCACGAACGTGAAGTTGACGGCCCAGCGCCTCTTTCCGTTCTCGTCCAGCTCGGTCACACAGTGCCCAGCGGTCCAGACCAGTGATTTACCCGAAGCGTTGACCACGCCGGCCGAGCAGACATAGTCCTCTCCCCGCATCGTGAAGAACACCTTGCCGCTGGTGCGGGCCACCGGATGCCCGATCGGGTAGAAGGGCTGGGACGAGCTGATTGTCATGCCGGTCGCCGTGCTGCTGGTCGCCGGCCCGGCAGCCGGACCGATGGGTGCCTGCGCGACCGTCGGCTCGGCCGGGGGGACCGTGAACGGCTCGCCTCGCGGTCGACTGGCCCGGCTGGGCGCTGTCAGGTCCCCGACCGTCGTGGCGGAGATCGTCTTTCCCGCAGGGCGGGCCGAACGCATCCGCTCCGGTGTCCAGTACGAGGCCAGGGCCCGCTCCTTGGCGGCGACGCCGGTGCCCTTGATCGAACGGGCCACCTCCGGGCTGAACTCGCTGACGTGGCCGACCGCCCCATCGACCGACAGCAGCGCATCGATGCCGGGTGGTGTCAGAGCCGCCGTGCTCGGAGCGGCCATGGCCATGCTCGCCGCCACGGCGAGCGTCGTGGACACGACGAGCCCACGTAGTAACTTCCGGGACATCCCGTACCTGCCTCTCGGGTGGATCTTGACGATTAGAGAGGCTAGCCCCGTCGATCGATTTGGCCATCGAGAATTCACCGTTATGCGGATGAAGAAACTTGAGGCCAATCCGACCTAATTGTTCCAGGTGTGAAAATGCTCAATTTCGTCATTTAGATCGCGCTGTGATCGCATATATGCCCACTTGGCGCGGAGTGGCGACGTGAGGATGTGCACACTATCGCGAATATGACAGGAATCGGCCATTGAACGTAGCAGGTCAGAGCTCATGCCGTCGCTTACTTCCAGCGGAAGTGGATGAAGAGTCGGCCGAAGTTCTTCGAGTCCTTCTCCACCCGGTGGTAGAGCTGCTTGACATCCTTCTGGTCGAGAAAGCGCAGCACCCGCTTCTTGAGCTGGCCGGAGCCCTTGCCGGGGATGATCTCGACGAGGGTGGCCTTCTTCGCCACCGCCTCGTCCATGATCCCGCGCAGCGCGCGGTCGATGTCCTGGCCCTTGTTGAAGATGTCGTGCAGGTCCAGCTTGAGCTTCATGCCGCCTCCACCACCTGTGCACGTCCCATGGCAGCCCATGGTAGGCCGCAGCCGCGGGGAGGAGGCTCAGGCCTCGTCGTCCAGGTTCGGCCGGACAACGTCCAGGTTCGGCCGGGCAAGGGGAGGGGCGAGTTCCCCTACCCCTTGCCCGGCGCGGTCAGTGGCCGCCGCTGACCCGGTTCTCCACCCGGCGCAGCGCGGTCGCGTAGTCGGTGTTCGTCGAGTGCATCGCGGCGGCGATGCGCAGGTGCCGCAGCGCGTCCGTCGGGCGGTTCAGCCGCTCCAGCGTCCGGCCGAGCACGTGATGCGCGTAGTGGTCGCTGGGGTCCCGGTCGACCAGCTCGCGCAGCTGCTCCTCGGCGCGGTGGAGCTGCGCGGTCTGGAAGTACGCCCGGGCCAGCAGCTGTCGTACCGAGGAGTTGCCCGGCTCGGCCTCGACGATCGGCTCCAGCAGCCGAACCGCTCCGGACGCGTCACCCATCTCGAAGAACATGGTCGCCCGCCGGTACTCCGCCAGAAGATCCATGACCCACCTCCTCGTCTCGCGCCGTCACTGATCCGACGCTGGCACAACACCGCGCGGAACGCGAGTGTTCCTGCGGCGAAACCCGCCGGACCGGGCCGACGAGGGCACGGTCAGGCCGACGTCCTTCCCCTGTCCAGGTCCCAGGCGCGGACGCCGCCGACGATCCCGGCGGTGTTCGGCACCACCACCACGTCGTCGCCCATCCGGGCGAGCTGCTCGGGCCGGATCAGCCGCGAGTTGCCCCCGCCCAGGTAGAGCCGGTCCCAGCGGAACACCGGGCGCAGGCCGTCCACCACCTGCCGGATCCGGCGGGACCAGAACGCGTCGCCGAGGCGGCGGCGCTCCGGCTCCCCCACGTACGTGTCGTAGGTGGTGCCCCAGCGCACCGGGGCGTGGGACAGCTCCAGGTGCGGGGCGAGCACGCCGCCGTCGAAGACGGCACTGCCCAGCCCGGTGCCGAGGGTCAGCACCAGCTCCAGGCCGGTGCCGGCCACCACCCCGGCGCCGTGCACCTCGGCGTCGTTGAGCACCAGGGCGGGCACCCCGAAGGCGTCGGCGACCGCCGTACGCGCGTCGAAGCCGGACCACTCGGCCAACAGGTCGGGGTCGACCCGGCTGCGGGGGCCGGCCCGGGTCACGTAGTGCGGCGTGGCCACCACCACGCCGTGCCGGAGCATGCCGGGCATCCCGACGGTCACCCGGTCCGCCGTGGGCAGCCGGCCGCCGAGGTCCAGCAGGGTCTTCACGAACAGCGCGGGCGGCAGGGGGTACGGAGTGGGCTCCCGCAGCGGCCGGGCCCGCATCGTCCCCGCGCCGTCGAGCACCGACGCCTTGATCCCGCCGCCGCCGCAGTCGATCGCCAGAGTCGTCGCCACGCCGGTGAGTCTGCCCCGCGCGGGGCGGGCGCGGGTGCCGGGTGCCGGAACCGACCGCCGGACCGGCCGCCGAACGCCGATGGGCGCGACCGATAGGCTTGCCTTCTCATGAGCGCGACGATGGTGGTCAAGGATCTCGACGCCGGACACGGGGAGCGGCTGCTCTTCGCCGGGCTGGACCTGGTGGTCGCCCCGGGCGACGTGGTCGGCCTGGTGGGGGTGAACGGGGCGGGCAAGTCGACGCTGCTGCGTACCCTTGCCGGGCTGCTGCCGGTCGAGGCCGGCAGCGTCACCCTCAGCCCGCCCACCGCGGCGGTCGGGCACCTGCCGCAGGAGCCGGAGCGCCGGCCGGGCGAGACGTTGCGGGACTTCCTGGCCCGGCGGACCGGGGTGACGGCCGCCCAGGCTGCGCTGGACGCGGCCACCGAGGCGCTGACCGCCGGGGCGCCGGGGGCCGACGACGCGTACGCCGACGCGCTGGAGCGCTGGCTGGGCCTCGGCGGGGCGGACCTGGAGGAGCGGGCCGAGCAGGTGGCCGCCGAGCTGGGCCTCGCCGTCGACCTGGACCACCCGATGACCGGCCTCTCCGGCGGGCAGGCGGCCCGCGCGGGGCTGGCCTCGCTGCTGCTCAGCCGGTACGACATCTTCCTGCTCGACGAGCCCACCAACGACCTCGACCTGGCCGGGCTGGACCGGCTGGAGCAGTTCGTCACCGGGCTCCGCGCCGGCACGGTGCTGGTCAGCCACGACCGGGAGTTCCTCAGCCGCACGGTGACCCGGGTGCTGGAGCTGGACCTGCACCAGCAGCAGGTCCGGCACTACGGCGGCGGCTACGCGGCGTACCTGGAGGAGCGGGAGGTGGCCCGCCGGCACGCCCGCGACGAGTACGACGAGTACGCCGACACCCGGGCCGGGCTGGAGGCCCGCGCCCGCACCCAGCGGTCCTGGATGGAGAAGGGCGTGAAGAACGCCCGGCGCAAGGCCACCGACAACGACAAGATCGGCCGCAAGTTCCGCTCCGAGGCGAGCGAGAAGCAGGCGGCGAAGGCCAAGCAGACCGCGCGGCTGATCGAACGGCTGGACGTGGTCGAGGAGCCGCGCAAGGAGTGGGAGCTGCGGATGGAGATCGCCGCCGCGCCCCGCGCCGGCGCCGTCGTGGCCTCGCTCCGCGACGCCGTGGTACGCCGGGGGGACTTCACCCTCGGCCCGGTGACCCTCCAGGTCGACTGGGCCGACCGGATGGCGATCACCGGTGCGAACGGGTCCGGCAAGACCACCCTGCTCGGGGCGTTGCTGGGCCGGCTGCCGCTGGACGCCGGGCACGCCGCGCTGGGCCCCGGCGTGGTGGTCGGCGAGGTCGACCAGGCCCGGGGGCTGTTCCTCGGCGGCCAGCCCCTGCTGGACGCGTTCCAGCTGGCCGTACCGGAGCTGGCGCCGGCCGACGCGCGGACGCTGCTGGCCAAGTTCGGCCTACGGGCCGACCACGTGTTGCGGCCGGCGGCGTCGCTGTCGCCCGGCGAGCGGACCCGGGCGGCGCTGGCGCTGCTCCAGGGGCGCGGGGTGAACCTGCTGGTGCTCGACGAGCCGACCAACCACCTCGACCTGGCGGCCATCGAGCAGTTGGAGGCGGCGCTGGCCGAGTACCCGGGGACGCTGCTGCTGGTCACCCACGACCGGCGGATGCTCGAAGCGGTGGCCGTCAACCGCCGGGTGCGGGTGGACGCGGGACGGATCGCCGAGGACTGACGGCGTGCCGACCGGCGGTCCCGGGGTGACAATGACCCCATGCTCAAGTGGGAGTACGCGCTGTTGGTCCGCCGTCGCCAGGCGGCCAGCACCGACACCGGCTGGGAGATCGTCTTCGTCTGGTACGGCCCGGACGGCTCGATGGTCGACGTCACCCCGTACGGCGACACGTCGCTGGCCCATCTGAACCGGGCCGGCGACCAGGGCTGGGAGTTGGTGGCGATGAGCGAGGACCCGTCCATGCCGGGCAGCAGCGAGCTGCACCGCTACCACCTCAAGCGGCCCAAGGCGGCCACCCCGTCGCCCCGGCAGCGGATCCGGGGCCCCGGCCGCCCGGTCCGCCGCTTACCCGGCTGACCCGCCGCCTGCCCGGCTGACCGCCACCTGCCAGGCTGATCCGCCCGCAACGGGTCCGCCCCGGCGGGCATAGCCCCGGCGGATCCGGGTAACGCGGCCGGCGGAGGTGGCCCATGGTCGCGCTGGCCCTGACCCCGCCCTCGGCCGAACGGCTGCGGGCGGTCGACGACTTCCTCGCCGAGGCGTGGGCGGAACAGGCGTCCCACGACGAACGGCTGCGCGACCTCGCGGTGCGGGTGCGCTTCGACCAGGGGGTGGCCCACCTGACCGGCGAGGTCGACGACCCGGCGCAGCTCCGGCTGGTCCGGGACCTGGTCGGCCGGCTCGCCGGGGTGTTCGGGGTCTGGGGCCGGGTCCGGGTGGCCGGCCGGGACCCGGTCGTGGTCGACCTGGGCTGCGGCGGCACCAAGCAGTACCCGGGCAACCTGGGGCTGGACCTCTTCCCCGCCCCGGGGGTGGACGCGGTGGCCGACCTGTCCGGCTCGCTGCCGCTGGCCGACGACTCGGTGGACGTGCTCTTCGCGGTGCACATCCTGGAGCACCTGATCGACTTCCTGCCCCTGGTGGACGAGTGTCACCGGGTGCTCCGGCCGGGCGGTGTGCTGCATGTGATGAGCCCCTGGTGGGGGCACGTGAACGCGGTGGCCGACCCGACCCATGTCCGGCTGCTCGACGTGCAGACGTTCAAGGGCATCTGCCTCCAGCGCCCGCCGGGCAACCCGCGTTGGTACCCCCTGCACGCGGGCTGCGACGGTGCCAGCATCTTCGCCGACCTCACGCCCCTCCCCCCGAACGCCACCCCACCACCCACCCCGCACCTCGCCCGCTTCTTCACCTGACCCCCACCCACCCCGGGTCCGGGGTGGGGCGGGGAACGTGGTCAGGGGTTGGCGTGGGTGGCGAGTCGGTTGCGGCGGTAGCCGTAGCCGAAGTAGATGAGCGTTCCGAGCAGCATCCAGATCAGGAACCGGAGCCAGGTTTCCACCGACAGGTTGAGCATCAGGTAGAAGCAGGCCAGCGCGGAGACGATCGGCAGCACCGGGGAGAACGGAACCCGGAAGGGCCGGTCCAGGTCGGGGCGCTTACGGCGCAGGATCGGGACCGCGACCGACACGAGCACGAACGCGCAGAGCGCGCCGATGCTGACCAGGTCGGCCAGCGCGGACAGCGGCAGGAAGCCGGCGAGCAGCGCCACGGCCACGGTCATCACGGCCGAGATCCGGTACGGGGTGCCCCAGCGTGGATGGATCTTGGCGATCGACGGCGGGATCAGCCCGTCCCGGCTGATCGCGAAGCCGATCCGGCCCATGGCCACCAGTTGCACCAGGACCACGCTGGTCAGGCCGGCGACGGCGGCGATGGAGACGAGGACACCGGCCCAGCCCGCGCCGACCGCGTTGAAGGCGGAGGCGATCGGGGCGCCCCGGTCGATCTCGGTGTACGGGACCATGCCGACCACCACGAGCGAGACGCCGATGTACAGCACCGTGGAGATCAGCAGGGTGCCGAGCAGTCCCAGGGGAAGATCGCGCTTGGGCCGCCTGGTCTCCTCGCCGAGGTTGGCCACCGCCTCGAAGCCGGTGTACGCGAAGAAGACCACCGCGGCGGCGCTGAGCACCCCGACGAACCCGAAGACCGAGGGCTCCAGCCCGAACAGGGCCTGGGTGACGGGCTGCTTGATGCCGTCGTCGCCGGCCCCGGCGGGCTCGGACGGCGGGATGAACGGGGTGAGGTTCGCGGCCTTCACGAAGAACAGGCCGGCGACCACGACGAACACACAGATGGCCACCTTGACCAGCACGAGCAGGTTGGTCACCCGGGCGGACTCGCGGATGCCGACGATCGCCACGACGCCGAGCAGCAGAACAATGCCGATCGCTCCGAGGTTGACCACGCTGCCCTCCTCGCCGAACCAGGCGGTGGGCAGGCCGAACAGCTCGGCGAGGTAGCCGGACCAGCCCCGGGCCACCACCGCGGAGCCGAGGGCGAACTCCAGCAGCAGGTCCCAGCCGATGATCCAGGCGACGATCTCGCCCATGGTCGCGTACGCGTAGGTGTAGGCGCTGCCGGCGGCCGGGACGCTGGACGCCAGCTCGGCGTAGCAGAGGGCGGCGAGCAGGGCGACCACCCCGGCGATGGCGAACGAGATCACCACGCCCGGCCCGGCGCTGTCCCGGGCCTCGATGCCGGTGAGCGTGAAGATGCCGGTACCGATCACGATGCCGATGCCGAAGCCGGTCAGGTCGACGGCGCCGAGCCGGCGCTTCAGGCCGGGCCCGCCGTCGCTGCCGTCCGCCTCGCCCTGGGCTATCACGTCCCTGATCGGTTTGGTACGCAGCACGGACACCGCACTCACCCCTCCCACCGTGCGACCACCACCGCGGCGGCCGGTGACCGGCCAAGCTACCCAGCCGGCCGAGCCGCGAACCCCGACCGTCGGTGTCGGTGAGGTCACGGTCCGACAGATGGGTGGGTCACACCCGGGGCGATCGGGTGGCCGGTCGGCGCGGATCTGGCCGGAGGACTTGCGCCACCCCTGCCCGGTGTGAAAATTTCCTACCAGCGACAGATTTCCATCGGCGGATGTTGCCGAGGGTGTGTGCCACGCGCAACGGCCGGGGTCGGCCGCGCGGGGTCCGTCGCCACCCGACCCCGTCATGCCGAGCCCCAACGAAGGGACGCACCGGATGAAGGCAACTCGGCTCAGAGCCGCCGGGCTGGCCGTAGCCCTGCTCGGGGCGCTCGTCGCCGTCTCCCCCACGGCCGCCAGCGCGGCGGGGACCGACGCGAACGACGCCGCCACCACCTCCTGCACCACCGACCCGGCCACCCCGAAGCGACAGTTCCGGGCCATGTGGATCTCGTCGGTGGTCAACATCGACTGGCCGAGCAAGGCGTCCCAGACCGCCCCGGACCGGATCGCCGCCCAGCAGGCGGAGTACCTGGGCCTGCTCGACCTGGCGAAGAAGCTGAACCACAACGCGGTGGTGGTGCAGGTCCGGCCCACCGCCGACGCGCTCTGGCCCTCGCCGCACGAGCCGTGGTCGGAATACCTGACCGGGGTACGCGGGCAGGACCCGGGCTGGGACCCGCTGGCCTTCCTCGTCGCCGAGTCGCACAAGCGCAACCTGGAGTTCCACGCCTGGTTCAACCCGTACCGGATCTCCATGCCGGCTCCCGGCGGCGCGGGCGCGGACCTGGACAAGCTGGCCCCGAACCACCCGGTCCGGCAGCACCCGGAGTGGACCTTCGCGTACCCGCCGGCCGGGGTCGCCGGCAGCCGGCTCTACTACAACCCCGGCATTCCCGAGGCCCGCGAGTTCGTCCAGACCGCGATGATGGACGCCGTCACTCGGTACGACGTCGACGGCGTGCACTTCGACGACTACTTCTACCCGTACCCGAGCGGCACCCACCAGGTGCCGGACGACGCGGCGTTCGCCGAGTTCAACCGGGGCTTCACCAATCGGGCCGATTGGCGGCGCGACAACATCAACCTGCTGATCCAGGAGATGAGCGCCAAGATCAAGGCCGCGAAGCCGTGGGTGAAGTTCGGGGCCAGCCCGTTCGGCATCTGGCGGAACAAGTCGGCGGACCCGCTCGGCTCGGACACGACCGGCAGCCAGTCGTACGACATCATCTCCGCCGACACCCGCAAGTGGGTGAAGGAGGAGTGGATCGACTACATCGTGCCGCAGCTCTACTGGTACATCGGCCAGTACCCGGCCGCCGACTACGCCCGGCTGGTGCCGTGGTGGGCCGAGACGGTGCGCGGCACCCGCGTACAGCTCTACATCGGGCAGGCCGACTACAAGAGCGGTGACCCGGCGTACGGGTCGTTCTGGATGAACCCGCGCGAGTTGTCGGACCACCTGACGCTCAACCGGTCGTACCCGGAGGTGCTCGGCAACTCGCACTTCTCCGCCGTACAGGTGCGGGCGAACCGGCTCGGCGCGACCGACATCTACGCCGCCGAGCACTACTCCCGCCCGGCCCTGGTGCCGGCGATGCCGCACCTGCCGGCCAAGCCGCTGCTGCCCCCGGTGGTGACCGGCGCGCAGCGGCAGGACGACGGCGTGCGGCTGAGCTGGCGGCAGTTGGCCGACGGCGTGGGCCCGCTCGGCAAGGCGGCCTCGTACGCGATCTACCGGTTCGACGGGAACGGCCTGGTCGGGAAGTGCGGCTTCGCCGACGCGTCCCACCTGGTCGGCACGGTCCGGGCCACCCCCGGCGCGGTGCAGTCCTGGGTGGACGCCACCGCCGAGGCCGGCCAGCGGTACACGTACCACGTGACCGCGCTGGACCGGCTGTACAACGAGAGTTTCGTCAGCCCACCGCGCTTCGTGCGCTGACAGTGGAAGCGAATGCCCCGGGCCGCCCCCAGCGGCCCGGGGCATTCGCCTGTCTCAACTGATGTCACCGGCTGCCGGCGGGTGGGCGGCCCGGGTCAGGCGCGTTCCGGGTGGCTCGCCGAGCGGCGGTCCGGTTCGTGAGCCGAGTTGGCGCGGTACGGCCGGGCCGGCGCTCCGGAACCGGGTCGAGTCCGCGCCCAGGTCGGGGTGCTCCACCGCCAGAGCCAGCGCCGCCGCCTCCTCCAGCCGCAGCTCGCCGCCCTCGCCGTACGCGTCGTCGAAGGCCGCGTCGCCCAGCGTCCGGCGCAGCACCGCCTGCTGCTCCAGCCAGTACGGGCCGCAGATGCCGGGCGTCGACCGCATGCTCGCCCGAATCGCCTGGGCCGCGCCGAAGAGCCGGGCGGCGGTCAGCGGGTCGCCCCCGGCGGCACACCGCGCCGCGATCGCGTTGAGGGTGTCGCAGGCCCGGCGGTGGAACCCGTGGGTCATCCGGGAACGCAGCGCGACCAGTAGGTGTTCGTGCGCCGCGACCAGGTCACGCCGGGCCAGCGCCACCAGGCCGAGCAGCATGTCGACCGACCGTCGTCCCCGGTAGGCCGGGCGGGCCGCCTCGACCGGACGGGCCGCGCCGAGCAGTTCCGCCGCCTCCGCCAGGGCACCGCGCCGCCAGAGCAGCTCGGCGAGGCTGAACACGGCGAGCAGCGCGTCGGGGACGACGTCCCGCTCGTGCGCCCAGTCGATGACCTCCCGGCAGACCCGCTCGGCCTCGGCGAACTGTCCCATGTCGATCAGCGGCCCGGCCCGCCCGGCCAGCACCCGGGCCAGCAGGCCGGCGTCGCCGGCCTGCCGGGCCACCGCCTCGGCCCGCTGGGAGTAGCGCAGTTCCTCGGTGAACTCGCCGTCCGCACCGGCGTGCAGCGAGTGCATGTGGTACGCCGCCGCCAGCTCGTCCTCCGGGACGACCTCCCCGGTCTCGGCCATCCGGCCGTACAGCCGGAACAGCCAGAGCCGCCCTTCCCGGGCCAGCCCACGTTCCCGCCACCACTGGTCCAGCCCACCGGCCAGGCGCAGCCCCGCCCGGGCGCTGCCGCCGGTGGCACACCAGCGCAGGGCGGCCCGCAGCTCGCCGGCGAGCGGGTCCAGGGCGTACAGGGAGAGGGTGACCGGCCGACCGTCCGGCCCGAGATGCGCCTGCCGCAACGCGTGCGCGGACCACGCGAGGTGCCGGTCCCGGGCGGCCCGCTCCTCCCCTGCCTGCACCAGCCGGCGCGCCGCGTACGCCCGGATCGGGTCGAGCATCCGGTAGGTGCCCCCCGCGGCGTGCGGCTCGGCCTGGATCATGGACTTGTCGACCAGCACCGACAGCGGGTCGATCGGGTCGTCGTCGAGCAGCCACTCCACGGTCGGCAGGTCCACCGGCCCGGCGAAGACCGCGAGCCAGCGCAGCAGCCGGGCCGCCCGGGGCCCGATCGTCCGGTAGGACCAGGTGACGGTGGCCTGCATGGTGAGGTGCCGCTCGCGGGCCGAACGCCGCATCGCCCGGACGGCCGGGGTGGGCGGCGCACTGCCCCGGGACGCCGCCACCAGGTCGACGGTGTCCTGCTGGTTGCCCGTCCAGCCGCGCTCGGGCCGGGGCGGGCCGGGGTCGTCCCGGCCGGCGTCCAGGGTGCCCAGCACGTCGTCCAGGCGCTCGGCGAGCTGCCCCACGGAGAGCACCCGCAGCCGGGCGGCGGCCAGCTCGATGGCGAGCGGGAGCCCGTCCAGTCGCCGCACCACCCGCCGCAGGTCCGCCGCCTCGGCCGGGTCCGGCTGCCGCCCGCCCCGGGCCGCCACCGTTCGGTCCAGCAGCAGCGCCACCGCATCGCTCTCCGCGCCGTCGGGCCGGGGCTCCACGGACAGCGGCGGGATCCGCCACACCACCTCGCCGGGCAGGCCGAACGACTCGCGACTGGTGGCGAGCACCCGGGTTCCGCCCCCGCCGGCGAGCAGCCGGGAGATCAACTCAGCTGAGGCGGACGGCTGGGCGTCGCAGGTGTCGAGCAGGACCAGCATCCGGCGGGCGGCGGCGTACTCGACGAGGGTGTCCACCATCGGGCGGCCGGGCTCCGGACGCAGCCCGAGCACGGCGGCGACCGCGAACGCCACCAGCCCGGGGTCGGTCACCGCGGCGATGTCGACGAACCAGACCCCGTCCGGGTGGTCCTCCACCATCCCGGTGACCAGCTCGACGGCGAGCCGGGTCTTGCCCGCCCCGCCCGCACCGAGCACCGTGACCAGCCGGTGCCGCTCGACCAGGCGGCGCAGCTCGGCCCGTTCGGGCTCCCGGCCGACGAACGAGGTGACCTGGGTCGGCAGGTTGTGCGCCACCGCGTCGGCGGTGCGCGGCCGGGGGAACTGCCGCTCCAGGCCGGGCGCGACGAGTTGGAACAGTCGTTCCCGGTCGTCGAAGCCGCGCAGCCGGTACAGCCCGAGGTCGATGAGGGACGCGCCCGCCGGCAGTGGGTCGGCGTACCGGGCGGTGGACCCCGAGCAGAGCACCTGCCCGCCGTGCGCGGCGGCGGCTACCCGGGCGGCCCGGTGCACCTCGGCGCTGGCGTACTCGCCGTCGCGCGGCTCGGCCCAACCCGTGTGCAGGCCCATCCGGACCCGGGGCGCGGCCTCGGGTGCCGGCCAGTCGTGGGTGGACAGCGCACGCTGTGCGGTGAGGCAGGCGGTGAGCGCCACGCCGGCGTCGGGGAACGCGATGAAGAACGAGTCGCCCTCGGTCAGCAGCTCCGCGCCGTCGGTGCCGGCCAGGGTGTGGCGCAGCAGGCGGCGGTGTTCCCGCAGCACCGGGCGGTACTCCGGGCCGAGCAGCTGGGCCAGTCGTGTCGAACCCTCGATGTCGGTGAACACGAAGGTCACCCAACCGCTCGGGAGGTGGTTCCCTGGCGACATAAGTCGAACCTCCGCCCCCGTTACGACGGGTTCATGCTGCCCCATGTCCGCGCCGTCACGCATCGTGAGAACGGCCGGGCGGAATCAGACCCAAGGTTCCATCCAGGGCCGTAACCGGCAGGTCGGGCGGTACGCCCCGCGCGAAGAGCACGACGAGCGTCGGCTCTGCTCGGACGGTGCCGGCGGGCGGAACCGGCGGCCGGAGCGGACGGGGTCAGCAGCCGCAGCCCCCGCCGCAGCAGCCCCCGCCGGAGGGGGCCGGCGCGGACGTGCCGGCGCCGCCCCGACCGGTCACGGCCACTGCGGAGAGCAGCTTGACCGTGTCGTCGTGCCCCTGCGGGCAGGGCGCCGGCTCGCCGGCTTGCGCCATCGGACGGTTGATCTCGAACGTGTCGCCGCAAGCGCGACAGCGGAACTCGTACCGGGGCATGGCACAAGAGTACGACCGGTCCTGACGGGACGCGGGACATGGGTGATACTCGACGGGTGGTGGACGGCGAGGACAAGTCGACGGTTCGACCCCTGCGGCCGGCCGCGCCGCCCGAGGACCCGGGCGGGCACCCGGCGGGCGGCTGGCTGCCCCGCCCCCGCCGGCCCTGGCTGCGGTCGACGGCACCCGCCGACGCGGCCCCCCAACCCGCCGCCCCGCCACCGGCCGCCCCCCAACCCGCCGCTCCCCGGCCCGCCGACGCCTCGGGGCCGGCGGACGCCGGCCAGACCGACGCCGCAGCGGTGACCGGGCCGGAGGCCGGCACGACGGCGACGGCCGCCACGATGGCTGGACAGGGCGACCCCACCCACCCGGCAGAGCAGCCGGAGCCCGGCGCGCCGGCGACGGCCGCCACCACGGCAGCGACGGCCGACGCCGCCGACCCGACGGGGAGACCGGCCGGTGCCGCAGAGCAGACCGACGGCACCGAGCTGGCCGACGGCACCTCGAAGGCCGACACCGACAGGAAGACCGACACCGACAGGAAGACCGACACCGACGGAAGAGCCGACACCGACGGGAAGGCCGACACCGACGGGAAAGCCGCCGGGACCGGCAAGGCCGACGCCGACCAGAAGGCCGCCGGGAGCGACAAAGCCGACGAGGGCGAAAAGGCCGAGAAGGCCGACGCGACGGTCGCGGCCGGAGACGGGCGGGCGAGGAGGTCCCGGCGTCGGGTGCCGTTCGCCCACGCCGTACGCATGCCTCCGCCCCGGCAGGCGGCCCTCTCCGCCGCCCGGGCCACCCGGGCCTGGTCCCGGCGCCCGAGCGGCCGGCTCACCCTGCCCGGGCTGTTCCTGCTCGCCCTGGTCGGGGCGACCGCCGCGGCCGGCGCCCTGCTGGTGCCGGCGGCCGCGCCGGAGTCGCGTCCGGTCGCGGTCGACGCGACCGCCACCACCCCGGAGGGCGGCACGGCGGCGCCACCGGGCGGGGTGGTGCCCGGCGTCACCGGCACCGCGCTGCCGCCCGACGCGACGGCGCTGCCCGGCGCGACCCCGGGCCTCGGCGGCCTGCCGGGCGGGCCGGTGGTCACCGGCCGGCCCGCCGACGCGCTCGCCGGGTGGGCGCAACAGACCGGGGCGAAGGCCGGCATCTCGCCGGTGGCCGTCCAGGCGTACGGCTACGCCGAGCTGGTCCTCGCGCAGAGCAACCCCGGCTGCCGGCTGAGCTGGACCACGCTCGCCGCCATCGGGTACGTCGAGTCGCGGCACGGCCAGGCCAACGGCGCCAGCCTCGGCACGGACGGGCGGGCGCTCCCGGAGATCATCGGCGATCCGCTCGACGGCAACGGCGGCCGGTCGAGGATCCTGGACACCGACCGGGGGCTCTACGACCGGGACACCGTCTACGACCGGGCGATCGGGCCCATGCAGTTCATCCCGACCACCTGGCAGGAGATCGGCGCGGACGCGGACAACGACGGCCGCAAGGACCCGCACGACCTCGACGACGCCGCCCTGGCCGCCGGGAACTACCTGTGCAAGGGCGGCCGGAATCTGACCGTCCCGGGCGACTGGTGGGGGGCCATCCTGTCGTACAACGACGTACGCCGGTACGCCCAGGACGTCTTCGACAAGGCCAACGAGTACGGGTTGGCCAGTCGCACATGACGTGATCATCCGCATACATTGGCGAACTGGACACTTCCGTCACGCTGCCGTTAGCGGCAAGCTAGACGGGTGATGGTGCGCGAATGGGATCCCCGGACCGCGTCGTCCGCCGAAATCGCGTCGCTGCTGGACACGCTGAACGCGGTGCTGGCGGCCGACCTCCCGCAGGATCCGCCGTGGCAGGAGAGTTCCCTGCGGGAGTACCTCTCCGAGGTGATGCCCGGCGAGCGGCGGATCTCCTGGGTGGTCCAGGCCGAGCCGACCGCCGGGAACACGCCCGGCGCGATGCTCGGCCACGTCCACGTGTTGCTGCTCGGCGACATCGGCGTGCTGGAGGTGCTGGTACACCCGACGGCACGCCGCACCGGCCTGGGCCGCGACCTGGTCCGGCTGGCCGCCCGCCGGGTCTACCAGGAGGGGTTCCGGTCGATCGGGGTCGAGGTGGTCGGCGAGACCCCGGCGGTGGCGTTCTACGAGGCGCTCGGCTTCTCCCGGGAGTACGTGGAGACCCGCAGCGTGCTGGACCTGTCCGCGGTGGACTGGACGGCGCTGGCCGAGATGGCCACCGCCGTCGGCGCGGGGTACCGGCTGGAGTTCTGCCCCGGCGGCCCGCCCGACGACCTGATCGACGCGTACGCGCGGGCCAAGGCCGAGGTGCGCGACGTGGACGACGGCGAGCTGCGCCCCAGCTCGTACGACCCGCAGCGGCTGCGGGACAGCCTGGACACGCTGCACCGGCGAGGGATGAAGCCGTACATCGTGCTCGCCATCCACGAGCGCACCGGCGAGGTGGCCGGGCTGACCGAGGTGGTGGTGCCGGCGCAGCACCCGACCCGCGCCGACCAGTACGACACGATCGTGGTGCAGGGCCACCGGGGCTACGGCATCGACCGGGCGATCAAGGCGCGGATGCTGCTGGAGCTGCGCTCGGCCGAGCCGGAGCTGGCCGAGGTGCAGACCTGGAACGCGCAGGCCAACGAGGCGATGCTCAAGGTCAACGCCGAGCTGGGGTACCGCTCCGACCGGGAGTGGTGCGAGTACAGCGTGGACGTGGCCGAGCTGGTGCACCACCTCGACCCGGCCCGCTGACCCGACGACCCGGCGCGGAAGGCGTGGGTCAGGTATCCACCAATGCGCCCTAGGGGGATGGACGGCGGACAGCGCCGCGCCTTAACGTGCGTTGGTTCCCGACCATCCATCGTGGAGGCCCCATGCGCACGCGCCGCAGATACGCCGCGCTAGCGACCGCCGCTGCCGTCACCATCCCGGTCATCGGCATCGCACCCCCCGCGGCCAGCGCCGCGCCCACCGATTTGTTCATCTCCGAATACGTCGAAGGCTCGTCGAACAACAAGGCGATCGAGCTGTACAACGGCACGGGCGCCCCTGTCGACCTCGCCGGCGGCGGCTACCAGCTCCAGCTCCACTTCAACGGCAGCACCACGGCGACCACGCTGGCGCTGGCCGGCACCGTTGCCCCGGGCGACACGTTCGTGTTCGCCGCCGCCTCCGCCTCCCCGGCGATCCTCGCCCAGGCCGACCAGACCACCACCGCTAGCCTGTTCAACGGCGACGACGCGATCGTGCTGCGCAGGGGCGACGCCGTGGTCGACTCGATCGGCCAGGTCGGCGTCGATCCGGGCACCGAGTGGGGCAGCGGCCTCACCAGCACCGCCGACAACACGCTGCGCCGGCTGCCCACGGTGACCTCCGGCGACACCGACCCGTCGGACGCGTTCGCCCCGGCCGCCCAGTGGGCCGGCTTCGCCACCGACACCTTCGACGGGCTCGGCTCCCACACCGTCGACGGGGGTGGCCCCGTCGACCAGCCCGCCACCGTCACCTGCGGGGGCACGCTGACCACGGCCGCCGGCACCGCCGCCAGTCGCGAGGTCACCGCCACCGACCCTGACGACACGATCGTCGACCTGGCGGTCACCTCGGTCAGCCCGGCCCCGGCCACCGGCTCGATCACCCGGACCGGGTTCACCCCGGCCGACGCCGTCGGCGGCACCGCCCGCGCCACCGTCGCCACCAGCGCCGACCTGGCCGCCGGGGCGTACACGGTGACCCTGACCGCCACCGACGCCGACGGCGGCACCGCCACCTGCACGCTGGCCGTGACCGTGACCCGGGAGCTGACTGTCGGCGAGGTGCAGGGCCCGACCACCGACGCCGAGTCCGGCCCGGCCGACCGGTCGCCGCTCGCGCCGGCCTCCGGCAACGGCACCAGCAGCAGCCTGTACGACGTCAGGGGCGTGATCACCCAGCTCACCCTGGCCCGCACCTCGGCCGGGGCGGAGCAGCGCGGCTTCTTCCTGCAGAGCCGTGCCGACGCCACCGACGCCGACCCGACGTCCTCGGACGGCATCTTCGTCTTCGTGGGCTCCTTCACCTCGCTGCCCGGCGGCTACGTGCCGACCGTCGGCGACGAGGTGGTGCTCCGGGCCCGGGTGTCGGAGTACTTCAACTCCACCCAGCTCTCCGGCGCCTCCCTGGTCCGCAGGGTCGCCTCGGGGCTGGACGTGAACGCCGTCGTCACGGTCGACGACGCGGTGCCCCCGGCCGACATGGCCGCCGCGCAGCGGTTCTGGGAGCGGCACGAGGGTGCCCGGCTGCGGGTCCGCGCCGGCAGCGGCGCGGTGAGCGGGCGGGGCGTCTTCCCGTCCACGGCCGACGCCGAGACCTGGGTGGTCGACCGGGACGACCCGTTGCTGGACCGCGCCGACCAGTACGCCCGCCGGGTGTTCCGGGACGCGCACCCGCTGGACAACGACCCGACCCGGCGCTTCGACGACGGCAACGGCCAGCGGATCATGCTGGGCAGCATGGGCGTCAAGGGCGCCGCCGGGGACAGCACCGCGATCCTGCCGCCGTCGAGGACCTTCGACACCCTCGGCGAGGACGCGTACGGCGCGATCTACTACTCGTTCGAGAAGTACGGCGTCCAGGTCGAGGAGGCCGTCTTCGCCGCCGGCGCCGACCCGTCGCGGAACAACCCGCCGAAGCCGGCCGACCGGTCGCAGGAGATCGCGATCGCGACGTACAACGTGGAGAACCTGTACGACCACCGGGACGACCCGTTCGACGGCTGCGACTTCACCGGGAACCCCGGCTGCACCGGGGTCCGCCCGCCGTTCGACTACGTGCCGGCCAGCGAGGCCGACTACCGGGAGCACCTGGCCTCGCTCGCCGACCAGATCCGCACCGACCTGCACGCGCCGGACCTGATCCTGGTGCAGGAGGCCGAGGACCAGGACATCTGTTCCGTCTCCGGTACGGAGCTGGTCTGCGGGGACACCGACAACGCCGACGGCGCCCCGGACACCCTCCAGGACCTGGCGCTGACCATCGCCGCCGCCGGCGGCCCGGCGTACGCCGCCGCGTACGACCGGACCGGCGCGGACGCCCGGGGCATCACCGCCGGGTTCCTGTACCGCACCGACCGGCTGTCGCTGGCGGCGGCGACCGCCGCAGACCCGCTGCTCGGCTCCGCGCCGGTGGTGCCGTACCGGTCGGCGGGTCTGCCGTCCAACGCGGACGTGCAGAACCCGAAGGCGCTCAACGCGGTGCTGCCGGCCGACACCGACACCTCGACCGGCAAGGACGGCAACAACGTCTACACCCGGGCCCCGCAGCTCGGCAAGTTCCTGGTCCGGGCAACCCCCGGCGGCGCCGAGGGATACCACCTGTGGGCGCTGAGCAACCACTTCTCGTCCGGGCCGGACAGCCGGGTCGGGCAGCGCGCCGAGCAGGCCGCGTACGGTGCCGCGCTCGTCACCGCGATCCACAATTCGGACCGGAACTCCCGGGTGGTCTACGGCGGCGACCTGAACGTCTTCCCCCGCCCGGACGACCCGATCGCCACCGGGGCGGACCCGACCCCGTCGGACCAGCTCGCCTCGCTGTACGACGCGGGCCTGCACAGCCTCTGGGACGACCTGGTCGCCGACGTGCCGTCGTCCGCGTACTCGTACAGCTTCGAGGGGCAGGCGCAGACGCTGGACCACCTGTTCGTCAACGACGCGCTGCGCGACGACCTGGTCCAGGTCCGGGCGGCGCACATCAACGCCGACTGGCCGGCGGAGTTCACCGGGGACGGGTCGCGCGGCTCCAGCGACCACGACCCGCAGGTGGCCCGGTTCCGGTCCCGGGCGTCGCTGAGCGTCGGCGACGCCACGGTGGTCGAGGGCGACAAGGGCACCCGCCCGCTGACGTTCACCGTCACCGTGTCCCGGCCGCTGTCCCAGCCCGTGCTGCTCTGCGCCGCCACGTTCGGCACCACGGCGCAGGCGGGGTCGGACTACGACCCGTACGTCGGCTGCAAGACGCTCGCGGCGGGGCAGACCTCGCTGACCTTCGCGGTGACCGTGCGCGGTGACCGGAAGCGGGAGGCCGACGAGAAGGTGAACCTGCTGGTGGCCGGGGTTCCGGGCCTGCGCCTGGCCGACCCGCTCGCCGTGGGCACCATCGCCAACGACGACTGACCCCGCTCCGGCCGACGACGGCCCCCGCCCGGGTACCCGCCCGGGCGGGGGCCGTCTCAGTAACGCTCCCGCATGTCCTTCGGCGGTGGCACGTTGCGGTACTGCGCCACCCTCACCTCCCACTGGCTGCGTCGCCGACGCGCCTCGCGGTCCACCGGACAGCGGTGGAACGTCTCTGGTGGCCGGGCCAGGCCGTAAATGTCGGCCCACCAGTCGCCCGGCTCGGGGTCGAGAATTGTGTCCAGGTGGGACGGGTAGCGTCGCCCCGCACCGTCGCGGGTGTCGTCCCAGTCCGCCATCGGCTGGATCACCCGGCCGTCCTGGTCGACGACGGCGAGGTAAAGGCCGGCCGCGCCGAAGAGTCGTTCCAGCACCGCGAGGCTGGGTGTCATGGCGCCGGTCTCCACCCGGCCCACGGTCGACGGCGCCACCTTCGCGAAGCGCGCCATCTGGCGCTGCCCCAGGCCGGCGATGCGCCGAGCCTTGCGCACCAGCCCGGCGATGGGGAACGGCCCGACCGTCGGACCGGTCGGTGGTGGATCAAGTGCGGAAGCCATGCCGAAAGCCTGCCGACCCCGGCAGGCGGTCGACAATCCCTGTGGACAAACCTGTGGACAACTTGCCCTCATCAACGCGTCGCATCCTGGTTGCGGGGCATCTCTCGACACGCTGGGTAACGAAAGTAAGTCGAGCTGGAAAAACACTCTGCGTTACGCCGACCCCACCCTCCAACACCCCCGCGCACGCTTTGCTCTGCTGCCATCCAGGCAACACCAGCTGCGAACAGGATCGATGGCCGATCGCCACGTGGGCCCCTGTACGCGAGCGTGGACACTGAGTAACTGTTGCCTCCGCTGCAGCAGAGCAAAGGAACCGAGGAGGGGTGGGCGGAGATTAGTCAAGGTAACGCCGAGTGGCGGACTGGGGAACTGAAGGGCCCGCTCGGTACCTGCGACGATCAGGCGAGGGCGGTGCAACCGCGCGACACCGGCATCGGCATCGGCGACACCGCCGCGCTCATCGTGTTCCAGCACCTGCCGGTCGGGGTGCGCAATCCATCCCCTGCCCGGCTCCAGCACGCGCACGATGCCGCCGCGTCGCCCTCGCCGGCCGGCGCGGCGCGGCTCAGTAACGTCGGTCGAGCAGGGTGGCGGCCTCGACCGCCCAGTAGGTGAGGATGATCTGGGCGCCGGCCCGGCGGATCGAGGTGAGCGTCTCCAGCATCACCCGCTCCCGATCGATCCAGCCGTTCGCGGCGGCGGCCTCGACCATCGCGTACTCGCCGGAGACCTGGTAGGCCGCGACCGGGACGTCCACGGCGGCCCGGACCGCCGCCACCACGTCGAGGTAGGGCAGGGCCGGCTTGACCATCACCAGGTCCGCGCCCTCGGCGACGTCCAGCGCGACCTCGCGCAGGGACTCCCGCAGGTTCGCCGGGTCCTGCTGGTAGGTGCGTCGGTCGCCGTCGAGGGCCGACTCCACGGCGTCCCGGAACGGGCCGTAGAACGCGGAGGCGTACTTCGCCGCGTACGCGAGCACGGCGACGTCGGTGTGCCCGGCGGCGTCCAGGGCCCGGCGGACCACACCGACCTGGCCGTCCATCATCCCGGACGCCCCGACCATGCCGACCCCGGCGTCGGCCTGGGCCACCGCCATCTCGGCGTACGCGGAGAGGGTCGCGTCGTTGTCCACCACGCCGTCTCCGGTGAGCAGCCCGCAGTGCCCGTGCGAGGTGAACTCGTCCAGGCACAGATCGCTCATCACCACGGTCGCGTCACCCACCTCGGCGACCACGTCCCGGATGGCGACGTTGAGGATGCCCGCCGGATCGACGCCGCCCGAGCCGCGCTCGTCACGCGACGCCGGCACCCCGAACAGCATGATCCCGCCCACGCCGGCCTGGACCGCCTCAGCCGCCGCCTTGCGCAGCGAGTCCCGGGAGTGCTGGAGCACCCCCGGCATCGACGCGATCTGCCGCGGCTCGGTCAGCCCCTCCTTGACGAACATCGGCACGACCAGCTCGGCCGGGTCGACGCGGGTCTCGGAGACCAGCCGCCGCACGGCTGCGGTGCGGCGCAGCCGGCGGGGCCGGATCTCGGGGTACGGCATGGGGGGCCTCCCTAGCGACTAGCGGAACCTCAGGGCGGTCGGCCCCTGCACCTTCGAGCCGCGACGCTGCTTGGCCGGCATGGCGGCGAGCTTCTCGCGCAGCTCGACGGCGTAGGCGGCGAGCGCCTCCACCAGGTCGGGCACCGAGGCGTGCGGTGGCTGGACGTCGACCCGCAGGCCGAACTCCGTCGCGGTCTCCGCCGTCTTGGGCCCGATGACGGCAACAACGGTACGCGCGTGCGGCTTCCCGGCGATGCCGACCAGGTTCCGGACGGTGGAGGACGAGGTGAACAGCACGGCGTCGAACCCGCCCGACTTGATCGCGTCCCGGATCTCGGCGGGCGGCGGGGCGGCCCGGACCGTCCGGTACGCGGTCACGTCGTCGACCTCCCAGCCGCGCTCGGTGAGCCCGGCGGCGAGCGTCTCGGTGGCGATGTCGGCGCGCGGCAGCAGCACCCGGCCCACCGGGTCGAGGATCTCGTCGTGGGGCGAGAACTCGGCCAGCAGCCCCTCGGAGGACTGCTCCCCGGCGGGGACCAGCTCCGGCTGGATGCCGAACGCGCGGACCGCGTCGGCGGTGGCCTCGCCGATGCAGGCGATCTTGACCCCGCCGAAGTGCCGGGCGTCCAGCCCGTGCTCGGCGAACTTCTCCCAGACCGCCCGGACGGCGTTCACCGAGGTGAAGATCACCCAGGCGTACCGGCCGTCGACCAGGCCCTTGACCGCCCGCTCCATCTGGGCGGGGGTACGCGGCGGCTCGACCGCGATGGTCGGCACCTCGCACGGGATCGCCCCGTACGCGCGCAGCCGGGCACTCATCGCGCCGGCCTGCTCCTTGGTCCGGGGGACGAGCACCTTCCAGCCGTACAGCGGCCGGTTCTCCCACCAGCTCAACTTGTCCCGCTGGCCGACGCCCTCGCCGACGGTGAGCACCACCCGGCCGGTGAAGCCGAGCGCCGCCGCCACGAACGAGTCGACGGTCGACGTGGTCGTGTACTGGGTGTCCCCGGTGCCGTCGCCGGTCACCCCGACGCCGGTGGTGCCGTCGATCCCGGCGGCGAGCAGGCCGTCGCGGACCGCAGCCAGGTCGCCGGCGTCCACGGCGAGCGCGAGCGAGCCCCGGCCCACGGCCGCGGCCAGCGCGTCGAAGTCCAGCGTGGTGACGTCCTCGACGTCGGCGGCGGTGCGGACGCCCGGCAACGGCACGCCCGCGTACGTGGCGACGCCCTCGGCCTGGCCGACGCCCGGGACCACCTCGAAGTGCGCGGCGGTACGCGCGACCGCCTGCACCTCCTTGACCACCGAGTCGTGGCCGAACGGGTCACCGGCGACCAGGTGCACCGCGTTCTGGCCGGAGCGGGCGGCCGAGATCAGCACCTTCGCCACGTCTCCCGGCACGCCCTCCGCCGGGGTGAACTGGGCGTCGGACCGGGCCTGGGCGCGGACGGCGTCGAGCAGCGACTCGGGGACTCCCCGGTCGTACACCACCTGATCGGCGTCCACCAGGGCGTCGTGCGCCCGGCGGGTCAGCAGGCCCGGGTCGCCGGGACCGGCCCCGACGAACGCGATGCGACCGACGGGCTTACGGGTGCGGGTCATTCTGTGCTCCCAAATTGCTGGGTCCCCGGGCCGGCGTGTCCGTCTAGGCCGAGGATCGAGTCGGCGCCGAGGTCGAGGAGTTCAGCGGCGAGTGCCTTGCCGATCTCCGCCGCGTCGGCGGGCGTTCCGGTGCGGGACAGCCGAAGGTCTCTGGAACCGTCCGGGCTGATCACCGCCCCGCGCAGGTATATCTCCTCGCCGACGTCACCTTCGGCGAGTTCCGCATAGGCGGCCACGGGTGCGCTGCACCCGGCCTCCAGGGTGGCCAGCAACGCCCGTTCCGCGGTGACCGCGGCGCGGGACGGTGCGTGGTCGAGCGCAGCGAGCAGCTCGACCAGGTCCGGGTCGTCGACCCGGCACTCCACGGCCAGCGCGCCCTGGGCGGGCGCGGGCAGCATGAGCATCGGGTCGAGCGTCTCGGTGATCACGCCGGCCCGGTCGAGCCGGGTCAGACCCGCCCGGGCGAGGACGACCGCGTCGAGGTCGGCATCCGGGCCGAGGACCCGCGCCAGGCGGCTGTCCACGTTGCCACGGATCGGGGTGACCTCAAACTGGAGCCCGAGCGCGTGCAACTGGGCGATGCGGCGCAGCGCGCCGGTGCCGATCACCGCGCCGGGCGGCAGCTCGGCGAGGGTGCGCCCGCCTGTGGCGACCAGCGCGTCGCGCGGGTCCTGCCGGGCCGGCACCGCCGCGATGTGCAGCCCGGGGGCCGCCGCGGTGGGCAGGTCCTTGTAGGAGTGCACCGCGAAGTCGATGGTCCGGGCGGCCAGGGCGTCGCGCAGCGCGGAGACGAACACGCCGACGCCGAGCCGGTGCACGGGGGCGACCGAGCGGTCACCGGCGGTGATCACCTCGACCAGCTCCACCTTCCGGCCGGTCGCTTCGGTGAGCGCGGCCGCGACGTGGCCGGACTGGGCCATCGCCAGCGCGCTGCCCCGGGTGCCGAGGCGCAGGGGGGCGGTCATCTCTCGCCTCCGGGGTATGGGGTGGGGTCGGTGTCGACCACGTCGGGGACGGTGTCGACCGGGGAGGTCTGCGGGACCTGGAGGTCGAACAGCTCGCGCAGCAGCGCGGCGTACTGGTCGCCGCCGGGCTCGGCGGCGAGCTGACGGACCTTCACCGTGGGCTGGTGCAGCAGCCGCTGCACCACCCGGTGCACCGTCCGGGCCACCTCGGCGCGCTGGTCGGCGCTGAGTTCGGGGCGGCGCTGGCCCAGCCGGCGCAGCTCGACGGTCACCACGTCCTCGGCCCGGCTGCGCAGCGCGGCCACGGTCGGGGCGACGTCGGCGCCGCGCAGCCAGGTGAGGAAGGACTCGACCTCACCCGCCACGATCCGGTCGACGGCCGCGGCGTCGGCGACAGCCGGCCCGTCGGCCAGGATCGCCGCCATCCGGTCGATGTCGATCACCTCGACGCCGGGCAGTGCGGCCACGCCGTCCTCCACGTCGCGCGGGACGGCGAGGTCGAGCAGCACGAGTGCCCCCCGGTCGGGGTCGCGGTCGGCGAGCGCCCGGCTGACCACGTCGCGGGTGAGGACCGGTTCGGTCGCCGCCGTAGCGGCCACTACGATGTCCACTGTGGAAAGCACGTCGGTCAGCTCGGCCATGGGTATCGCGCTGGCCCCGTACGACTCGGCCAGCCGCATGGCCCGGTCGGCCCCCCTGTTGGTCACGGTGAGCGGGCCCGCGCCGAGCCGGGACAGGCTCGCAACGCCCAACGCGCCCATCGCACCGGCCCCGACCACCAGTGCCGGGCGCCCGGCCAGTTCGCCGTCGAGCTGCGTGGCGGCCAGGCCGAGCGCGGCGCTCACCACGCTCTGGCCGGCCCGGTCGATCCCGGTCTCGGCGTGCGCCCGCTTACCCACCCGCAGCGCCTGCTGCATCAGCTCGTGCAGCAGGCGGCCGGCCGAGTCCGCGCCGGTCGCCCAGTGGTACGCGTCACGGAGCTGGCCGAGGATCTGCGCCTCGCCGACCACCATCGAGTCCAGCCCGGCGGCGACCCGGAAGACGTGGTCCACGGCGACGGCGTCGTAGTGCACGTAGAGGTGACTGGCCAGGCTGCTGGCCGGAGCGCCGGCCTGCTCGGCGAGAACGGCGCAGATGTTGCCGAGCCCGCCATGGAAGCCGGACACGGCGGCGTAGACCTCCACCCGGTTGCAGGTGGAGACCAGCACCGCCTCGCTCACGTACGACTGGGCGACCAGGCGGTCCAGGGTGCGGGTGAGATCGGCGGGGGCGACGGCCAGCTGTTCCAGGGTGGCGACGGGAGCGGTGCGGTAGGACGCGCCGACGACAAGCAGTTTCACGTGCCGATCGCCTCCTGGGGATCAGTGGCCGCGAGCCCGCCGGGCAGGGCGGTGAGGGCGGAGCCGCCGGTGGCGGGCAGCGCGGTCAGGGACGCCTTGCGGTGCTCGTGGAAGGACAGGATCTGGAGCTCGATGGCGAGGTCGACCTTACGCACGTCGACCCCCTCCGGCACCGAGAGTACGCACGGCGCGAAGTTGAGGATGCTCGTCACGCCGACGGCCACGAGCTGGTCGGCGACCGCCTGGGCGGCGGGCACCGGGGTGGCGATCACGCCGATCGCGATGGACTCCTCGGCGACGACGGCGGGCAGCTCGTCGACGTGCCGTACGACCATCCCGTTGATCTCCTCGCCGACTCGGGACGCGTCCGCGTCGAGCAGCGCGGCGATCCGGAATCCGCGGCTGGCGAACCCGGCGTAGCCGGCCAGGGCGTGACCGAGATTACCCACCCCGACCAGGGCGACGGCCCGCCGCTGGGTGAGCCCGAGCACGAACTCGATCTGGTCGACCAGCAGGGCGACGTCGTAGCCGACCCCCCGGGTGCCGTACGAGCCGAGGTGGGACAGGTCCTTGCGGAGCTTGGCGGAGTTGACCCCGACCGCGGCGGCCAGGCCCTCGCTGGAGACGGTCTCGTGGCCGGACTCGGCGAGGTTGTGCAGGGCGCGAAGGTACTCGGGAAGCCGCGCGACGGTCGCCTCGGGCAGGTCCGGAAGCGCCGGTACGGCACCGGCGCGGCCGGGCGCGCCAGGGTGACGGTGCTGCTGACTCATGAGACTCCGTGCGGTGCGATCCTCGGTCAGCTCAAGAGGCCGGCCGTATCGGGACTCCCGCTGACGACCGAGATTGCCGGCTGTGCTAGCAGGACGCGTCGGAACTACAGAGTAGGCGCTTGTGAACAGACGCACAAATCGCGATCTTGAAGACCCCCGACCCGCCTCCACCTGCCCCTCCGTTCCACAAGATCGATCCGGCGGCCCCGCACCGCCCAGCCGATTATTGCTCAATCCCGACTTCCCTCACCAATCGCGCGCTGGCCAGGCGGCACCTGGTAGGGCTGCCCCTACAGGGGAGAGGCCGGGCGGCGGGATGGGGCCGAACGGTCCGGCTGCCTAGCCTCGAACCATGACCGCCGCTACCGTCGCCGACCCACCCACCACCTCGCCCAGCGTCCCCCGCCAACTCCTGCACGATTCCAACTACGTGCTGCTCGGCCTGCCCCTGGCGCTGGCCAGCTTCGTGGTGTTGCTGGTGGGGCTGGCGCTCGGCCTGGGACTGGTGGTGACCGTAATCGGCCTGCCGGTCCTCGCCGGCACCCTGTACGCCGCCCGTGGGCTGGCCGACATCGAGCGGCTGCGGTTGACCGCCGTGCTCGGCCAGGCCCGGATCCGGCCGGACTACCGGCAGCCCGAACCCGGGGCGGGCGCCTGGCGGCGGATCTTCATGCCGATCCGGGACGCCCAGTCCTGGCTCGACCTGGCCCACGGCATCCTCAAGCTGATCGTGTCCCTCCTCACCTTCGTGGTGACCGTCGTCTGGTGGGCCGGGACCCTGCTCGGCTGCCTCTACTGGGCGTACGACTGGGCGCTGCCGCAGAGCCCCGACAACCAGGGCCTCAACGAGCTCCTCGGCCTGGGCGACTCCCCCGCCGCCCGGATCGGGCTGAACACCGCGATCGGGGTGTTCTTCCTGATCACCCTGCCGATGGTGGTCCGGGGGTGCGCGCGGCTCCAGGCCGGCTTCGCCCGCGCCCTGCTCACCGGGGTGGCCGAGATGCGCAACCGGATCACCGTGCTGGAGGAGCAGAAGCGGGCCGCCGTCTCCGCCGAGGCCGCCGCGCTGCGCCGGCTGGAGCGGGACATCCACGACGGCCCGCAGCAGCGCCTCGTCCGGCTGGCGATGGACCTGAGCCGGGCCCGCCAGCAGCTCGCCACCGACCCGGAGGCGGCCGGCCGGACCCTGGACGAGGCGGTCACCCAGACCCGCGACACCCTCGCCGAACTGCGCGCCCTGTCCCGGGGCATCGCCCCGCCGATCCTGGTCGACCGCGGGCTGCCCAGCGCCCTGGCGGCCCTGGCCGGCCGCGGGCTGGTCCCGGTCGAGCTGCGGATCGACCCTCAGCTGGAGGTCCCGGGCGGACGGCTCGACCCGGCCGTGGAGAGCACCGCCTACTTCGTGGTCGCCGAGGCGCTCACCAACGTCGCCAAGCACAGCGGGGCGACGGAGTGCGCGGTCGCGGTGACCCGGCACGAGCGCCGGCTGGCCGTCGGCGTGACCGACGACGGCCACGGCGGGGCGCACCTGGCCAAGGGGCACGGCCTGGCCGGGATCGCCGACCGGGTGCGGGCGGCCGGTGGCCGGCTGGACGTGGTCAGCCCGGCCGGCGGCCCGACGGAGGTCCGCGCGGAACTGCCACTGTGAGCGTCGACGGCCCGGCTCCCTGCTCGGACGTGGTAGACATCAGCATCATGCGGGTGGTCATCGCGGATGACGCCGTGCTGCTCCGGGAGGGGCTGGTGCGGCTGCTCACCGAACAGGGGCACGAGGTGGTGGCTGCCGTCGGCGACGGCGACGCGCTGGTCGAGGCGGTGGTGACCCACCGTCCGGACGTGTCGATCGTCGACGTGCGGATGCCGCCGTCGCACACCGACGAGGGGCTGCGCGCCGCCGTGGAGGCCCGCCGGCTGGTCCCGCGTACGCCGGTCCTGGTGCTCTCCCAGTACGTCGAGGTGTCGTACGCCGACGACCTGCTCGCCACCACCGGCGGGTCCGGCGGCGGCGGGGTGGGTTACCTGCTCAAGGACCGGGTGGCCGACATCGACGAGTTCATGGACGCGCTGGCCCGGGTGGCCGCGGGCGGCACCGTGCTCGACCCGGAGGTGGTGGGCCAGCTGCTGGTCCGCCGTCGGCGCGACGACCCGCTGCGCGAACTGACCCCCCGCGAGCGCGAGGTGCTCTCCCTGATGGCCGAGGGGCACTCCAACACGGCCATCGCCCGCGCACTGGTGGTCACCGACGGGGCGGTGGAGAAGCACGTCCGCAACATCTTCACCAAGCTGGACCTGCCCCCGGACACCACCCAGCACCGCCGCGTCCTGGCCGTGCTGACCTACCTGCGCACCTGACCGGCCCCGGTCACCGGAGGGTGGCGGCGAGGGTGACCGCCTCGGTGAGGGTGTCGGCCACCGGGTGCCCGGACGCGCGCAGCCGGGCCTGGTCGGTGAACCCGCCCGTGTAGAGCACGGCCCGGCCGCCGACCGATTCGGCGGCATCGGCGTCGTCGATCGAGTCCCCGATCAGCACCACGTCGCGGCCGTTGACCCCCAGCTCGGTCAGGTGCCGCTCCAGCGACTCGGCCTTGCGGTCCCCGCCGACCGTGGCGCGCAGCCCGTCCACCCGGGCGAACCGGTCGGTCAGCCCGTGGGTGTGCACCGCCGGCACCAGCTCGTCGTGGAACCACATCGACAGCAGCGACTGGCCGCCCGGCCAGGCAGCCATCGCCACCGCCGCGTCGTCGGCAAGCACGCAGGTGGTCAGCCCACTGCGGTACGCGTCGTGGAAGATCCGGTCCAGCTCGCCGAACGCCGCGTCGTCGACGGCCCGGCCGAGCACCTCGGCGTAGTAGTCGGCGATCGGGCGGCGGAACCGCACCCGGTGCTCGTCCGTGCTGACCGTCGGGCCGCCCACGCTGGCGAAGACGGCGTTGGTGGCCGCCACCACCAGATCGAGGTCGTTGAGCAGGGTGCCGTTCCAGTCCCACACGAGATGGGGGCGCGCAGGGGTCATCCCAGCACGATAGGACCGCACCGACGCGCGGGGAAGGGCGGGGCGGAGACCGGCGGGGCGGGCCTCAGAGCTGCGGGGTGGTCAGGTCCCGCAGCAGCCGTTCCTCCTCCACCCGCCAGTAGCCGTGCTCCTTGCCGTCGAGCAGCACCACCGGCAGCCGGTCGCCGTACTCGCGCTCCAGCTCCACGTCGCCGGTCACGTCCCGCTCGATCCACCGGTCCCCGGTGACCGCCACCACCCGGTCGAGCGCCACCTTGGCGTCCTCGCAGAGGTGGCAGCCGGGGCGGGTGATCAGGGCGAGTCGGGCGTCACTGGACATCGGGAACCTCCGTGCGGATGTCGGCCGGCGCCGCCGGGGACGGTGTCGGCCTGAGCGGGGTCTTGCGCACCCTGCCGATCGCCGAGTACGGCAGCGCGTCGACGAACTCGACGGCGGTCGGGCGCTTGAACCGGGCCAGGTTACGTGGCGCGGTGGGCGAGCAGTTCCTCCCCGGTCACCGGGTGCCCCGGCGCCGGCACCACGTACGTCCGGACAGTCTCCCCGGTCCGCGGGTGCGGCACACCCGGTACCGCCGACTCGGCCACCCCCGGATGCGCGGCAAGCACCGCCTCCGCCTCGCGCGGGTGGACGTTGAAGCCGGTGACGGTGATCAGCTCGCCGAGCCGGTCGACCAGGTGCAGGTCGGCGTCGACGTACGCGACGTCGCCGGTGGCCCGCCGGCCGTCGGCGTGCGGTGGGTCGCCGGCCAGCACGGAGGGTGAGCGAGGTGCCGGGACGGTCGGGCGGCCGGGTGCGGCCGGGGCGTGCGCGACCACGGTCACCGGGGCGTCCAGTTGCGACCATGTCAGGGTGGTGTCCCGCCGGCGCGACGCGGGACGGCAGCCGTGGTCGACCGCCGCCCGGCGGAGTCGGTCGACGAGGTTCGGCGCGGAGTCGTCGGCCACGTCCTGCACGGTGGCAGAGTCTGGCGCAGCCTCGGCTCAGCGGCCCGGCCCGAGCCGGGCCCGACGCCGCGTCCGGGGCCCCGCCGGCATCGTCGCGCCGGCCCGGTCGCCCGCCGTCCGGCGGCCCGCCGGAGGGCTGGCATCAGCCCGGTGACCTGGGGTTCCATTGCGGACCAGCTCCCCCGGCGAAAGTCAACCACACGCGACGGACAACCGGTCCGCCATCGGTGCGACGGGTCGGGAAATACTTCCGCTCTGTGTAACGGACTTGCCACGCGCGGGTGACGTTGGCCCTATCATCACTCGGGTCGGCTCACCCCATTTGCCGTGAGTCGACACCCCTCAGCCCGAGGAGGCCCCCGTGCCTGTGAGCGCATTGGACCAGCACCTCAATGGGACCTGCCGCCCGTCGGCAGGTCCCGGAAGGACTCTGCCCGACCGCCATGGCCCCGCCCGCGCGGCGGCGGCCCGGCGGCCGGCGTGGTACCGGACCGGGGAGGCACGGTGACCAGTTTCGGCTACGCAGAGCGACTGGGCGGCCTGGCCGGGACGGCCCGCGCCGCCCTCAACGAACGGCTGGGCGCGCCGCGCGGCTCGGACGACATGTGCAGCCAACCTGTGCGCGGCGACGGGGCGTCCAGACGCCTGCCCAACCGCTCGCACCACAACGAGGCCCCACCTCGCCCGGCCGCACCCGGGGGCAATGGCGGACGGGTCGCCTCGCCGGCCAGGCCGATGATGCCGGCCCAGGGCCGGCGCACCGGCGACACGCCACCGGCGACCGACCCGGCGGCGACCGAGACCGCGGTGCTGCCGGCGGTGCCCGCCGGGCCACCGGCCGGGCCTGGCGGCACCTCGACCGGCTACCCGAGCCGGCCCGACCCGTCCGACCCGGCCACGGAGGTCTGGAAGCTGATCGAGCGCGCCCAGGCCGGCGAGTCCGAGGCGTTCGGGCTGATCTACGACCGGTACGTGGACACGGTCTTCCGCTTCGTCTACTTCCGGGTGGGCAACCGACAGCTCGCCGAGGACCTCACCTCCGACACGTTCCTGCGCGCCCTCAAGCGGATCGGCAGCTTCACCTGGCAGGGCCGGGACCTCGGCGCGTGGCTGGTCACCATCGCCCGGAACCTGGTCGCCGACCACTTCAAGTCCGGGCGGTACCGGCTGGAGGTCACCACCGGCGACGTGCTGGACGCCGACCGGGAGGACCGCGGGCCGGAGGGCAGCCCGGAGGCTGCCGTCGTCGAGCACATCACCAACGTCGCGCTGCTCACCGCCGTGAAGCAGCTCAACCCGGAGCAGCAGGAGTGCATCGTGCTGCGGTTCCTCCAGGGATTCTCGGTCGCGGAAACCGCCCGGACGATGGGCAAGAACGAGGGCGCGATCAAGGCGTTGCAGTATCGGGCGGTCCGGGCCCTGGCCCGGCTCCTGCCGGACGGCTTCCAGCCCTGATCCGACCGCCGCGACGAGCCCCGACCCGGTTCCCCGGTCGGCACCGACCCGGTCGCCACGGCACGCGGGGCTTCCCGGTCGACACCCGCGGCAGCGAAGGCTGCCCTGCTCACCCGTCCCCTGGGCGATGGATCGACGCCCACCGCGGCGTGACGACCATCACTCTTCGTGGCTTCGCTCCCGCCGGCCCCGTAACCCGTGCACGGCGCGGAGCGTTTCTCCGGGTGCGACCGGTGGTTGCCCCGGCATCCCCGGGCCCCACGGTCCGGACAGCGCGGCCGACCACGGCCTTTCGTTCGTCGGCGCGCGCTGCCGCCGGTCGCTGGTGAGGACAGCGGCCGACCGGCCGTGACCAGCGAGAGGAGGTGCCTGCGGTGGACAGTAACCTCTTCTCCCGCCGGCGCGCCGAGCGCTTCGCGCAGCTTCTCGACGAAGCCAACGGCGGCCGACGTCACCACGTCAGGTCCCGGGCCGACGACCAGCTCGCCGCGCTCGTCGCGGTCAGCCGGCAGCTCAGCGCCGATCCCCCGACCGTCGAGATCGACACCGGCTTCCGCACCGGGCTGCGGGCGATGCTCGTCGCCACTGCCGAGCGGGAGGGTGTCGGTGCCACGGCGACCGGGTCGACCGAGGCGGGGCCGGCCGGCCACCGGGGCGCGGTCGGCGCCGGGCAGCGCGGCTCGTTCCTGCCCGCCGTGACCGCCCGCCGGGCCCGCGCCCGGGGCGCCATCCTGGTCGGGGTGGCCGCCGGCGCCATCGCCGTCTCCGGCATTTCCGCCGCCAGCGAGAACGCGGTGCCCGGCGACGCCCTGTACGGCATGAAGCGCTCCACGGAACGGGCCCAGCTCGCGCTGGCCAGCTCGAACCTCAGCCGGGGCCAGCTCTTCCTCGACTTCGCCCGCACCCGACTCGACGAGGCCGCCGCGCTGCGCGGGGACCGGCTCGGGTTCGAGGCTGTCCTCGACGACATGGACTCGGACAGCCGCCAGGGCGTACGGCTGCTGACCAGCGCCGCCGCCCAGCGCACCGACCCGGCCGGCCTGGACGCGGTGAACACCTTCGTCGCCGGGCAGCGCCGGGCGGTCGGCGACCTGCTCGACGGGGCCAGCCGGGCGGAGCGGGACCGGGTCCGCCGGTCGCTCGCCCTGCTCGACGCGATCCGGAAGCGCTCCGACGCCCTGCGCGCGGCCATCGACTGCGAGCTGCCCGCCCCGGCCGGCAGCGACGCGCTCGGCCCGACCCCCGCGGCCTGTCCCGGCGACCGCTGAGCCACCCACCCACCGCTCCGCCGCGCGGCGGCCCCGGCCCAGCCCGCCATGGGGTGCCGACAGGGCCTCTCACCAGCGGACGGGCATTGTGCGCCACAGTTCCCGCTCGCCGGGCCGGAGGGCCGCCCGGCCCGGTTACTCTCGCGGGAGGCACTGGTCGTGGTCGTCGAGCGAGGGAGGTCGCGTGGCCCGTACCCGCAAGGTGACGGTCAGCACCGACCGCCGCGGTCACACGGCCGGCTGGGCGGAGACCGAGGCCGCGCCGGCCACCCCGATTGCCCCCGACCCGGGTGCCGCCGCGTTCTTCGACGTGGACAACACGATGATGCGGGGCGCGTCGATCTACTGGTTCGCCCGCGGGCTCGCCGCCCGGAAGTACTTCACCACCGGCGACCTGGCCCGGTTCGCCTGGCGGCAGCTTCGGTTCCGGGTGCTCGCCACCGAGCACGCCGGGGACATGTCGCAGGCCAAGGAGGCCGCGCTGGCCTTCATCGAGGGCTGGCGGGTGGACGACGTGGAACGGCTCGCCGAGGAGATCTTCGACGAGCTGATGGCCCCCCGGATCTGGGCCGGCACCCGCCGGCTCGCGCAGCGGCACCTCGACTCCGGCGAGCGGGTCTGGCTGGTCAGCGCCGCGCCCGTCGAGATCGGCCGGGTGATCGCGGCCCGGCTGGGCCTGACGGGGGCGATCGGCACGGTTGCCGAGGTGGTCGACGGCGCGTACACCGGCCGGCTGGTCGGCGACCTGATGCACGGCCCGGCCAAGGCCGAGGCGGTGGCCCAACTCGCCGAGGTCGAAGGGCTGGACCTGTCCCGCTGCTCCGCCTACAGCGACTCCGCCAACGACCTGCCGATGCTCTCCACGGTCGGCCGGGCGGTGGCGATCAACCCGGACGGCGCCCTGCTGCGGCAGGCCCGGCAGCAGGGCTGGGAGGTACGGGACTTCCGCACCGGCCGGCGGGCGGCCAGGATCGCCCTGCCGTCGACGGCAGCGGCCGGGGTGCTGGCTGGCGCAGTGAGCGCCGGCCTGGCCCTGCACCGCCGCCGCCACGCCCACTGACCCACCCCGAACCGGGCGGGTCAGGGGCCGAAGGGGTCGGGGCGGCGCTCCAGCAGGCTGTGCAGGGTCTGCTGGATGGTCTCCCGCACCTGGTCGGCGAGGTTGAACACGACCAGCGGGTCGTCGGCGGAGTCGGTGAGGTGGGCGGTCGGGATCGGCGGGCAGAACTCGATCAGCCACTTGCTCGGCAGCGGCACCATCCCCAGCGGGCCGAGCCACGGGAACGTCGGCGTGACCGGGAAGTACGGCAGCTTGAGCAGCCGCGCGAGGGGCTTGATGTCGGCGAGCATCGGGTAGATCTCCTCGCCGCCCACGATGGCCACCGGCACGATCGGGGTGCCGGTGCGCAGCGCCGCCGAGACGAACCCGCCCCGGCCGAAGCGTTGCAGCTTGTACCGGTCGGAGTAGAGCTTGCCGACGCCCTTGAACCCCTCGGGGAAGACGCCCACCAGCTCGCCGGAGCCGAGCAGCCGCTCGGCGTCCGGGTTGCAGGCGACCGTCCCGCCGGTCTTGCGGGCGACCGCGGAGAGCACCGGCATCCGGAAGACCAGATCGGCCCCGAGTAGCCGCAGGTAGCGGTGGGCCGGGTGCTGGTCGTGCAGGGCTGCCGAGAGAATCAGCGCGTCCAGCGCCACCGTGCCGGAGTGGTTGCCGACCACCAGGCCGGCCCCGGCCGCCGGGACGTGCTCCAGGCCGGTGACCTCGGTGCGGAACCAGTCCCGGTAGAGCATCCGCAGCAGCGGGTGGAAGACCGACTCGGTCAGGTCCGGGTCGAAGCCGAACTCGTCCACCGGGTAGTCGCCGGAGAACCGGCGCCGCAGGAACGCCAGCCCGGACGCGACCCGCCGGTCCCACACGTCGCCGGGCCCGTCCGGGACCGCCGGCTCCTCCGGCCCGGAAGCCGCCGGCTCACCCGTCGGGACGGCGTCCGAGGAGGACCGGTCGGCGTCCGGGATCGGGGCAGCGTCCGAGACCGGGCCGGCGTCCGGGGCAGGTGCGGAGTCCGGGGCAGGGGCAGGGGCGGCGTCCGGGGCAGGGTGACGGCCGTTGCGCCGCGCCGGATCCCCGTTCTCGCCGGCCACGTTCAGTGGTATGTCGTACCGGCCGTTGGCCCCGGCACGCCCGCCCTGCTCGTCCGGCCGGCTCACGGCTGCTCCCGTACGGCCGCGCGCACCTGGCGGATGCCGTCGAGGACGGCCCGTTCGGCGGCGGCGAGGTACTCCCGGGTGACCACCACCCCGCCCTGGTGGGCGCGGATGAAGTCGTCGAACGCGGCGACGGTTGACCGGGGCGTGAAACCGTACTCGCGCTTCAGCGCGGAGGTGTCGACCACCCGGCCGTGCACGAAGAGGTCGACCTGGTCCAGGCCGTACCCGCCGAAGCCGAGGTTGCGGGCCATCGCGGCGGCCCCGGACAGGCCCGGTTCGAGCACCGGGACGCCCACCCGGCCGGCCCGCCGGATCGCCTGGGACAGGGCGAGCACGCCCGGCCCTGCCACGTTGTACGTCCCCGGGTGGTCCTCGGCGACCGACCGGTGCAGTACCTCCAGCGCGTCGTCGAAGTGCACGAACTGCAGCCGGGGGTCCCGCCCGAACACCGTGGGCACGAACGGCTGGGAGAAGTACCGGGTCAGCGTGGTGTCGGCGGTGGAGCCGATGAACGGCGCGAACCGCAGCACGGTGGCGGTGACGTCGGGACGGCGGCGGCGGAAGCCGCGGACGTACCCCTCGATGTCGAGGATGTCGCGGCCGAAGCCGCCGCGCGGCACCTCGCGCGGCTCGGTCTCCTCGGTGAAGACCGCCGGGTCGCGGAACGATGCCCCGTAGGCGGCGGTCGACGAGCGAACGACGAGCTTGCGCAGCCGGGGCGCCCGCTGGCAGGCGGCGAGGAGCTGCATGGTGCCGATAACGTTCTGCTCCTTCATCGCCGACCGCCCGCCCTGCTGCTGGTCGGGGGCCGTGGCGAGGGCCAGGTGCACGACGGCGTCGACGTCGAGGTCGGCGAGGAGGCTGCCGAGGGAGTCGAGGTCGATCCGGATCAGCTCGACGCCACCGAGCAGGCCGGCCAGCTCCGGGTTCGGATCGGCCGGGTCGACGCCGATCACCCGCTCGATCCGGGGGTCGGCGGCGAGGCGAGCCGCCACGTGGGCACCGAGGTAGCGACCGGTCCCGGTGACGACGACCACCCCCGGGGCACCTGGGGTGCCACCGGGGGTCATGTCGTGCACCTACCTCGGCAGGGAAGATCGAGCCGGGGCAACCGCGGCCTGATCACCTGAGCCTCCGAGGGTCGACAGTTGGCAAGCGACGTCGGTGCCGGGCCAGGGCCCGGCCCGGGTCACTTGCCGAGACGGCGACGCTGGACGCGGGTCTTGCGCAGCAGCTTGCGGTGCTTCTTCTTAGCCATGCGCTTGCGGCGCTTCTTGACCACCGAGCCCATACGACGACAGCCTTTCGATTGCAACGTGCGGGGCGGACCGGATAACACCACGCAGTGGCGTCGACGACCGCTTGCGGACAACGGACCGGACCGACTGGCGGGCGGTGGGGCGCACCGGTGTCAGGTCACGATCCGGTCCAGGGTAACCGTAGAGCGTCAGCAGGACCAACGCGCCCCCGTCGATGCCCGTTACGTCGCATCCGGCCGGGTGGCCGGGAACGGATCAAACGGACGGATCAGGCGGTCTCCTGGAAGGCGCCCCGCAGGTACTCGTGCACCGCGTGCTCGGGCACCCGGAACGACCGGCCAACCCGCACGGCGGTCAGTTCACCGCTGTGCACGAGACGGTAGACCGTCATCTTGGACACCCGCATCACCGTCGCCACCTCGGCGACGGTGAGGAACTTGACCTCCGACAGCCGACCGTCGGACTGTGACCCGGCCATGGCTCACCGACCCATCCCATGCCCGGCGCGTGCCGCCGGACGGGATGCTCCCGCCAGGACGGGCTACGCGCGTGTTACCAGTACGGTAGCGGGACGGCTGTGACCGGCGCGATCCCTTCCCACAACTGATCATGCCGGATGGTCGTTTCCCGGCCGGCCACCTGGCATTTTCCGCCCGGACGAACCCGCTGTCCCGCCCGCCCATGATCGACTCGATCGTCAGAAGAAGGGGGCATCCCCGCCCCCGGAGACCGCGATGTCAGTGACACGGTGCTGCGGCCGCCTGCACCTACGGCCGCCTGCGAGCGCGGAAGGCGTCCGGTGGCTCCGGCGGCGCCACCGGAGCCACCGGACGGGTGCCCTGGCCCGCTTCCGGACGCGTACCAGGGCTCCGCGCTGGGAGCGCGCCTAGTGTCTCAGGCCCACCCGGCGGCCCCGACAGCGGTCGATCATGGGGGCTGGGGCACCTCGCCACCGCCGGGCCACATCTCGGCCGCAGGACTGGCCGCGGGTCCCGCGATCACGGCTGAGCTGCCATCAGTCCAGGCAGAACTCGTTGCCCTCCGGGTCGGTCATCACGATGAAACCGGCGCCCATCGGGGGATCGGGCTCGTAGCGACGTACCCGCGTCGCTCCCAGCGCGGCGAGCCGGTCGCACTCGGCCTCCAGCGCCGCCATCCGCTCCTCCCCCCGCAGGCCGGGAGCCGCCCGGACGTCGAGGTGGACGCGGTTCTTGGCGACCTTGTCCTCCGGCACCTGCTGGAAGAAGAGCCGTGGGCCGCGCCCGTCCGGATCCTCGATCGCCGAACTCGTGTTGCGCTGCTCCTGCGGCACGCCGATCCGCGCGAGGAAGTCGTCCCACGCGGCCATCGGGTCGGCGTCCTCGGGCAGGTCGACCCCGGGCGGGCCGGGATGGACGTAGCCCAGGACCTCACGCCAGAAGAACGACAGCGCCCGCGCGTCGTGTGCGTCGAAGGTGACCTGGAACTCGCGGCTCATCGGGCTGCTCCGTTCGTAGCGGGTTGCGAATGCGGGTAGAGGTCGCGCAGCAGGCAGACCTCGGACAGGTGGTGGATCAGCTCGCGATGGATGTGCAGCACCAAATCGGCCATGGGCAACTCGGGGAAGGGCTCCTTCGCGCCGACGGGCACCCGGAGCCCGGCCTCGCCGAGGTCGCGCACCCCGGCCAGCCACACGTCGAGCTGGGCCTCGAGCTGGTCGAGCGCGGTGGCCGCGCTGCCGGCGTACTCCCAGGTCTCGTACGACGCCGCCGGCGCGCCGAAGTGCGCGGCGTTGCGGGTGGCGAGCACGCCGACGATGACGTGGCCGAGCCGCCAGGCGATCGTGGTGACGGCCGCCGGGACCGGCGCGGGAAAGGCGTAGTCGATAGTGAAGTCCCCGGCGCCGCCCTGCACGGGCGCGGTCGAGCTGCCGCGCGGGCGCACGCTCCAGGCATCCGGCACCGGCGACCAGAAGTACTCGTCGTCGGTGAGGCCGGCGAGCCGGGCTCGGAGCTGATGGTTCCAGTGGAACTCCCACTGCTCGCGCAGCGTCCGGTTCCAATCGAGTGCGTTCGCGTCCATGGAGCCACCCTGACACCCCTGGCGGACGGATTCGGTCCGCTATTCCTGACAGGGTGGGCGACATGGGAGTGGCGCGCGGTGACGAGCGGGGCACGACGGAGCGGGTGCTCACCCTGCTCGGGCTGTTGCAGCAGCGCCAGGTCTGGACCGGCCCCGAGCTCGCCGACCGGCTCGGGGTCACTCCGCGCACGGTACGGCGTGATGTCGAGCGGCTACGCAGGCTCGGCTATCCGGTGCATGCCAGCCAGGGTGTCGGCGGCGGCTACCAGCTCGGCCCGGGACAGGACCTCCCGCCGCTGCTTCTCGACGACGAGGAGGCGATCGCCACCGCGGTCTCGCTGCTCGCCGGCGCGGGTGGCGGGGTCGCCGGCGCCGGCGACGCCGCACTCCGGGCGCTGACCAAGCTCGACCGGGTGCTGCCCAGCCGGCTGCGGCACGAGGTGCGTGCGCTCTCCGGCTCGGTGGAGTCCTTCGGCGGCGGCCACCCGCCGGTCGACCCCGAGGTGCTCATGACGTTGGCCAGAGCCTGCCGCGACGGGGTCGAGGCCGGCTTCGACTACCCGTCCCGGGGCGAGGCGCGGCGTCGGGTCGAGCCCTACCGCCTGGTCGCCTCCGACCGACGCTGGTACCTCCTCGCCTACGACCTCGACCGGGACGACTGGCGCAGCTTCCGCGTCGACCGGATGGTCGAGGTGTCGGCACGGACCTGGCGCTTCCGTCCGCGCGCCGTGCCCGATGCGGCGACGTACGTGCAGGAGGGTGTGGCGAGCCGGGCCTACCCGCACCAGGCGCGCTTCCTCGTGTACGCGTCGGCCGACACGGTGCGCGCGCAGATTCCGGCGTCGGCGGCCGTCGTACGAGGGCGCGGGAGCGAGCTCTGCGAGGTGCTCAGTGGCGCCGGCAGCCTCGACTTCGTGCTCATGCACATGCTCCTGCTGGGGCACGACTTCACGGTGCTCGACCCCCCGGAGCTCGGGAGGCGCTGTCGCGCGCTGGCGGAGAGACTGCTGTCGGCCGGTGGCCCGCCCGGCGGGGGTCAGCCGGCCGCCGAACGGGCGTAGTTGACGCACTCGTCGTGCAGCCCCGCCCAGAGCTCGCCGAACGCCTGCACGGAGGCCTTCTCCGGCGTCCGCCGGTCGTGCACCACCGCCCTGAAGAACTCCAGGAACCGCTGCTCGCCGAACCGGTCGACGAGGTGCCGCACGGCGAGGTAGCCGACGCCGTAGCTGCCGCCGACCCGCAGGGCGGGGGCGTCGTCAGCCGGGGCCAGGTCGTCCAGCCGGCCGTTCCAGCCGCCGCCCGGGGCGAGCATCTTGCGCACCTCGGCCAGCCCCTCGTACCGGCCGACCGGCGTTGCGCCGCTGCCCGCGTACTCGGCGATCCCCTCCACCATCCACCAGATGGACGTGCCCGGGTAGCCGCGCTCGGGCAGGGACGCGGCGTGGGTCAGCTCGTGCCGGAGCAGGTCGTCAGCGCCGGTGGCGGAAAGTCCGTCGGCGTTGAGCACCACCTCGTAGTGGCCACCGCCGACGGTGACCGCGTACCCGCCGGTCCACGTCGCCCGGCCGCCGCCGTACCAGCTCAGCCACTCGGCGCGGCCGGCGTAGAAGACCCGGTACCGGTCGGGCGGCGCGCCCCCGACCGCGTACCCGTCGGCGACCCGGGCCGCCGCCTCGGCCTGGCGGAGCAGGCCGGGCAGCTTCCCACGCAGCGCCGGGGTGGTGGCCACGACGGTACGCGGACCGACCGCGACCACCAGCTCGCTGACCTCCCACGGCCGGGTGCCGGTCTCGACGGACCGGGACTCCTCCATGGCGACCAGCAGGGGCGCCCCGGCGGCGTCGCGCCACCGGGTGTTGATCAGCACGGGGCTCGGCCGGCAGCCGGGCACCACGATGCAGTACTGGAAGCGGACCATGATCCGCCACTCGTCGGGCCGGCCGGGGACCAGGGTCGGCAGGCCGGTCTGCTCGGGCCGCCAGACGGTGACCCGCAGCGCCCGCAGGGCGCCGTACCGGCGGGCGAGGGCGGGGCGGGCGGCCGGCTCGGCGACGGCGAGGAACCCGGCCAGGTCACCGCCGAGCAGGGCGGTGGCCTGGCGGTCGAGCTGGGCGGCGATCCGCTCGCCGAGCTGACCGGCCGCCAGGGTGGCGGGGTCACCCGCGTCGGCGGGCCCGAGCTTGCCGACCACGGACCGGCCGGCGGCCTCGTGCAGGACGCCGACCAGCAGCACGGCCGGGAGGCCGCAGGTGAGCAGCAGGAGGACCACGCCGAAGGCGACCAGGAGCGGCCACGGCTTGCGTCGCCGCGGTTCGTCCCACCTGTCCAGCCCATCGGTCACCCGCCGAAGGTTACGACCTTCGGGCCGTTCGGGCGAACGCCGCCACGGCCGTCCGGGCCCGCCTACTTCTTCGAGACGAGGGCCCGGCCGAAGAAGGCCAGGTTGGCGGGGCGCTCGGCGAGCCGGCGCATCAGGTAGCCGTACCAGTCGGTGCCGTACGGCAGGTAGGTGCGGACCCGGTAACCCTCGCCGACCAGCCGGGCCTGCTCCTCCGGCCGGATGCCGTAGAGCATCTGGAACTCGAAGCGGTCGGACCCCCGGTCGAACCAGCGGGCCCGGTCCTCGCCGATGGCGATCAGGCGCGGGTCGTGGGTGGCCAGCATCGGGTACCCGTCACCGGACATCAGGATGTTCATGCACCGCACGTACGACTTGTCCACCTCGCGGGCGGACTGGTACGCCACCGACTCCGGCTCCTTGTACGCCCCCTTGCAGAGCCGCACCCGGGACCCGGCCGACGCCAGCTCCCGGCAGTCCGACTCGGTCCGCCGCAGGTACGCCTGGAGCACCGCGCCGGTCGACGGGAAGCTCTTGCGCAGCCTGGCCAGCACGTCCAGGGTCGAGTCGGTGGTGGTGTGGTCCTCCATGTCGAGGGTGACCGTGGTGCCCGCCTCGTCCGCCGCCGCGCAGATCGCCCGCGCGTTGTCGTACGCGAGCTGCTCGTCGAACATCTGGCCGAGCGCCGAGAGCTTCACGCTGACCTCGGCGGCGGGGGTGAGCCCGGCGCCGGAGAGCAGCCTCAGCAGCCTCAGGTACTCGTCCCGGGTGGCGGTGGCCTGCTCGGGGGTGACGGTGTCCTCCCCGAGGTTGTCGAGGGTGACCGTGAGGCCGTCCGCGACGAGTTCGCGGGTTGCGCGTAACGCGTCGTCGGTGCCGGAGCCGGCGACGAAACGGCGGACGACGTCCCGGGTGAACGGGGCCGTCGCGACGAGCCGCTCGACCTGGGATGACCGGGAGGCGGCAAGGATGACGGAACGGAGCATGCGCCGAGGGTAACGCCCGGGCCTGTCCCCGCGCCGGGAGGCGGGCACCGTACGCCGACGCCGGGCCCCCGGGGCTGCCGAGGTGGCGCGGATCGGCTACAACGATCCACGTGGAAGAACGTCCTCGACGCCGACTCCGGTCGGCCACCGTGCAGCTCGGCGCGCTGACCGCCCTCGCGCTCACCCTCTCCGGCTGCAACATGTCCTCCGACGACGATGACGACTGCGCGCTCGGGCCGGTCGATGGGGGGACGACCGTGGCGCTGGCGATGAACGTGCCCGCCGCCGCCAGCGCCGCCACCGCCGCCCGCACCGAGCCGGGGCCGGTCACGGCGGCCGTGCCGGAGCGCGGCGGGTTCGGCACCCACCTCGCCTCCTGCGGGGGCTGACGTGCGGCGCGAGGCGGTCACCCCCCGCCCGGACTGGGACGCCACCGTCCGCTCGCAGGGCCTGGTCTACATCGACACCGAACTGCCCGACGGCGGGATCATGTCGTACTGGGACGAGACCGCGGCGTACGTCTTCGGCCTGGAGGAGGTGCTCCGGCTGGAGGAGGCGACCGCGGAGCTGCACCGGATGTCCGTCGCCGCCGCCGAGCACATCGTGGCCCGCAACCGGTACGCCGAGCTGGGCATCCCGGCCTGGGCGGTCGAGGCGGTGGCCCGGTCGCTGCGGGAGGCGCCGCCGAGCCTCTACGGCCGCTTCGACCTCTGCTACGACGGCACCTGGCCGCCGAAGCTGCTGGAGTACAACGCCGACACCCCGACCTCGCTGGTCGAGGCGAGCATCGTCCAGTGGTACTGGCTGGAGCAGACCCGCCCCGAGGCGGACCAGTGGAACAGCCTGCACGAGCGGCTCGTCGCCGCCTGGGCGAGGTTCGGCGCCGACCTGCACGACAAGCAGGTGCACGTGGCCTGGTCGAACGAGGAGGAGTCCGGCGAGGACCAGATCACCGCCGGGTACCTGGCCGAGACGGCCCGGCAGGCCGGGCTCGCGGCGGAGCTGCTGCCGATCCAGGACGTCGGCTGGGACGGCCGGCGCTTCGTCGACGCCGCCGACCGGCCGGTCACCACCTGCTTCAAGCTCTACCCCTGGGAGTGGATGCTCGCCGAGCCGTACGGCCCGCTGGCGCTGGACCCGGGCACCCCGACCACCTGGATCGAGCCCGCGTGGAAGCTGCTGCTGTCCAACAAGGCGCTGCTCGCCGTGCTGTGGGAGCTGTACCCCGGCCACGAGTACCTGCTACCGGCGTACCTGGACTCGCCGCGCGGCATGACCGAGTACGTGGCCAAGCCGCTGCTCGGCCGGGAGGGCGGCTCGGTGCGGATCGTCACCGGCGGCAAGGAGATCACCAATCCGGGCAGTTACGGCGACGAGGGCTTCTGCTACCAGGAGTTCCGGGCCCTGCCTGAGTTCGCCGGCAATCACGTGGTGCTGGGCTGCTGGATCGTCGACGGGCAGCCGGCCGGCGCGGGGGTCCGGGAGAGTCGGAGTCTGATTACCGACGGCTACGCCCGGTTCCTGCCGCACTACATCGACACACCGCGACTCCCCGGAGTCGTCTACGGTTGAAGGCGTGAACTTCGACGCGTACGCCCGGACCGGGGTTGACCTCGTCAATGCCCGACTGGACGACCTCGACGACCTGCGGGCCATCTTCCCTGACGACAACGCGTGGATGCGCGACGAGGTCGCGGAGCGGGACCTCGCGATCTTCCGGCGGGCACAGAAGCGCCTGCGCGACATCTTCGACTACGGCACCTCCGGGCGGGACCCCCAGGCGGTGGCCGAGCTGAACACGCTGCTGGAGGCGTACCCGGTTCAGCCGCGCATCTCCGGCCACGACTCCAACGACTGGCACATGCATGTGACCAGCCGGGGCGCATCGGTGAGCGCGGAGTACCTGGCCGGCGCCGTGTGGGGGCTGTCGGTCTGGCTCTGCGAGTACGGCAGCGCCCGGTTCGGGGTCTGTGCCGACGAGCGCTGCGGCAACGTCTACCTGGACACCTCGTCGAACTGTTGCCGGCGGTTCTGCTCGGAGCGCTGCGCGACCCGCTCGCACGTGGCCGCGCACCGGGCCCGCAAGCGCGCGGCGATCGGCGAGCAGGTCGCCGCGCCGGCCGACGAGTCCCTCAGCCCGGTGAGCTGACCCCACCCGCCGGCCGTCGGCGGCTCGGGGCGGGGAACCGGCCGCGCCGGGGGCGGTCAGGCGTCGACCGGGGACGGGGCGGTGAGGTGCGCGCGGGCGAACTCCAGGGCCTCGCGCAGGTCGGCCTCGCGGACCGCGCGGCTCTTCGCGCCCCGGGTGGTGACCTCCACGGCGACCGAGCCGGTGAAGCCGCGCCCGGCGAGCGACCGGAGCAGCTCGGCGCAGGGCTGCGTGCCGCGCCCCGGGACCAGGTGCTCGTCGCGCCCCTCGCCGGTGCCGTCGCCGAGGTGCACGTGGGCCAGGGCACCGCCCATCCGGTCGGCCATCTCCAGCGAGTCGGTGTGTGACGCGGCGCAGTGCGACAGGTCGAGCGTGTACGACGGGTAGCCGGTCTCGGTCGGGTCCCAGCCCGGCACGTACGGGACGAACTGCCGGCCGGCCATCCGCACCGGGTACATGTTCTCCACCCCGAAGCGCAGGCCGTCGAACCGGTCGGCGATCGTCGCCAGCCCGTCGGCGAAGTTGCGGGCGTAGTCCCGCTGCCAGGTGAAGGGCGGGTGCACCACGACGGTCGGCGCTCCCAGCGTCTCGGCCAGCTCGCCGGCCCGACGCAGCCGCTCCCACGGGTCGGGGCTCCACACCCGCTGGGTGACCAGCAGGCAGGGCGCGTGGACGGAGAGCACCGGCACCCCGTAGTGCTCGGCCAGGCCGCGCAGCGCGCCGGCGTCCTGGCTCACGGCGTCGGTCCAGACCATCACCTCGACGCCGTCGTAGCCGAGCGCCGCGGCCAACTGGAACGCCGCCGCGGTCCGCTCAGGGAAAACCGAGGAAGTGGACAGGAGCACCGGCACGCGGGAAGTCACACCAGCCAGCGTAGCCCGGTCCGGTTGCGGCATCGTGACGAGCGGTCGCAAACCACCGCGTAACGGCCACGGTTTCTCACATCGGCGTGAGCTGATCCAGCCGGCGCAGGATGACCCCCTCGCGCAGCGCCCACGGGCAGATCTCCAGCGACCGCACGTCGAGCCGGCGCATCACCGCCTCGGCCACCACCGCCCCGGCCAGCAGTTGGTGTGCCCGCCCGTCGCTCACCCCCTCCAGCTCGGACAGGTGGCGCGGCGGAATGTGCCGGACGAAGCCGAGCACCTGCCGCAGGCCGTCCCGGGTCAGGCTGCGCCGGACCCGGAGCCCGGCACCGGACGGGGCCGCGCCGGCCAGCCGGGCCAGCGTGCGGAACGTCTTCGAGGTGGCCACCGGGCGTTCCCAGCGGACCTCGGCCATCTTCTCCGCCACCGGGTCGAGCAGCCCGTCGACGTACTCCCGGAGTTCCTCCACGGCCTCGGCGGACGGCGGGGCCGCGCTGTCGGGGTCGACCCGGAGCCGGTCGCGGGTCAACCGGCCCGCGCCGAGCGGGAGGGACACCGCGACGTCCGGGTACTCGTCGATGCCTGCGGCGATCTCCAGCGAGCCGCCGCCGATGTCCAGCGCCAGCAGCCGCCCGGCCGACCAGCCGAACCACCGCCGCACCGCGAGGAACGTCATCCGCGCCTCGTCCGCGCCGGAGAGCGCCTCCAGGCGTACGCCGGTCTCGTCGCGCACCCGGGCCAGCACCTCCTGCGCGTTGGTGGCCTCGCGCACGGCGGAGGTGGCGAACGCGATCAGGTCGACGGCGTCCAGCCCGGCGGCGGCGGCCCGGGCCGCGCCCACCGCCTTGACCAGGCCGTCCGCCCCCGCCTCGGTGAGCGCGCCGTCGGGGCCGATCTGCTCGGCGAGCCGGAGCACCACCTTCTCGGAGTGCGCGGGCCAGGGGTGCGCGCCGTGGTGGGCGTCGACCACCAGCAGGTGCACGGTGTTGGACCCGACGTCGAGGACTCCCAGTCGCATGCTGAAGACAGTAGGGCCTGGTCGGATCGTCGGCTCGCCGGTGGGACCGGGCAACCGGGCGTACGCTGGGCCGGGTGACGAGCCAGATCGAGATCCGGGCCCTGGTCGACGAACCCGACGACCCGCGCAGCCGGGAGGTCGGGCTGGACTTCCCCCGGGAGTGGATCGAGTTCGTCGACCCGGCCGACGCCACGCACGTGGTCCGGGCCGACCTGACCTGGCTGCTGTCCCGCTGGACGTGCGTGTTCGGGAAGGGCTGCCACGGCATCGTCGCCGGCCGGGCCGCCGACGGCTGCTGCTCGCACGGCGCGTTCTTCACCGACCCGGACGACGAGAAGCGGGTCCGCGCGGCGGTCAGGCGGCTCACCCCGGGGACCTGGCAGCACTTCCGGCGCGGGTTCAGGAACTGGACCTCCGAGGACACCATCGACGGCGAGAACCCCGCCCGGCGCACCGCCACCCGCGACGTCGACGCCCCGTGCGTGTTCCTGAACGACGCCGACTTCCCGGCCGGCGGCGGCTGCGCGCTGCACGCCCAGGCGCTGCGCGACGGGGTGCACCCGCTGGAGTACAAGCCGGACGTCTGCTGGCAGCTCCCCGTCCGGCGGGACCAGGAGTGGCACAAACGCCCGGACAACACCAAGGTGCTGATCTCCACCCTGACCGAGTTCGACCGCCGGGGCTGGGGCGCGGGCGGTCACGACCTGGACTGGTGGTGCACCTCGTCGACGGACGCGCACGTCGGTGCCGAGCCGATGTACGTCTCGTACGGCCCGGAGCTGACCGCGCTGATCGGCGCGCCCGCGTACGCGAAGCTCGCCGAGCTGTGCACGGCCCGGCTGCGCCAGGGCCAGGTCGCCCCGCACCCGGCCAGCGGCTGAGGCCCCGCGGCGGCCAGCCGGGTCGGGCCCGCCGCCCCGCACGCCGGGGCCCCCGGTGCGGTCACGGCTCGAACTTGTAGCCCAGTCCGCGGACGGTGACGATGAACCGCGGCGTGGACGGCTCCGGCTCGATCTTCGAGCGCAGCCGCTTCACGTGCACGTCCAGGGTCTTGGTGTCGCCGACGTAGTCGGCCCCCCAGACCCGGTCGATGAGCTGCCCCCGGGTCAGCACCCGGCCGGCGTTGCGCAGCAGCAGCTCCAGCAGCTCGAACTCCTTGAGCGGGAGCTGCACGCTGCCCCCGTCCACGGTGACGACGTGCCGCTCGATGTCCATCCGCACCGGGCCGGCGGTCAGGGTCGGCGTGCCCGAGTCGGTCGCCTCCTGGCTCTGCCGGCGCAGCACCGCCCGGATCCGGGCGACCAGTTCCCGGGGCGAGTACGGCTTCGTGACGTAGTCGTCGGCCCCGATCTCCAGGCCGACCACCTTGTCGATCTCGCTGTCCCGCGCCGTGACCATGATGATCGGCACGTGCGAGCGCTGGCGGAGCTGCCGGCACACCTCGGTGCCGGACATCTCGGGCAGCATCAGGTCGAGCAGCACGATGTCGGCACCGGTCCGGTCGAACTCGGTGAGGGCTGCCGGGCCGGTGGCCGCGACCGAGACCTCGAAGCCTTCCTTGCGGAGCATGTACGACAGGGCGTCGGAGAACGACTCCTCGTCCTCGACCACCAGAACGCGGCTCAACGGGTTTGTCCTTTCATCGCGGTCATGCCTGCCGGAGCTCGGCCGGGCCGGCCTCGATCCCACCGGACGGCGTTGGCGGCAGGAGGTCGTCCGGTGGACGGGCGGGCAGCCGGAGGGTGAACGTCGACCCACCCCCTAGAGTGCTCGACACCTCGACCCGGCCGCCATGGTTGCTGACGATGTGTTTGACGATGGCCAGGCCGAGCCCGGTGCCACCGGTGGCCCGGGACCGGGCCTGGTCGGCGCGGTAGAACCGTTCGAAGACCCGCTCGACGTCGGTCGGCGCGATCCCGATCCCCTGGTCGGCGACGGAGATCGCGACGTGTTCGCCGTCGGCCCGGGCGGTGACCCGGACCGTGGTGTCCTCGCCCGAGTAGTTGACGGCGTTCTCGACCAGGTTGGCCACGGCGGTGGCGATCTGGGAGTCGCTGCCGTACACGGTCAGCCCGCGCTCGCCCTCGATGATCACCTCGACGCGGCGGGCGGCGGCGCTGGTGCGGGTGCGGTCGAGCACCTCAGCGACCACCCAGTCCACCGCGACCGGCTCGGGCGCGGGCTGCGGCTCGGCCCCCTGGAGCCGGGTCAGCTCCAGCAGTTCCTGCACCAGCCGGCCCAGCCGGGTCGACTCGTGCTGGATGCGCTCGGCGAACCGGCGGGCGGCGACCAGGTCCTCGGGGAGGTCGAGGGCCGCCGAGCCGGCCGGCTCGGTGGCGTCCAGCAGCGCCTCGGCGAGCAGTTGCAGGGCCCCGATCGGGGTCTTCAGCTCGTGGCTGACGTTGGCCACGAAGTCCCGGCGGACCTGGGCCAGCCGGTGCGACTCGGTGACGTCGGCCGCCTCGACCGCCACGTGCCCGCCGCCGACCGCCATCGCCCGCAGGTGCACGCCGAGCGGGCCCGGGCCGGCGTTGTCGCGGCCACGCGGCAGGTCCAGCTCGATCTCGCGCCGCGCGCCCGTGCGGCGCACCTGCCCGGCCAGCGTACGGATCAGCGGGTGCGCGGCGATCGTGCCGGGGGTGGCCCCGGTGCGCAGCAGCCCCATCGCCCGGGCCGCCGGGTTGACCAGTACCGGCACGTCGTCGGTGTCGAGCACCACGACGCCGGCGCGCAGCGAGTCCACCGTCCGGCGGCCGAGGCTGGACAGGACGGCCTGCTGATCGTCGACCATCGCGGGCCTCCCCCTGGTCCGGAGCAGGCGGCCGAACCCGCTGCCCCCTGCGGCCGGGCCGCGACGGTGCCACGCCCCCACGAGCCGGGGCAGCAGCGCCCCGATGGCCAGCCCGGCCACCAGCGCCACGACCACCGCCGTCACCGCCCATTCCACCCGGCGATCGTAGGGTCATTGTTCACCGGGGTATCGCCATAAACAGGATGAAGCGCCCTCGCTTCCGGCAATGTTCACTCCTCGGCCCCGCGCCGTTCACCGGCGTTCACCTCCGGGCATCTCCCCCGACCTACGGTGGTCGCACACCTGCTCGACCCCTGCGCCGACGCCCGGACCCACCGGGCCGGCGACCACCGACCACAGGACGTGATGATGCGCGACGAGTTCCGGGCCGACCTCCAGATCGTCAGCCAGTTGCTGGTGGACATGGCGGAGGCCATCCGTGCCGCCATGCGCGAGGCCACCCGCGCCCTGCTCACCGCCGACCGTCAGGCGGCCGAGACCGTGATCGAGCGGGACGCCGAGATCGACGACCTCTACCGGAACGTCGAGGAGAGGGTCTGCGACCTGCTCGCCCGGCAGGCGCCCGTCGCGTCCGACCTGCGGGCCATGATCACCGCCCTGCACGTCGCCGCCGATCTGGAACGGATGGGCGACCTGGCCGACCACGTGGCGAAGACCGCGTTGCGCCGGCACCCGTCCCCGGCCGTCCCGGCGGAGCTGCGGACGGTCTTCACCGACATGGCGTCGATCGCCGACCGGATGGCCGAGAAGATCGGCAAGGTGCTGGCCGAGCCCGACGCCGACCTCGCCGCCGAGCTCGACCGCGACGACGACACGATGGACGACCTGCACAGGAGCCTGTTCGCGGTGCTGCTCGGCGACGACTGGCCGTACGGGGTGGAGACGGCGATCGACGCCACCCTGCTGGGCCGCTTCTACGAGCGGTTCGCCGACCACGCGGTCAACGCCGGTGAGCGCGTGGTCTACCTGATCACCGGGGAGCCCATCGCGTCGGCCGAGTGAGCCGGTCCGGAAGGGGCCCCTGCCGCGCGAGGCGTCGGCAGGGGCCCCTTCCGGCGTCGTCAGCGGCCCTGGTTCGCGACCGCGGCGGCGGCGGCCTTGGCGGCGGTCGGGTCGAGGTACGTCCCGCCCAGGGTGAGCGGGCGCAGGTGCGGGTCCAGGTCGTAGCGCAGCGGGATGCCGGTCGGGATGTTCAGCTTGGCGATCGCGGCGTCGCTGATCTGGTCGAGGTGCTTGACCAGGGCGCGCAGCGAGTTGCCGTGCGCGGCCACCAGCACCGTCCGGCCCGCCAGGATGTCCGGCACGATCGAGTCGTACCAGTACGGCAGCATCCGCTCGACGACGTCCTTGAGGCACTCGGTGCGCGGCATCAGTTCCGTCGGCAGCAGCGCGTACCGGGGGTCGCCGACCTGCGACCACTCGTCGTCGTCGGCGATCGGCGGCGGCGGCGTGTCGTACGACCGGCGCCAGAGCATGAACTGCTCCTCGCCGTACTCGTCCAGGGTCTGCTTCTTGTCCTTGCCCTGCAACGCGCCGTAGTGACGCTCGTTGAGCCGCCACGACCGACGCACCGCGATCCAGTGCCGGTCGGCGGCGTTCAGCGCCAGCTCGGCGGTGCGGATCGCCCGGCGCATCACGCTGGTGTGCACGACGTCCGGCAGCAGGCCGTGCTCGCGCATCAGCTCGCCGCCGCGCCGCGCCTCGACCTCACCCTTGGCGGTCAGGTCGACGTCGACCCAGCCGGTGAAGAGGTTCTTCGCGTTCCAGTCGCTCTCGCCGTGCCGCAGCAGGACCAGCGTCCCGATGGTGGGCCCTTCGCTCGCAGTCATGCCGATCATCCTGCCGTACGCCTCCGGCGGACACGCGGGGACGGGCGGTGACGACCACCACGTGGAAAAGCTGGTGACCGGCGATCACTGGCGAGACTAAGTTGTAAGGCGCTTTGAATAGTTCGGTCATTACCTAGGCGGGGGCGCGAGCGTGCGGACGATGCGGGGCTGGTTCCGGGACACCACCGGCGGGCTGCCGAGGACCTTCTGGTACCTGTGGGCCGGCACCCTGGTCAACCGGCTCGGCTCGTTCGTCCTGATCTTCCTGGCCATCTACCTCACCCAGGAGCGCGGCTTCGACGAGCTCGCGGCCGGCCTGGTGCTCAGCCTCTGGGGCGTCGGCGGCGCGGTCGGCACCACGCTGGGCGGGACGCTCGCCGACCGGTGGGGCCGGCGGCCTACGCTGCTCACCGCCCACCTCGGCGCGGCGAGCATGATGCTCGTCCTCGGCTTCGCCCGGGAACTCTGGGCGGTCGCCGTCGGCGCGCTGCTGCTCGGCCTGTTCGCCGAGGCTGCCCGGCCGGCGTTCGGCGCCATGATGATCGACGTCGTCCCGGAGCGGGACCGGCTGCGCGCGTTCTCGCTCAACTACTGGGCGATCAACCTCGGCTTCGCCAGCGCCGCGATCCTCGCCGGGCTCGCCGCCGAGGCCAGCTACCTGCTGCTGTTCGTGATCGACGCGATCACCACCCTGGCCACCGCCGTGATCATCTTCGTCAAGGTGCGGGAGACCCGCGTCCCGGCCGTCGCGGTGAAGCTCGCCACCGGGGCGGCCCGCCCCCGGGGTGCGCTGCGCACCATCCTCACCGACCGGGTGTACCTGGGCTTCGTCGCACTCAACCTGCTCGGCGCGCTGGTCTTCCTCCAGCACATCTCGATGCTGCCGATCGCCATGGCCGACGACGACCTGAGCCCGCCCACCTACGGCACGGTGATCGCGCTCAACGGGGTGCTGATCGTGGCCGGGCAGCTCTTCGTCCCCCGGCTGATCCGGGGGCGCAGCCGCTCGCACGTGCTCGCCCTGGCCTCCGTGGTGATGGGGGTCGGCTTCGGGCTCACCGCGTTCGCGGACGTCGCCTGGTTCTACGCGCTGACCGTGCTGGTCTGGACCGTCGGCGAGATGCTCAACTCGCCGTCCAACTCCACCCTGATCGCCGAGCTCTCCCCCGCCGAGCTGCGCGGCCGGTACCAGGGGGTGTTCTCGCTGTCCTGGCAGGTCGCCGGGGCCGCCGCACCGCTGCTCGGCGGCCTGGTCCGGCAGCAGGCCGGCAACGGCGCGCTCTGGCTCGGCTGCGCGGTGATCGGCGCGGTGATGGCGGTCGGCCACCTGGTCTCCGGCCCGGCCCGGGAACGGCGGGCCGTCGCGCTGCGCCCACCGGCCGCGCCGGACACCCCCGTGCGGCCCCCGGCGCCCCAGGCGGCCTAGGCCGCGCCGGTCGGGTCCGCCACCGACGGGTACGCCCCGTAGCCCGACCGGGACCGCCGGGCCGCCCCGAGCCGGTGACCAGGGACACCCTGGCGCACCCGGCCCCGACTTCCTACCGTCGACGCCGGAACTGTCAACAAGCTTTACCGGGAGGTCAGGTGCATCCCCTGCGGCGCTGGTGGCATGACTCCGCAGGCGGTCTCCCCGCCACGTTCTGGTACCTCTGGGCGGGTCTGCTGATCAACCGGGCCGGCGCGTTCGCCATGCTCTTCCTGCCGCTGTACCTGGCCGAGGCGCGGGGGGCGAGCGCCGCGCTTGCCGGCGCGGTGGTCGGGGCCTACGGGGCCGGCGGGGCGGTCGGCGCGCTGCTCGGCGGGGTGCTGGCCGACCGGTGGGGGCGGCGGGCCACCCTGCTCGCCGCGCACCTGGCCACCGCCGGGCTGATGGTCGGGCTGGCCTTCAGCCGGCACCTGGCCGCCATCGCCGTGCTGGCCGCCCTGGTCGGGGTGGTGCACTCCATGCCCAGCCCGGCCTTCGTCGCCGCGATCGTCGACGTGGTGCCGGAGCACCGCCGCTCCCGCGCGTTCAACCTCCAGTTCTGGGCGTTCAACCTGGGCATGGCCGTGGCCTCGCTGCTGGCCGGTCTGCTCGCCGAGGCGAGCTTCCTGGCGCTGTTCCTGGTCGACGCGGCGGCCACCCTCGCCGCCGCCGTCGTGATCGGGTGGAAGGTCCCCGAGACCCTCACCCGCGCCCGGTCCGCGCGGTCCCCGGACGGCCACCCGACCGCCCGGACGGGAGGCACCCGGAAGCCGCGCCGGCCCGGGCTGCACACCGCGCTCACCGACCGGACGTTCCTGGTCTTCGTCGGGCTCACCTTCGTGCTGGCCGTGCTCACCATGCAGACCTCGACGATCATGCCGCTGGCGATGCGCGCGGACGGGCTGGGGCCATCGTCGTACGGGGCGGTGGTGGCGCTCGGTGGCACCCTGATCGTGCTCGGCCAACTCTTCGTGCCCCGGCTGGTCGACCGGTACCGCAAGGGCGTCGTGCTCGCCGCGTCGACCGCGCTGCTCGCCCTCGGCTTCGGCGCCCTGGCCTTCGCGGGGACGCTGCCGGCGTACCTGGCCGCCGCGGTGGTCTGGACGGCCGGCTCGATGCTCGCCGCCCCGCCGAACGCGCAGATCAACGCCGACCTCGCCCCGGCCGAGCTGCGCGCCCGCTACCAGTCGGTGTTCTACCTGGCCTTCCCGGCGGCGGCGTTCGTCGCGCCGGCCCTGGGCGGGCTCAGCCTCCAGCACCTCGGCGACCGGCACTGGCTGATCGTCGGCGCGCTGGGCCTGCTGGCCGCCGGGGGCCACCTCCTGGCCGGCCCGCCTCGGGAACGCCGCGTGGCGGCCCTGCGGCACGGGGAAGGGCAGCACCCCGCCAGGACCGCCGTTGTTCCATGATCGTCTGTCGTTCAGCGACAACGGGCCCGGCGTGTCGTGTCCGTATCCAGCAGACGATCATGGCGGGCCGGACGGCCACGCGGGCTGGGGAAAGAGGCAGCCGGCCTGGACTGGCCCATGGAACGCGCAAAGCGCCCACCTCGACCTTGGCCGTGGTGGACGCTCGCAACGTGCCCGGCGGCGGCGGGCGACCCTCACCCCCGTAAGCGTCGCCCGCTCGCGCCGCCGGATCCCCCGGATGGCACCGTCCCCCAACGGTGTGACCCATCCGTTCCCCCGCGCCTCGCCCGTGCACGGATCTGATCGATCCGCCGCTCCCCCGAACGTTTCCGAGCGTGGCGCGGTGCAATAAAGCTAGTTCGCCCAGATTGCGGATTCAACCCGGATCGGCTGTCTCGCCGGTCACAGCACGGTCGTCCGAAACCGGGACCTGCACTTCTCGGCCTCGCCTTGAGCCAACAGCGTCTACCCGCCGGACATTCCCGCAAACCCTCAGGCGTCAGCCCGATCGGGTGACTCCGTGCGGAAGAAGTTGCTCTGCCGGCCGTCACGCAACTGCTCCTGATAGATGAGGTTCAGCCGGCGTACGTCGAAGGTGTTGAACCACTCGTCCCAGGTGATCTCACGCATCCGGCTGCTCTCCCGGTAGCCCGGCATGTTGAACGTCAACACCCCCGCCCGGCCCTCCCGCTCGGTCCCGGCGATCGTGGCCGGCCGCGCGCCGCGCTCCCGCGCCCAGCGCCGGATCACGTCGTGGTCGGTGGTGACCAGGCTGCGCCCCGGGCGCTCCGGCCGGTCCTGGAGCGACGTGATGGGCTGCGAGGACCGCACCGATCGGGACGTCGAACCTCCGGTCCGGACGGCCGACCGCTGGTTCGCGGCGGCCTTCCGGGCCCCGGCGGGGGCCGCCCGCCGGGGGCCGGCCGCCGTGGTGGTCGTCCCGCGAGCCGGGGCCGCCTTCCGGGCCGGGGCGGAAGCCGCCTTGGCCCGGGCCGGGGCCGCCTTCGCCCTCGCCGGGGCCGCCTTCGCCCTCGCCGGGGCCGCCTTCGCCCTCGCCGGGGCCGCCTTGGCCCGGGCCGGGGCCGCCTTCGCCCTCGCCGGGGCCGCCTTCGCCCGCGAACCCGTGGCCTTCGCCCGTGCCGGGGCCGCCTTCGCCCGAGCCGGGGCTGCTGCCTTGCGGGCCGGGGCCGCCTTCGCCCGCGAGCCCGTGGCCTTGGCCCGGGCCGGGGCCGCCTTGCGGGCACCCCCGGTCGCCTTGCGCGCGCCGGCTGCGGCCTTCGTGCCACGGGCCCGGCCCGCCGGCCCGGTGCTGCCCCGCGCCGCGCCGCCGGAGCGGACCTCGGCGCGCAGCGTCCGGGTCAGGGTCTTCACCAGTTCCGGCTTGCGCAGGGCGGAGATCCCGGAGACGCCGCGGCGACGCAACTGGCCACGGATGTCGTCGGCCCTCATCCGGGAGATCTCCGACTCGGAGATCCCCGGCGTGTTCGGGGTCTGGTTGCCCGCCTGCCGTTTCGTCCTGGTCGCAGTCCCGCCGCGACCTGAGCTGTTTCGCTGAGCCATGGGATGCACGCTCCTCGACAGTCCGTCCTCGGCGCGCGGTCGGTCCCAGTGCCGCACCGCGCGGTGCGGCATACCCCTCAGGACGGCTCCGAACCCCCCGCCTGCGCCGACGTCGCCGACGACGGCTCGAAGAGGTGTGCGAACGCAGCCAGGTTGGCGGTCGACTCGCCGCGCTTGACCCGCCACTCCCACTCCCGCCGGATGGCGGCGCCGAAGCCGATCTCCAGCATCGTGTCGAAGGACTCGTCGGCGTACGTCAGCACCGCGCCGAGCAGCCGGTCCAGCTCGGCCTCGTCGAGCCCTCCGAGGTTGACCCGGCCGGTCAGGTAGACGTCGCCGGCCGCGTCGATGGAGAAGGACACCCCGTACATCCGGGCGTTGCGTTGCAACAGCCAGGCCCACAGTTCCTCGCGCCGCTCGTCCGGCTGGCGCATCACGAACGCCTCGACCCGCAGCGCGTGCTCACCGACGATGAGGTTGCAGACCGTCTTGAGCTTGTGGGTGCCGGGCAGGGTGACCGCGTACGACGCCTCGCCGGTGGACTCGGCAACCAACTCCCGCTCCGCGCACACCGACTCGATCAGGGCGGCGACTTCGCTCTTCGCGCTGCTCATCCGCCCCACTCTACGGCCGCCCCGCCCCGCCCACCGGACGGTCGCCGCCGGCGAAGGGGCACCGAAGGCCTCGATGGACAGGGTGCCCCGCCCCGTCTCACCACGAACAGCTCAGGGCGGGGTCGCCGGCGAGTTGGGCGGCCATCCGGCCGCGTCGCTCGGCGATCGTCTCGCCGTACACGTTGAGCAGGTGGGAGACCGTCCGGTCCCAGGAGAAGTTGCGGGCGTGCCGCTCGGCGCCCAGGCCCAGGGTGGCCCGGCGCACCCGGTCGGGCAACAGGCGGGCCAGCTCACGAGCCCAGTCGACCGGGTCGTGGCCGTCGATCAGCACCCCACTGACCTGGTCCCGGACGGCGGTGACCAGGCCACCCACGGCGGCGGCCAGCACCGGCGTACCGCACGCCTGGGCCTCCAGGGCGACCAGCCCGAACGACTCGTTGTGCGACGGCACCGCGACCAGGTCGGCGGCCCGGTACACGGCCGGCAGATCGTCGCCCGTGCACGGCGGCAGGAAGCGCAGCCGGTCGGCGACCCCGAGCGAGCCGGCCAGCTCGATCAGGGCGGTCGGCCGGTCCAACCCGCTGCCGCTGGGGCCACCGACGATCACCACGGTCAACTCGTCGGCGAGCAGCGGGTCGCGCTCACGCAGCGCGGCGGCGGCACGGATCAGCACGTCGGGGGCCTTCAGCGGCTGGATCCGACCGACGAAGGCCACCACGTACCCCTCGGCGGGCAGCCCCAGCCGGCAACGGGCGGCGAGCATCGCGGCGTGCCGGTCCCCGGCGGCAGGACGGAACCGGCCCAGGTCGACGCCGGGCTCGACCACGGCGACCCGGGCCGGGTCGGCGGCGTACCGGTGGAGCAGGTCGCGGGCCTCGACCTCGGTGTTGGCGACCAGCCGGTCGGCCTCGGCGACCACCTGCTCCTCGCCGATCACCCGGGCCTTCGGCTCCGGCCGGTCCCCCGCCGCAAGCTGTGCGTTCTTCACCTTGGCCAGGGTGTGCGCGGTGTGCACCAGCGGCACCCCCCAGCGCTCCTTGGCCAGCCAGCCGATCTGCCCGGAGAGCCAGTAGTGGGAATGGATGAGGTCGTAGTGGCCCGGCGGGCGGGCCGCCTCGGCCCGCAGCACCCCGGCCGTGAACGCGCAGAGCTGGCCGGGCAGCTCCTCCTTCGTCAGCCCTTCGAGGGGGCCGGCGGTGACGTGCCGGACGTGCACGCCGGGTGCCATCTCCACCACCGGCGGCAGGTCCCCGGAGGTGGCCCGGGTGAAGATCTCCACCTCGACGCCGGCCTCGGCCAACCGCCGGGCGACCTCCAGGATGTACACGTTCATCCCGCCCGCGTCGCCCGTGCCGGGCTGGTGCAGGGGTGAGGTGTGCACCGACAGGGTGGCGATGCGCCGGGGCAGCGGCCACGGCCGGGCACCTCGCTGACGACCGATACCGGTGTGCAATTCCGCCACGTCCGCTCCCTCTGTCACGGTTGACGCCGTCCCGCACGACCGGCGCTTCTCGGTCAACCTGCGCGCCGGGTGTCATCTTCCCCATCGGGTATCGGAAATGCGTGCCGCCAACCCCCGAGCGTGACGGACCTCATCGGCGCACGCGTCCGCCCGTTGGCACCGGGCCGGCCCGGCCGGGCGAGAATGGCGGGATGACCTCTGTCGCGATCGTCACCGGAGCGTCCAGCGGGATCGGCGCGGCCACCGCCCGCCGGCTGGCCACCGAGGGTTTCCACGTGCTCGCCGCCGCCCGCCGCACCGACCGGCTGGCCGAGTTGGTCGCCACAATCGAGGCGGCCGGCGGGGCGGCCACCGCAGTGGAGTGTGACGTCACCTCGCAGGAGTCGGTCGCCGGCCTGGCCGAGGCCGCCGCGGCGGCTCCCGGCCCGGTCACCCTGCTGGTCAACAACGCCGGGGGCGCACGTGGGCTGGACCCGGTGGAGTCCGGCTCGGTGGACGACTGGCAGTGGATGTACGACGTGAACGTGCTCGGCACCCTGCGGGTCACCCAGGCGCTGCTGCCGGCGCTGGAGGCGTCCGGCGCCGGCACCGTCGTGGTCGTCTCCTCCACCGCCGGCTTCATCGTGTACGAGGGCGGGGGCGGGTACTCCGCCGCGAAGCACGCGCAGACGGCGATCGCCGGCACGCTGCGGCTGGAGCTGTGCGGCCGGCCGGTCCGGATCATCGAGATCGATCCGGGGATGGTGCGGACCGACGAGTTCGGGCTGGTCCGCTTCGGCGGCGACGCCGGGCGGGCGGCGGCGGCCTACGCGGGGGTGGCCGAGCCGCTGGTCGCCGAGGACGTCGCCGACTGCATCGCCTGGTGCGCGACCCGCCCGCAGCACGTGAACATCGACCGGCTGGTGGTCCGCCCGCTGGCCCAGGCCGCCCAGCACAAGGTGCATCGGACGACCCCGTGAGGCACCCGGAGTGATCCGATCCCGCGGACGGCGGCGGCACTGATGCGGCCCCAGGGCATGGCCACCCGGGGCACGACGAACCCCAACCGGCTGCGCCGGGTGGACAACTGGATCGTCGAGACGTGCGGCGACCGGCTCCGGGCGGCGTCGGACCCGCTGGTGGTCGACCTCGGCTACGGCGCCACGCCGGTCACCGCCGTGGAGCTGCGCGCCCGGTTGGCCGCCGGGGTCCGCGCCGACGTGCGGGTGGTCGGGCTGGAGATCGATCCGGTACGCGTCGCCGCCGCCCGGCCCGCCGCCGATCCGCCGGGGCTCACCTTCGCCCGGGGCGGGTTCGAGCTGGCCGGGCTGCGGCCCGTCCTGGTCCGGGCGTTCAACGTGCTCCGCCAGTACGACGAGGGTGAGGTCGCCGACGCCTGGCGCACGGTCACCGACCGGCTGGCCCCGGGCGGGGCACTGGTCGAGGGCACCTGTGACGAACTGGGCAGGCTCGGCGGCTGGGTGCTGGTCGACGCCGCCGGCCCGCGAACGCTCACCCTGGCCGCCAGGCTCACCACGCTGGGCAGCCCCGCCGAGCTGGCCGAGCGGCTGCCGAAGGCGCTGATCCACCGCAACGTGCCGGGCGAACCCATCCACGCCCTGCTCGGCGACCTGGAGGACGCCTGGCGGGCCGCCGCAGCGTACGCCCCCTTCGGCCCCCGCCAGCGCTGGCTGCGGACGATCGCGGCGACCCGCGCCTCGGGCTGGCCGATCGAGTACCGCCCGCGCCGCTGGCGCCTCGGCGAACTGACCGTCCCCTGGCCCGCCGTCGCCCCCACCTGACCCCACGCGGGGCGGGTCAGAGGGTGCAGTTGATGAGGACCGGTTCGGGGTGGAGGGTGACCGCGAAGCGGGCGTGGACGCCGTCGCGGATGTCGCGGGCCAGGGCGATCAGGGCCGCCGTGCTGGCGGTGCCGGCGCGGTTGGTGAGGGCGAGGGTGTGCTTGCCGGAGATGGCCACCCCCTCCGGGCCGGGGTGGCCCTTGGCGAACCCGGCCCGGTCGATCAGCCAGGCCGCGCTGACCTTGACCGTGTCGCCGGCCCCGGGCCAGTGCGGCGGCTCGCCGAGGTCGGCGGCGCGCTCGCGCAGCAGCTCGTAGCCCTCCCGGTCCAGCACCGGGTTGGTGAAGAAGGAGCCCACCGACCAGGTGTCCGGGTCACCGGCGTCGAGCACCATGCCCTTGCCGGCCCGCAGCCGCAGCACGGTCGCCCGCGCGTCGGCCAGCGGCACCCGGTCGCCGACCTCGACGCCGAGCGCCCGGGCCAGCTCGGCGTAGCGGACCTGGCCGGACAGCGGGGACCGGGCGAGCCGGAAGTCGACCGAGAGGACCACCCAGCGCTCGCTGTACTTGAAGATGCTCGACCGGTACGCGAAGCCGCAGTCGCCCGCCTCCACCCGGCCCACGGTGCCGTCGGCGTGGTCGTACACCTGGACGCCGGTGATCGTCTCGGCCACCTCCTGGCCGTACGCGCCGACGTTCTGGATCGGGGTGGCGCCGGCGGAGCCCGGGATGCCGGACAGGCACTCCAGCCCGGACCAGCCGTTGGCCACGGTCGCGGCGACCAGGTCGTCCCACGGCTCGCCGGCCTCCACCCGTACGGTGACGGTGTCGGCGTCCTCGGCGACCACCCGCAGCCCCCGGGAGCGCACCAGCACGACGGTGCCGGGGAAGCCGGCGTCGCCGATCACCACGTTGCTGCCCCCGGCGAGGACAAGCACCTGGTCGTCCCGTAGGCGCGCCTGCTGCACCTTTTGTACGATCTCCTCGGCGCTGGCAGCGGTCTCGACCCGTCCCGCCGCGCCACCGAGGCGCAGGGTGGTGTATCTCGCCAACGACATCGGGTCGGCGGCGTGGGTTTCGGTGGCCGGCTGGGCACTAACGTCTGACACGCCTTTCACCCTAGGCTGAGGGGCAGCCGCGGCACCCACTGGTGGCCCGGTCGCCCGGAAGGATCCTGATGAGCAGACTGCACGGCACGAAGGACTTCTGGATCGGCGCGCTCCGGGCGGAGGGGCCCGCGTTCGCCGCCGCCGTCGCGGAAGCGCCTCCCGAGACACCCGTGCTGTCCTGCCCCGGCTGGACGATCACCGACCTGACCCTGCACCTCGGCGAGGTCTACCGCCGGGTGCAGATCTACGTCACGGCCAACAGCACCACCCGGCCGGAGGGTGTCGAGGCGGGCGGGCCGCCGCCGGAGCTGACCCCGTTGCAGTTCTTCCAGCAGGGGTACGACCGGCTGATGACCACGTTCGACGGGCTGGACCCGGAGGCCCCGGCGTGGAACTGGGCGCCGCAGCCGAAGAAGGCGGGGTTCTGGCCCCGCCGGGTGGCGCACGAGACGTCGGTGCACCGGTGGGACGCCCAACTCGCCATCGCCGCCGGCGAGCCGATCGAGGCCAAGCTCGCGGCCGACGGGGTGAGCGAGGTGCTGGACACCTGGCTGCCCGCCGGCAGGCGGACGGCGACCGGCCAGTGGCATGGGGTCGTGCACCTCTCCGCGCCCGACGCCGGCCAGGACTGGTACCTGCGGCTGCGCGGCGGGGGCGTCGCGCTGCTGGACACCGACACCATCCTCGACCACGACGAGCACCACGCCCGGGCCGAGGTCACGGGCACTGCGAGCGACCTGCTGCTGGCCCTGATGGGCCGGGTCAGCTTCGACACCCTCCGCGTGGCCGGGGACCGGCCGCTGCTCGACGGCCTCCGCACCGGCTGAGCGCGCTTTGAGAGCGCTCTCTTGACATTCGGTGACCGGAACACCACGCTCTTGTGAGAGCGCTCTCTTAGGCATCCGGAGCATCCGGACAGATCAGCGGCGGGATCATGGAAGGTGCGGTCAAGGCGTGAGTGAACTCCGATTCCCCGAAGGCTTCGTCTGGGGTGCGGCCACTGCGGCGTACCAGATCGAGGGCGCGGCCCGCGACGACGGCCGGGGACCGTCCATCTGGGACACCTTCAGCCGTACGCCGGGCAGGGTCTTCGCCGGCCATACCGGCGACGTCGCCTGCGACCACTACCACCGGTACGCCGACGACGTGGCCCTCATGGCGGAGCTGGGCCTGAGGGCGTACCGGTTCTCGGTCGCCTGGCCGCGGATCCAGCCCGACGGCACCGGGCCGGTGAACCCGCGCGGCCTCGACTTCTACGACCGGCTGACCGACGCGCTGCTGGACCGGGGCATCGACCCGATCGTCACGCTCTACCACTGGGACCTGCCGCAGACCCTCCAGGACCGGGGCGGCTGGACCAGTCGGGAGACCGCCGAACACTTCGCCACGTACGCGGCGGCGGTGCACGGCCGGCTCGGCGACCGGATCCGCACCTGGACCACGCTCAACGAGCCGTGGTGCTCGGCCTACCTCGGGTACGGCAACGGGGTGCACGCCCCCGGCGTGCGGGACGCGGGGGCGGCCTTCGCCGCCGTGCACCACCTGCTGCTCGGGCACGGCCTGGCGGCCCGGGCGCTGCGCTCGGCCGGCGCGGAGGTCGTCGGGATCACGCTGAACCCGGCGGACGTGCAGCCGGCGGACCCGGACAGCGCGGCGGACGCGGCGGCGGTCCGGCTGGTCGACGGGTTGCAGAACCGGATCTTCCTGGACCCGCTGACCGGCGCCGGCTACCCGGCCGACGTGCTGGAGCACGTCTCCCGGATGGTGGAGCCGACCTTCATCCGGGACGGGGACGAGAAGCTGATCGCCGCCCCCATCGACCTGCTCGGGATCAACTACTACGCCCCGACGTACGTGGCCGGTCGGCCGGACGGCGCCGGCGGCGAAGCGTACCCGGGGACCGAGCGGGCGGTGGAGTTCCTGCCGGCGACCGGGCCGCTGACCGAGATGGGCTGGATGATCGAGCCGGCCGGACTGACCCGCCTGCTGGAGCGGCTCGCCGCCGACTACCCGGGCCTGCCGCTGATGATCACGGAGAACGGCGGGGCGTTCCCGGACCGGGGCGGCGAGGCGGGGCCGGGCGAAGCCGGGCGGGTGGCCGACACCGACCGGATCGCCTACCTCGACGGGCACCTTCGGGCGGCACACGAAGCCATTGGCCGGGGAGTGGACCTGCGCGGCTATCTCGTATGGTCGTTGTTGGACAACTTCGAGTGGGCCGAGGGGTACCGCAAGCGGTTCGGGATCGTCCACGTCGACTACCTGACCCAGCGACGCACACCGAAGGCCAGCGCCCGGTGGTATCAGGGGGTGATCTCCCGGAACGGGCTGTGACAAGGTGGTGAGCACTCCGTTGACGACGGTCCAGCGGCCGACCCTGGAGGCGGTGGCCCGGCGGGCCGGCGTGTCCCGGGCGACGGTCTCGCGGGTGGTGAACGGTTCCACGACCGTCGCCGAGCCGATCCAGGAGGCGGTCCGCCTGGCGGTGGCCGAGCTGGGGTACGTGCCGAACCTGGCCGCCCGCAGCCTGGTCACCCAGCGGACCGACTCGGTCGCCCTGGTCCTGCCCGAGGAGGCGACCCGGGTGTTCTCCGACGACCAGGTGTTCCCGAGCATCATCCGGGGGGTCGCCCAGGAGCTGGAGGCAGCCGACAAGCAGCTCGTGCTGATGCTGGCCGGCTCGCCGGCCGGGCACGCCCGGGTGGAGCGGTACACCACCGGGCGGCACGTCGACGGGGCCATCTTCGCCTCGCTGCACGGCGCGGACCCGCTGCCGGGGAAACTGGCCCGGCTGGGCATCCCGGTGGTGTGCAGTGGCCGCCCGCTCGGCGACGTCGGGGTGCCGTACGTCGACGTCGACCACGTCGGCGGGGTGACCCGGGCGGTGCGGCACCTGCTCGACACGGGGCGGCGGCGGATCGCCACCATCGCCGGCCCGCAGGACATGATCGCCGGGGTGGAGCGGCTCACCGGGTACCGGGAGGCGGTCGCCGAGGCCGGGCTGCCCGAGCGGGTGGCGTTCGGGGACTTCACCCGCGAGTCGGGGGCGGCGGCGATGCGCCAACTCCTCGACACGTACCCCGACCTGGACGCCGTCTTCGCCGCGTCCGACCTGATGGCACACGCGGCCATGCGGACGCTGCGCGAGGCGGGTCGGCGGGTGCCCGACGACGTCGCGATGATCGGCTTCGACGACATCGAGACCGCCGCATACACCGAGCCGCCGCTGACCACGGTGCGGCAGCCGCTGCTGGAGCTGGGCCGGGAGGCCGCCCGCCAACTGCTGCGGATGGCGGCCGGTGAGGAGGTCGAGGTGGCCCTCGTTCTCCCCACTGAGCTGGTCGTCCGCGCCTCCACGTGAGCCGTGGTGCGGTAATGCCGTGGCGGCGGGGCCGACGGGCGCACTAGCGTCGCGCGAATGAGCGATGCCGTGGCGCTGGTGCGCGTACCCGAGCTGTCCGACGTCGCCGAGTACGCGTACGCGGCCACCGTCGACCCGCCGGCCCGGCTGGTGTTCACCACCGGGGCCTGCCCGCTCGACGCCGAGGGTCGCACGGTCGCGCCGGGCGACCCGGCGGCCCAGGCCCGGCAGGTGATGGCCAACCTGGAGGTCGCGCTCGCCGCCGCCGGGGCCCGCCTCGCCGACGTCGTCAAGACCACCGTGTACGTCGCGTCGCCCCGGCAGGTCGACCTGGTGGCCGCGTGGGAGGTGGTCCGGGACGCGTTCGGCGACCACGATCCGCCGAGCACCCTGCTCGGGGTGGCCGTGCTCGGGTACACCGACCAGCTCGTCGAGGTGGAGGCCGTCGCCGCCGTCCGGGATAGGACCCGATGACGATCCGCGTCGCCCGGCCGGACGACGCCGCCGACGTGGTGGCTCTGCGGGCGCTCGTGTTCCCGTACCTCGTGCGGAGTGTGGCCTCGACCCGGAAGATGATCACCGAGCCGTCGCCCGGCGAGGACTGGACCGCCTTCGTGGCCGAGGTCGACGGCGCGGTGGTGGGCTGGGTGTCGGCGTACCGCGACGGTCAGACGTCCGAGGTAGGGTCCGGCGACGTGTCGCTGCTGCACGTCCACCCCGGGCACCGGGGGCGGGGCATCGGCTCCGGGCTGCTGGCCGCCGCGCTGGACCACCTGGCCCCGCTCGGCATCCGCCGGGTGCACGGCTGGGCGCTGGCCAAAGGGCTGCCGTTCGCCCGTCGGCACGGCTTCACGGCGGGCCGGGAGCTGCGCTACTCGGCGGTGGAGCTGCGCTCGGCTCCCCCGCCGCCGGCCGCGCCACCGCACGTACGCCTGTCCCCGCTGACCGACGTCGACCCGTACCAGGTCTACCTGGCCAACCGGGCGGCGGCCGTCGACGAGCCGGGCGACGTGCCGAGGGACGCCATGACCTACGAGAGCTTCCGGTACGAGGTCTGGGACAACCTGGGCCTGGACCGGGAGGCCAGCACCGCCGTCGAGGCCGACGGGGCGGTGCTCGCGTTCAGCCTGGTCAAGCGGGACGGCGACCGGATGTGGTCGGACTACACCGCCACCGTGCCCGAGAACCGGGGCCGGGGACTGGCCCGGCTGGCGAAGACGACCGCCCTGCACCGGGCCGCCGCCTCGGGGGTACGCGTCGCGTACACCTCGAACGACGCGGCGAACGCCCCGATGCTGGCGATCAACGAAGCGCTCGGGTACCGGCCCGTGGCCACCCAGTGGTCCTGCCTGCGCGAGCTGCCCTGACGATGAGCGGAGACCTACCAGCTCCGGAGCGTTCCGGGGCCGGACGGCCTCCCCGACACCGCCGACGATCGGCCAGACGTGCAAGATCGTGCTCGATCCCGGAAAGTGGGGCTTCCCACCCGCAACGAGGCCCCACTTTCCCTGATCAAGCACGATCTTGCTCCCTGATTCAGCGCGATCGTGTGCGCTCGTAGGACCCAGCCCACGCCCGGATGCTCGCCAGGGCCCACCCCTGCAGAGAACAAGTTTGAACGCCGGAACGGGCCGGGCCCCGGCGAACCCCACCCCGCTTTCACCCAAGCCGAACCGACAGCGCCGAGCCGAGGTAGGCCGACTTCGACACAGGCTTTAGGGGTCGGCCCCCCCGAGGGCCGCGCCGAAGGCGTGCCGGCTGACCGGCTCGCCGGCCCCTCAGGGCGACGGCCGGCTGGCCGCGCAGACGCGGGCGAGCACGAAGCTGTCGGCGTCCCCGGCGATCGTCGCCGTGCCACCCACCAGCGTCCAGCCGGCCGGCAGGCGGAGCCACGCCAGACTGGCGCCATGATCGTCGACGATCGCGCCGCCCTCGGCCGGGACGGCGGTGACGACCCGCCCCTGGTCTCCGGTGGCGAACGCGGGCGTCACCGCGATGAACCGGGCCGCGACCGCACCGGCCGGCAGGCCGAACACCCAGACGTCCTCGTCGGGGTGGGGGCCGCCGCCCAGCTCCGGCGTGCAGGCACGCTCCCGGGTGGCCTCGACGGTGGGCCCGGCGGCGGGGTCCAGCCCGATCGTGGTCCGGGGGCCGGGCGGAGGCGGCACGGGGCGCTCGGCACCAGCGGGTACGGCCTCCCGCGACCTGGCCCGGGCCAGGTCTGCCGCGCCGAGCACCAGCAGACAGGCCGTGGTCGCCCAGACGGCGGACCTGAGCCGGGCAGCTTCCACGCGACGCACTCCTGACGGCTTTGCACCTTTTGGCACCTATCAAGATAGGGCCCCGCGCCGCCGACTGCCGCTTTTATGCTGTTTGCCCGAATATTTGGCCGGTCAGGAGGAGGCAAGCCGCCGGGCCGCCGCGTACGTCTCGGCCCCGAAGAGGACCAGACGGGCCTCGGTGACGTGCGCGGGCGCCGCCGCGCGGAGTACCGCGAGGGCCTGACGTACGGCGTCCTCCACCGGCCAGCCGTAGACGCCGGCCGAGATCAGCGGAAACGCCACCGTGGCGGCCTCCAGCCCGTCGGCCGCCGCCAGGCTGTTGGCGTAGCAGTCCCGCAGCAGCGCCGACCGGTCCTCGGTGGCCGAGAAGACCGGCCCGACCGTGTGCACCACCCAGCGGGCCGGCAGCTCACCGGCGGTGGTGGCGACAGCCTGGCCGGTCGGCAGGCCCCGGCCGTACCGGGACGCCCGCAGCGCCCGGCACTCGGCCAGGATGGCCGGGCCGCCCCGCCGGTGGATCGCGCCGTCCACGCCCCCGCCGCCGAGCAGCGAGGAGTTGGCCGCGTTCACGATCGCGTCGACCCGCTGGGCGGTGATGTCCCCCTCGACCAGGATGATCTCCACGTCAGCCCTCCTCGACGGATCGGTGCGGCGACTCGAAAGGCCGGTGCGGCTGCCCCGTCGGCCCACCGGCGGACCGGTGCGGCTCCTCGACGGGCTGGCCGAGGGAGCGGCGGGTGAGCAGGGCCGCGCCGGCCACCGCCGCCGGCATGATCAACACTGCCCCGAGCGGGATCAGGAAGCAGACGAAGACGGCCACCCCGAAGCCCAGGGTGGTGGGCCGGTCGACCTTCAGCCGCGATCGCCGGTCCGGCAGCCGTAGGCCCCGCCGGGAGAACGCCGCCCCGGTCAGCTCCAGGGCGAGGAGCCAGCCGCCCACCGCCGCCCCGATCACCGGCACGACCGTCTGGCCGACCACCGGGATGAACCCGGCCGCGAAGAGCGGGATGCCGACCAGCACGGAGATCGCGACCAGTCGCAGCGAGTCGACGAGGCTGCGGCGCAGCGACACCCAGAACGGCACCTCCACCGCGCCGGGGGTGCCGCCGTACCGCTCCTCCACCCGCTCGGAGATCTTCTCGTAGAACGGGTCGCCGATGACCAGGGTGACCGCGGTGAAGGTGAGCACCCCGAGCAGCCCGCCGACCCCGAGGAAGGCCAGCCCGGCGATCACCCGGACCAGGCTGCGGGCGGTGGCGGACCAGTCGTCGGCGAACGGCGTGACCAACGCGGCCAGGTCGTCCACGAAGTACACCAGGGTGGCGAACGCTCCCACGAACAGCGCCCCGGAGAGCAGCGCCGGGACGATGCCGAGCAGCATCAGGCCGGGGCTGCGGACGTACAGGCCGAGGCCGCGCAGGAGCAGGCCGACCCCGGAGAAGAACCGACCGACGGCGCCGGTCACCGGCGCGGTGATGTTGCTGGGTACGTTCACGACCGCTGAGCCTAACGGCGACCGGCACATCCGGCCCGTCGTCCCTGCCCGACACAATGGGTGGGTGCGGGCCTCTCGGTTGATCTCGTTGGTGCTGCTGCTCCAGTCCCGGGAGACGATGACGGCCGCCGAGCTGGCCCGGGAGCTGGAGGTTTCCGAGCGGACCGTGTACCGGGACGTGCTGGCGCTCTCCGCCGCCGGGGTGCCGGTCTACGCCGATCGGGGCCGCTCCGGCGGGTACCGGCTGGTCGGCGGGTACCGGACCCGGCTGACCGGGCTGACCCGGGACGAGGCGGAGGCGCTCTTCCTGACCGGACTGCCCGGCCCGGCCGGGGACCTGGGGCTGGCCGACGCGGTCGCCTCCGCCGAGCTGAAGGTGCTGGCCGCGCTGCCGCCCGCGCTGCGCGACGCGCCGGCCCGCGTCGGGCAGCGGTTCCACCTCGACGTGCCGGGCTGGTTCCGGGACGCGACGCCGCCGCCGTGGCTGGCCGAGCTGGCCCGTGCGGTGTGGCGGGACCGGGTCGTCGAGCTGCGCTACCGGCGCGGCGAGCGGGAGGTCGCCCGGCGGCTGGAGCCGTACGGGCTGGTGCTCAAGAGCGGGGTCTGGTATTTGGTCGCCCGGGTCGGCGACACCACCCGGACGTACCGGGTGGACCGGGTGGTCGACGTGCTGACGGCCCAGGAGACGTTCGACCGGGACGAGGGCTTCGACCTGGGCGGCCACTGGCACGACCAGGCCGAGGCGTTCCTGCGGAGCATGCAGCGGGCCGAGGTCGGCGTCCGGCTCAGCCCCGCCGGCCTGCGCGCGCTCCGCCGGGCCCCGGAGGCCCCCTTCGGGTACGCCGAGGCGACCCGCGCCGCCGGCGAGCCCGACGGGCGGGGCTGGGTGGTCACCCGGCTGCCCGTCGAGTCCGTCGAGGTGGCGTACGAGTTGCTGCTGCGGCTCGGGCCGGAGGTGGAGGTGCTCGACCCGCCCGAGCTGCGGGAGCGGGTGGCCGACGCCGCCGCCCGGCTCGCCGCGCTGTACGGCGGGCCGGGCGACGGGGCGCAGTGACGGGGGCGACCGGCGGCCCTACTGCTCCCCGGCGACGAGCGCGATCTTCCCTGACAGGGGTTTCGTCGTCATTCGGTCGACCCTGAGAGCAATACCTGACAGCCGAAGTCCGGTTTCGCGAACGGGTGTCCTGCGTCATGCTCGGCGGTATGCACCTGCTGCTCTCCGGCATCGTCGGCTCGGTCGCGTACGGGCTGGCCGGGCCCGGGTCCGACGTCGACCGGATCGGGGTGTACGCCGCGCCGACGGTCGCCTTCCACGGGCTGCGCCCGCCCCGCGAGTCGGTGGTCACCACCGACCCGGACGTCACCCTGCACGAGGCCGGCAAGTACGCCCGGCTCGCGCTCAGCGGCAACCCGACCGCCACCGAGTTGATGTGGCTGCCCGACGACTGCTACGAGACCCGCACGGGGCTGGGCGACCGGCTGATCGCCATCCGCTCGGCGTTCCTGAGCGCGCCCCGGGTCCGCGACGCCTACCTCGGGTACGCCACCCAGCAGTTCCGCAAGCTGGCCTCGCGAGGCGACGGGACGTTCTCGGCCGACACCCGGCGGCGGACGGCCAAGCACGCCCGGCACCTGGCCCGGCTGGTGCACCAGGGTCAACTGCTGTACGCCACCGGCGTCCTGGAGATCCGGTTGGCCGACCCGGAGCGGTTCCGGGCGTTCGGCGACCGGGTGGCCGGTGGCGAGCTGGACGAGGCGCGGGCCCTGCTCTCCGAGGCGGAACGGGACTTCGACACCGTACGTACCCCGCTGCCGGACCGGCCCGACGAGGCCACGGTCGAGCGGTGGCTGCTCGACGTGCGGGCGGCCCACCTGCCGCCGGAGCCGACCGGCTGACAGCAGGTCACCCGTTGAGGAACGTGGAGATCCGTTCCCGCAGGTCGGCGCGTTCCGACCAGAGCACGCCCGGGCGGTCGTACACGTGCAGGGTGGCCCGGGGCAGGGCGGCGGCGAGCTGCTCGGCGACCTCGACCGGATGCAGGTCGTCGCCCGCGCAGGCGAGCACCAGTGCGGGGGCGTCCACCGCCGCCAGCGCCGCCCGGTCGTCGAGCGGAACCTGGTCGGGCAGCCCGGCCAGGCCCGCCGCGAGGCCGTCGCGCAGGAGCTGGTCCAACCGCTGCCGCAGGTACGCCCACCCGGCGGGGGTGTTGCGCACGGCGGGCGGCAGCTCCACCGCGACGACGTCGGCGACGGCCGAGGCGTCGCCGCTCTCGACTGCGGCGACCAGGTCGGTGATCCGGTCCCGGGCAACCTGGCCCCGCGGCCGGTCGAGCGCGGCCGGGAGGAAGAAGACCAGCCGCTCGAAGCGCTCCGGGCTCTCGGCCAGCAGCCGGCAGAGCGCGCCCGCGCCGAGGCTGGCCCCGAACGCCCGGGTGGCCCCACCGAGGTCGGCGACGGCCCGCAGGTCACGGGCGAGGTCCAGGTAGCTCCACGGGCCGGGCGGCGCGTCGGAGCGGCCGTGCCCCCGGAACTGGAAGAAGACCTTACGGCCGGTGACCCCGCTGCCGAACGGGCGGGTGGTGGCGATGCCGTTGCCCAGCCCGTGCGCGAACACGGTGGCCGGGACGCCGACGCCGGTGACGAGCTGTTCGAGCCGGACCCCGTGCGGGGTGGTGACCAGCTCGGTCTCCGGCTCGGGCAGGGCGGGCCGGCCGGTACGCGGGGCACCGGGGCCCGGGCCCCAGGTCCGTGGCCCACCGTCCGGCGGCGGGGGCCAGCGGAACCCTCTCACCAGGACGACCCCCGGCCGCCGTGCAGGTCGCGCAGCCCGGCCCGGACGTCGAGCAGGTAGATCAGGGCGGCGGCGATGCCGATCAGGCCGAAGATGTTGAGCACGTCTTTGGTCAGCAGGGTGAGCACCAGGCAGACCGCGAGGATGGCGATCCACCCGCCCTTGGGCAGGGTGCCGATTGCGGCGAAGCCCTCGCCGCGCTGGGTGATCGCGTGCACCAGTGCCACCCCCTCGATGACGAGGGCGAACACCAGCAGCAGAATGGTGATCCAGTACTGGACCTCGAAGGCGAAGATCGGCGCGGCGTAGGCCATGCCGGCAAGCTTATGCCGACGACCCCGGATCCGTCCGTCAGGACGCATCCGGGGTCGTGCCGCACGGGTCGGCGGGGTTGCTACTCGGCGGCCGGGCGGGTGCGCCGGGTGGCCTTCGGCAGCACGGCCGACGGGGTGTCGGCGGCGGCCTGCGGAGCCGTCTTGCCGGTCGCCTTGGCCGCGGTCGCCTTGGTGGCCCGGGTCCGCGGGGTCTTCGCGGCGGCCGGCTTGGCCTCCACGACCTCGGCCACGTCGGCCGGGGTCGGGAAGTCGGGCTTCGGCGTCACCGGGGCCTCGGTCACCGCCGGGGTCACGGTCAGCTCCGCCTCGGTCGCCTCGATGTCGGCGTTGACCGCGTCGGCGGCGTCCAGCACCCCGGCGCCGACCACCCGCTCGCCGCGGGCGACCAGCTCGCCGTACGCGGCCAGGGCCCGCACCTGGGCGGCCTGCGCGCCGGCGACGACGACGGCGGCGTTGCGGGTGGCCAGCTCGCGGATCCGGTCGAGGTCGGCGGCCTCGCGCAGCCGGTTGACGTCGGCCGCCTCGCGCAGGCGGTTCAGCTCGGCCTGGACGCCCTTCCCGCTCAGCTCGGTGGCGGTCTGGTTGGCGGTGCGCAGCGTCTCGGTGGCCCTCTGGCGCAGCTCGAAGCCGGTCACGACGGCCTTGCCGCCAAGTCCGGCGACGACTTTGCCGCCCAGGTCGGTGAAGACCGTCGGCAGCTTGCGCAGCTGCTCGATCGCCAGGTCACCGGCACCGGCGGCGGCGTAGAGCGGGGCCGGGATGCGGTTGGTCTTCGGCTGGGTCATGACTTCTCCTCCTCGACCGCGGCGGCGGTCTTGTCGTCGTCGACCGCGGCGGCGGTCTCGTCGGCCGCCTGCGGGGCGGCCTTCCTCGCTGGGCTGTTGCTGCGCGGGGCCGGCGCCGAGCCCGCCTCGGTGACGGCGACCGACTCCAGGACCGCCTCGGTCGGGGTGCCCTCCGGCGTGGTGGGCCCGGTCGCGGCCGGGGTTGCCGTGGCGGGGGCCTGCGGCGCGCTGGCCGGCGCCGGGGCGTCGGCGTCGGCCGTCGCCTCGGCGAGCCGGGCGTTCTCCCGGCGGAACGTCTCGTAGATCTGGGTGAGGGACTGCTTCTGCGCCATGGTCAGGTCGGGATCGACCGCGATGGCGGCGAGCACGCCCTGCCCCTCTTTGTCGTCGAGCAGGCCGGCGCGCAGGTACATCGCGGGGGTGGAGACCCGCAGCGCGCTGGCGAGCTGCTGGAGCACCTCCGCGCTGGGCCTGCGCAGGCCGCGCTCGATCTGGCTGAGGTACGGGTTGCTGACGCCCGCCTGCTCGGCGAGCTGCCGCAACGAGATCTTCGCGTTGCGTCGCAGGTCACGGATGAACCCGCCGACATCGGGTAGGTCCTTGGAGCTGGCCATGGCCCCACGCTAACCGGGACCGCTAGCTCCTGCAAGCAGAATGCTTGCCAGAGTTAGCGAGGTCTCAGAACCGGTTTGCGCACCGCCTGTCCGGTCCGTACCTTTTCCCGTCGTGACGAAGATCGAGATCAATGGCGCGAACCTCGCGTACGACGACACCGGCAGCGGAACCCCCGTCGTGCTGCTGCACGCCGGCATCGCCGACCGACGGATGTGGCGGGAGCAGGTGCCCGCCCTGGCCGCCCGGCACCGGGTGATCACCGTGGACCTGCGCGGCTACGGCGACTCCGAACTACCTCCCGACCCGTTCGCCCACCACGACGACGTCGTGGGGCTGCTGGACGCGCTGGACCTGCCCCGGGCCGCGCTGGTGGGCTGCTCGTTCGGCGGAGCGGTGGCGGTCGACACCGCCCTGGCGCACCCGGGCCGGATCCGCGCGCTCGCGCTCCTCGGCACGGCGATCGGGGGCAACGAGTGGTCCGAGGAGACCAACGACCTCTGGGACGACCTCGTCGGCGAGACCGACCCCGAGGACTTCGCGGCCGGCGCGGCCGGCGAGGTGCGGTTCTGGGTGGTCGGCCCGGGCCGCCGCCCGGAGGACGTCGACCCGGCGCTGGTCCGGTTCGCCGAGGAGATGGACCGCGCGGCGCTCGCCGCCGAGCTGGCGTTGAGCGCCGTGGACGTGGCCGAACTCGACCCGCCCGCGATCGAGCGGCTCGGCGAGCTGCGCGTACCGGTGCTGGTGGCCGCCGGGGCGGCCGACGTGCCGGACATCCGCCGGCTCGCCGACCGGATCGCCGCCGAGGTCCCCGGCGCGGTCCGGCTGCCGGACGTTCCCGACGCCGGCCACCTGCTCCCCCTGGAGCACCCGGACGCCGTCAACCCCGCCCTGCTCGACTTTCTCAGCTGAGAACCGGCCCCCTGGTGTGAGTGAAGAGCCGCCCGGCCAGGGCGCCCGCCCGATCACCAGAGCGGGCGGACCGCCCCGACCGGGAGGCCACCGCCGAGCAGCGGCAGCTCGGCGTACTCGTCGAGGACCGGCGCCCTGACGCCCAGCCGGCGCAGCGCGGAGACCAGGACCGGCATCCGGGCCCGTGCCGCCCCGTCGTCGATCTTCACGGCGACCGCGCCGACGCCGGGCAGCGCGGCGGCGATCACCCCCTCCGCGCCGATCTTGACGAGCGCGCCGGGCAGGCCGCGCATCAGCCTGCTGTCCTCCGCCCAGGTGCCGCCCACGACCTCCGGGTACGCCCGCATGGCGTCCGCGACCGTCCGCGCCGCCGAGCCGGGCTCGGCGGTGACCAGCCGCAGGAACGCCCGGGCCAGCCCGGTCAGCGAGACGGCGAGCACCGGGGCCCCGCAGCCGTCCACCCCGACGGCCGCCGCCCGCTCCCCGGTGAACTCCTCGACGGTCTCCCGCAGCCGCTGCTGCAACGGGTGCTCCGGACGCCAGTAGCCCTCCCGGGGCCAGCCGGCGGCCAGGCAGGTGAGCACCATGCCGGTGTGCTTGCCGGAGCAGTTCATCCGGGCCCGGGTGGGCCCGCCGCCGGCCCGCAGCACGGCCTCCCGGGCCAGCTCGCCCATCGGCAGGTCGGGCGGGCAGCCGAGGGCGGACTCGTCCAGCCCGGCGGCGGCCAGCAGCGCGCCCACCCGGGCCACGTGGAACTCCTCCCCCGCGTGGCTGGCCGACACCAGCGCCACGTCGGCCGGGTCGCTCAGCGGCAGCCCGGCGCGGAGCATGCCGATCGCCTGCATCGGCTTGCTCGCCGAGCGGGGAAAGATCGGGGAGGTGACGTCCCCGGTGCCGGCCACCGGCTCGCCGGCCGCGTCGAGCACCGCCACCGAGCCGCGGTGCAGCCCCTCCACGAATCCCGAGCGGACCACCTCGGCGAGCGGCGCGCCGCCCTCGTACGTCGTTCTCACAACGTGGACGGTACCGACTGGGCGGCGGCGGCCGGAACGAGGGTGAGCAGGCCGGTTGCCCGCCCGACGACAGGGGCGCGGGCCGAAGCGGGACTTACCGGCGGATGCCGAGCAGGTCGCGGGCCGCCGCCGTGGTCAGCGGCGGGCGCTGGGCGAGCTGGGCGAAGCCGACCGCCCGCGCGACGAGCTGCATGTTCGACTCGACGGGCTGCCCCTTCGCGTACGTGGTGGTGTCCTCCATCCCCACCCGCAGGTGCCCGCCGGCCGACAGCGAGGCCAGCATCACCGGGATGCTGCTGCGGCCGATGCCGGTGGCCGTGAACGTGGTCCCCTCCGGCAGGTCGCGCAGCGCCTGGTGGGCGGCGACCAGCGCCTGCGTGGTGCCCGGCATGCCGCCCGGCACCCCCATCACGAAGTCGACGTGCACGTGCCCGCCGTGCGGCAGGCCGTACTTGCCGAGCAGGCGTTGCAGGGCGGTCAGGTGGCCGAGGTCGAAGATCTCGTACTCCGGGACGATGCCGCGCTCCTGCATCCGGGCGTGCAGGTCGACGATGAACTCCCAGCGGTTGAGGAAGACGTCGTCGCCGAAGTTGAGCGTGCCCATGGTGCAGGAGGCCATGTCCGGCCCGGCGTCCAGCACGGCCAGCCGGTCGGCCTCGGGGTCGGTCACCGCCCCGCCGGAGGAGAGCTGCACGACCAGGTCGGTGCTCTCCCGCAGCGCGGTCACCGTCTCCCGCAGCCGCCCCTGGTCGAGGGTGGGCCGCGCGTCGTCGTCGCGGATGTGGATGTGGATCACGGCGGCGCCGAGCGCCTCGCACTCCTTCGCGGTCAGCAGCAGCTCGTCGAGGGTCACCGGCAGCGCCGGGACCTCCGCCTTCGCCGACTCCGCGCCGGTGGGGGCAACCGTGATCAACGTCCCTGTCGTCATGTCGGCGATCCTAGACGGCCCACCCGGGCAGGTCGACCGTCTGACTGAACGCCGATTCAGGAAGGGTCGATCGCGGCGGCCGTCTCGCCGACCAGGAGGCGGGCGTCGTCTCCGACGTTGCGCTTGACCACCGCCAGGGCGACCTGGCCCAGCTCGTGGTGGTGCACGGCGGTGCCGACGAAACCGACCGCCCGGCCGTCCACGGTCACCGGGGTGCCGGCGGCCGGCAGCAGGTCGGTGGTCACCCCGTCCAGGTGCAGCAGTACGAGCCGACGCGGCGGCCGCCCCAGGTTGTGCACCCGGGCGACGGTCTCCTGGCCCCGGTAGCAGCCCTTGTCGAGGTGCACGGCCGGCGCGATCAGGTCCACGTCGGCCGGGATGGTCCGATGGTCGGTGTCCACCCCGACCCGGGCCCGCCGGGCGGCCACCCGGATCGCCTCGTACGCCCACAGCCCGACCACCGGCACCCCGGCCCCGCGCAGCTCGGCGACCACCTGGTCCATGGCCACCCGGGGCACCAGCAGGTCCACGCCGAGCGGGCCCCGGCGGGCCCACCCGCCGATCGGCAGCGGCGCGACGGCGTACCGGACGGTGGGCCGGGACGGCATCTCGCCGGAGCGGAACTTCGGACCCGGCACCCCGACGGCGTCGGGCTCGGCCAGCCCGGTCACGCCCAGCGTGCCGAGCGCGCCGGTCGCCTCCGGGCCGACCAGAGAGAGCAGGGCATGCTCGGCGGTGGCGTCACGCGGCTCGACCTTGCTGAAGAACCGCATCCGCTCCAGGTACGTCAGCAGACCGCCCGTGGCGCCCGGCTCGGTGTCCAGCCAGGTGGTCTCGCCGTCCTCGGCGACCATCGCGTGCTGCTCGACGTGGCCGTGCGGGGAGAGCACCAGCAGCTCCGTGCCCTCGCCGGCCTTCAGCGTCGCCAGGTGCTGGGTGGTGAGGGTGTGCAGCCAGCCGATCCGCTCCTCGCCGGGCACGGCGACGATCCCCCGGTGCGACCGGTCGACCAGTCCCACGGCGGTGTCGAGGGTGCGCTGCTCCCGCATCGGGTCGCCGTAGTGGGCGGCGACCCCGCGCACCCCGGCCGCCCGGTGCGCCGGCTCCGGCTGGTCCCGCGTCTGTTCGTCGATGGCCTCGGCCGCGACCGCTCCCGCGATGTCGATCATTTCCGCTCCCCGTCCTCGCAGCGACCGCAGACGCCGAAGAGCGCCACGTGCCCGATGTCCACCCGGAACCCCCGCTCGTCGGCAAGCCGGTCGGCGAGTGGCCGGAGCATCTCCCGGTCGATCTCGTCGATCGCGCCGCACTCCCGGCAGACCAGGTGGACGTGCTGGTGTTCACCGGCCGCGTGGTAGGTGGGCGAGCCGTGCGACAGGTGGGTGTGAGTCACCAGGCCGATGCGTTCCAACAGCTCCAGCGTCCGGTAGATGGTGGTGATGTTGACGCCGGCGGCGACCTCACGGACCGCACCGTGCACCTGCTCCGGTGTGGCATGCCCGAGGTCCAGCACCGCCTGGAGGATCAGCTGCCGCTGCGCCGTCAGCCGCAGCCCACGGGCGCGGAGCACTTCCGCGAGGGAGGATTCGGACACCGTCCGACTATAGTTCGCCGCCACCCCCAACCCCCCTCCCGCTCCCATGGATCACGAGATTTGCGGCACGGGGCGGCCCGACGTGCCGCAAACCTCTTGATCATGGGGTGGGATCAGCCGGCGGTGCGGAGGAGGCGGGCGGAGAGGTGGGGGGTCAGCGGGTGGCCGACGGCGGCCATGTCCTGGGCGTACAGCAGGGCGCCCTCGACGATGCCGAAGAGCCGGTGCCCGGCCGTGACCTCCTTGGCGGTGGAGGTGCGGACCACGGCGTCGGTGACGAACTCCAACTGGGTGCCCTTGCGCTTGCCGATGTGCAGCTCCATCACGCCCGTCGGCACGGACATCAGGGCCTCCAGCTCGTCGGTGGCCCGGCCGTCGCCGTCGAGCACCGGACGCCACCAGCCCACCTCGCGGCCGGCGGGGCGCACCGGCCGGCTCTCCTCGTCGAGGATCCAGGCCCGCGACTCGTAGGACAGGAACGGCCGGCCGTCGTGGCTGATCCGGATCTCCTGGGCGTAGTCGAAGTCCTCGATCGTCGGGTACCCGCCCCGACCCCGGCCCCGCCACACCCCGACGTAGGGCAGCAGTCCGTCCAGCGTCGGGTGCAGCTTCGGGCCCACCCGCAGGTCGTGACTCTCCTCGTACGGGTACGGGTCGACCGGGGGGGCGTTCAACCACGGAGGCTGTAGAGCATTCTCGCCGCTCACAGGTTCATCTCCGTTCGCGACTGCGGGGCTCGCAAACCCGGCTCATTCCTCGCGCTCACCAGGCCCACCTCCGTTCGCGACTGCGGGGCTCGCAGACCCGGCTCACTCCTCGCGCTCACCAACGTCGCGCTCACCAACGTCCTCTCGACATGCGTACGGCAAGGTAGACCAAGCCACCGGCGAGTGCGCCCAGGCCGGCGACCAGCAGGCTGACGAACCCGATCTCGGTAACCATCCGGGCCATCCTATGCTGGCGCCATGGCCCGCACTCTCGTCGTCAAGGTCACCGCCGGCGCGGACGCGCCGGAGCGGTGCGCACAGGCCTTCACCGTCGCCGCCACCGCCGCGGCGTCCGGGGTGGACGTCTCACTCTGGCTGACCGGGGAGTCCACCTGGTTCGCGCTGCCCGGACGGGCGCAGGAGTTCGAACTGCCGCACTCCGCGCCGCTGGCCGAGCTGCTGCACGTGATCATGACCACCGGCAAGGTGACGGCCTGCACGCAGTGCGCGGCCCGCCGGGACATCGGCCCGGACGACGTGCTGCCCGGCGTACGGATCGCCGGGGCGGCGGTCTTCGTCGAGGAGGCGATGGCCGAAGGGGCGCAGGCGCTCGTCTACTGACGGCCGGTCCCCTGACCCGCCGCCAGGTGGGTCAGCCCCCGCAGCCGGTGCTGGCGGTGAGCTCGGTGCCGGCCAGGGCCACGATGACCGGGCCCTGTCGGTAGGCGTACCCCTCGGTGGCGTCGAACAGGACGGTGCCGGCGGCGACCGGAGCGAGCGCGCGGGCCGGTTCGGCCGGGGCGGGGTCGAGGGTGACGCGGGCGGTGCGGGCCGGCCCCCCACCGCCGGGACACGGCGCGGCGACCAGCACGGGAGCCGGCGCGGCCGGGGTGCCGAGTGCCCGCAGGGCGGCGGCGAGGGCGGCCACCTCCGGGCCGCCCTGGGCGGCGGGGGCGCGGTAGCCGTCGCCCACCGGGCGGCACCCGGTGCGGACGCTCAGCCGGACCCGGCCGTCACCGGCCGGACGCCCCTCCACCAGCACGAACTCCCCCGCGTCGGCACGTAACCGGGGGCCGTCGCCGGTCACCCGGACGCCGGCCCGCCAGGCGGCCGGAAGCCGGTCGGAGATCTCGGTGAGCACGGCGCGCGGGTCCGCGCCGGGCGCGACGACCTCCACCGCGCGCGCCAGCGTCGCGCCGTCGAGCAGGGGCGTCACCGTGCAGCCCTGCTCGATCCGGTCCGGTACGAGCGCGACGGCCCGGTCCCCGGCAGCCGCGACCAGCTCGCCCACCGCGCGGTCGACCACCGGCCCGGCCTGGGCCAGGGTGCGCTGCTCGCGGACGGTCGGCCCGTCGTCGCGGACCGAGACCCAGGTCAGTACGCCCAGCAGCACCGCCCAGGCCACGGTCGCGGCAAGCAGCCAGTGGGACCGACGGCGGGCGGGCGTCGGCTCTCTGGGACCGGTCGGCGGGGCGTATCCCGGCTGTGCAGCACCACTCACCGGGCCATCGTGTCACGCGGTGTCCCCACCCCGTCCGGCGCGCCGGCTCCGTCCGCCGGTGCAGGCGACCGCCGAAGCGCTCTCTTAAGAATGTTAAGATCAACTTATTGAAAGTTTAAGTTAAGCCGGGTAAAGACTTAGATATGACAGATCAGGCGATGGACTGGCAGAAACCCACGAACCTGACCCGGGGCCAGCCGTTCGTCGTCGAGCGGGTGCGCCTGGCAGACAACGGCGTCGCGATCGAGGGCGAGTTCGAGCTACCGCAGCTGGCTCAGCTCAACGTCGAGGATCAGGTCTTCGTCACGGCGTTCGTGCGGTGTCACGGGTCCATCAAGGAGATGGAGCGGCGCTTCGGTCGTGCTGTGGACTACGCGGGCGTCGAGGGTGCGCCGCAGGTAGGGCAATGGTGCCGGCCCGTGCCGCGCGAACGGCGGCCCGGCGACCAACGCCCCCGTGCCACAAGGGCGAGCGACACCAGCATCGGTCCAATCGTGACCGCCAGCACCGACGCGACGACCATGGATGACCACTCCGGAATCACGGCCCGGCCAGGGCCGGAGCCGGAGTCGAGCACCGCGCCAAGCGGGTTCACCGCGAGCATCCCGATCGGGGCGAGCAGAATCAGCAGCGCCCAAGCACCGCGAAAGTCGCGCCGGGCGGCCAGGCCGAGCGCGATCAGCAGCGTGCCGATCAGCAGCGCGACCGCAGCGGCGGGCAAGGCCGTCATGGTGAGATCGAAGTAGCCGGTCATAAAATCTAGGCTGGGAGCGGTACCGATGGTGATCGGCAGGACCGCCGCCGCAGCGGCGATCGGCATGAACCGGACCCACCATTGGCGCTGGCCCGCCGCACCGAGCGCGACGACACCGAGCACGATCTGGGGCAGCAGCACCGCCAGCGGCGGGCGGGGCAATCCGGTCAGCGCTGCGGCCGGCACGATGCCGACAGTCACCAGTACGGCCAGGCCAACCGCCCAGCGCAACCATCGGCTGCTCGCCGCGACATGTACCACGGCGGCGAGCAACCAGGCCCCCCACGCCGCAACAGCGAGTGAGAGAAACGGCCCGACCCGCGAAGACCAGGGCGGTATGGGGGCAAGCACTTCAAAACCGGCCCACCAGGTCGCGAACGCGGTCGCCGTCATCAACGCGAGCAAGCCAGCGAGGTGGAAACCGGGACCGAGTCCCTGCGCGATCCTCAGATGCTGCCGCAGTCCACCGACCGCAAGGTCAGCGACGTCGCTGACTGAGGGTCTCCTGCGTCCGGGCGCCGCCAGGGACAGGTAAGTGCCCACCAGTTCCGAACCGCGCTCCCGCCGATAGTCGACCGGATAGAACAGCACCGTCCACCGCGCATAGCGGCGTTCCAGCCCGGTCACGGCAGAGCTGCCTCCATCCTGTTCTCCAGTGCGGTTATGCCAGCTCTCCACCGGGATCATGCGAGTCCACCACTTAGGCGAGGCAACGGCATAATGGCGCGCAGCCGGGCGGTCGCCGCCTCGACGTTGCGGCGCATACGTTCGGTCTCGACGGCCAGTACCTCACCACCCGGCTCGGCGAGTCGGTAGTAGCGGCGCAACCGGCCGTCGACGATCTCCTCCCGTTCGACGGCCACCAGGCCAGCGTCGACCAGCCGGTCGAGTGCGCCGTACAGCGTGCCGGGGCGCAGCGAGATACGGCCGTCGGAAAGCCGGGCCACCTCAGCGATCAAGCCATACCCATGCATCGGCTCACCGGCCAGGGCGGTGAGAATCAGGAACGTGGGTTCGCGCAACGGAGTCTCCACACACGGCAATATAACGGCTGCGAAGGTATACCGAAAGATCGCCATCACAGCGGCCGTGGGAGCACTCCACGCGTGCCGGATCACTGCATCCCGAACCAGCTCAGTGATACGGCGGTCCGGCATCCGCTACGCACGGCACACTCGACTGCGATACGCGCATCCGCTTCTGCCGCGTAGCGCTCGTCACGGAAGGCAACCGATCGCCGGTGCCTGCATCCGGACGTGCCGAGATGAGGGCGTAGTCGGAGAAGTTGTGCTTACCGAGGTGTCTATCTGCCGGTGAAAGCCAAGGGCGTGCCGTGGGTAGGCCAGCCGGAACCGGAGAGCTCGAAGCAGCTTGCCGCATCTGTGGGCGAGCGCCGTTCTGTGAGAGGCGATTCGCTTGATCGAGCCTGCGCGGCGAAAGGCGATTGCGCGGTCTCTTGGCGATCGAGGAGGATTCCCGTCATGGCGAGCCCTGGGCAGAGACCGGACGGCACTCCACCCGCGACGTCCGGCGGGTCCCGGCCGACAGCACTCATCACGGGGGTTGGCCGCACGACCGGTATCGGCGCTGGCATCGCAAGCCAGCTGGCGGCCTCAGGATGGGATATCGCCTTCACCTTCTGGACCGCGTACGACGAGCGCATGAGCTGGGGCATCGAAGCCGAGGCCACCGACGCCATCGCGCAAGCACTGACCGCGCGCGGCGCAGCCGTCTCCGCCATAGAAGCGGACCTCACCGACACCACGGCACCCACTGCGATCTATGACGAGGCCGAGCGCAAGCTCGGCCCAGTTACCGCCTTGGTGATGTGCCACTGCGAATCAGTCGACTCTGGACTACTCGACACCACCGTGGAGAGTTTCGACCGACACTTCGCCGTTAACGCGCGGGCGACATGGTTGCTGATTCGTGAGCACGGGCGGCGCTTCCGCGGCCGGCACGGCGACGGTCGCATCATCGCCCTCACCAGTGATCATACCGTGGGGAACCTGCCGTACGGCGCCAGCAAGGGCGCACTCGACCGCATCACCCTGGCTGCGGCCCACGAGTTGGCACACCTCGGCATCAGCTCGAACGTCATCAATCCCGGCCCTGTGGACACGGGCTGGATGACAGAGGCGGGAAGAGCCGGTTGCATCCGGCAGACACCACTCGGCCGCCTCGGCACCCCACAGGACACCGCATATCTGGTTGATTTCTTGTGCTCGCCACAAGGTCAGTGGATCAACGGTCAACGGCTGTTCAGCAACGGCGGATTTGCCTGACCGCCCCACGGGACTTCTTAACACCACACCCTCATGCCGCCGGCCGGGCGTCACGCGGCGTCCAGCCGGTCGATCAAGACGATGCTCGATGGCCGCCTGGGCAGGCCCATGCGGACCCGAAGAAGTGACAGCTACCGGTCAGGGCTTACGCAGCCAGGTCTCCGGATCGGTGATGAAGATGCCCTTGCCCTGGTGACGGCTGATCACCCCGAGCGCCTCCAGCCGCACGTTGACAAGGTTGATCGTTGACGCACTGACCTTGAACTGGCCGCACTGCTCACTGATCGAGGGCAGCTTGCCCCCCGGCTTGTACTTACCCGACCTGACGTCGGCAACTATCTCGTCAGAGATCCTGAGGTAGTCCGGGGTCGCAGGCATGGCACTCCTCGCGTGGCACCTCCGATTCGATCACGCACTCATCACCACGTGCAACCACGCACTGCAACCAGTCGTTGACTCTTTCCAGTTATCCAAATGGGCGCGCCGGACACGCAGCATCAGGTCTTCTGCGACCGACGGCTCGGCGGGCGACGCCGCTGCATCCGGCGGGTCGGCCATCCGGGCGGCTGCACCTCGTGAACGCCCCGCCCGATGCCCGCCGTCGGCGGTCTCGGTTATCGCTAAACGGCTAGGGCCGGCCACCCCGTTCAGGGGCGGCCGGCCCGAGCCGATCCACGCGGTGCCGGTGTCAGGAGGGGCCCTTCCTATACGGAAAGCGTCAACAAGGTGCCCTTCCTTACCCTCAGGCGACCGTTACGGCGACCTCGTTGATTCCGCGCGCGGCGGTGACGGCGGCGTCGCCGTTCCCGTGCCGGGAGAGCGCCCGCAGCGTCCAGGTGCCGGGCGCGGCGAAGAAGCGGAACTGGCCGACCGGGGAGGTGACCACCTCGGCGGTGAACTCACCGGTCGAGTCGAGCAGCCGGACGTACGCGCCCGCGACGACCTCGCCCGCCTCGGACCGGACAACGCCGGTGATGACGGTTTCCTTCTCCAGGTCCAGGCCGGCCGGCAACGGGGCGGCCTGGTCGGGCGCGGCGCACCCGGCAGCAGTGGGAGCAGTCATGACTCAGGCCTCCCCGGGCTCGTCGCCCAGCACGACCGGCACGCCGATCAGCGAGCCGTACTCGGTCCAGGAACCGTCGTAGTTCTTCACGTTGGGGTGGCCGAGCAGCTCCTGGAGCACGAACCAGCTGTGCGAGGAGCGCTCGCCGATCCGGCAGTAGGCGATGGTCTCCTTGCCGTCGTCCAGCCCGGCAGCGGCGTAGATCTTGCGCAGCTCGTCGTCGGACTTGAAGGTGCCGTCCTCGTTGGCAGCCTTGGACCACGGCACGCTGATCGCGGTGGGGATGTGCCCGGCCCGCTGGGCCTGCTCCTGCGGCAGGTGGGCGGGGGCGAGCAGCCGGCCGGCGAACTCGTCGGGGCTGCGCACGTCGACCAGGTTCTTGGTGCCGATCGCGTCGACGACCTCGTCACGGAAGGCGCGGATCTTGTTGTCCGGCTCCTGCGCGACGTACTCGGTCTTCGGCCGGGTCACCGCGTCGGTGACCAGCGGGCGGGCGTCCAGCTCCCACTTCTTGCGACCGCCGTCGAGCAGCTTGACGTCGCCGTGGCCGTAGAACTTGAAGTACCAGTACGCGTACGCGGCGAACCAGTTGTTGTTGCCGCCGTACAGGACGACGGTGTCGTCGTTGCCGATGCCGCGCGCGGAGAGCAGCGCCTCGAACTGGCTCTTGTTGAGGAAGTCCCGGCGGACCTGGTCCTGGAGGTCGGTCCTCCAGTCCAGCTTGATCGCGCCGGCGATGTGGCCGGTGTCGTAGGCCGAGGTGTCCTCGTCGACCTCGACGAAGACGACGCCCGGGGCGTCGATGTTCTTCTCGGCCCATTCGGCCGAAACGAGTGCGGTGTCGCGACTCATCAGATCACTCCCTGGTGAGGATGGATGGTGAGCCTGCGCGGGATCGAATAGGTGACTGTCGCACCACGCGCGGGACCCAGTGGGAAGGACGGGATCACGGGTTCGTGCGACGGCGCCGCTGCCGGGCGAAGAGGGGGAGAACCGGAGGGTACGCAGACCCTGTGGCCGGTGGCCGCCGTCAGGCGGCCGAGGACAGCCCCGCCGTCAGATGACGGGGCGACACAGGCAGGTGGCCACGCGACACAGGTCGATCGCGCGCCGTTTGGTGAGGTGCATCCCCATGAACAGGGAGGCTACCAGCCGTCCCGGGGAGCGCCACCGGCCCGACCAGCATCCGGGACGACCGTCCCGGCCGGGCGACACCGTCCCGACCGGGGCCGGGCGGTTCAGCCGGCCGAGTTGATCGGGACGTCCTTCGCGGCGGCGGTCACCGCGAGCCCTCCGGGCAACGGCCTGACCTCGCGCACGACGAGCTGGAACGGCAACTCGGGGAGGGGCACGTCGATCGAGATGCCCTTGGCGTAGTTGTTGAGCAGGGTGCGGGCCAGCGGGATGTTCGGCAACCCCTCGGCGTCGAGGTCGGCGAAGCTCAACGACACCTGTCCCTCCTTGCCGACGGTCACCTTGGCGGTGCCGGTGACGGTCAGCTTCTGCCCGAGAATGTCGACCGGGGCGGTGACGGCGAGCTGGCCGTCCCGCTCGCCGAGGGTCAGGCCGGGCCGGTCGAGAAGCTTGGCCAGGCTGTCGTACGTGATGGTGCCGGTGCCGTCGACGGTCTCGGCGACCACGTCGCCCTGCTGGGTGCGCAGGGTGTCCAGGGAGGCCCGCACGTTGCGGGCGTCGACGTCCAGCGTCGGCAGGCTGACCGCGTCACCCCGCACCGCGCCCTGCACGTCGCGCAGCTTGATGGTGATCCGCTCGTACCTGCCGTCGAGCACCTGGTTGAGGAAGGGGAAGCCGCCAACCTCGACCTCGGGCGCCGAGGACTGCGCGTCCTGCTTGGCGAGCGCCTTGGTGACCTGGTCGGCGATGGCCCGCTCGGCGACCCCGACGGCGATCCGGTCGGCGGCCACCAGCAGCCCGGCCAGGATCACCAGCAGGACCAGGAGCGTGATGAGCACCTTGCGCCCACGTCGCCGGGGGCGCTCCTCGTGCGCCGGGTAGGCCTCCGCCACGCCCGCCTCCTTCTGTCCTGGCCGGCGCCCGTGGGACGTCGACGGTCCGGTTTCTGCCACCGACGGCTGCTGCCGCCCTGCGGCGCACCGCACAGTACCCGGGTGGAGGAACCCTCAACCGTTGGCCGATCCCGGCCGGCGGGCGGGCGCCGCCGGCCGGTCGCTCACAGGAACAACACGCACATCGCGTACGCCGCCGGGGCGGACAGGGCGAAGCCGCCGAGCGGGCCCTGCATGTGCCGGGCGGCCCACATCGTCGGCGGCTCGCCGGCCATCAGCCGGCCCGCCTCGGCGTACCCGACGGCGAGGTCGGCCAGCACGGCGGTGGCGGCGGCGACCAGCCCGATCACCGCACCGCTGGTCGGGGTGAAGCTGACCAGGAAACTGCCCAGCACGGCGCTGGCCAGGGTGCCGGCCATCGCGCCGGCCACCACGCCCGCCGCGCCCCGGGGCACCTGCGGCGCGAGCCGGGGCCAGGGCAGCACCGCGTCGGTGAGCCGGGCGACGGTCAGCGCGACGCCGGTGGCGGTGAGGCAGACGGTGATCGCCTGGGTGCCGGCCGGGATCCGGCTGAGCACGATGAGCGTGGCGAAGGCGACCACGCCGACCACGATCAGCAGGGTGGTGCCGAGCGAATCGGTGACCCGGACCCGGTCGACCCGGCGGACGAGCTGCCCGAGCACGCCGAGCAGGAAGCCGCCGGCGGCCAGGTACCCGAGCGGGGCCAGGCCGGCGATGTCGGACTGCACGGCGGCGGTGTCGGCGGCGGCGGCCACCACCGCGCTGACCAGGGCGACCAGCAGCAGCGCGGGCGGGCGCATGGCCATCGTCCAGGCCAGGACGAAGATCAGCTGCACGCCGAAGATGATGAACGCGAACGGCAACCGGTGCCCGGGCCCGGCGGTCTGCGCGCCGAGCACCAGGCCGACGCCGAGCAGCGCGGCGAACCCGGCGACGGTGAGCGAGAGCGGCCGGCGCACCTCGACCGGCTCGAACTCCTCCTCGTCGACGTCGTCGTCGGCCTCGTCGTCGGGTCGCCAGCCCGGGTCGCCGCTGCGGCGCAGCCGGCGGGGGCGACCCCGCCGGGCCGGGGGACCGTCGTCGTCGGCGCCCGGGCCGGTGCGCGGGGCCGGTGGGTGCGCACGACCGGCCGGCCCTGGTGGGACGTCGTCGTCGACCCACGGGTCCCGGCCGGCCTCGGAGGAGGTCGGGGGATACACGTCCCGATCGTGCCAGACCCGGGTCGCACTCCGGTGGCCACGGTTTCGGCAACGTTAAAACCTGCGGCACGATCACGGGCAAGGCGGACAAAGAGGAAACGACACGGAAGCGCAGGCAGGGCGATCAGTTAGGCTCAAGCCGATACCCGCCCGTCAGCGACGCCGGGACCCACGCAAGTTCTCAGCGCCGCCCCCACGCAGGGGTGCCGCTGGTCGCGCGCGGCCGCAGGGCCGCCGGGACGGAGGTGATCGTGTGGAGATCCTGCTGATGGTGACCGCACGCGCAGGCGAACCATCGATGGTGCTGCCGGCGCTCGACCTGCTGCCGCACTCGGTGCGTACCGCGCCGCGCGACGTCCGCACCCTGGTCGCCGGGCCCAGCCCGGACGCCGTGCTGGTGGACGCCCGATCGGAGCTGAGCGAGGCCCGGGCCACCTGCCGGATGCTGCACGCCACCGGGCTCGGCGTGCCGCTGGTCGCGGTGGTCACCGAGGCCGGGCTGATCGCGCTGAACGCCGACTGGGGCGTCGACGACGTCATCCTGGCCGGCGCCGGGCCGGCCGAGGTCGAGGCCCGGCTGCGACTGGCGGTCGGTCGACTGAGCAACGCCACGGCCGGGGCCGGCGGCTCGATCCGGGCGGGCGAGCTGACCATCGACCCGGACACCTACGCCGCGAAGCTCAAGGGCCGGCCGCTCGACCTGACGTACAAGGAGTTCGAGCTGCTGAAGTTCCTGGCCCAGCACCCGGGCCGGGTGTTCACCCGGGACCAGCTCCTGCGCGAGGTCTGGGGCTACGACTACTTCGGCGGAACCCGGACGGTGGACGTGCACGTGCGGCGGCTGCGGGCCAAGCTCGGCTCGGAGTACGAGTCGATGATCGGCACGGTCCGCCAGGTCGGCTACAAGTTCGTCGTGCCGCCGTCGCGGTCGCTGCCCGAGCCCGAGCACGCCCCGGTCCCGGTCTGAGTCGCGGTCCCGTTCTGAATCGCGGTCCCGGCCTGAGTCGCGATCGGCCGGGTCGGGGCCCTCACGGGTCCGGCCGGGGCTGCCCCGCCGGCTACACTGTTCCCAATTTGCCCTATTTGCGCGACTCGTCAGTCTTATTCTGATTGCCGGGCTGACGGCGGAAGGGGCGACGGTGCGTGCGATGACCACGGGGGCGAACAGGGGCCGGTCCCGGCGCCCGAACGGCGGTGTCGGCTGATGGCCCCCGCAGCGGGCGGGCGCTTCGTCGGGCTCGCCGCGGTCGTGGTGGCCGCGCTGCTCGGCTCCGCGTACGCGCTCGGGCAGAGCATGGCCCCCGAGCCGAGGCCACAGCCCACGGGGGTCTCGGCGACCGCGGACGCCCCGCCGTACGCCGACCAGCCGCCGGGGGACCGCTCCCGGCCTCCCGCCCCGACCTCCGGCCCCGCCGGGCCCACTGCCAGTCCCACCGTGGGCGGCCAGGCCGACGCCACCGGGCAACCGTCGGAGACAGCGGGCGACGGCCTGTTCGGCGCCCGCGCCGGCACGGGCTCGGCGAAGGTGGCACTCACCTTCGACGACGGGCCCGACCCGCAGTACACCCCGCAGGTCCTGGCCCTGTTGCGGGACTACGACGTCAAGGCCACCTTCTGCGTGGTCGGCGAGAACGCCCGGAACCATCCCGACCTGATCCAGGCGATCGTGGCCGACGGGCACACCCTCTGCAACCACTCCTGGCAGCATGACGTGCTGCTCGGCAAGCGGTCGCCGGACGTGATCCGCGCCGACCTGCTGCGCACCAACGCGGCGATCCGGGACGCCGTGCCCGGCGCCCCGATCGGCTACTTCCGTCAGCCCGGCGGCGCGTGGACCTACCCGGTGGTGTCGGTGGCCGAGGAGATCGGCATGATCCCGCTGCACTGGACCGTCGACCCGTCGGACTGGAGGGCGCCGGGGGCCGCGAGGATCGCCGCCGTGGTCTCGGCGGAGGTGCAGCCTGGCGCGGTCGTACTGCTGCACGACGCGGGCGGCGACAGACAGGGCACCGTGGACTCGCTGCACGGCCTCCTGCCGGACCTGACCGGCCGGTTCCGGCTGGAGGCCCTGCCCATCCCCGCCGGCGCCACCTGAGCGACCACTCCGCTGGCAGGGGACACCCCGACCACCGACGGAGACGGAGGCGGAGGCGGTGCGGCCACGGCCCGGGCCGCACCCGTTACGGTTACGGGATGAGCAGCGCCGAGCCGACGACCGACCGGGTGACCCACAGCGCGGCGCTTACGGCGGCCGAGGCGGCCGACGTGTTGGCCCTGTCCCGGGCGGCCGGGGACGCCGACGGGGCCGACCCGTTCGACGAGCACACGCTGCTGCGGTTGCGTGACCCGCGGGCCCCGGCCGTCCACCTCACCGCCCGCGCGCCGGACGGGACGCTGACCGGCTACGCCCACCTGGACACCACCGACCCGGCGGCCGGCGTCGGCGTGGAACTGGCCGTCCACCCCACCCATCGGCGGCGGGGCACCGGCCGGGTGCTGGCCCGGGCGGCGCTCGACGCGGCCACCGGGCCGGTGCGGGCCTGGGCGCACGGCGACCACCCGTCCGCCGCCGCGCTGGCCGTCGACCTCGGCCTCACCCGGTCCCGGGTGCTCTGGCAGCTACGTCGCCCGCTGGCCGAGCCGCCGGCCGAGCCGCCCCTGCCCGACGGGGTGGTCCTGCGCGCGTTCGTCCCCGGGGCGGACGACGACGCCTGGCTCGCGCTCAACGCCCGGGCCTTCGCCAGCCACCCCGAGCAGGGCCGGTGGACGGCAGCCGACCTGCGGTTACGCCTCAGCGAGCCGTGGTTCGACCCGGCCGGCTTCCTGCTCGCCGTCGAGTCCGCCACGGGGCGGCTGCTCGGCTTCCACTGGACCAAGGTGCACGAGCGGCCCGGATCGGCCCGGATCGGCGAGGTCTACGTGCTCGGGGTCGATCCGGCGGCGCACGGCGGCGGTCTGGGCCGGGCGCTGACCGCGGCGGGACTGGCGTACCTGCGGGACCGGCGAGGGCTGGACCGGGTGATGCTCTACGTCGACGAGTCGAACACCGCGGCGGTCGCGCTGTACGAGCGGACCGGCTTCGCCCGCTGGTGCGCCCACGTCAACTACCACCTGGGCTGAGGCCAGCGACCCCGCTACACGCGCGTCACGGCGATGTCACGCGGAGGCCTCGACGCATAACGGCCGACAGGACATATCGCATCATCAGCGATTCCAAGCCGCGCGTTCACTAATTGGACAACCCGTCCTCGGCCCATGGCCATCTGTCCGGCCGCACCTGTTCACCCCTCGTTCACTTCTGACGGGCGATCCGGCTACCTGGCGCTCCTAGCTTTCAGGTCAGCCGGTCACGCCGGCCCCGCCCCCATCCGGAGCGGCCCGTCCAGACGTGAAGGGAAACCCCTCAGGTGAAGCTCCAGCGGCACGGCACTATCGCCTGCCTCGCTCTCACTGCGGTGCTCGGTCTCAGTGCATGCGGCTCGGACAACAACGAGCCCGCCAGCGGTGCCTCGGCCTCCGGGTCGGCCGCCGCAGCCGACTGCGCCACCGGCACCCTGAACGCGCAGGGCTCCTCGGCCCAGAAGAACGCCATGGCCGAGTGGATCAAGGCTTACCAGCAGAAGTGTGCCGGCAGCACGATCAACTACGAGCCGTCCGGCTCGGGCGCCGGCATCCAGGCGCTGATCGCCGGCACCGCCGACTTCGCCGGCTCCGACTCGGCCCTCAAGCCGGAGGAGCAGCCGCAGGCCGACGCCAAGTGCTCCGGCGGCAAGGCCATTCACCTGCCGATGGTGATCGGCCCGGTGGCCGTCGCCCACAACGTCAGCGGCGTGGACAACCTCCAGCTCAAGCCGGCCACCCTGGCGAAGATCTTCGCCGGCAAGGTGACCAGGTGGGACGACCCGGCCATCAAGGCCGACAACCCGGACGCCAAGCTGCCGTCGACCACCATCCAGACGGTGCACCGCTCGGACGAGTCCGGCACCACCGACAACTTCACCAAGTTCCTGGCCAAGACCGCTGGTACGGACTGGACCTTCGAGAACGCCAAGGCGTGGAAGGCCCCGGGCGGCACCGGCGCCAAGGGCTCGGACGGCGTGGCCAGCTCGGTCAAGGGCGCCGACGGCTCGATCGGCTACATGGAGTGGTCGTTCGCCGAGAACGCCGGCCTGAAGATGGCGAAGGTCGGCAACGGCGCGGGCGAGTTCGCCGAGCTGACCGCCGAGAACGCGGGCAAGACCATCGCCGGGGCCAAGATCGAGGGCCAGGGCGACGACCTCAAGATGTCGGTCGACTACAACACCAAGGAGGCCGGGGCGTACCCGATCGTCCTGGTGACGTACGAGATCGTCTGCGGCAAGGGCCTCGCGGCCGACAAGCTGCCGCTGGTCAAGGGCCTGCTGGGCCACGCGGCCAGCGCCGAGGGCCAGGCCGAGCTGACCGACCTGGGCTACGCCCCGCTGCCGGACTCGGTCCGGACCAGGGTCGAGGCCGCGGTCAAGAACCTTTCCTGACCCCACGCCACGACACCACCTCCCTCAACTCGAAGCGAGCGAGCAGATGGGTGAAACCCCTCACCGATCGGCCGACGCCGGCACCGGCGGGATCCGCGTGGCCTCAGGCCAGGAGCGGCCCGCCGGCGCCTCGGCGCGGGTGGCCGAGTCACCAGTCAGCACCCGTACCCCGGGCGGGGACGGCCTCGGCGGCGGCGGTGGCCTGCCCCGGGCGCGGGCCTTCGGTGCGGAGCGCGCGTTCCGCGGTCTGACCCTGGCCGCCGGCACCACCGTCCTGGTGATCATCGCCGCCATCGCGATCTTCCTGATCGCCAAGGCGGTGCCGGCCCTGCGCGCCAACACCGCGAACTTCTGGACGTACGAGGGCTGGTCGCCGAACGACACCGCCCCGAAGTTCGGCATCGGCGCGCTCGCCTTCGGTACGGTGCTCAGCTCCGCGCTGGCCCTGCTCATCGCGGTGCCGGTGGCGCTGGGCATCGCGCTCTTCCTCTCCCACTACGCCCCGCGCCGGCTCGGCACCGCCCTCGGCTTCCTGATCGACCTGCTCGCCGCCGTGCCGAGCGTGGTCTTCGGGCTCTGGGGACGAGACGTCTTCGTCACCCCGGTCCGGGACTTCTCCGCCTGGCTGAACCAGTACTTCGGCTGGATCCCGATCTTCGGGGGCGACGGCCCGTTCGGTAAGTCGATCATGCTCGGCTCGCTGGTCCTGGCGATCATGGTGTTGCCGATCATCACCTCGCTCTCCCGCGAGGTGTTCCTCCAGACCCCGACCGCGAACGAGGAGGCGGCGCTCGCGCTCGGCGCGACCCGCTGGGAGATGATCCGCACCGCCGTCCTGCCGTACGGCCGCCCCGGCATCATCGCCGCGGTGATGCTCGGCCTGGGCCGGGCGCTCGGCGAGACCATCGCGCTGGCGATGACCCTCGGCATCACCTTCGGCATCTCGTTCAACCTCATCGAGAACGGCGGCAACACCATCGCCGCCAACATCGCCAACGCGTTCGGCGAGGCGAACGACACCGGGCGGGGCGCGCTGATCGCCTCCGGCCTGGTGCTGTTCACCATCACGCTGATCGTCAACATCACCGCCCGGGCGATCGTCCACCGCCGCCGGGAGTTCACGGAGTCGGCCGCATGACCAACACCGTCGCCAACCACCACACCCGGCCCCCGGCCCAGCTGCCCGACCTCCGGGCCAAGCGCCTGCCCCGGTACGCCGCCCCGGCGATCGCCCTGGCGGCCCTCGTGGTCGCCGCCGCGATCGTGTACGGCGCCGGCATCGGCGGCCCGGTCCTCGTCGTCGTCCTCGGCGCGCTGCTCCACCTGGCCGGACTCTTCGCGGCCAGCAACGCCGTCGAGGGGCGGCGCTCGGCCCGCAACCGCACCTGGAGCGCACTGATCCACTCCGCGTTCGTGCTGGCCGTCCTGCCCCTCGCCTCGGTGGTCTGGACGCTGGTCAGCAAGGGCGTCGAGCGTCTCGACGGCGACTTCTTCGGCACCTCGATGAACAACATCGGGGCCCGGGATCCGAACGGTGGCGCGTACCACGCGATCATCGGGACGCTGGAGCAGGTCGGCATCGCCGCGCTGATCACCGTCCCGCTCGGCGTCCTCTGCGCCATCTACGTGGTCGAGTACGGCCGGGGCCGGTTCGCCTTCGCGATCCGGTTCTTCGTCGACGTGATGACCGGCATCCCGTCGATCGTCTCCGGCCTGTTCGTGCTGGCGTTCTGGGTGCTGGTCGTCTCGCCGGTGTTCAACGACGGCCGGCCGGGCTTCTCCGGCTTCGCCGCCGCGCTCGCGCTGAGCGTCCTGATGCTGCCCACCGTGGTCCGCTCCACCGAGGAGATGCTCCGGCTCGTCCCCGCGCCGCTGCGCGAGGGGGCGTACGCCCTCGGCGTGCCGAAGTGGAAGACCATCCTGCGGGTCGTGCTGCCGACCGCGCTGCCCGGCATCGTCACCGGCGTCATGCTCGCCGTCGCGCGGGCGGCCGGCGAGACCGCGCCGGTGCTGCTCGTCGCCGGCGGCGGCGCGGCGATCAACTTCAACCCGTTCGAGAACAACCAGTCGTCGCTGGCCCTCTTCGTCTACCAGCAGGCCGGTGACGCGTCGCGGTACGCCCCGGCACGGGCCTGGACCGCGGCGCTGACCCTGGTCGCCCTCGTGCTGATCCTGACGGTCGCGGCGAAGCTGCTGGCCCGCCGGAACCGGCTCGGCCGATGAACCCCGGAGGTACCACCACCATGGCCAAGCGCATCGACGCCTCGAACGTCACCGCCTACTACGGCGCCTTCAAGGCGATCGAGAACATCAACCTGACCGTCGAGCCAAAGACGGTGACCGCCCTGATCGGGCCGTCCGGCTGCGGCAAGTCGACGTTCCTGCGGTCGATCAACCGGATGCACGAGGTGCTGCCGGGGGCCCGGGTCGAGGGCGACCTGACCATCGACGGGCAGAACATCTACGACCGCGATGTGGACGTCACCGCCGTGCGCCGGACGATCGGCATGGTCTTCCAGCGGCCGAACCCGTTCCCCACCATGAGCATCCACGAGAACGTGGTGGCCGGTCTGCGGCTCAACGGCGTGCGGAAGAAGTCGATCCTGGACGAGGCCGCAGAGCGGGCGCTGCGCTCGGCGAACCTGTGGGACGAGGTGAAGGACCGCCTCGGCAAGCCGGGCGCGGGCCTGTCCGGCGGCCAGCAGCAGCGGCTCTGCATCGCCCGGACGATCGCGGTCGAGCCGCAGGTGGTGCTGATGGACGAGCCCTGCTCCGCGCTGGACCCGATCTCCACGCTGGCCATCGAGGACCTGATGTTCCAGCTCAAGGACAAGTTCACCATCATCATCGTCACGCACAACATGCAGCAGGCCGCCCGCGTCTCGGACCGCACGGCCTTCTTCTCCATCGAGAAGACCGGCGACCCGGGCCGCCTCATCGAGTACGACAACACCCAGAAGATCTTCAGCAACCCGAGCCAAAAAAAGACCGAGGACTACATCACCGGCCGCTTCGGCTAACCCCACCCACCTCACCCCACCCCGCCCCACCCCCGCCCCGTCGATCTTGCAGTTGCGGCCCTCGTTTCGGGCGGTGTGCCGGATTTGACCGGGCCGGAAGTGCAAGATCGGCGAGGAGGGGGTGGGCGGTCAGTCGAGGACGAAGCGGGGTTCGCCGGTCTCCGGGAGGTCCAGGCGGGGGGTGATCGGGGTGGCGGCGTCGCGGGTGGCGGACGCGCGGGCCACCCCGGCGAGGTCACCGGCGGCGGCCACCTGGGCCAGGGTGACCAGGGTCGGCGGGAGCATGGTCAGCTCGCCGGCCTCCGCCCGGGCCAGGGCATCCGCCGGGCGCACCCACATCGTGTGGTCGGCCTCCCCGGAGACGTCCCGGGTCCGTTGCCCCTGCGGCAGCAGAGCCACGAAGAAGTACGTGTCGAAGCGGCGTGGCTCGAACTCCGGGGTGATCCACCGGCTCCACGGCAGCAGCAGGTCCGACCGGAGGGTGAGCCCCCGGCCGGCCAGCAGGTCGGCGAAGCCCCGGCGGCGGGCCTCCAGGTCCTGCCGCGCGGCCTCCCAGTCGTCGCCACTGACGTCGCCCACCACGGTCGCCGCGTCCGGGCCGGCCAGCAGCACCCCGGACTCCTCGAAGACCTCCCGGGCGGCGGCGCACACCACGGCCTGCGCGGCGTCCGGCGCGACGCCCAGCCGCCCGGCCCACGCCGCCGGCTCGGGGCCGGCCCAGTCGAGATGGGCCTGGGAGTCCGACGGGTCCACCCCGCCGCCGGGGAAGGCGTACACGCCGCCGAAGACCATCGCGGCGACGCGGCGGATGACGTACACCTCGAAGTCGACGCCGGCCGGGCGGAGCAGCAGCACGGTCGCCGAGACCCGGGGCCGCGCCGGCGGGTTACCCTCGGCGCGGAACCGGCGGGCGTGCTCGACCAGGGCCGGCGGGGCGGCGAAGCCGTCGCTGTCGATCGTCATGCGCCGAGGGTAGCCCGCAGGGTGGGCCGCCCGACTCGGCGGACGTCGGGCCCGGACCGGCCCCGACTAGCGTGGACGCATGACACGTTGGGGGATTCTGGCCACCGGCCACATCGCCGGCCGCTTCGCCGAGGACCTCCGGCTGGTGCCGGGAGCCGAGCTGGTGGCGGTCGGCTCGCGGACACCGGAGGGCGCGCGGCGGTTCGCCGACAAGCACGGCGCACAGCGGGCGTACGGCTCCTGGGCGGAGCTGGCCGCCGACGACGAGCTGGACGCGATCTACGTGGCCACGCCGCACGTCGCGCACCACGAGGCGACCATGACCTGCCTGGCCGCCGGCCGGGCGGTGCTGGTGGAGAAGCCGTTCACCCTCGACCTGGCGGACAGCACCGAACTGGTCGAGGCAGCCCGCGCCCGGGGGGTCTTCCTCATGGAGGCCATGTGGATGCGGACGAACCCGCTGATCCTGCGGGTGGTCGAGCTGATCGCCGAGGGGGCGGTGGGGCGGGTCACCGGCGTGCAGGCGGACTTCGGGGCGGCCGGGCCGTTCGCGCCGGAAAGCCGGATGCGGTCCCGCGCACTCGGCGGCGGGGCCCTGCTCGACCTGGGCGTCTACCCGGTCAGCCTGGCCCACCTGCTGCTCGGAGTCCCGCAGCACGTCCGGGCCTGGGCGAAGCTCGGCCCCGAGGGCGTCGACGAGAACACCGGCATGGTGTTCGGGTACGACTCGGGGGCGGTGGCGACGCTGAGCTGCGGCATGATCGGGGCCACCCCGATGGTCGCCTCGATCACCGGCACCGCCGGCCGGATCGACCTGCCCGCGCCGTTCTTCCGGCCGCCGTTGGCGACCCTGCACCGGGCCGGGGCCGACCCGGAGACGATCCCCGCCGACCTGACCGGCGGCGGCTACCAGTACGAGGCCGCCGAGGTGCAGCGCTGTATCGCCGCGGGGCTGACCGAGAGCCCGCTGGTCCCGCACTCGACCACCCTTGAGGTGATGGCCCTGCTGGACGCCGTCCGCGAGCAGATCGGCGTGCGCTACAAGTGAGTCGGAGGGGCTCCCCGTCGACGCGGGGAGCCCCTCCGAACCGGCGGTCAGCCGAAGAGCGGGCGGACCAGCAGGTACGCGACGCAGGAGATCAGCGCCGCGGCCGGGAACGTGATGACCCAGGCGATCACGATGTTGCCGGCGACGTTCCAGCGCACGGCGGAGAGCCGCTTCGTCGCCCCCACGCCCATGATCGCCGAGGTGATCGTGTGGGTGGTGGAGATCGGCGCGTGGAGCACCAGGGCGTTGAAGTAGAGCACCGCGCTGGCCACCGTCTCGGCGGCGAAGCCCTCCGGCGGACCCAGGTCGATGATCTTGCGACCCAGGGTCCGGATGATCCGCCAGCCACCGGCGTACGTGCCGGCCGCCAGCATGGCCGCCGAGGTCCAGAACACCCAGCCCGGGATGTGGCTCTTGTCGGCCTGGAAGCCGCCGGTGTAGAGGGCGAGCACCACGATGCCCATGGTCTTCGCGGCGTCCTGCATGCCGTGGCCGACCGACATGGCCGCCGCCGACGCGGTCTGCGCCCAGCGGAAGCCCCGGTTGAGCTTGCCCGGCTGCCCGTTGCGGAAGATCCACAGGATCGCCAGCATCAGCAGGTAGCCCAGGGTCAGGCCGATGATCGGCGAGAGCACCATCGGCAGCAGGATCTTCGCACCGATCGTGCCCCACTGCACCACCCCGCCGGCGGCCAGCAGGGTCGCCCCGACCAGGCCGCCGAACAGCGCGTGCGAGGACGACGACGGCAGGCCGAAGTACCAGGTGATCAGGTTCCAGGCGATCGCGCCGAGCACCCCGGCGAAGAGCACGCCCAGGCTGGCCACCCCGGTGGGCAGGATGACCAGGCCGTCGCCCACGGTCTTGGCGACGCCGGCGCCGAAGTGGGCGCCGACGAAGTTGCCGACCGCGGCGAGGGCAAGCGCCACCCGGGGGGTCAGGGCGCGCGTCGAGACGCTGGTCGCGATCGCGTTGGCGGCGTCGTGGAAGCCGTTGGTGTAGTCGAACGCCAGGGCCACCGCGATCACCGCCAGCACGGCGATGAGTTCGGGAGTCACAGGATCAGGACTCCTTGACCGCGATGGTCTCGACGGTGTTCGCCACGTGCTCGAAGGCGTCGCAGGCCGCCTCCAGCTCGTCGGCGACCTCCTTCATCTTGAGCACCGTCAGGGCGTCGTACTCGCCGGAGAAGAGGCGGACCAGCAGCATCCGGTACACCTGGTCGCCGTCGTTCTCCAGCCGGTTGCACTCGATCCAGTAGTCCTCGAGGTCCTTCATCGACTTCAGCCGGGGCATCGCCTCGGCGGTCAGCTTGGCCTGCTGGTCCAGCACGTTGACCAGGTCGTGCAGCTCACGCGGGAGCGACGGCAGCTTGGTCAGCCCGTACAGGTAGAGCAGGTTGCCCACGGCCTCCAGGTGGTCCATCACGTCGTCGAGCAGCGAGCCCAGGCGGTAGATGTCCTCACGGTCGAACGGGGTGATGAAGGTAGAGTTGATCTTCTTGTACAGGTCGTGAGTGATCTGGTCGCTGTCGTGCTCGACCTCGGTGAGCCGCTCGCTGACCGACTGCACGTCCACGCCGGGCAGGGCCAGCTCGTTCAGCAGCGCGGTGCCCCGTACCAAGTTCTGCGCGGCCCTGGTGAAGAGCTCGTAGAAGGCGCCCTCGGTGGGGCGGAAGGAAAACTTCACAGCCTGGACCTCGTCGTGTCGGTGGAAGGGCGGCGGACGCCCCGGGGGTGCCTGCATGGGGAATGCTAGGAAACGGCAGAACCCCGAATTCCTCGGCCCACCCTCGGCCAGCCGCCATTTACTGGTCGTTCACCTGTCGTTCACCTTGACTCGGTCAACCGCCGCACAACCGCCTACGCTCCGCCGCCACGTCGAAGTCGGCCGGCGGATACCCCAGATGCAGGTCGCCGAACGTCTCCCGCAGCAGGTGGGCCACCGCCCAGTCGCGGTACCACTTCCGGTCGGCCGGCACCACGTACCAGGGTGCGGCGTCCGTGCCGCACCGCTCCAGGGCCTCGGCGTACGCGGCCTGGTAGTCGTCCCAGCGGGCCCGGGAGTCCAGGTCGCTCGGGTTGTACTTCCAGTGCTTGGCCGGGTCGCTCAGCCGCTCCGACAGCCGTTCCCCCTGCTCGGCGTACGAGATGTGCAGCATCACCTTCACCAGGGTCACCCCGGCGTCCGTCAGCTCCCGCTCGAAGGCGTTGATCTTGTCGTACCGGGCCCGCCAGGTGGCCTCCGGCACCAGCGACTCCACGCGGGCGATCAGCACGTCCTCGTAGTGCGAGCGGTTGAAGATCCCGACGTACCCGGGCGGCGGCACGACACGCCGGATCCGCCACAGGAAGTCGTGCCGCCGCTCGGCGGCCGTGGGCGGGCCGAACGAGCGGATGTGCAGCCCGAGCGGATTCATCGCGCCGGCCACCCGCTTGATCGTGCCGTCCTTGCCGCCGCAGTCCATGGCCTGGAGCACCAGCAGCACCCGCCCGGGGCGACCCCGTCCCAGGCCCGCGTCAGCGGTCGTCGGGGCGCTCGCCGGGGCATTCGGGCCGGCCGCGCCCTTGGCCGCGGCGAACAGCATCTCCTGCTGTCGCCCCAGCCCCACGCCGGCCAACTCCACCTGCTGCCGCGCCCACGCCTTGCGGGCGCCGCCGCGGCCCGCCGCCGCGGGCAGCCCCGGCGTCGACCGGGGATCGACCACCCCCAGGTCCACCGCGCCGCCGCCCACCCGCAGCAACTCCCGCACCGTGCCGCCCTCCGGCGCCACGACCTCCACTCCACCGAACGCGTCCATCCCCGGATCATCGCCCACCCCGCCCCCTCCCGCCCGGCGAGCGCCCGAGGGGTGAGGTCACGTTCGGGGTGGGTGGGACGTGTTCGGCCAGGCCGGCCGCTACGGCGGCCGGGTGCGGGCCCGGCCGGCGGGCGGGCTCAGACCACCAGGGCCAGCCACTTCCGGTACGCCGCCGCGAACGGCTCGCTGCCGTCGCCGAGCGCGACCAGCAGCCGGCGGGACGCGGCCTCGGCCTCGGCGACCAGGTCGGCCGGGTAGCCGAAGCGCTCCCGGTGCTCGGCGAACTCGTCCTCGTCGCGCAGCTCGACCAGCCCGGTGCCCCGGCGGCGCACCACGTCCAGGTCCAGGTCGACCAGGTGGACGGTGTCGTCGCCCTCCCAGCGGGCCGGGGTGGTGATGTCGCAGTAGACCTCGCTGGTCCGGGGTGGCGGGTTGAACATCCCCGTCCACCAGCCGTGCCGCGGCACCAGCAACACGAAGGGGATCTGTTCCACCGAGGGCCGGCCGTGGTAGACCGACTCGGTGCCGGCCGGCACGCCGAGCCAGACGCCGAGGTCGTCCTCGGCCAGCCGACGGGCCGGGTAGTCGCGGTGGGCGCTGCCGTCGTACTTGCGGTAGATCACGCGGACCACGTCGCTCGGCATGATTCGCACCCTAGTCGATACCGCCCATCGGTCGCGCGGCAGAAGTAACCGGATGCGGCCCGTGGGATTCCGTAGGGTGACCCCGCCACGCGGGGCGGGGCGTGCCCGGCGTCGACGGCGGCGGGTACCGTCGCACGGTGACTCCGCCGCGCACCGCTCCCGGTTCCGCCCTCCCCCGCAGCGCATCCCGGCGGCGCGGGAATCGGGCGAGCGCCGGGGAGCTGCTCGCGGCGGCCGTCGGCGCGGTCCCCGGCGGGGCGGCCCGCCCCGGCCAGCAGGAGATGGCCACCGCGATCGAGGAGTGCGTGGCCTCCCGCGAGCACCTGCTGGTGCAGGCCGGCACCGGCACCGGCAAGTCGCTGGCCTACCTGACCCCGGCGCTGACCGTGGACGGCCCGGTGGTGGTCTCCACCGCGACCCTGGCGTTGCAGTCCCAGCTCGTCGACCACGACCTGCCCCGGCTCGCCGACGCGGTGGAGCCGGTGCTCGGCCGCCGGCCCACCTTCGCGGTGCTCAAGGGACGGCACCACTACCTCTGCCTGGCCCGGCTGGACAACTCGACCGAGGACGAGCCGACGGACACCCTCTTCGACGCCGTGGAGCCCCGGGCCGGCGGCGGGGGCGGGAAGTGGCTCGGCGAGGCCGGCCGGATGGGCAAGCAGGTCCAGCGGCTGCGGGACTGGGCGCTGGAGACCGACACCGGCGACCGGGACGAGCTGGACCCGGGCGTCGACGACCAGGCATGGCGGCTGGTCTCCATGCCGGCCCGGGAGTGCGTCGGGGCGTCCCGCTGCCCGTTCGGCGCGGAGTGCTTCGCCGAGGCGTCCCGGGCCCGGGCCCGCGAGGCCGACCTCGTGGTCACCAACCACAGCCTGCTCGCCGTCGACATGCTCGCCGGGCGGCACATCGTGCCGCCGCACAAGCTGCTCATCGTGGACGAGGCGCACGAGCTGGCCGACCGGGTCTCCTCCGCCGCCCAGGCCGAGCTGGTGCCGGAGCTGATCGACCGGTCCACCCGGCGGGCCCGCCCGCTGCTGCGCCCGGAGGTCGCCGAGCGGCTCACCGAGGCCGGCGGCGCCCTCGCCGCCGGGCTGGCCGAGGTGCCGGCGGGCCGGCTCACCGCCGGGCTGCCGGGGCCGCTGCGCGAGGCGTGCACGCTGCTCGACGCGGCCACCCGGGCCGCCCTGGACGGGATCGGCGACGTCAAGTCCGACGATCCGGACCCGGTGCGCAAGCAGCAGGCCAAGGCGGTGCTGGACGAGCTGTCCACCACCGCCCAGCGGCTCCTGGAGGAGGCCGAGCACGACGTGGCCTGGGTGGAGAAGCCGGACAACAACAGCCGCCGGGCGCTGGTGGTGGCCCCGCTCTCGGTCGCCGGCACCCTCGCCACCCACCTCTACGACGAGCGCACCGTCGTCGCCACCTCGGCGACCCTGGCGCTGGGCGGCCGGTTCGACACGGTGGCCCGGGCGCTGGGCCTGGACGCGCCGACGCCCTCCCCGCCGTCCCCGGCCGCCGCCGCGCTGGCCGTCGCCACGGCCCGTGGTGACGCCCCGCCCGGTGCCGCCCCGGTCGCCGCCGCGCCGGGCAGCCGCCCCACCACCGGCACCGTCCCGGCCACCGAGGGGCCGGGGTGGCGGTCGCTCGACGTCGGCTCGCCCTTCGACTACGCCCGGCAGGGCATCCTGTACGTCGCCGCGCACCTGCCCCGCCCCAGCGTCTCCGGGCTGCCCGAGGCGGCCGGCGAGGAGCTGCTGGCGCTGGTCGGCGCGCTCGGTGGGCGTACCCTCGGGCTCTTCTCCTCGCGGCGGGCCGCGCAGCAGGCGGCGGAGCTGCTGCGGGCGCGGACCGACCTGCCGGTGCTGCTCCAGGGCGAGGAGTCGCTGCCGCTGCTGGTCCGGAGGTTCCGCGAGGAGCGGTCGAGCTGCCTGTTCGGGGTGATGTCGCTGTGGCAGGGCGTGGACGTGCCGGGCGACGCCTGCCAGCTCGTGGTGATCGACCGGCTGCCCTTCCCCCGCCCGGACGAGCCGCTCGCGGCGGCCCGCGCCGCAGCCGTGGACGCGGGCGGCGGCTCCGGCTTCTCTGCGGTGAGCGTGCCGATCGCCGCCGTCCGGCTGGCCCAGGGGGTGGGCCGGCTGATCCGGGCCACCGGGGACCGGGGCGTGGTCGCGGTGCTCGACTCGCGGCTGGAGACGGCGCGCGGCTACGGCCCGTTCCTGCGCCGCTCGCTGCCCCCGTTCTGGTACACCACCCGCCCCGAGGTCGCCCGGGGTGCCCTGGAACGCCTCGGCCGGTCCTGACGTACGCGTCCGGCAGGAGACGGGCCCGCCCCGCGCGACGGCGGGGACGGGCCCGGTGGCTCCACGGAACGGTCAGGGCGCCTTCGAGGCGACCACCACGGCGTCCGGCGGGGTGTCCGGCACGGTACGCGCGGCGAGCCGGCGGACCGCCGTGTTGAGCACCGCGATCAGCGGCACCGAGACCAGCGCCCCGGTGATGCCGGCGAGCACCACGCCCGCCGCGATGCCGATGATCACCGCGAGCGGGTGGATGGCCACCGCCCGACCCATGATCAGCGGCTGGAGAATGTGCCCCTCGACCTGCTGCACGCCGATCACCACGCCCAGGATGATCAACGCGGTGACCGGGCCGCTGTCGACCAGCGCGACCAGCACCGCGACGACACCGGAGAGCGCCGCACCGACGATCGGGATGAACGCCCCGAGGAAGACCAGCGCGGCCAGCGGGAACGCGAACGGGATGTCGAAGATGACCAGGAAGGTGCCGATGCCCACGGCGTCGATGAACGCGACCAGCACGGTGGCCCGGACGTAGGCGCCCAGGGTCTCCCAGGACGCCCGGCCGGCGTCGTCGACCTTCCACCGGGCGGCCACCGGCAGCAGCCGGACCAGGAAGCGCCAGATCCGGCTGCCGTCGCGCAGGAAGAAGAACGTGGCGAAGAGCACCAGCACGATGCCGGTCAGCACCTCGGCCAGGGTCGCCGCGGTGGAGACGGCCCCGCTGGTGAACTTCTCGGTGTTGTTGTTGATCCAGTCCTGCGCCTCGTCGATGTACCGGGTGAGCTGGCTGTCGGACAGGTGCAGCGGGCCGGTCTTGAGCCAGTCCTGGATCTGCCGGACGCCCTCGGACGACTTCTTGCTCAGCTCCGGCACGCCCTTGATGAACTCGTTCACCACCAGCGTCAGCGTGCCGATGACGCCGACCAGGCCGCCGACCAGCACCACCGCCGTGGCCAGCGAGCGGGGCAGCCGCGCCCGCAGCAGCCAGCCGACGGCCGGCGCGAGCAGCGCCGAGAGCAGCAGCGCGATGGCCAGCGGGATGATCACGATGCTGATGGTGGCGACGACCTTCAGCAGCGCCCAGAACACCACACCGACGACGATCAGCCGCCACGACCAGGCGGCGGCGATCCGCAGGGCGTGCGGCACGTCGGCGTCGTCCCGGCTGGCGGTGGAGTTGTGCATCGCGGCGGGCGGCTCGGCGCCGACCACCGTCGCCGACGGCGGGGCCGCCGGGCCCGGCGAGGTGGGAGATGCCACCCCGGCCTCCCCGGTGGAGTCGACGCCGCCCGTCGCCGCGGCACGGCCCGGTCCCCCGTCGGCGACGGTGGTCGGATCGGCGCGGGCCCGCCGCACCGACTCCCGGCCCGACTCGTACGCGCGGCGGAGCCGTCCGCGTACCCGCTCGAAGCGGCTCAAGCGCACCTCCCGCATCAGATTCAACCTGCCCACAGGACAGGGGGGACAGGATACGTCCGTCGCCCCAGCCTAGGGCGGTTCCGCCACACATTGCCCCGGTCGGCGTCCGCGTAACCACCAGCGGGGTGGCCCGGTTGGACGCGGTACCGTTCCGTCGTGACCGCCGACCAGAACCTCGACTCCGGCCTGCCGATCCGTCTGCTGCACGACCGCGTGCTGGTGAAGGTGGACGGCAGCGAGGGTGAGCGCCGCTCCACCGCCGGCATCGTGATCCCGGCGACCGCCGCCGTGGGCAAGCGACTGGCCTGGGCGACCGCCGTGGGCGTGGGGCCGCACGTCCGCTCGATCGTCTCCGGCGACCGGGTGCTCTTCGACCCCGACGACCGCTCCGAGGTCGAGCTGCACGGCAGGGGGTACGTCCTGCTGCGCGAGCGGGACGTGCACGCCGTCGCCGCCGAACGGATCGAGTCGGAGTCGAACGGCTCCACCGGCCTGTACCTGTAACGCCTGCGGCAGGCCCTTCCGCTTTCCTCCCCCGGGTCCGTCCCGGCCTGCGCCGTCGTCGCCCCGGTCGGCGACGCGTCGTTTGCGGCTGCCGACTACGGGAAGCCAGGCACGTCCAGCGCCCTGGGGAGGGATCGTGCCGGTATTCGTGAAGAAGGTTCTCCTCTGGGGAAGCGTCGCGTTCCTGATCTACTTCGTGGCTTTCCGGCCGGACAGCGCGGCGCAGATGTGCAAGGCGATCGGGGCGGGCCTGGCGGCGATGGCCGTGGGCATCGGTGACTTCCTCACCGGCCTGATGACCTGACCGGCCGACCCGCCCCCGTCAGGCGGCGCCCGGCGGCCAGGGGGCGGCCGGGCGGGGGCCGTACCAGCCGGGCGGGCCGTAAGGCCCCGGGTGGGCCGGGGGCGGCGGCGGGGCGAGCACCACCGGGATCGGCACCACGGGCTCGTCCGGGGCGTCGACCGGCCGCTGCGACCCGTCGGGGAATCGCAGGTGGTAGCGGTGGCCGTCCCAGCTCCCGACCGGCACCTGCGGATCCCGGCCGACGAAGAAGGACCGGTACGCGGTGATCGCGTCCAGCAGCTCCCGTTCCTCCCACGCGGTCCGCTCCCGGTCGGCCGGCCGACGGTCCAGCCCTCGGTGCATCCCGTCGCGCAGCAGCGCCAGCCGGGTGGCGGAGAACTGGTATCCGCGCATCGCCTTGAGCCCCGCGTCGCCGGCCACCCGCCGGGCCCAGGTCCGGGCGGCGTGCCGCCGGCCCAGGCTGCCCAGCGCCGCCACCTCCGGCGGGGTCAGCCACCCGGCCCGCACGTATTCGGGCAGGGTGCGCTCGGTCAGCCGCCCCTCCCAGCCGCGCAGCCAGACCGCCAACCCGACCATGCCGAAGAAGATCGGCACCATCACCCCGAGGTAGCCGTACAGGGCGACCATCGTCTGCCCGGTGGCCTGGGCCAGCGACGGCAGCAGGTTCCAGGTGCCGTGCAGCATCATCGCCAGCAGCAGGCCCGCGACCGGGGCGAGGAAGCGCACCCGACGGTCGGCGGTCCGGGCGGCGATGCCGAGACCCACGCCGGTCATCGAGGTGAACAGTGGGTGGGCGAAGCCGAACAGCAGGATCCGGACGATGAAGATCGCGATGACCTGCCGCGCCCCGGTCGCCGGACCGTACTCGTTGACGCCGGAGGCGTAGCCGTAACCGCCCAGGTAGAGGATGTTCTCCACCATGGCGAAGCCGACCGCCGACAGCCCGCAGTAGACCAGGCCGTCGGTGATGCCGGACCATTCCCGGCGGCGGAAGATCAGCAGCAGGATCGGGCCGATCGCCTTGGTCAGCTCCTCGATGAACGGGGCGACCAGCACCGCGGTCAACGCGTCGGGCAGCCCCCAGTCGGCGAACCGGGCGGCGAAGAACCCGTTGACGGTCAGCGAGGCGGCCGTGGAGACGAACGCGCCCCAGACGAAGCAGAAGATCAGATACTTCAACGGCTCCGGCTCGTACCGGTCCAGCCACAGGAAGCAGGAGACCAGCACCGGCACCGGCAGGATCGCGGCGACCACGCCGATCAGCAGCGCCTCCGGCCCCAGGTTGAAGCCGAGCTTGAAGAGCATGTAGACCGCGCACGCCGCGATCAGCAGCACCACCAGGACCACCACCAGGATCCGCTGCCAGCCCAGCCGGCGCACCGGCATCCGGGGGGCGGCCCCACCGGGCTGCGAAGGGAGGTCGTGCGGGGTCCACGGCGACGCGGCGCCGCCGGGCGGGGTGTCGGCCATTACATCAGCGTAGTCATCCCCCGCCGGCTGTTCCGGCCGCATCGGTCGACCGTTATCCTGTCGTCAGGTCACGAGCGCCAGCATCAAGCCCCGGCTTGCTGGCCGGCAACCCTCGTCGAGTTCGCGGTGGGGTGCCCCGGGTGATGACCGGGCCCAGCCCTGTCCGGCGCTGGGCAAGCGCGGACCCCGTCCCGGTGGTGTCACCCGGGGTCCCTGGACCCGGAGGTCGTGCCATGACCATCACCCTCGTACCCTCGCTCACGCCGCCGCCCGCGCGGACCGTGTCGGCGTCGTCGCGGTCGCTCGACGTGCTCGGCGTGCCGGGCCAGATCAACCTGGACTACGCCGCCAGCGCGCCGTGCGCGCGGGCCGCGGCCGACGCGGTGGCCGAGCTGCTCCCCTGGTACGCCAGCGTGCACCGCGGTGCCGGCGCGCTGTCGCGGCGCTGCACGCTGGAGTACGAGCGGGCCCGGCAGACGGTCGGCGACTCTTTCGGCGCCCGCGCCGGCGACCACGTGGTGTTCACCCGCAACACCACCGACGCGCTGAACCTGCTGGCCCGGACCCTGCCCGCCGGGACCACGGTGGTGACGTTCGCCGGGGAGCACCACGCCAACCTGCTGCCCTGGCCGCGCGGCTCGGTGCGGCTGCCGGTGCCGGCCGCCCCCGCCGAGGCGGTCCGGGCGCTGGACGCGGCGCTGACCGAGCTGCGCCGGGGCACCGCCGCCCGCCCGCCGGTGCTGGTGGCGGTGACCGGGGCGAGCAACGTGACCGGGGAGCGTTGGCCGGTGGCCGAACTGGCCCGGGTGGCCCGCCGGCACGGCGCCCGGATCGCGGTCGACGCCGCCCAGCTCGCCCCGCACGCCCCGGTCGACGTGGCCGCGCTGGACGTGGACTACCTGGCCGTCTCCGGGCACAAGCTGTACGCGCCGTTCGGCGCGGGGGTGCTGCTCGGCCGGGGCGACTGGCTGGACGCGGCCCCGCCGTACCTGGCCGGTGGGGGCGCCACCAGTCACGTCGGGGCCGCCACCCACGATGTGCGCTGGGCCACCGGCCCGGCCCGGCACGAGGCCGGCACCCCCAACCTGCTCGGCGCGGTCGCGCTCGCCTCGGTGTGCGCGGCGCTGGCCGGGGCGGACCGGGCCGCGCTGCACGCCCACGAGCAGACGCTGCTGGCCCGGCTGCGGGACGGGCTGGCCGCCCTGCCGCACGTGGTGGAGCTGCGCACCTTCGGCCCGGACTCGCCCCGGGTGGGCATCGTCTCGTTCGTGCTGGCCGGGCGGGACTCGGCCGAGGTCGCGGCGGAGCTGGCCATCCGGTACGACATCGGGGTCCGCGACGGGTTGTTCTGCGCCCACCCGCTGGCCCGTCGGCTGCTCGCCGAGGCCGCCGCGCGCAGTGGGCACCGGGACCTGCCCCCGACCGCCCTGCGGGCCAGCATCGGCCTGGGCAGCACGCCGGAGCACGTCGAGAGCCTGCTCACCGCCCTCTCCGAGCTGGGCTGAGCGCGCCTCAGCCCAGCGGCGGGGCCGTGGGCGGCTTCGGGGCGGGGGTGCTCTCGGCCGGGCTGACGGTCGGTTTCTCCTGCTCGCCGAAGGACACCCGGATCAGCCGGTTGGCCTCCTCCTGGTCGATGCCGGAGGTGACCAGCAGGTCGCTGGCGGTGGTGCGCACCTGCGCGATCACCACGCTGCCGGAGAACCCGACCCCCTGCGCGTACGCCCGGCCGGCCTCACTGACCGCGCGCAGGGACCGTTCCCGGGCCTTCTCCGGCTCCGCCCCGATGGCGAACTCGTGGCGGAGCAGGCGGACCGACTCCGCGAGGTGGGCCACCGCGTCCGGCATCGGCTCCGGCACCGGCTCCCCGTCCTCGATCATCGTCACGGAACGCCGGATCAGCGTCCCGGTGTTGCGCATCGCGCGGTCGATGGGGTCGGCCGCCTCGGCGTAGTGGGTCAGCTCGCTGCGCCGGTGCCAACGGGCCGGGGAGAGGATGCTGGTCTCCTTCGCGCCCTCGATCGCCTCGATGAGGGTGCTCAGCTCCTCCTTGTTCGCGCGAAGCCGTTCCAGGGCCCGCTGGGCGCTGTCCCGGTCCTGCCCGCGCAGCGCCTCGGCGGTGGCGTCGAGCTGGTCGGCGAGCAGGTCCAGCGCGGGCCGGGCGGCCCGGTTGATCACCCGCAGCGGGTTCAGCGGCAACAGGACCGCTGTCACCACCAGCGCGATCCCGCCGCCGATGAAGGCATCGATGAAGCGCGGTATCTCCAGGTCCTCCGTGGACGGGCTGAGCGTGACGATCAGCACGGCGGTGGCGGCGGCCTGGATGACGACCGACACGCTCCCACCGAAGAAGAGGGTCAGCACGATGGACGCCGTCACCACCAGCCCGAGCTGCCAGCCCCCGGTGCCGACGAGGTAGATCAGCAGGTCGCCGAGGAACACCCCGACCGCCACCCCGATGATCAGCTCGACGGTCCGGCGCAGCCGCTGGCCGACCGACGCGGCCAGTGCGCCGACCGCCGAGATCGGCGCGAAGACCGGCTGCGGGTTTCCCAGCAGGTGGTGGGAGATGGCCCAGGCCAGCGCGGCGGCCAGCCCGGCCTGCACGGCCAGGCCCATCGCCATCCGGACCCGGTGCAGCCGATCGTGCAGGGTGGCTCTGCTGCGACGGCGAAGCTCCTCCATCGCCGCCGAGATCCGCGCCGAGTCGATGTCGGCCACGCCGTCGTGCAGGCCGGCGCGCCGCAGCAGCGACGATCGGCGGTCCCGGGCCACGGCCATGGCGGGGACTACCCACCGCGAGGGCGGTGAATCCTCGCCCGCTCCGGCAGACTCGGCCAGATGACGGACTCGGACGGCCGCCGGGAAACGGTGGAACTGATCGGCCGGTGGCGGGCGGCGGCCCGGGGCGCCGGGGCCGGGGACTCACCGGCGCTGACCGATGCCGGGGCGGGCCTGCTGGCCCGCTGGCGGGAACCGCACCGGCACTACCACACCGCCCGGCACCTGACCGCCGTCCTCGATGTCGTCGACGCGCACGCCGAGCTGGCCGACGTTCCCGACCTGGTCCGGCTCGCCGCCTGGTGCCACGACGCGGTCTACGACCCGCGTGCCGGCGGGGACGGCAACGAGCGGGCCAGCGCCGACCTCGCCGACGCGCTGCTGACCGGGGTCGGGGTGCCGACCGTGGCAGCGGCGGAGGTCCGCCGGCTGGTGCTGCTCACCGCCGGGCACGCGGTCGCGGCCGGGGACCGCGACGGCGCGCTGCTCTGCGACGCCGACCTGGCCGTGCTGGCCGGTCCGCCCGACGAGTACGACCGGTACGCCGCCGCCGTCCGCCGGGAGTACGCGCACGTGCCGGAGCCGGTGTTCCGAGCCGGGCGGGCCTCGGTGCTCGACGGCCTGCTGGCCCTGCCCACCCTCTATCGGCTGCCCACCCTGGCCGCCCGCTGGGAGCACCCGGCCCGCGCCAACCTCCACCGCGAACTCACCACCCTCCACTAACCCACCCCCACCCCACCCCACCCCACCCCGCGCCCCGCGCCCCCGCGATCTTGCAGTTGCGGCCCCCGCATATGCCACCTAAGGCGCAAAACGAGGGCCGCAAGTGCAAGATCGCGGGACGGAGGGCGGTGGAGCGGTGGAGCGGTGGAGCGGTCGGGCGGTGGGCGGTGGGCGGTGGCCGCCTCCGCCGCCTCACCGCCCCGCCGCCCCGCCGAGGGGCGTTCTCGTGGTGGGTGGGGCGGGGGCGTGCGGAGGGGGGTGGGTCAGGGGGTCGGGTGGGTCAGGTGTTTGGGGCGGCGGAGTCCGGAGGCGCGCAGGAGGCGGACCAGTTCACGGCTGGGGACCACCCTGGCTCCGAGGTGCACCGCCATGGCGTACCGCTCGGCGGGGATGTCGTAGTGATCGCGGTCGAACGCGCGGCGGGGCGCGCCGAGCGCCTCGGCGAAGGCGTGCAGCTCGGCGGACGAGACGTCGCTGATCAGATGCGACCAGAGCCGCCCACGGGCCGGCCAGGCGGGCCGGTCAAGATACAGCATGGTCGCCAAACTAGCCGGGGGTTAGCCTCTGCTGCATGGTTGCCTCACCCCTCCTCGCCGACCTGCGCGCCGTGCTCGGCGATGACGCCGTCCTGACCGACCCGGACCTGCTCCGGATGCACGAGCGGGACGAGGCCGACCTGTGCGCCTCCGGGACGCCGCTGGTGGTGGTCCGCCCACGCGGCACCGACGAGGTGGCCGGCGTAATCCGGGCGGCGGCGCGGTACGGCGTACCGGTGGTGCCGCAGGGGGCGCGGACCGGGCTGGCCGGCGCGGCGAACGCGGTGGACGGCGCGATCGTGCTGAGCACCGTGGCGATGGACCGGATCCTGGAGATCGACCCGGTGAGCCGGATCGCGGTGGTCCAGCCCGGCGTGGTGAACGCGACGCTGGCCGGGGCGGTACGGCGGGAGGGGCTGTACTACCCGCCGGACCCCGGCTCATGGGAGTCGTCGACCATCGGCGGCAACGTCTCCACCAACGCGGGCGGCATGTGCTGCGTCAAGTACGGCGTGACCACCGAGTACGTGCTCGGCCTTGAGGTGGTGCTCGCCTCCGGCGAGGTGCTGCGCACCGGCCGGCGCACCGCCAAGGGCGTCGCCGGGTACGACCTGACCAGCCTCTTCGTCGGTTCGGAGGGCACCCTCGGGGTGGTCACCGAGGTGACCGTCGCGCTGCGGCCCGCCCCGGAGGCGTCGCTCACCCTCGTCGCCGTGTTCGAATCCACGGCGGAGGCCGGCGTGGCGGTGGCGGAGATCGCCGCGAAGGGGCTGACCCCGAGCCTGCTGGAACTGCTCGACCGGACCCACCTGGCGGCGATCGAGGCGTACCAGCCGATGGGGCTGCGCACCGACGCGCAGGCGCTGCTGCTCGCCGCCGTGGACACCGGGTCGCGGGCCGCCGAGGACCTGGCCCGGATCGCCGAGGTGTGCGAGGCGGCCGGGGCCGACGAGGTGTACGCGGCCACCGACGCGGCGGAGGCGGCGGCGCTGCTCCAGGCCCGCCGGCTGGCCCACCCGGCGATGGAGAAGTTCGCCGCCGACGCGTACCCGGGCGGGAACGGCGGGCTGATCATCGACGATGTGGCCGTCCCCCGGGGCTCGCTCGCCGCGCTGCTCGACGGGGTGGCCCGGATCGCCGAGGAGTGCGACGTGCCGATCGGCGTGGTGGGACACGCCGGCGACGGCAACCTGCACCCGAACATCGTGGTCGACCGCGCCGACCCGGCCAGCTTGGACCGGGGCCGGCGGGCCTTCGACGAGATCATGCGGCTCGGCCTGGAGCTGGGCGGCACCTGCACCGGCGAGCACGGGGTGGGGCTGCTCAAGCGGGACTGGCTGGCCCGGGAGATCGGCCCGGTGAGCGTTCGGGTGCACCAGGCGATCAAGGCGGCGCTGGACCCGGAGGGGCTGTTCAACCCCGGCAAGGTGCTCTGACGCCGGCCTGCGCCAGGGGGCCGGTCACCGGGGGAACGACGGGAGTTCGACGGGATCGCCGTCGGCGCCCCGGTCGGCCGCGAAGCCCCGCACGTCCGGCGCGCCGAGCCGGGCCGCGTCGGCGGTCGCGTCGTCCGGCATCAGCTGGGACTGCCGCTCCGCCTCCACCCGCGCCCGGTAGTGCTCGACCTCGCGCGCCCGGGTCGCGGCGTCCCAGCCCAGCACCGCGCCCATCAGCTCCGCGGCGTGCTCGGCGGACTCCAGGCCGCGGTGGGTGGTCTCGAAGGAGATCCGGGTACGCCGGGTCAGCACGTCCTCCAGGTGCAGCGCCCCCTCGGCGCGGGCCGCGTACGTCACCTCGGCCGCGAGGTATTCCGGGGCCCCGGCCAGCGGGGACGCCAGCAGCGGATCGGCGTCGACCAGGGCGAGCAGGTCGAGGGTCAGGGTGCCGTACCGCTCCAGCAGGTGCTCGACCACCCCGACCGGCACCCCGTGCCGGCGGGCCAGATCGGCCCGGTCCCGCCACATCGCGGCGTACCCGTCGGCGCCGAGCAGCGGCAGGTCGGCGGTGCGCGACGGGCGAGCCCCGCCGAGCCGGCGGGCCGCGCGGTCCACCACGTCGGAGGCCATCACCCGGTACGTCGTGTACTTGCCCCCGGCGACCAGCAGCAGCCCGAGCATCGGCTCGATGACGGCGTGCTCCCGGGACAGCTTGGAGGTGGAGTCGGCCTCGCCGGACAGCAACGGGCGCAGCCCGGCGTAGACGCCCTCGATGTCGGCGGTGGTGAGCGGCCGGTCCAGCACCGTGTTGACCTGGTCCAGCAGGTACGCGATGTCGCGGGCCGAGGCGGCCGGGTGGGACCGGTCCAGCCGCCAGTCGGTGTCGGTGGTGCCGATGATCCAGTGCCCGCCCCAGGGGATCACGAACAGGACGCTGGTGGCGGTGCGCAGGATCAGCCCCGTCTCGCCGGTGATCGCCGAGCGGGGCACCACGAGGTGCACCCCCTTGGACGCCCGGACCCGGAAGCCGGGGCGCAGCCCGACGTCGTTCAGCATCCGGGACATGTCGTCGCTCCACACGCCGGTGGCGGCGATCACCGTACGGGCGCGCACCTCGAACTCGGCGTCGGGCGAGCCGGGTGGGGCCTCCAGGTCCCGGACCCGGACTCCGGTCACCTCGCGGGCCTGCCGGATCAGGCCGACCGCGCGGGTGCTGTTGACCACGGTCGCGCCGAGGCTGGCCGCGGTGCGGGCCAGGGTGACCACCAGCCGGGCGTCGTCGACCTGCCCGTCGTAGTAGCGGATCGCCCCGGCCAGGGCGTCGGCGCGCAGGCTCGGGAAGATCCGCCGCGCCCCCTCCCGGGTGAGGTGCCGGTGCAGCGGCATCCCCCGGCCGCCCCCGAAGAGCCCGGCGAACGCGTCGTACGCGGCCACGCCGAGGCCGTAGTAGGACCGGCGGAAGGTGCGGGCCGGCACGTCCCGTGCGCCCCGGCCGGCGGGCAGCGGGATCAGGATCGGCACCGGCCGGACCAGGTGCGGGGCGAGCCGGGTGGCGAGCAGCCCCCGCTCGGTGAGCGCCTCGTGGACCAGGTGGAACTCGAACTGCTCCAGGTAGCGCAGGCCGCCGTGGATCAGCTTGCTGGACCGGCTGGAGGTGCCGGCCGCGTAGTCGCGTGCCTCCACCAGGGCCACCTTCAGCCCTCGGGACGCCGCGTCCAGCGCCGCCCCGGCACCGGTGACGCCGCCGCCGATGACCAGGACGTCGAACCGCTCGGCGCGCAGCCGGCGCAGGTCGGTGGCGCGGCGCGCCGGGGAGAGCTGACCGGCGACGGTTCGGGAGACGTTGGGGTCACGCACCCGTCCACGGTAGCCGCCCCGGCGGTCCGGCGGCATGTCGTGATCACGCCGTACTGTCTGGGCATGGAGGTCGGTCCCCCACCGTTCGCAGGTCAGCCCTTCCCTCCGGCCGTGCCGGGTCCGCCGCCGTCGGGTTCCGGCCCGTGGCCCGTGGTGGCGGCGGTGCTGGTCGGCTGCTGGGCGGTCGCGGTCACCGTCCCCGCCGAGCTGGCCGGCTGGCTGACCGACCAGGTCCTGCTGGCCAGCGGGCTGGACCGGGCGGTCTGGCTCTGGCCGGTGGTGGCCGGCGTCACCGTCCTGCTGGCCGGCGTGCCGGCGCTGCTGCTCACGCTGCTGCCCCGGTCCGGGGCGGTCCGGGCCACCGGCCGGGCCTGGCTCGCCGGGCTGCTGGCCGCCGGCGCGCTCATCCTGCTGCGCGCCCTGCCGCCGGTGCACCACGAGGCGTACCTCGCCGCGCTGGCCGTGGCGGCCGGCCTGCTCGCCGCCGTGCTCGGCCGGCTCGCCCGGGGCCACGCCCAGGCGTCCCCGGGTGCCGGGACGGTCGCTGAACCGGGCACGTCCGGACGGCCCGCCCCGGTGCCGCCGACCGCCGGCGGGAACGGGACGGTGACGCTGCTGGCGGTGGCCGCCGGGGTGGCGACCGTGCTGCCCTGGGCGTGGCTGGGGGCGCTCGGGGGGCTGCTGGAGACCGTCCTCGCGGCGGTCGCCGCCGCGGCGGTCGGCGTCCTCGCCGGGGCGCTGCTCGACGCCCGGTTCTGGGCGCACTTCGCGGTCGGCCGTCCGCCCCGGCCGGCCCGGCTGGTGCTGGTCGGTGGCCTGGTCGCCGGGGTGGCGCTGCTGCTCGTCGCCGCCGGGTCCGGGCAGTCCGGGGCGCAACTGCCCGCCCTGCTGACCCTGCCACCGCTGGGCTTCGTGCTGGCCGCCCTCCAGGCCCCCGCCGCCCGTGCGGGCGGGTCCGCCGGGCCCGGCCCGGCGCGCTGGCTCGTCGGGCTCGGCGTTCTCGGGCCGCTGGCCTTCGTCGACCCGGAGGAGAACACCCTCGTCCTGGCGGCCACTCGCGACGTGCCGTACTGGGTGGCGGCCACCGCCGCCGCCGGGCTCGCGGTGGCCGCGGTGCTGTCCGTCGCGTACGGCGTGCTGCTGGCCCGCCCGAGCGGCGGGACGCCCAGCCGGGCGGTGGCGGCGGCGACCGCCGTGGTCCTGCTCGCCGGGGCGGCGGTGGTGTACCTCGGGCCCGGCCGGCCCGGCCTGCACGGCGAGCGGCTGCTGGTGGTGCTGCGCGAGCAGGCCGACCTGAGCGGGATCCCGGCCGGCGCACCGGGCCGGGCCGGCCGGGACGCCCGGGCCGGGGAGGTCTACCGGCGGCTCGTCGCCACGGCCGAGCGCACCCAGCCCGACCTGCGCCGCGACCTGGCCCGACTGCGGCTCGGCCCGACTCCGTACTACCTGGTCAACGCGATCGAGGTGGACGGCGGCCCGGCCGTGCGGGCCTGGCTGTCCGGCCGGCCGGAGGTGGCCCGGGTGCTGGTCAGCCAGCGGCTGCGTCCGCTGCCGGCCGCCGCGCCGACCAGCCGGGGCGACGCGCCGGCGCCCGACGGGCCGGCCTGGAACGTGTCCCTGATCGGCGCGGACCGGGTCTGGTCCGGGCTGGGGGTGACCGGTGCCGGCGTGGTGGTGGGCAGCTCCGACTCCGGGGTGGACGGCCGGCACCCGGCGCTGGCCGCCGGCTTCCGGGGCGGCGACGACTCCTGGTACGACCCGTGGGACCACACGACGGCGCCGACCGACCAGGGCGGGCACGGCACGCACACGACGGGCAGCGCGGTGGGGCGCGGCGGCATCGGGGTGGCCCCGGCAGCCAGCTGGGTCGGCTGCGTGAACCTGGACCGCAACCTCGGCAGCCCGGCCCGCTACCTGGACTGCCTCCAGTTCATGCTGGCCCCGTTCCCGACCGGCGGCGACCCGTTCACCGACGGGCGGCCCGAGCGGGCCCCACAGGTGCTGACGAACTCGTGGGGCTGCCCGCCGATCGAGGGCTGTGACCCGGCGGCACTGCGCCCGGCGACGGCGGCGCTGGACGCGGCCGGCATCTTCGTCGTCGCGGCGGCCGGCAACACCGGGCCGCAGTGCGGGTCGATCGAGGATCCCCCGGCGCCGTACCCGGACGTGCTCACGGTCGGGGCGGTGAACCGGAACCGGAAGGTCGCCCGCTTCTCCAGCCGGGGGCCGGTGCCCGGCGGTAGCAAGCCGGACCTGGTCGCCCCGGGCGTCGGGGTGCTCTCTGCGATGCCGGGTGGCACGTACGCCACGCTGGACGGCACCTCGATGGCAGCCCCGCAGGTGGCCGGGGTGGTGGCGCTGATGTGGTCGGCGAACCCGACGCTGGTGGGCGACCTGGACCGGACCCGGCGGATCCTGCGGGACACCGCCACCCCGGCCGGCGCGACGTACCGCTCCCGCAACCCGGCGGACGCCTGCGGCGGCGACGCGAACATCACCGGCGCCGGCCTCGTCGACGCGTACGCGGCCGTCCGCGCCGCCCGCGACGGATGACCAACGCGGGGGCCCTCGTCGACGCCCACGGCGTGGGCCTCTCGCCCCCGCCGCCACCCGCCCGCCGGGGCGACAGGGCGCCGGCAGGTGCGGGCGGGGCGCTGTGGCAGGTGCGGCGGGGCGGTCGGTGATCTAGGGTCGGCGACCATGGACGCGAAGACCACCCTGGCCGAGCTGACCCCGGGCGAGCTGCCCGCCGTGGTGGACCTGTGCCGGCGCGCGCTGGACCTGCCGGAGGACGCGGCCGAGGCGGCAGCCGTGGTGGACACCCTGCACACCCGCGCCGGGGCGGACCGGACGGTGCTGGGGCTGGGCGCGTACCACGGGACGGAGCTGGTCGGCGCGCTGATCGCCTCGCTTTCCGGCGGGGAGCCCCCGGTCGGGCACGTCGACCTGGTGGCGGTGGCCCCCGAGCGACGGCGGCGGGGCGTCGGGCGGGCCCTGCTGGACCGGGCCGAGCGCGACCTCGCCGGGCGGGGCGCGACCGAGGTGCTGCTGGCCGGCAACCCGCCGTACTACGCCTGGCCGGGGATCGACGTGCGGTACACCCCGGCGGTCTGCGCCGCGCTGGCGCTCGGCTACGCCCAGGACCGCACGGCGTGGAACATGACGGCCGACCTGTCGTACGACGAATCGCCCGCGCTGCGGACGACGGAGCCGGCGGAGCGGCGGCTGGCCGAGCGGGGGATCACGGTGCGGCGCGCGGAGCCGGCGGACCTGCCGGCGCTGGCCGCGTTCGCCCGGTCCACCTTCGGCGGCGCGTGGGACAGCGAGCTGGCCGGTTCGCTGGGACGCCCCGGCGCCGGGGCACACCTGGCGGAACGGGCAGGCACGGTTCTCGGCTTCGCCGCCTGGGGCTCGTCCCGGCCGAGCTGGTTCGGCCCCATGGGCACCGCCCCGGAGGCGGAGGGCACGGGGATCGGCGGGGTGCTGCTGCGCCGGTGCCTGCGCGACCAGCGTGCCGAGGGGGTGTTATCCGCCCAGATCGGCTGGGTGGGCCCGGTGCCCTTCTACTCGGGCAGCGCGGGGGCCCGGATCGAGCGCGTCTTCTTCCTGTACCGCAAGGCGCTGCCGGCCGCCGGATGAGCGGGGCCGCCCGGGCCGGTGCCCGGGCGGCCGAGTGCTGCGTGGCAGGCCGGGCGGGCGGCTGCGTGGCAGGCCGGGCGGGTGCGTGGCAGGCCGGGCGGGTGCGTGGCAGGCCGGGCGGGTGCGTGGCAGGCCGGGCGGCGAAACGGGCATCGGCCTGTATAGCGCCGTTCGGCCGCGTCGGCCATCGACGGCCCCTACCGTCTGGGTAGAGGAGGCGGTCATGGCCACGGACGACGACAAGATCGACGACGCGCAGCCGGCCACCTGGGTGCCGGTCGAGGAGATCCCGGGGCAGCTGCCGTTCGACCGGCTGGACTACGGCGACGCCGAGCAGCTCGCGGAGATGACGGAGGACGACGCGCCCCCGGCCGAGGAGCCGGTGGTCCTGGTGGACGAGCCGATCCGCATCCACCCGCCGTACGACCGCACCCGAAAGCGACGCAACCAACGACCCCTGCCGACGTGACCGGCGGGCCGGCAGACGACGGAAGGGGCGGGCCGTGTCAGCGGCCCGCCCCTTCGGCGTTCGGTGGAGCTGGACTCAGAAGTCCATGTCCCCGCCACCCGGGCCAGCCGGGGCAGCCGAGGCCTTCTCCGGCTTGTCCGCGACGACGGCCTCGGTGGTGAGGAAGAGCGCCGCGATGGAGGCGGCGTTCTGCAGCGCCGACCGGGTGACCTTGGCCGGGTCGATGATGCCCGCGGCCAGCAGGTCCACGTACTCGCCGCTGGCGGCGTTGAGGCCGTGGCCCGGGTCGAGGTTGCGGACGCGCTCGACGACCACGCCACCCTCAAGGCCGGCGTTGACGGCGATCTGCCGCAGCGGGGCGTCCAGCGCGATCTTGACGATCTGCGCGCCGGTCGCCTCGTCGCCGGTCAGGTCCAGCTTCTCGAAGGCGGTCTTGCCGGCCTGCACCAGCGCGACGCCACCACCCGGGACGATGCCCTCCTCGACGGCCGCCTTCGCGTTGCGAACGGCGTCCTCGATGCGGTGCTTGCGCTCCTTGAGCTCGACCTCGGTGGCCGCGCCGACCTTGATCACCGCGACACCGCCGGCCAGCTTGGCCAGGCGCTCCTGCAGCTTCTCGCGGTCGTAGTCGGAGTCGCTCTTGTCGATCTCGGCCCGGATCTGGTTGACCCGACCCTGGATCTGCTCGGCGTCGCCGGCACCGTCGACGATGGTGGTCTCGTCCTTGGTCACCACGACCTTGCGGGCGCGGCCCAGCATGTCGAGGCCGACGGCGTCCAGCTTGAGGCCGACCTCCTCGCTGATGACCTGGCCACCGGTGAGGATGGCGATGTCAGCCAGCATGGCCTTGCGGCGGTCACCGAAGCCCGGCGCCTTGACGGCGACCGACTTGAAGGTGCCACGGACCTTGTTGACCACGAGGGTGGCCAGGGCCTCGCCCTCGATGTCCTCGGCGATGATCAGCAGCGACTTGCCCGACTGCATGACCTTCTCCAGGATCGGGAGCAGGTCCTTCACCGAGGCGATCTTGCTGTTGACGATGAGGAGGTACGGGTCGTCGAAGACGGCCTCCATACGCTCCGGGTCGGTCATGAAGTACGCGGAGATGTAGCCCTTGTCGAAGCGCATGCCCTCGGTGAGCTCAAGCTCCAGGCCGAAGGTGTTGCTCTCCTCGACGGTGATGACGCCTTCCTTGCCAACCTTGTCCATCGCCTCGGCGATGATCTCGCCGACGGTGCTGTCACCGGCGGAGATGGAGGCGGTGGAGGCGATCTGCTCCTTGGTCTCGACGTCCTTGGCGAGCTTGGACAGCTCCTCCGAGACGCTGGCCACGGCGGCCTCGATGCCCCGCTTCAGGGCCATCGGGTTGGCGCCGGCGGCCACGTTGCGCAGGCCCTCACGGACCAGGGCCTGGGCCAGGACGGTCGCCGTCGTCGTGCCGTCACCGGCAACGTCGTCGGTCTTCTTCGCGACCTCCTTGACCAGCTCAGCGCCGATCTTCTCGTACGGGTCCTCGAGCTCGATCTCCTTGGCGATGCTCACACCATCGTTGGTGATGGTGGGGGCACCCCACTTCTTCTCGAGCACCACGTTGCGGCCCTTGGGGCCGAGGGTCACCTTCACGGCGTCGGCGAGCTGGTTCATGCCCCGCTCGAGGCCACGGCGAGCCTCTTCGTCAAACGCGATCATCTTGGCCATACGGCGTTGTCCTCCTGGACACTCACGGCCACCCGAGTGTGTGTCCCGGATGGGCCGCCTGGTGTACGCACCTTGGGACGTCGCCACCTGGCGACGACGACGTCTCCTCGGCCGGGCCGGATAGCCCGCGACGACCGGCCATGCGCCACCCGGCGGTTGCCCACCGGGGGCCCGTGGCCCCACCGTCCCGACCATTGGCACTCACGGTATGCGAGTGCCAATGACTTGTTTAGCACTCTGCCTTGCCGAGTGCAAGCACGATGCCGGGTCCGGACCCGGTCCGCGAGCCCTGACCAGCGCTATCCGGCCGTCGGCTCGGCCAAGTTCACCCGGCCGCCGGACGGCGGTCACCGAGCACCGCACGCCCGCCGCTCGGGTACGTGACGCCGGGCCGAACCGGCTCCGCGACCGTCAGGGACCGGCAGGCCGGCCGGCAGGGGAAGCCGAGGCAGCCGTAGGGCTGCGGGCCCGGGGAGGCCACCGGGCGGCGTGGGGCACCGGCGGCATGGCAGGTGCGGCCGGCAACCGAGGTACGGCCCGGGGCCCCCGATCGGCGCAGATTCAGGGAATGCCTGGTCATGGAGCGCCGAGAGGCCACACATTCCCTGAATCTGCGCGGGCTGGTGGGGTGCGGCCCGGCACCGAGGCACGGGGCGGGCCACCAGCAGCAGGGCGGGCGTCGGCAAAGATGTCGGTGGTCTCGACTGGGCACCGGCCGGGTCGGCACCCGCCGGAGCGGCGCAGCGCGTCGGCTCATCGGAGAGGTCGGCGCATCGGAGAGGTCGGCGCACCGGAGAGGTCGGCGCACCGGAGAGCCAGTCCCGCGTCGAGACCCAGTTTCGCGTCGCCGTACCGCCCGGGGCCACCGCGTCCGGCTGGGGCCACCGCGTCCGGCCGGGGTGCCGAGCACGACGTCCGGCTGGGGTGCCCCGTCGTCGCAGTCGCGACCTACGCCCGGCCCGGGCCCGCCCAGTCGCGGGCCCCGGACCTGGTCGGGGGGGGTCAGGCGACGACGCGGACCCGCTCGGCCTGTGGGCCCTTCTGCCCCTGGGCGATCTCGAACTCCACCCGCTGTCCGTCGTCCAGCGCCTTGTAGCCGTCCATCTCGATCGCGGAGAAGTGGACGAAGACGTCCTGCCCTCCGTCGACGGCGATGAAGCCGTAGCCCTTTTCGGCGTTGAACCACTTCACGGTGCCCTGTGCCACGGTGCACTTCCTCACGTCGCGCGGCCTGCAAACCGGCGGGACGCCGGCGCGAACCGGCGGCCCCGGACCACCGGCTCCGGGGTCGACGACGACCCCGAATTCAGTGACCAAAATCGCACGGTACACGAGCCGTCACGCAGGCGCACGACCGTAAATCAGGCTATACCGGACCGACCTCGACCCGGAACCGCATAGGCGGGCGTCACTGCGGTAAGCATGCGGGATGACAGCAGGTCCCCGCCCGTCGGCCGCCGGGCGTCCCGAGCCGGACAGGACGGTCGCCCCGGCCACGCGGGCGGCCGTCGTCCACCGGGTGACCCCGTGGGACGCGGCCCGGATGCGCGCGCTGCGGCTGGAGATGCTCGCCGACGCCCCGCTGGCCTTCCTGGAGACCCTGGCGGACGCCGCCGCCCGTCCGCACGCCGACTACGCGGCCCGGATCGCCTCGGTCGCCGTCGGCCGGCACACCGCGCAGTTCGTCGCCGACCCGGGCACCGACCGACCCGGCGGTCCCGCCGGCCGGCTCCTGGGGCACGCCGGCGGCACCGTCGCCCCGGACGAGCCGGGCCTGACCGTGGTGTACGCCGTCTACGTCACCCCGCAGCGGCGGGGCACCGGCCTGCTCGCGGAGCTGATCGACGCGGTAGCCGGCTGGTCCCGCGAGTGCGGCCGACCGGAGCTGATGCTGGAGGTGGTGGTCGGCAACGACCGCGCCTACCGGGCGTATCAGCGGCTGGGTTTCGTGGACACGGGCGTCCGGGTTCCCCACCCGGTGATTCCCGCCCTGCGCGAGCTCCAGATGCGCCGCCCGGCCTGAGCGCCCCGGCGCCGAGGGGCGGGGTGCCCAGGGGCCCGGCCCGACGCCCGCGCGCCGAGAGGCCCCTGGGTGCCCCGTCAGGCGGGGCGGCGGCTCTGTACGACGCGGAACCGGTTCGCCACGTACGCGCCGTCGGTCAGGGCCGCGTTGGCCGCCGGGTTGGCGCCGCTGCCGTGGAAGTCGGAGAACGCCGCCGACTGGTTCACGAACACTCCCCCGGTCAGGTTGCACGACAGGTGCACCCCGGTGTCGACCGCAGCCGCCTCGGCGGCGTCCAGCACCGCCTCGTCGGTGGAGTACACGGCTGCGGTCAGCGCGCCCTTCTCCCCCACCGTGGAGCGCAGGATCTCCAGGCCGTGCGCGGTGGAGTCGGTCGCGATGACGAACGAGATCGGCCCGAACCACTCCCGCGAGTACGTCCCGGTGTCGCCGGCCGCCAGCTTCACGATCGTCGGGGTGCGGACCACCGCGCCGGGGAATGACGGGTGCTCGACGGCCCGCGACTCCAGCACGGCCTCGCCGACCTTTGTGACCTCGTCGAGGCGCTCCAGCACCCCGTCGTTGACGATCGCCCCGGTCAGCTCGACGCCCCGGGCCGGGTCGGCGGTGATCTTGCCAACCGCCGCGGCGATCCCGGCGGCCACCTCGTCGAAGCTCCTGTGCCCCTGGTCGGTGGCGATGCCACCCGACGGGATCAGGATGTTCTGCGAGGTGGTGCACATCTGGCCGCTGTAGAGGGCCAGCGTGAAGCCCAGGTTGCGGCACATCCCGGCGAAGTCGTCGGTGGAGTCGATCACCACCGTGTTCAGGCCGGCCTTCTCGGTGTAGACCGCCGCCTGCCGGGCGTTGGCCTCCAGCCAGTCGCCGTACTCGGTGGAGCCGGTGAAGTCGACGATCTTCACGGCCGGGTGCAGGGCGAGCGTCGAGGCGAGCTTCTCGCCGGGGGCCTCGGGGGCGAGCAGCACCAGGTTCGGGTCGAAGCCGGCCTCGGCGAGCACCTCCCGGGCGTAGCGCACGGTGATGGCCAGCGGCAGCACCGCGCGGGGGTGCGGTTTGACCACCACGGGGTTGCCGGTGACCAGCGAGGCGAACAGCCCCGGGTACGAGTTCCAGGTCGGGAAGGTGTTGCAGCCGATGACCAGGGCCACCCCGCGCGGCACCACGTGGAACGTCTTGGTCATCCGCAGCGGGTCGCCCTTGCCGGCTGGCTTCTCCCAGCCGGCCGTCCCCGGGAGCCGGGTCATCTCCGCGTACGCGTAGGCGATCGCCTCCAGCGCCCGGTCCAGCGCGTGCGTCCCGCCGGCCTGGAAGGCCATCACGAACGCCTGTCCGCTGGTGAACTGCACCGCGTTGGCCAGCTCGAAGACGTGCTTGTGCAGCCGGTCGAGGATCTCCAGGCAGACCCCCGCCCGGGCCTGCGGGCCGGCGTCGCGCCAGGCCGGCAGCGCGGCGGAGGCGGCGGCGACCAGCTCGTCGGCGCCGGCGTGCGGGTAGCGGACGTTCAGCTCCAGCCCGAACGGGCTCGCCTCGGTGGCCACCCGGTCGCCGACGCCCGGCTGGTCGAGCGGGAAGTCACCGTTCAGGTACGCCTCGAAGGCCGCCTTGCCGTCGGCGGCGGCGGTCTCGCCGTACACCCGGGGGCTGGGTGATTCCGGGTAGGCGGACCAGTACCCACGCTCCGCGATCGCGGTCAGCGCACGGTTGAGGGTGTCGGCATGCCTGTCGTGCAGGGGATGCGGGGTCTCCGTCATGCCCGCCATCATGCCCCAGCCGCGAACCGGACAGTAGGGGCCGACGACGCCGCCGCCGTGCCGGGACGCCGCTCGGGCCGGCGCGGGGCTGGGCAGCCGGGTGCCGCGACGGCGGGCCGGTCAGAGGGTGAGCTGCCAGTCGGTCCAGGTGTCGACGGGGCGGAAGCCGAGCCGCTCGTTGATGGCGATCATGTGCCCGTTGGCCACCGCGTTGAAGGTGTCCACGAAGCGCAGCTCCGGCTCGTGGGCGAGGGCGTACCGCAGGTTCTCCACCTTCGCCAGCAGCCCGAGCCGGTGCCCCCGGTGCGCCGGGTCGACGATGGTGATCTGCTGGAACGCGTGCCACGACGAAGTGGGGTCGACGTCGAGCAGCGTCCAGGCGACCAGCCGGCCGGACGCCACGTGCACCGCCCCGTGGTGGTAGCGGCGGCGGCCCCGGGCGTCCAGCGCACGCTCGACGCCACGCATCCGCTCGACGTCGACCCGCTCCGGCTCCCACACCAGGTCCCCCAGCGGGGCATCGGTCATCAGCCGGCCGTCGAGGTGGGCCACGTCGGCGACGTACTCGTCGGGGGCGGGCCCCCGCCAGCGGACGGTGCGGTAGCCGGCGGCGCTGGGCCGGGCGTCGGCGAGCAGGGCGTCGAGCGCGGCCGGGTCGAGCCGGGCGGCGTCGAGCCGGCGGCGGACCTCGGCGAGCGCCGGTCGCCCGCCCACCGCGGCGGCGAAGGCTCCACCGGCCCCGTCCCGTCCCGGCCCGTCGGGCAGGGCCGAGACGGCCATCCCGACCACCCGCTTGCGTCCCCGCTCGCGCAGCACCCGCAGGCCGTGCTCGTGCAGCGCCCGGCCGACACCGTGCCGGCGGTGCGCGGGGTCCACGAACAGGTCCACGGTGGCGTTGTCGGTGTTGTCGAGCTGCGGCAGGATCAGGCCGAGGTAGCCGGCCGGCACGCCGTCGCGGCGGGCGAGCGCCCAGACCGGCATCAGGCCCGGCATCGGGTGGCGGAGCCCGGCCTCCAGCCGCCGCCGGCACAGCGGCGGGAAGTCGGGGACGTCCGCAGCGTCGGCCGCCGCCCTGATCCGGTACGCCGCGTCGACCGCGCTCTGGTCGGCCGGGTCGATCGGCGTGATCGTGATGCCCATGGGCTGAGGGTGACCCGGGAAAGACGATCGGGCCAGCGAATTAACCGCTGGCCCGATCGGACGTGGTCGGGAGGGACGATCGCACAACGCCTTCGGCGTTGGGTCGCAAGAACTGAAAGTCTTCGGCGAAACGCCCTCCCGCACCGAGCATCTTGCGCCGTCCGGTTCCTGCCGTCAAGTCCTCGGCGACTGGTTTTTCTTACCCAGGGCTAAAAGTCGGTTACTCGGGGGATCCGCCCTATCCCCCGTCCGGGCGATCCACCGCCCACCGGACGGTCGGGTCCGGGGGCGGCGGGCAGGGCCGGTGGGGTGCGGCATGCGGCGTGCTTCCGGGCCTGGTGCGGGGAAGGGCCGCATCCCGCGCCAGGGTCGATCGAGCAGGTCAGCCGAGCAGGCCGGCGTCCCGGGCGGCGCGCAGCGAGGGCCTGATCCGGTGGGTCGGGCCGACCTGGCCGGCGACGGCGTCGATGGTCTTCAGCCCTTCGCCGGTGTTGAACACCACAGTCTCCGCCGTCGGGTCGAGCCGGCCGGACTCGACCAGCTTGCGCAGCACGGCGACGGTCACCCCGCCGGCCGTCTCGGCGAACACCCCGGTGGTCCGGGCCAGCAGCCGGATGCCGTCGCGGATCTCGTCGTCGTCGGCGTACTCCATCCAGCCGTCGGTGCGCCGGACCGCCTCCAGGGCGTACAGGCCGGCGGCCGGATCGCCGATGTTGAGCGACTTGGCGATGCCGGTCGGCCGGACCGGGGTGATGATGTCGGTGTCGGCGTGCAGGGCGGCGGCGATCGGGTTGCAGCCGGCGGACTGGGCGCCGAAGACCTTCCAGCCGCCGGCCGGGGCCTCGACGAGGCCGATCTCGACCAGCTCGCTGAACGCCTTGTCGATCTTGGTGAGCAGCTCACCGCTGGCCATCGGGATGACCACCTGGGCCGGGATGCGCCAGCCGAGCTGCTCGGCCACCTCGTACCCGAGGGTCTTGGAGCCCTCGGCGTAGTACGGGCGGACGTTGACGTTGACGAACGCCGTGTCCTCGAACTCGTCGGTCTCCACCAGCTCGCCGCAGAGCCGGTTCACGTCGTCGTACGAGCCGTCGACGGCGACCAGCTCGCCCCCGTAGACGGCGGTGGTGACCACCTTGCCCGCCTCCAGGTCGCTGGGGATGAACACGACCGAGGGGACCCCGGCGCGGGCCGCGTGCGCGGCGACCGAGTTGGCCAGGTTGCCGGTCGAGGCACAGGCGAACCGGGTGAAACCGAGCGCCCGGGCGGCGGTGAGGGCCACCGAGACCACCCGGTCCTTGAACGAGTGGGTGGGGTTCGCGCTGTCGTCCTTGACCCAGAGCGGGGCGGTGATGCCCAGCTCGGCGGCGAGGTTGGGCGCGGCGACCAGCGGGGTCAGGCCCGGGTCGACAGTCACCCGGGTGGCGGGGTCCTGACCGGCCGGGAGGAGGGCGGCGTACCGCCAGATGTTCTGCGGGCCGGCCTCGATCTGCTCGCGGGTCACCCGGGCCAGGGCGGCGGCGTCGTAGTCGACCTCAAGGGGGCCGAAGCACTCGTAACAGGCGTGCTGCGCGGCGAGCGGGTAGCGCGCGGTGCAGGCCCGGCAGACCAGTGCGCGGGCGGGGCTGGCGGTGGTGTCGATGCCGGACGCGGCGAGGGTCGACGTCATATCGAGAAGGTCCTCTCATCTTTCCCCGCATCGCACCCTGCGGCGGGGACGGAATTGGCACCTGTCCGCACCGCTCGTCATCGAGCGCGCGGGTGGTTGCCGGGGCTTCGTCGGGCCGTATCCCTCTGCCCCTCTGGATGAGGTATTCAGTTGTGCGCACGAGTCTACGGCGGATCGCCGGCTCCGCCACCCGGGGTTCCAGCGTGTGGGCCGCTCCGGGGCATTGAATTGGTCACACCGTCACCGTGGGAATCGACGCCATCACCACTCGCAACATTGAGCTTGATCGATTCCAAGGGGGGACCGCATGGGGGTTGGCCTGGGGTTTCTACGCTCACGGCGTGAATTACCCCTCGACGCCCGGCATCCCCGGGCCACCCCCGAAGTCCCGCGGGCTCAGCCGGACGACCCGCACCGTGATCATCGTGGTCGCCGTGGTGGCACTGCTCTGCTGCGCCGGCGCGGTCGTCGGCGGCCTCTGGCTGTTCCGCACCGTGCAGGGCGCCATCACCCCGGCCCGGGACGCCGCGACCGCGTACCTGGACGACACGAAGGCGGGCAACTACCCGGCCGCGTACGCCCGGCTCTGCGAGCGGCTGCGCAGCCGGCAGACCGAGGCGCAGTTCACCCGGGCCCGGCAGGCCGAGCCGCCCCTGGACGAGTACCGCGTCACCAACACCCAGGTGCACACCAGCAACGGCGACACCAGCGCCGAGGTGACCGTCAAGATCGCGGACCGGAACAGGGTCATCAGCCTGGTCAAGGAGGGCGACGACTGGCGGGTCTGCGGGGGCTGATCGGGTGACCCCGGCCGGTCGGGCCCCGCGCCCCCACCCCACCTCCCGGTACGCGGCCCGGCCGGGTGGCGAGGCCGACGATGCGGGTGGCGTGGGGCCGCTACGGTGCGGGAAGCCCACCCCCCGAGAGAGGAACTGGCCGATGCGCCGGACCCTGCCCAGCCTCGCGATCCTCGCCCTGGCCTGCCTGTTGACCGCGAGTTGCGACACCGGGGGGTCGACCTCCTCGGCGGGTACGACCACCGCTCCGGCCGCCGACGACCCGGCCGTCCCGGCGGAGGACGGCCCGGAGCCGGCCCCGGCGACGACGGGCCCCGCCGCCCCGCCGGAGCCGACCGTCGCCGGCACCACCGCCGCGCCGCCGAAGCCCGCGCCGAAGAAGGTGCCCGCCCTGACCTGCAAGCAGCTCGCCGGCGCCCACGTCGGCAGCACCAAGGTTCCCTACCAGGGGTACGCCGACTACCTCCCGCTGGCCGAGGGCGTCTGGTCCGGCGAGGACGGCGACACGGTCACCCTCCAGAAGCCCTGCGGGATCGGTGACCTGGACGGCGATGGCGCGGCGGACGCGGTCGGCGCGGTCACCCTGAACAGCGGGGGCAGCGGCACCTTCTACACGCTGGTGGTGTGGCGCAACGCCGACGGTGAGCCGGTCTACCGCAGCCTGGCCGAACTGGACGACCGAACCCCGGTCGTCTCGATCACCGTGTCGGGCGGCCGGGCGAAGGTCGTCTGGCTGACCCGCTCCGCCGACCGCAGCATGGCGGAGCTGGACATCCGGCGCACCTCGTACTACCAGCTCTCCGGCAGCACGTTCACCGAGGTCAGCCACACCGACGCGCCGTACAAGCCGTAGCGGTCGCGCCGCCGGCAGGGCGGTGTCCCGGCACTCGGACACCGCCCTGCCCCCGGCCCGCGCCGACGGGTCAGGCCGGCACCGACCGTTTGCCGGGGGCCACGGACCCGATGGCAGGCTCGGCGCGCCGCCGGATCAGGGTGTCCAGCGCCCAGGTACCCGGGCCGAGCACCGCTACCAGCACGAACGACCAGCAGAACAGCGCCGCCAACTCGCCGCCGTTGCGCAGCGGCAGCAGCCCTTCCGGCTGGTGCACCGCGAAGTAGGCGTACGCCATCGAGCCGGAGGCGAGCAGCGCGGCCGGGCGGGTGAAGAGCCCGGCGAGCACCAGCGCGCCGCAAGCTGCCTGGATCAGTGCGCCCCACCAGCCCGGCCACTCGCCGAACGGGACTGCCTGGCCGGTGCCCCGGGCGCCGCCGAACACGCCGAACAGCGACGACAGTCCGTGGGACAGGAACAGCAGGCCGACCACCATGCGGAACAGGGACAGGGCGGGCCCACCGAGTCGATCGAGATTCATCCGACACCTCCACAGTGACAGCATTCAATGCCACATCAGGTTGCCGGACTCATTTAGAAGAGTCGATCAGTTCCCTAGTTATAGGAAGGCTTCCACGACTCTAGAGGTCAAATTAGGACAACCTGCGGAGCTACCGGGACCTCGCCACAGGCCCGTGAATTCCTTCGAGCAGGAGGGAGCCGTGGTGACTGACTACCGGACTGTCCAACAGGCCTGGCCCCAGACCAACACACCCCGGTAGACCCCGTCGGGCGGCTCCCCATGATCGTCTGCTGATTCCCGGCCGCTGCCCACGCCCGGCCGACCACGACGGGCGGTGCGGGCCCCGCCTCGGCGGTCAGCTCGTGATGTCCTTGCGGGTGAAGCGCCAGAAGGCCAGCGACCAGAACAGCGTGGCGTAGGCGATCGCCGAGATGCAGCCGCGCACCACGTCGTCGGTCTGCACCGGCGTCGACAGCAGCCCCAGCCAGGCGTTGGCGTAGTGGGTGGGCAGGAACGCCCGGATCCCGCCGAGCGCGGTGATCTGGTCCAGGATGCTGGACAGGATCCACAGCAGCACCGCACCGCCGACCGCGCCGAGCGCCGCGTCCGTGACGACCGAGAGCAGGAACGCCAGCCCGGCCACCGCCAGCAGGACGACCGCCAGGTAGCCGAGCACGGCCAGCAGCCGCAGCAGCCCCTCCCCCGGGTCGAGCTGGGCCGCCACCTGACTGCTCAGCGGCTCCCAGCCGTACCGGAGCGTGCCGGCGAGCAGGGCGGTGCCGGCGAGCAGTAGCAGGGCCAGCCCCGAGTACGCGAGCGCGACCACCAGCTTCACCGCGAGCAGCCGGGCCCGGGGCACCGGGACGGCCAGCAGGTAGCGCAGGCTGCCCCAGCTCGCCTCGCTGGCCACCGTGTCGCCGCAGAACAGCGCCACCACCACGACCAGCAGGAACGACGCCGAGACCAGCAGCGCGAAGAGGGTGAAGTTCAGCCCGCCCGAGGTGGCCAGGTCGGACAGGCTCGCGAACTCGCCCCCGCCGTTGCGGTCGTCCTCGCCGGAGTCGAACTGGAACGCGATCAGGATGATCAACGGCAGCAGCACCATGAACCCGAGCGCGAGCTGGGTCCGCCGCCGGGATGCCTGCCGGCGGAACTCCGCCGCGAACGGCAGGGTGGCCGAGGGGCGGTAGCCCGCCGCCGCGCCCACCGTGGAGGACGACTGCGCCATCACCGGTCCCCGCTTCCCCGAGAGTTCTCGCCCACCAGGGCGAGGAACGCGTCCTCCAGGCGGCGGCGCGGCACCACCCGGTCCACCCCGATCCCCGCCCGGACCAGCTCGGCCACCACCTCGCTGCGCGCGGTGCCGTTGGTGTCCACCACCAGGTTCCCGTCGGAGTCCGGCAGCACCGTGACCCCGTCCAGCCGGCCCAGCACCTCGCGCGCGGCGGCCGGGTCGGTGACGTCGAGCAGCACGCTCGGCGACTCGCCGACGATGTCCTCGACCGGGCCGGACGCCACGATCCGCCCCTTGTTGACCACCACGGCGTGGGTGCAGGTCTGCTCCACCTCGGCGAGCAGGTGGCTGGAGACCAGCACGGCCCGCCCGTCGGTGGCGTAGCGCTGGAGCACCCGGCGCATCTCGGCGATCTGCGGCGGGTCCAGGCCGTCCGTCGGCTCGTCGAGCACCAGCAGCTCGGGCAGGCCGAGCATGGCCTGGGCGATGGCCAGCCGCTGCCGCATGCCGTGGCTGTACTTGCGGGTCTTGCGGTGCACCGAGTCGCCGAGCCCGGCGATCTCCAGCGCCTCGTCGAAGTGCGCGTCCGCCCAGGGCCGGCCGGTCGCCCGCCAGTACGCCTTGAGGTTGTCCAGCCCGGACAGGTGCGGCAGGAAGCCGGGGCCCTCGACCAGCGACCCGATCCGGGACAGCACCGGCGAGCCGGGCACCAGCCGGCGGCCGAAGACGTAGATCTCCCCGGCGGTCGGCTGGGTCAGCCCCATCAGCACCCGCAGGGTGGTGGTCTTGCCCGCGCCGTTGGGCCCGAGCAGACCGACGACCTGGCCGGGGTGCACCTCGAAGTCGACGTTCGACACGGCGACGAAGCCGTCGGCGTACTCCTTGCGGAGCTGCCGTACGGCCAGCGGGACGCCCGCGTACTCGGGGTGGACCGAGCTGTCCTGGCGGCGGTGCCGGCGGCGGGCCAGCAGGACGACCGCGACGAGCCCGACGGCGATCGCGGCCAGCAGCCCGGCGAGCACCCAGCGCCAGACGACGGCCGTGGTGGGGATCGGTTCGCCGGCAACGGTGGGCAGCACGACCGGGGCGTCGCCGGCCGCCACGGTGTAGACGGTCGGGTCGACCGGCGTGGTGTACGCCTGGTCGGTGGTGGCCACCGTGATCCGCAGCCGGTGACCGGCCTCGATGCGGCGGACGATCGCCGGCAACGTCACGGTGACGGGCGTCGCGGCATTGACCTCCGTCGGCAGCCCGGTGAGCCGGACCGGGGCGACCAGCCCGTTCGGCAGGGTCGCCGCGCCGGTCGGGTCGACGTCGTAGAGCTTGACGAACAGCACCGCCTCGCCGGTGGGCGACGCCGCCCGGATCGAGAACGTCGGCGCGCCGGCCACGTCCACCGCCTCGGCCAGCGGCTCCGACTCGAACCGGGCGTGCTGGCCCGGGACGTCGCCGGCCACCCCGTCCAGCAGCGAGCCGAGCGCGCCGGCGAACGGCACCGACGAGATGGCCGCCGGGTTGCCGTTCGGCGGGTTCGCGACGGGCTGGGCCGGGCCGGTCACCGCTACCTCGCGGCGTCCGTCGCCGGCCAGGCCCGGGTACTCGGCGGTGCGGAAGCCGGTGGCGACCAGGCCGCGGTCGAGGGCGTCGAAGCCGGCGATCCGGGAGTACGTGAAGTCGTCGCCCGGGGCCGACCCCTCGCCCTTGACGTAGTGGTCGAGCCACTGGACGGTCAGGTACTTCACCCGGTCGGAGTCGTTGCGCGGCCCCGCGCCGCCGTCGTGGCCGCCGGTGTACCAGGCGACCCGGACCGGGGTGCCGTTCGCCGCGATGCCGCGCGCGTTGGCGTCCGCCTCGGCGATCGGAAAGAGGCTGTCCGCCTCCCCCTGCACGAGCAGGGTCGGCGCCTTGATCTTGTCCAGCACCGGGGCCGGGCTGGACCGGCGCAGCAGCTCCACGTCGGCCTGTCCGGCCCGGCCGGTGGTGGCGATCCGCAGGTACGCGGCGCAGACGTCGGCGGCGAACCGGCCGCAGGCCGGGTCCGCCGCGCCCGCCGGGGTGCGCCCGGAGCCGGTGCCCGGCCCCGAGCCCGGTGCCGGGCTGGGCGGCCCGGCCGAGGCGGGGGCGCCCTCCGGCTCGGCGGCCGAGGTGCCGGAGAGCCCTGCGGGGCCGGAGCCGGCGTTGCCACCGCCGCCGAAGAAGATCCCGGCCCAGCCCTTCTTGAACACGCCGGAGGTGGCGTCCTTGCCGGTGCTCTCCGGCAGGAACGCGCGGGACAGGTCGTTCCAGGTGATCATGGGGACGATCGCGTCGACCCGCCGGTCCTGGGCGGCCAGCAGCAGGGCCAAACCGCCACCGTATGAGCCGCCGACCACCCCGACCCGGGGGTCGCCAGGTGCGTCGGTGCGCACCTCCGGGCGGGCGGCCAGCCAGTCCAGCAGCCGCTCGCCGTCCCGCACCTCGTGGTCGGGGCTGTCCAGGTGGATCTGGCCGCCGCTGCGGCCGAAGCCCCGGGCGGTCCAGGCGAGCACCGCGTACCCCTGGGCGGCCAGGTCCTCGGCGTCGGCCCGGACCGACTCCTTCGTGCCGCCGAAGCCGTGCGCGAGCAGCACCGCGGGCACCTTGCGGCCGGCCGACGCATCGTCCGGCAGGTAGAACGTGGTGTCCAGGTCCACCGGCTCGTCGCCTGTCGGCCCGGACCGGACGGTGACCAGCGCGGACTCGGTGCGGAAGCCGGCCTCGTCGGACCGGGTCGCCCACACCGCGACGGCGGCCACCAGCACGGCCGCCACCGACCCGGCGACGATCCGGCGGCGGCGGGTGCCCAGGGCCCGTCGGACCGGTGCGACCGGCAACGGCGATCTCATGGGGCACCACGGTACGGGGCCGTTCCTGACCGTTGGCTGAGATCCTCCGTACGTCCGTCCTGTGCGGCCGATCGGCGGCCGGATCGGATCGACCGCGCAGGGTACGGCGCGGCCCAGTGAGATGAATTCGGATCACGTGAATTCCGATGTTCCTTCCAAAATCACATCCGATCCATCCATGTCCACCGACCCATCGGCACCAAGAGTGCATCTGTCCTGCACATGGCGTGACATCGTTCGAAGTGACGCAAGACTGACCGACCGGCGGCTCTGCCGGCCCTGCCTGGTCGGTTAGTTTTCCGGTCCGGTGAGCGGGACTGCATCGGCGACCCCCGACACCTGCCCGCCCCCGCCGTCGCCGTCGCCGGAGGAGCCATCCATGACCGTCCCTGCGGAGCGGGGCCCCCGACGGCCCGCCCTCCCGGGTCGCGTGCTGCCGCTGCTGCTCGTCGTGGCACTGCTCGTGCCGGTGGCGTTCCTCTTCGCCCAACAGCGGCGGCTCACCGGCGACGACCGAGGGCTCGCGGTCCGTGAGCGGATGGGCGTGGAGTACCTGCGGGCCCTCGGCCCCGTCACCCTGGCCCTGGTCGACGCCCAGTCAGCCGCCGTCGCCGGGCGGACCGCCTCCGGCGAGGCGCTGAACCGGGCGGTGCAGGACGCCGCCTCGGTGGACACCCGCATCGGCGACCAGCTACGCACCCACGACCGGTGGACCGGGCTACGGGCCAAGCTGGAGGCGCTGCCCGACCGGGAGCTGACCGATCCGGAGGCGGCCTTCGTCGCGTACGGCGAGGTCACCGACCTGCTGCTGGCCCTGCACCGCAAGGTACGGGAGGGTTCCGGGCTGATGCGCGACCCGCAGTCGGACTCGTTCTTCCTCCAGGACGCCGTCAGCGAGGAGCTGCCCGAGGCGCTCGTGACCGCCGGCCGCCTCGCCGACCTGGCCACCCTCGCCGCCCGGCGCCCCGCCGCCGAGCGGATCCGTACCGGGCCCGAGCTGGCCGGCCTGCGGGTGGCCGCCCTCACTCCCGCCACCGACCTGGTCGCCGACCTACGCGCGGCGGTCGACAGCACGGAGAGCACCAAACTCGGCGCCAACGTGCTCACCCCGCTCGACAACTACCAGCGGGCCGTCGAGCGGCTCGCCGCGCTCTCCGCCCCGACCGGCCAGGCCGGCACCGAGGACGCCCCGGGGCTGGGCGGGCTGACCGAACTCACCGCCGCCCGGAACAACGCGCAGAGCGCCGCCAGGCAGCTACAGCCGGTCATCCTCGACGAGCTGGACGTGCTGCTGCGGGAACGGGTCGACCGGCTCGACCGGGAGCGGTGGCTGGCCGGGGCGGCTCTCGGAGCGGCTGTCCTGCTGGTCGCCGCGCTCGCGGCGATGCTGCTCGCCGCGTACCGTCGGGCCCGCCGGCGGGTCGTCGGGGAGCACCGGGCCGACGAGGACGCCGGCGCGTCGCCGGGCGGCACCGGCTGGATACCGCCGGGCGAGCCCCGGGGGCCCGCCCCGCTCGGCACGCTCGCCCCGGCCGAGCCCCGGACGCTCCAGCCGGCAGGGCGAGGCCGCGCCGCCGGCACCGAACGGTGGGGGCCCTTCGATGCTGCTCGGTAGGCTCCGCATCCGGGGCAAGCTCGCCCTGCTGGTGATCATTCCGCTGCTCAGCATGGTCGGGCTCACCGTGCCGGTGGTGCTCGACCGGATCGCCGCCGCCGGGCGGGCCGCGGACACCGCCGAGAGCGTCCGGGTGGCCAGCCGGGTCGGCACGCTGGTGCAGGGCATCCAGCAGGAGCGCCTGCTCTCGGTCGGGCTGTTGCTCGGCCGGGTCACCCGCACCGAGCTGATCCAGGCGTCAGCCACCGTGGACGACCGGGCCGCCGACCTGCGCGCCGAACTGGGCGACCAGCTCCCCGCCCGGGTCGCCACCGCCCTGGACGGGGTGCGGCGGCTGGCCGACCTGCGTACCGCCGTGCTGGCCGGCCGGGCCACCCCCACCCAGGTCATGGAGACCTTCGGCCCGGTCTCCATGACGCTGATCGACTCGCTGCGGCTGCCCTGGCAGGTCGACACCACCACCACGATCGGCCAGCAGGTGCTGGCCCTGGACGCGCTGCTGCGCACCGACGAGTGGATCGGGGCGTGCGCCACCCTGATCGTCCTGGTCCGGGCCACCGGCGACCCGCAGATCTCCGCCAGCTACCTCGCCTGCATGGCCAGGCTGAACGTGAACAACGAGCGGTTCCGCAGCCTGATCACCCCGGAGCAGCGCCAGCTGGCCCTGCTCGACGACGCGGCGGTGGCCGCCCGGACCAGCCCGGCGTTCCTCGCCCACAGCGTGCGGGACCCCGTCGCCGCGATCTCCATGATCCCGCTGGACACGCTCTTCCCGTCGGTCCGCTCGATGATCACCCTCGGCCAGTTCGTCGAGAAGAAGATCATCGCGGACGTCACCACGCAGGTACGGGCCGAACAGCAGCGGGCGCTCGTCGCCGCCTGGCTGGTCGGCGACGCGGCGTTCGCCATCCTGCTGGTCGTGGTGCTGCTCAGCGTGGCGGTGGCCCGGACGGTGGCCCGCCCGCTGACCCGGCTCACCCACAGCGCCGACCGGGTCGCCCGGGCCGCCGAAGCCGAACTGGTCCGGATCGCCGACGACGAGATCGAGAGCGTCCCGCCGATCCGCCTCGACCCGGTCGACGTCCGGGGGCGGGATGAGGTCGGCGACCTGGCCCGCGCGTTCGAGCGGGTGCAGACCACCGCGGCGCGGCTGGTGGAGCGGCAGGTCGCCGGGCGGCGCAACGTGGCGCAGATGTTCGGGCACGTGGGACGCCGCACGCAGAACCTGGTGGGCCGGCAGCTCGCGCTCATCGACCAGCTGGAACGGCAGGAGACCGACCCGACCCGGCTGGAGCACCTGTACCGCCTCGACCACGTCTCCAGCCGGCTGCGCCGCAACGCCGGCAGCCTCGTCGTGCTCTCCGGGTCGACCGACGCCGACGGGCACGTCGCGCCGGTGCCGCTGGCCGACGCGGTGCGCCTCGCCCTCGGCGAGATCGAGGACTACACCCGGGTCGACGTGCAGGTCCCGCCCGGTGTGTCCGCGGCACCGGCGATCGTCGGCGACCTGGTGCTGGCGGCGGCGGAGCTGATGGAGAACGCCACCGTCTTCTCCCCGCCGCACACCCGGGTGACGGTCACCGCCGCGCCGACCGAGGGCGGGATCCGGCTGTCGGTGGTGGACCGGGGCATCGGGATGACCGAGAAGCGGCTGGCCGAGGCGAACGCCCGGCTCACCCGCCGGGAGCGGCTCGACCTCGCCCCGACCGAGGTGCTCGGCCTGTTCGTGGTGGGCCGGCTGGCCCGCCGGCACGGCTGGACCGTGGACCTCGTCCCGACCGCTGTCGGCGGGGTCACCGCCCGGCTGGAGATCCCGTCGGCGCTGCTGGTCGTACCGCCGGCCGACCGGGCGGGGGCCAACGTGGCCCGGGCGTCGGCGCCGGACCGGGACCGGCGGACCACCCCCGCCCGGCCGGAGCCGATCGGCCCCCGGCGGGCCCTGGCCGCCGTCGCCGCGTCGCCCCACCCGACGGTCGGGGCCGACCCGCTAGACCCGACGGCGTCGCCCGGGTTCGACCCCGAGCTGCTCAGCCGGGCCACCCGGTCCATGGGGTCCGGAGAGTCCTGGAACGCCTTCGGGGCCGACACCGGGGCCTCGGCCGCCTGGGCCGGCGGGCCGGACCGGACCGGCGCTTCTGCCGCCGGCCCGCCGCCACCCGTGATCACCCCGCCGACCGCCGACGTCACGCCGGTCGTGTCCGGTGCCGCCGCTCCCCCGGCGGCCTCCGGCGCGGCCCGGCCGCCCCGTGACGGCGCGGCGGTCGGCGGGGCCGGCCCCGCCGCCGCGCCGCCGCTGCCCGTGCGGACCCGGGGCACATCCTTCCCCGCCGGGCCGCTGTTCGGCAGGCCCGGCCCGCCACCCGGACCGCAGACCGGGCTGCAAAGCGGGCCGCAGACCGGGCCGCGAACCGGGCCGCAGACCGCGCCGCAGACCGCGCCGCAGACCGGGCCGCAGATCAGGCCGATGCCCCGGGCGGGGGCGGGCGCCGGGTCGGTCCCGCCGGTCGCCGGGCCGGGTGGGTCGGTGGCCGGCGCCCTGCGCGGCGGCTCGGGCATCCGGCAGCGCATCCCCGGGGCGAGCCTGCCCCGCACCGGGCCGGTGGCCGGCCCGGTGGACGCGTCCACCGCCGATCCGGCCGCCGCCCGCGCCCTGGTCGAGGAGTTCGAGGCCGGGGTACGCCGGGCGGGGCTGCGGGCCCCGACCGGCGACCCGGCCCCGGTGGACGCGCCGCCGGCTTCGCCCCGGCTGAGCCGCCGCGTCCCCGGCGCCAACCTGACCGTCTCGCCGCCCCGGCCCCTGCCGGTCTCCGACCCCGGCGACCCGGCCGAGGTGCGGGACCTGATCAACCAGTTCGAGGCGGGCGTCGCCCGTGCTCTGCGCGAAGTCTGTCCAGCCCGCCGCCATGAAAAGGGATCAACACGGTGACCAGCCCGTTCCTGCACGACAACGTCGAGCACCAGAACCACCCCGGCGCCGGGGACCTCAGCCCCGAGGCCCGGACCTTCAACTGGCTGCTGGACTCCTTCACCTCCAGCACCGCCGGGGTGATGGAGGCGATCGCGGTCTCCTCCGACGGGCTGCTGATGGCCATGTCGGCGATCAAGGACCGGTCGAACGCCGAACGCCTCGCCGCCGTGGTCTCCGGCATGACGAGCCTCGCCGGCGGCGCGGCGAGCTGGTACGCCCTCGGCGGGCTGAACCGGGTGATCGTCGACATGACCGACGGCTACCTGTTGATCAGCGCGATCAGCAGCGGATCCGTGCTCGGGGTGGTCGCCGACCGGTCAGCGAACCTCGGCACCGTGGCGTACGAGATGACCCTCTTCGCCGGGCGGGCCGGCGGCGCCCTCACCCCACGACTGATCGTCGAGCTGAAGAACGCCGTCCAACAGTGAGTTCGGACGCCGCCGGCACCGGGCCGGGTCCGGAACCCACGGTCCGGATCCGGCCCTACCTGCGGGCGTCGTCCCCGGGCGGCGACGGCGGGCCGGACAGCGTCCCTGGTTCGCCGGCCGACCCCGAGCCGGAGCGGCCGGCCGGCCCGCGCCCGTTCGTGCTGACCGCCGGCCGGGTGGCCGGGGCGGACCCGGCGATCGGACTGGAGACCCAGGTGACCGCCCGGGCCGAGGCCGGAGGGTGGATCGCCACATCCGCGTCCCGGCTCGCCCCGGAGCTCCAGGCGATCATCGCGCTCTGCGGCGAGCCGATCTCGGTCGCCGAGATCTCGGCCCGGACCCGCATGCACTTCGGCGTCACCCGGGTCCTGGTCGGCGACCTGCGGGGCGCCGGCCACCTCGACGTGCACGTCGGCGCGGCCGAGGACGCCCTTGACCCCGACATCATCCTGCGAGTGATTGATGGACTCCGTGCGATCTCCTGAATGGCCGGCGGCCCCGCTCGGCGGGCTCGCCGCCAACAGCGCCACCACCCGCTACGGCACTCCGGCGGGCGCCGCGCCGGCCACCGGACGGGCCACTCCGCCGGCCCCACCGCCGCCGTACCCACCGCCGACGGCCCCACCACCGCCGTACCGGCCGCAGGCCGGGCCGCAGCACGCCGCGCCGGACCGTGGTCCGGGCCGGGTCGCCCCACCGATCCCGGTCAAGATCCTCATTGCCGGCGGGTTCGGGGTCGGCAAGACCACCACGGTCGGGGCCATCTCCGAGATCACCCCGCTGACCACCGAGGCGGAGATGACCAGCGTCGGGATCGGCATCGACGACCCGGGCGGGCAGTCCGGCAAGACCACCACCACGGTGGCGATGGACTTCGGCTGCGTGACCATCGACCGCAGCCTCAAGCTCTACCTCTTCGGCACCCCCGGCCAGGCCCGGTTCGGATTCATGTGGGACGACCTGGCCCGGGGGGCGCTGGGCGCGCTGGTCGTGGTGGACAGCACCCGGCTGGACGACTGCTACCCGGCGATCGACTTCTTCGAGCGGGCCGGGCTGCCGTTCGTGGTCGGGGTGAACGCCTTCGACGGCCGGCTGGCCCTGGACCTCACCTCGATCCGGTGGGCCCTGGCCATCGGCGACCAGGTGCCCCTGATCCGGTTCGACGCCCGGGACCGGCTCTCGGTGCGGGACGCCCTGCTGGTCGTCCTGGACCGGGCACTGGACCGGGCCACCCGGGAGGGGCGGGACTGAACGAGCCCTGCCTCGGGATCCGTTTCACCGGAAGGGGTGGCGACATGAGAGGTGACCTGGACGAGACACTCGCCCGGCTGGCCCGGCGCGAGGAGGCGCTCCGGCGGCGGGGTGCCGAGCCGGCCGAGGAGCCCGGCCGGAAGGCGGCAGCCCCGTCCGCCGCCGACGCCGCCGGGGTGCCGCCGGGGAGCGACGCCGGACGGGGCCGGCCGGGCGGGGCAACCGTCCCGAGCCGGCCGGCGGGCGACCCCGTCCCGGTTCCCCCGGAAGGCGGCGACGTCGGCCCGAGCGGGCCGGCGACCGGCACCCCGTCGGACCGGACGGACGGGGACGCGGACCGGCTGGCCGACCCGTCGGGCCGGGCCGGGGCCCTCCGCGCCCTGCCGGCCGGACCTACGGGCGGCCCGACGGGCGGCCCGGTGAGCGGCACGGTGAGCGGCACGGTGAGCGGCACGACGGGCGGCGGGGTAGGTGCTGCCGGCGGCACGTTGGACGCCTCCGTCAGGCGGGATCCGGTGGCGGAGGTCGCCGAGGCGGTCGCCCGGGTGGTGGCGACGCACCCCGGCGTGACGGTCACGATCCGGGTGGAGCACGACGGGCAGGCGTACCCGCTGCGGGTCGGCTGGTCGGGCGGGCGGGTGACGGTCGGCGCGGAGGCGGCCACCGTCCCGCCGCCGGTCTGGCCGCTGTCGGTCAGGACCGTGCCGGCGTGGGTGCCCGACCCGGACCGGCTCACGGCGGACCCGGCGGGCCGGCTTGCGGAGCTGATCCGGCGCGACCAGTCCCTGCTCGGCGGCCCCGGCGACCGCCCCTGACTCCACCGCCCTGAACCCCGCCGCTCTCATCCGGCGGCCGACACCGACGGGCGACGAACGTGTGGGCGACGGCGCGGGGCGGTCCGGCCTGGCTCGACGGCGCTTGTGCGGGGTCTTCCTTTTCCCGGCGGCTACCCTCGGGCGATGGCCGCACCCGACCTGACCCTCACCGCCAGCCTGCGCCCCGCCGCGCTGGACGCCCGACGCGGCGTTGTCCGGTTGCACCCGGAGGTGCTGACCGCACTGGCGCTGCGGTCCGGCGACCCGGTCCGGCTGGCCGGGCGGCGGGTGACCGCCGGCATCGTCGCCCCGGCCGGGCCGGCCGCGAGCACCGCCCTGCTCTACGCCGACGATCTGCTGCTGGGCAACCTCGGCATCCGCGACGGCGGGCAGGTGACGGTGAGCCGGGCGCCGGTGGTCCCCGCCCGCCGGGTGACCCTGGCCGGACCGGTCCAGGTGGTCGCCGCCGTCTCCCCGGAGATGCTGCGGCTCGCCCTGCTCGGCAAGGTGGTGACCGCCGGGGACGACGTCTCCCTGCTGCCCCAGGACGTGCTGCCGGACGCCTCCGTACGCACGCTCGTCGAGGCAGCCCGGCGCAGCCTCTCCAGCACGGTCGGGTACGCCTGGACCAGCACCCTACTCACCGTGACCGCCGCCGAGCCGGGCTTCGGGGCGCTGGTCACCATGGACACGGTGGTCGGCTGGGAGCACGGCCAGACCACCCGGACCGGCGGCCGGCCCGGCGCGGCCCGCCCCGGCACCGGGCCGGACGGCGGTACGGCCGACCGACCCGGACGGACCGACGCCTCGGCCGACCGGGCCGCCGGGACCGACGAGCCGGCCGACCGGGTCGGCGAGGCGGGCGGGGCCGAGGACGCGCCCGGCGTGGACGAGCTGCCCGGGCTGCGGGCCCAGGCCGAGGAGTTGACCGAACTGCTCGACCTCGGCTTCCACCACCGGGAGGTGCTGGGCCGGCTGAGCACCGCCGTGTCGCTCGGGGTGCTGATCGCCGGGCCCGCCGGGTCGGGCAAGTCCGCGCTGGTCCGGGCCGTCGCCGCCCGGGTGGGCGCGACCGTCCGCCCGCTCTGGGCCCCCGAGCTGGCGGCGCTCACCAACGACGCGGCGGCGCGACGGCTGCGCGCCGCCGCCGACGAGGTACGCGGAAACGCCCCGGCCGTGCTGCTGGTCACCGACGTGGAGGCGCTCGCCCCCGCCGAGAACCCCGGGCCGCTGTCCACCGTCTTCCGGCAGTTGCTCGCCGAGACCGTCCGGGCCGGGACGGCGGTGGTCTGCACGACCAGCCGTCCCGAGGCGGTCGACCCCGCGCTGCGCGCGCCGGACCTGCTCTCGCTACGGATCACCGTTCCCCTGCCCGACCAGGCACTGCGCCGGGAGCAGCTCACCGTGCTGACCCGACAGGTGCCGCTGGCCGGGGACGTCCGGCTCGACGAGGTCGCCGGGCGTACCCCGGGGTTCGTCGCCGCCGACCTGGCCGCGCTGGTCCGGGAGGCCGGGGTGCGGGCGGCTCTGCGGCAGAAGTCGGCCGAGTCGCCGACGGTGGCGATGACCGACTTCACCGCCGCCCTGGAGGTGGTCCGGCCGACCACGATGGCCGGGTCCACCCTGGAGCTGGCCAACGTCACCCTCGACGACGTGGGGGACATGGTCGAGGTCAAGGAGACGCTGACCGAATCGGTGCTCTGGCCCCTGACCTACCCGGACACCTTCGCCCGGCTCGGGGTGCAGCCGCCGCGCGGGGTGCTGCTCTACGGGCCGCCCGGCTGCGGCAAGACGTACCTGGTCACGGCGCTGGCCGGGTCGGGCCGGGCGAACGTGCTCTCGGTGAAGGGCGCGGAGCTGCTGTCGAAGTGGGTCGGCGAGAGCGAGCGGGCGGTCCGGGAGCTGTTCCGCCGGGCCCGGGAGGCCGCCCCGACGCTGGTGTTCCTCGACGAGGTGGACGCGCTCGCCCCGGTTCGCGGGCAGGCCAGCGACGGGGGCACCACCGACCGGGTGGTCGCCGCCCTGCTCACCGAGCTGGACGGGGTGGAGTCGCTGCGCAACGTGGTGGTGGTCGGCGCGACCAACCGCCCCGACCTGGTGGACCCGGCCCTGCTGCGGCCCGGCCGGCTGGAGCGGCTGGTGTACGTGCCCCCGCCGGACGGGGCGGCCAGGGCGGAGATCCTGCGCGCCTCCGCCCGCAACGTCCCACTGGCCGACGACGTCGACCTCGCCGCGCTCGCCGACAGGCTGGACGGCTTCTCGGCTGCCGACTGCGCGGCGCTGGTCCGGGAGGCCGCGCTCGCCGCGATGCGGGAGTCGTTGAGCGCGTCGACAGTCACCGCCGGGCACGTCGAGTCCGCGCGACGGCGGGTCCGGCCGTCCCTCGACCCCGACCAGGTCGCCTGGCTGGCGGCGTACGCGGAGGCCCGGGCAGCGCGCTGAGGACGGGCCGGCGCGGGGGCTGTCGGCCGGTCGCGGCGGGGTCGGTCCGCCCGCGCGGTCGGCCCGGGTGGTCAGTCCGTCGGCAGCAGCGGGCCGAGGGGGCCGAGGTCCAGGTTCAGGTCCTCGGGAGCCAGGCCGAAGTACTCCCGCAGCCCGGTCATCTGCTCCTCGAGCGCCATCAGCGTGACGCCGATCCGCTCCACCTGTTCGCCGGTGAGGTCGCCCACCTCGACCCGGCGCAGCGCCTGGCGTTCCATGAGCTGCCGCAGCAGCTCGATCACGGTGAGCACGAGGCTGGCCAGCCCCCGCTCGACGGAGTCCCGGTCCACGGCGAGCCGCCGATCCAGCGGCGTCACCCGGGGCGCCCGCCACCGCGGCTCGTCAAGGGCGGCGGCCAGTTCCCTCGCCTCCTCCCACCGGACGACCCCGTCCGGCCCGGCCGTGCCGTCCCGCCGGGCTCCGGCGTCCCGATCGGGGTCGGTGCCGGTCATTCCGCCGCCCCGTCGGGCAGGCCGGGCGGGTACGGCCCCGCTGTCACCGGCGGTTCAGGCGGGACGAGCGCGCCGACCGAGGCGACCAGCGCCCGCAGGGAGATCCGCACCAGGTCGACGTCGGCGATGGCGATGGTGATGTCCCCGGAGACCACCACGCCCCGGGCGAGCACCCGGTCGAGCACGTCCACCAGCGCCACCGACCGGTACGCCAGCGGGTCGTCCGCGCTGCTCGGCGCGAGGGCGGTGGTCACCATGCCGGCTCCTTGACGGTCAGCGCCGGCTCCGGCGGGCGGTCCTCGGCGAAGGAGTACGCCGGCCAGGGGCCCGTGAGCTCCAGGCGTACCTCGGGGTGCCGGCCGGCCAGCGCGGCGACCAGGCCGGTGAACCCGCCGAGGGTGGGGACGTCCACCAGGTACGCCCCGTTGAGCACCATCGCGGTGGGCGCACCGGAGAGCCGGCGGTCCTGCGGCGCGTGCCGGCGGGCGGCCACGGCGTACCCGGCGAGGGCGTCGTGCACGACTGCGGCAGCCTCGGCGGCGGCCCGCTGACCCTCGTCCCGGGCCGTCAGCTCCGCCCGGCGCCGCCGCAGGTACGCGGCCCCGGCCCCCTCGGACCCGGCCCCGCCGCCCGCGGCGGCGTGGGCGGTCGCGCCCGGCACGGCGTACCCCTTGACGCCCCACTCGGCGCGGCCGGTGAGCCGGTCGAGGGTGGCCGCCAGCTCGGCCCGGCGTTCGGCGAGCAGCCGGGCGACGCCCCGCTCGTCGCGGTAGACGGTGGCGAGCCGGGTCGGCACCACCGCGCCGGCCCGGGACAGCGCGGCCACCACCTCGTGGTGCGTGCGCGCGGCCCGCTCCAGCCAGGTCAGGTCCTCCAGGTTGCGGCGCAGCGCCTCCTCGCCGTACTCGGTCAGCGGCGCGGTGCTCACCACGGCGACCAGGCCGGCGGCCGGCACGCCCCGCAGCGGCCCGCCGTCCATCCCGGTGACGGCGGGCAGCGTGGCCGGGTCGGCCTCGCGGGCCACCCCGTGCAGCCAGCACCCGGCGGCGTCGCCGACGGGTTCCGGGTCGCCCGGAACCGGCTCAGCGGTCCAGCTCATCGCGGTCCTCCCTCAACACGGCGGCCCGCCGGGCCACCCGGGGCCGCCGTTCGGCCTCGACCTCCTCGGGGTCCCGGGGGCCCGGCTCCACCGGCGGTCGGGCCCGCGAGCTGAGCCACGGGTCGTGTTCCCACCAGTCGATGCCGATCTGCCGCGCGGTGTCGACCGACGCGATGACCAGGCGCAGCTTCAGCGTCAGAAGCTCGATGTCGAGCAGGCTGACCCGGATGTCGCCGGCGATCACGATGCCCCGGTCGAGCACCCGTTCGAGGATGTCGCCGAGGTTCGCCGGCTCGTGGCCGGCCGGCAGCACCTGGCCGGAGTTCTGCACCACCGACGGACTGGTCATCTCAGCCCACCTCGCCCTTCCCGCGCTGGTAGCGGCGCACCCGCCGGTACCCGAGCAGTTCCCCGTCGACGTCAATGTCGATCTCGTACAGGCCGAGGAGGTCGGTGGAGGCGGGAATCCGGTGGTCCTCGACCACCTCCACCCCCACCCGCCAGCCCTCGTCCGTGGACTCCAGCGAGACGACGCCCTGCGGCTCCCGGCCGGCGAGGGTGGTGATCAGGCGCAGCCCCTCGCGGGCCGCCTCGGCCGCCGGCAACGGTTCGGGGTACTCCTCGTCGTCGTACCGGTCGTCGTCGCGTTCCCCCGGCCGCCCGTCCGCTGGCGCACCGACGTCCCGGATCCGTCCCTGGGTCATCCCGCCCACCTCCCTGGTCAGCCCTTCTGCCTGCCGTTGCCGGCCCGCCGCCGCGCGCCGCCGTCGGCCCGCCTCGTTCCGCGCCCGCCCGGCGGCGTCAGCCGGTCGAGGACCCGTTGCTGGCCCCGGTCCCGCTCCCGCTCCGTGATGTCACCGGCCGCCGCTGCCCGGTCGAGTTCCTCCAGCTCCCGGCGCACGTTCGCCGGGTTGTGCTGCTGGGACTCGGCCTCCCGGGCGATCACCTTCACCACCGCGGTCAGCCCTCGCACCGGGGCGTACGGCAGGGTCAGCAGCGCCCAGAGGATGTCCACCGGTCACCCCGCCAGCTGGTGCGCGGCGACGAAGTCGTACGGGGCGTGCGGGCCGAGCAGCCGCATCCGGAGCAGGTCCCGGCGCCCCCCGGCGTACGCCTCCAGCGCGTCGACGAACTCGTCCGCCCGCGCGGAGTCCACCAGGAACGCCAGGTTCACCGCGTCCAGTTCGCTGCTCGGCGGGCGGGCCACGCTGTCCACCACGAGCGGCCTCACGCCGTCCAGAACGTGCCGGTTCTCCGCCTCCCGGCGCAGCTCCACCGCCTGGCTGACGATCTCGCCGAGCCGGATCCGCTGCGGCCGGGTCGCCGCCTCCGGCTGCCCGCGTACCTGCCGGGCCAGGTCGGCGGCCTCCGGGTCGGCGGCGAGCAGTTCCCCGAGCAGCGGCTGCTCGTGGTAGCGGCCGTGCACCGTGTACTCGATCCGGTCCTCGAACCCGTCGAGGGCCGCCGCGAACCGGTCGTGGTGGGCGGTGAGCAGCTCGGTCACCGCGTCCGGGCCGGTGACCACGGTGCCGAAGCGCACCGGCAGCACCGGCGCCACCGCCGCCGTCCCGTCCAGCAGTTTTTGGTACGCGGTCAGGTCGGCCGGCCGGCCCAGCGGCTCCTCCAGCCCCACCTCGCTGACCAACGCGGCCAGCTCACCGTGTCGAATCGCCGTGACCTCGCCCGGCGGGTCGCCGACCCCGGCGGCGTCCTGGGTCGGCTCCACGTCGGACGGCACGATGCCGTAGACGAACAGCCCCGTCCCGTCGGCTACCTCACGGCCCCCCGTTCCCCCGGCGCGCTCGCCGGGCCACCTCCCCGACGCCGCCGAACTTCCGGGCGGTTCCGCCGGCCGCCTCCTCGACGCCGCCGAACTTCCGGGCGGTTCCGCCGGCGGCGTCGCCGGGGCCGGCGGTAAGCCCCGCGCGGCTTCCGCGACGTTCCCGACCAGGCCGGCGAGCCCGTCGCCCTCGACGGGGGAGATGTCCAACCGGTCCACCATCTCGGCGAAGCGCAGGTACGTCTCGATGCTCGCCACCACCACCCGGGCGTTGATCTCCAGCAGCGGGATGCCGAGCACTCCGACGGCGACCTGGGCGTCGATCACCACGCCCTTGTCGAGCACGGTCTCCACCACGTCGGCCAGTCCCCCGACCGCACCGCCGGCCTGCTCCAGCGCGCCGCCGCCCCCGGCGCCTCCCGTGGTGACCGTCACTCGCCCCGCTCCTGTCGCCGACGTCGGACCACGGGTCGCCAGGGCGGCTCCGGGCGGCGGCGGGCCGCCGGGCGGGGACGTTCCGGCTCCTCCCGGGGCACCGGTTCCTCCCGGGGCTCCCGGCGGCGGGGGCGTACCTGCTCCTCGCGGGGCTGCGGGCGGCGGGCCACCTCCGGCTGGCGGCGGCGCGGCGGCGGCTCCTCCTCTTCCGCTTCCTCTTCCTCCTCGTCGTACTCCTCGTCCGCGTACTCGCCGTACTCCTCGGCGCGGGGGCGGGGGCGCTGCTCCCGCTCCTCCCGCTCCTCGCGCTCCTCACGAAGGGCGGTCTCGTGGTCCCGCACCACCTCCGAGTCCTCGATCTCGCCTCGCCAGCCCTGCACGGAGTCCGGGTCGAGGATCGTCTGCGTCATCACGTGCCGGACGAAGTGCTTCAGCTCCAGCCGCACCCGCCGGCCCTGGGCCCGCCAGAGGTTGCCGGTGTGCTCGAAGAAGCCCTGCGGGTGGTACTCCAGAACGACCAGGATCCGGGTCAGGTCGGGGGTCAGCTCGTGGAAACTGACGGTGCCGTCCACCGAGCCCTTCTCGCCCTTCGAGCGCCAGTGGATCAGCCGATCCGGGATCTGCCGGACGATGGTCGACTCCCAGGTCCGGTGCGACCAGAGCACCTGCGCCTTCCAGGTCAGCTTCTCGTCGCCGTCCGCGTCGACGGTCTCGACCTTCTTCATGAAGCTCGGGAAGTCGCCGAACTGCGTCCACTGGTCGTACGCGACCCGGATCGGCACGCCCACCTCGATCGACTCGACGATGTTGGTGACCTTGAGCTTCTTCGAGCCGCCCTTGCCGCCTCCCTTGCCGCCTCTGCCGAGAGCCGACATCAGTTTCTCCTTACCGCCGGCCAGGCCGGCATGGAACATGGCCTTCACCGGGGCCTTGCCCTCGGCGAGCTTCTGGGTGCCCGTGGCCGCGGCGATCAGGCCGGGGCCGCCGCCCTGCTGGGCGTACTCGCTGAGCCGCCCGGTCACGCCGGTTGCCTTCTCCGTCACCGCCGTCACCGCGCGCTCACCGAGCGCCGAGGCGAGGTTGCGCAGCTCGCCGCCGAGCTGGGCCCGGGCCCTGCCGGCGAGGCCACCAGGCTTCATGTTCTCGGCCATGGTCACCGTCCCCGCCGGCTGCCGGTGTCCTCGGTTCCGGGCTTCGGCCCGTCCCCTTGACCCTCGCCCTGACCCTGGCCCTCGCCCTGGCCCTGGCCCTGGCCCTGGCCCTGGCCCTGGCCCTGGCCCTGGCCCTGGCCCTGGCCCTGGCCCGACTCTTCGCGTCGGCCGTCGTTGCCTCCTGACGCGCCGGACGACCTACGGCGCAGGGCGTCCGCGCTGCCGCGCAACCGGCCGCTCACGGCGTCGATGCTGTTGCCGGCCGCAGCGGTCGCGGCGGCCCTGCCGGCCGAGACGAGGGGTCCGCCGAGGCGGCTGAGGCCGCTCAACTGGGGGGACGACTGGAGCAGTTCCCGGCCCTGCTTCAACAGCCCACCGGGACTTCGGCTGGCCCGCCCGGCCGCCACGGCGGTGGCCAGGACGAGGGCGGTGCGCAGCTTCCGTCGGCGACCGAGAAGATAGCCGAACCCCACCGCGAGTCCGATTCGCACTCCGCTCTTCATCAGTTCTCCTTAGCTCCCCGGTAGGAGGGAAAGTCCTTTTCGGTAAAGGCCGGGAAACAGCTACCGGGGATCAGCGCAACAGCGGCCTATGCCTGGACGTCCCGCTTCAAGCGGACGGGCGGGCAGTACCCGTCGGCGTTACCGCGAAACGTCCAGGTCGCACTCGCTGTGCAGGCCGGACGGGCGCATCAGGAGGCCCGGTCGGATACCTCGCGGTAGAGGGTGAAGACGACAGCCGGAACGATCCCCGATACGGGGAGACAATCGTTTCGGGGTGGGCTCAGAAAGTGGGCGGGGTGGCGTCTAGACTGATTTCCGCCCGCACCGCGTCGCCGTCCTCGACCAGTTTCGCACCGCATTTGCGGAGCACGGAAATGGCCCCGGCGTTGTCCCGCGTGGTTTCCGCCACGACAGTGTGCATTCCGGCCGCCGCCGCGAGGTTGAGCAGTTCGCGCAGGGCCGCCGCGCCCACGCCCTGCCCCCGGGCGGACCGGCCGAGCCAGACGCCCGCCTCCACCGTCCCTGGCTCGGCGCGGCGGGTCATCCGGATCATCCCCAGCACCTCGCCGCTGACCAGCACGACGTACATCGCGGTGCGGGACGGGCCGGCGAGGCCCGCGAAGCCCGTGCGGTAGTAGTCGCGGAACGCCTGCCGGCGGGCGTGCGACCACCCGGCTGGCGCGTCGACCGGGGGCATCACGTCGTCCGGCTCGGCCTCGGCGACCGCCGCCGAGAGCAGCGGTTCGAGGTTCCGCTCGCCAACCGGCTCCAGCCGCACCGCACCCGTCACGTGCCGCAGTCTGCCGGTCCGCACCCGCCCGAGTCCACCCTTTGCCGTACCGCTCCCCCGGTCCGGCGCGGGTACGACCTGGTCAGACCGTCTGCGCCCCGCCGCAGCGGGGCGGCGGCGGCCCGGCCGAGCGGGGCCGGGCGGGCATCGGCCGCCGCCCGGCGGACTGTCACCCCGGGTCGAACTCGCAGAGGACGGCCGAGGCGTCGTCGGTGGGCTTGTGCCGGCGCAGCCGGTCGGGCCGGTCACGCTCCGCGGCGCGGACCCGGTCGACGAGCGCGCCCGGCCCCTCGGCGGTGACCAGGTCCAGCAACCCCGCCCAGTCGAAGAGCCCGAACTGCTCCACCGCGCAGGAGGCGCCGTCGGTGAGCAGGGCGGCGCGGCGCAGCCCGCCCGGCCCGCGCAGCGGCACCGTCCCGGTGAGCGCGTGGTACGCGGCGTCGGGGTCGGCGGCGGCGACCCAGTAGCCGTGCGTGCGGTTCATCCGCTCCCGTTGCAGCCCCACGGCCCGCCGGAACCGGTCGGTCCGGTCGCCGTCACCGGCCGGTTCCGGCAGGGTGCCCACCGTCCGACGCAGGTCGGCCATCGCGGTCTCCAGCCGGTCGTCGGCGACCACCTCGACCCGGCCGCCGAGGTCGAGCACCAGCGGACTGTCACAGAGCACCAGCCAGTCGACCTCGTTCCCGCCGGCGCGCAGCAGGCAGACCGTCGACGAGGGTGTGCCGGGGTGGTCGAGGTCGCAGTCGCCGCCGTGGTCCGCCCGAACCGCCAGGATCGCCGCCGCGAGGCTGCTCATCAGCGTGGCCGCCGGGCGGGCGGCGGTGGCCAGCCCGAGCCGGGCGGCGAGGTGCCGGACGTACCAGGCCGGCCCGTGCCGGCAGCCCGTGTCGAAGCCCTCCGGTACGGTCGCCCCGTCCAGGACCCCGACCAGAGGGCCGAACCGGAATACCAGATCCTCGTTGACCGCTCGGCCGGGGGCCGGAGCGGACGCCGACCGTACCCGCATCATCGGTCCCGCCGACCCGGCGCGGGTTCCCGGCCCGGCCGCCGCCTCCGCCGTCGCGGTGTCCGCCCGCCCGGCACGATCCCTGCCGGCCGGTACGCCCCGGTGCCCTGCCGTCATCCTCCGCTCCTTCCGCCATCGCGCCGGCTACCCGGCCCCGCCGGGGACATTCCCGTCCGGGGCGAGCCACGCGGCGGGCCGGGCCGGGTCAGCGCCGCCGGTTGCGGGCCCGCGAGGAGCGCAGGCGGCGCAGCCGGCCGATCAGCACCGGCTCGGCGGCCAGGGCGGCAGGGTTGTCCAGCAGCCCGTTGAGCAGTTGGTAGTAGCGCGTCGCGGAGAGGCCGAAGCCGTCCCGGATTGCCTGCTCCTTCGCGCCGGCGTGCCGCCACCACTGCTGCTCGAAGGCGAGGATGCGCCGCTCGCGCTCGGTGAGGCCGGCGGCACCGGGGGCCGGCGCGGGTGGCGCGGACGCCGGCGCGACGGACTCGGGCGCGGACCGGGGCAGCGGGACGACCTGTTCCCGGCCGCCCGCGTCCTCCGGAGCCTCCGCGCCCGGAATCGCCCGGTCGCCGTCGCCGGGGCGCCCCGGCTCGGGCCGGTCGGTGGCGGCCGGGGAGGCGTCGGCAGGCGGCATGGCGCTCCTCACGCGGGCGTGCGAAGGGCCGGCAGAGGCACGCCGACCAGGGGATCACCAGCCTAACCAGGGGCGACCCGGACCGCATCGGACGTGCGGTCCGGGTCGCCCCGGCGGAGCCCGGTCAGGCGATGTCGCGGCGGCGCATGGTGACCAGCGCCGCGCCGAGGGCGGTCACCAGCCCGACGGAGAGCAGGATCGAGGCGTGCTGCCAGGTCAGGTCGAGGGTCTCCGGCTTGCACTCCCCGTAGTAGGTGGCGTTGCAGGCCTCGTAGTTCTCCAGGGTGACCTTCTTCTGCATCCAGGCCATCCCGTACGTCGGCAGCAGCCACGCTTCGATGAACCGGGATCCGGCCATCGACAGCAGGATGCCGATGCCGAACTGACCGACCACGACGACCCCGATCGCCCCGCCGAGGGCCATCGCGGTGTGCCGGCCGAGCGAGGCGAGCGCGAACCCGATGGTCGCCGCGACCACGATCAGCACCAGCCCGCGCAGCCCGGTCAGCGCGAACGACTGCCACACGCCGCCGGTCATCTTCTCGGTCTTGCCGCGCAGCGAGCCGACGAGCCAGAACCCGGCGGTCCAGACCGCCCCGGCGGCCACGGTCAGGGCGACCAGCCCGGTCAGCAGCGCCGCCAGCTTGGTCAGCAGCACGGTGAGCCGCCCGGGCCGCCAGAGCAGCAGGTTCATCATCCCGCCGGAGCTCCACTCGGCGCCGACGAAGGAGGCGCCGACCACGAACCCGATCAGCGCCAGGATCGCGGTGAACGTGACGATCATTTCCTCGAAGCTGCCGCGGAAGTCGAACGTCGACGGCAGGAACCACTCCGCCTGGATGCTCTCCCGTGGCGGACCCTCGATCATCGCGCAGTCCGGCGGGTACCGGCCCTCCGACTGCTCCTGGCCGGACGCCTTGGCCTGCACGCAGGCCGCCCGTTCCTGCTCCGCCCAGCGCGACTGCTCCTGGTACTGCTGCTCCGCCTGGCGCTCTGCGGCGGCCTGCTGGTCGGGACCGATCTTCTGGTTGGTGAAGAAGACCCCGACGATCACCGCCCCGAGGACCAGCAGCCCGAGCAGCGTCGCCCAGCGGGTGAAGCGCCGCTTGCCCAGCCGGCGCAGTTCCGTGCGATAGAGGCTCATGCGCCCCAACCTCCTCCGACGGCGCCGGGCTGACCCGCGCCGCCGACCTTCGTGGACTCGTCGACCTGGCGGTGCTGCCCCGGCACGGGGGCGGTCGCGGTCAGCTCCAGGAAGACGCTCTCCAGGTCGACCGTGACCGGGGCCAACTCGCTGACGTAGAGGCCCTGCTCGGCGAGCAGCCGGCTCACCATCGCCGGCTTGTCGACCCCGGCGAGCATCAGGTGGTCGGGCTGGGCGGTCACCGCCACGCCCGCCCGGGTCAGCGCGTCGGCTGCCCTCGGCAGGTCGGTGGCCGCCTCCAGGCGGACCCGCACCGCGCCGCCGGAGTGCTCGGCGAGCACCTCGTCGACCGGGCCGAACGCGACCCGCCGGCCGAGCGAGATGATGGTGACCGAGTCGCAGATGAGCTGGATCTCGCCGAGGATGTGGCTGGAGAGCACCACGGTCATCCCCGAGGCGGCCAGATCGCGCGTGAGGGTACGCATCTCCCGGATGCCGCCCGGGTCGAGGCCGTTGGCCGGCTCGTCCAGGATCAGCAGCTTCGGCTTCTTGAGCAGGGCCGAGGCGACCGCGAGCCGCTGCTTCATGCCCAGCGAGTACGTCTTGACCCGCTCGCCGGCGCGGTCCCGCAGGCCGACCAGCTCCAGCACCTCGTCGACCCGGTTCTGCGGCACCTCGCCGGCCCCGGCGAGCAGCGACAGCGTGTCGCGGGCGGAGAAGTGCGGGAAGAACTGCGGGCTCTCCACGATCGCGCCGACCTGGCTGACCACGGCGGGCAGCGCGGCCGGCACCTCCTGGCCGAGGATCGCCATCCGGCCGCCGTTGGGCCGGATCAGGCCGAGCAGGGTACGCAGGGTGGTGGTCTTCCCCGACCCGTTGGGGCCGAGGAAGCCGTGCACCTGGCCCTGCTCGACCAGCATGTCGAAGCCGTCCAGGGCATGTCGCACGCCCCGGCGTCGGCTCTTGTATGTCTTACGTAGACCTTCTATTTCCAGGACAGCCGGCAAAGCTGCGCCTCCCCCGATAGTTGCAGTGACGAGGCACACCATACGCGGTATACACCGGCCGGCAATACCCGGTATGCAGTTCGGTGTGTCGGCTGCTCAGGCGCAGATCACGTGCACGCCCGCCGCCTGGAACGCGTCGACCAACCCGGCATCCGCGCCGGAGTCGGTCACCAGCGTCTCCACCCGGTCGACCGGGCAGATCCGGGCGAACGCGTGCCCGCCCAGCTTGGACGAGTCCGCGATGATCACCACCCGCTTCGCCCGGGCCACCATCAGGTTGTTCATCGCCGCCTCGCCCTCGTGGTGGGCGGCGGCGCCGAGCTGTGGGTCGATCGCGTCCACCCCGAGCAGGGCCACGTCCAGGGTGACCTCGCGCAGCAGCGCCCCGCCCAGCGGGCCGACCAGCTCGAACGACTTGGGCCGGACCACCCCGCCGGCCACCACCACCTTCATCCGGGACCGGACCAGCAGCTCGTTGGCGATGTTGAGCGCGTTGGTGACCACGGTGAGCTGGGCGCCCTCGGCGTTGGTGTTCAGGTCGGGCCGGACGGCCAGCGCCCGGGCCACCTCCGTGCTGGTGGTGCCGCCGTTGAGGCCGACCACGGTGCCCGGGGAGACCAGCGCGGCGGCGGCGGCGCCGATCCGCTGCTTCTCGGCCGAGTGCTTGGCGGTCTTGTAGCGCAGCGGCAGGTCGTAGGACACGCCGTTGGCCACCGCGCCACCCCGGGTCCGGGTGATCATCTGCTGCTGGGCGAGCTGGTCGAAGTCGCGCCGGATGGTGGCCTGGGAGACGTCCAGCCGCCCCGCGGCATCCTCGACGCTCACCCGGCCGTTGTCAGTGAGCATCTCCAGCAGCGCGTTCCATCGGGCGTACCGGTCCACCGCGGGTGCCTCCACCGATTCTGCACGAAGGGTGATTGATTGCGTGCACAGTAGTGCGCGAAACTACGTAGGCGCAAAACTCCGCTCTGCGCGATCGGGCAGCCGGTTGCCAGGGTCGCGATGTCTCGCGCAGAATAACGCGCGAAAGACGGCCATATTGCGCCGTATTGCGCACGGCCGCCCGACGAGGAGTTCTCATGGCGTTCGTCCACGCGGAGATCGCGAGTCAGCCCGACTGTTGGCGGGAGGCTGCGCTGCTGGCCCCCACGGTCGCCGAGCACCTACCACGCCCCGGGGAGCGGGTCGCCATCGTCGGCTGCGGCACGTCGTGGTTCATGGCGACGGCGTACGCCGGGCTGCGTGAGGCCGCCGGCCACGGCGAGACCGACGCCTTCCAGGCGTCCGAGTTCCCGCCCGGCCGCCGCTACGACCGGCTGATCGCCATCACCCGCTCCGGCACCACCACGGAGGTGCTGGAGTTGCTCGCCGCGCTGCGCGGCCAACTCCCCACCACCGTCATCGTCGGCGACCCCGGTTCCCCGGCCGTCGAGTTCGCCTCCGCCGCCATCACCATGCCGTTCGCCGACGAACGCTCGGTCGTGCAGACCCGGTTCGCGACCACCGTGCTGGCCCTGCTCCGCGCCCACCTCGGCCACAACCTCGCCGCGCTCTCCGCCGATGCCGAGGTCACCGTCCGGGCCCCGCTGCCGATCGACCCGGCCCAGGTCGAGCAGGTCACCTTCCTCGGCCGGGGCTGGACGGTCGGCCTGGCCCAGGAGGCCGCGCTGAAGTGCCGCGAGACGGCCACCTTCTGGGCCGAGGCGTACCCGGCCATGGACTACCGGCACGGCCCGATCTCGATCGCCGCCCCGGGCCGGCTGGTCTGGGCGTTCGGCGACATCCCCGAAGGGCTGGCCGAGGACGTCGCGGCCACCGGGGCCACCTTCGTGCACAGCCGCACCCACGGCTGCCACACCGTGCTCACGAGCTGGGCGGCCGGGCGCACCCCGGTCGACCCGATGGCCGACCTGATCCTCGCCCAGCGCTTCGCCGTCTCCCTGGCCACCAGCCGCGGCCTCGACCCGGACGCGCCCCGGCACCTGAGCCGCTCCGTGGTGCTCACGTGAGCCCAGTCGACGTCGTCGTCGCGCTGGACGTGGGCGGCACCGGGATGAAGTGCGCCCTGGTCAGCCGGGACGGCGGCACCCTGCGCGCCGAGCGCCACCCCACCGACGCGGGCCGGGGCCCGGACGCGGTGGTCGACACCATCCTGGACGTCGCCGAGGGGCTGGCCGGCAAGGCGCGGGCCGACGGGTTCGAGCCGGTCGCGCTCGGCGTCGCCGTCCCCGGCGTCGTCGACGAGGCCGCCGGGGTGGCGGTGTGGTCGGCGAACGTCGGCTTCCGGGACGTACCGCTGCGGGACCTGGCGGTGGCTCGGCTCGGGCTGCCCGCGGCGCTCGGCCACGACGTGCGCGCCGGTGGCCTGGCCGAGGCCCGGCTCGGCGCGGGCCGCGGCACCGGGCACGTGCTGTTCGTGGCGATCGGCACCGGCATCGCCGCCGCGCACGTGGTCGACGGGTCGGCCGCCACCGGCGCGCACGGCGCCGCCGGGGAGATCGGCCACATCCTGGTCCGCCCCGGCGGCCCGCGCTGCGGCTGCGGCCGGCGCGGCTGCCTGGAGGCGGTCGCCTCGGCCTCCGCGATCGCCCGCCGGTACGCCGAGCTGACCGGCGTCCCCGCGACCGCCGCCGAGGTGGCCGACCGGGCCGCGGCAGGCGAGCCTGCGGCGACCCGGGTCTGGGCGGACGCCGTCGAGGCGCTGGCCGACGGCCTGGCCTCCGGCCAGTCCCTGTTCGACGTGGAGACTGTCGTGGTGGGCGGCGGCCTGGCCCAGGCCGGGCCCCTCCTGTTCGACCCGCTACGCGCGGCGCTGCACGAGCGGATGACATTCCACCGGAAGCCGCGTCTCGTCGCGGCGGCCCTCGGCGACGAGGCCGGCTGCCTCGGCGCCGCCCTGCTCGCCCTCGACAGTCTGGAGAAGTGATGGCGCTTCGGGTGAACGGCAAGGTGGTGACCCCGACCGGCGTGGTCCGGCAGGGCTGCGTGGAGCTGGACGGCGACCGGATCACCGCCGTCGCCGAGTACCCGTCCGCGCGCGACGGGCACTGGATCGTGCCGGGCTTCGTGGACATGCACACCCACGGCGGGGGCGGGCACACGTTCACCACCGGCGACGCCGACTCCGCCCGGCAGGCGGCGTCCTTCCACCTGGGACACGGCACCACCACGCTGCTGGCCAGCCTGGTCAGCTCACCGTACGAGCTGATGCGGGACGCCACCGCCGCGTTCCGGCCGCTCGTCGAGGAGGGGGTGCTGGCCGGCGTCCACTTCGAGGGGCCGTACCTCTCCTCGGCCCGGTGCGGCGCGCAGAACCCGGAGTTCCTTCGCGACCCGTCCACCGACGAACTGGCCGCGCTGATCGAGCTGGGCGGCGGCGCGGTCCGGATGGTCACCCTGGCCCCGGAGCGGGACGGCGCGCTGGAGGCGATCAAGCTGCTCACCGCCCACCGGGTGGTCGCCGCGGTCGGCCACACCGACGCCACGTACGACCAGACCCGGGCCGCGGTGGCGGCCGGCGCGAGCGTCGGCACTCACCTGTTCAACGGCATGCGCCCGGTGCACCACCGCGAGCCGGGCCCGGTGGTGGCCCTGCTGGACGCCCCGAGCGTGGTCTGCGAGCTGGTCGCCGACGGAGTACACCTGCACGCCGGGATGCTCACCTTCGCCACCTCGACCGCCGGCCCGGAGCGGGCCGCCCTGATCACCGACGCGATGGCCGCCGCCGGCATGCCCGACGGCGAGTACGAGCTGGGCGGCCAGTCCGTCACCGTGGCCGATGGAGTGGCCCGGCTGGCCCGGGACGGCGCGATCGCCGGCAGCACCCTCACCATGGACGCCGCCCTGCGGCACGCCGTGCACGCCGGCATCCCGATGGCGGACGCCTGCCGGATGGTGGCCACCACCCCGGCCCGGGCCATCGGCCTCGGCGACCGGGTCGGCGCGCTCCAGGTCGGCCTCCGCGCCGACCTGGTCGTCCTCGACGAGGACCTGAACGTGGTCCGGGTGATGAAGGGCGGCTCCTGGGTGGAGTGACCTGACCCCCGCCGCGACGGTCACGGCGGGGCGGGAACCGCGGGTCGGGGCGGGGCCGGCAGTCCGGGGCCGGCAGTCCGGGGCCGGCAGTCCGGGGCCGGCAGTCCGGGGCCGCCCCAACCCGGCGCGGCCCCTCTGGAGCTGCCCCGTCCATGCGCCCACGCCCGACGGGCAGGGACCTCGCGCGGCTCCTTTGGAGCTGCCCCGCCCATGCGCCCACGCCGACAGGCAGGATCCGATGCGGCCCCGTCTGCGGCTGCCCCGTTTATGCGGGCAGCTCCAAAGGGGCCGACCTGGCACACCCGCTGGAGATGGTGGCGCGCCCCACGGAAGCCCGGGGAGTTCCGCGTCGGGTAGGTGTCGCGGCCTCCGGCGGGCGCTCAGTCGAGGGCGTCGACCTCGACGCCGAGGACGGCCTGCTCGTCGGGGCGGTGCACCAGCACGTCGGACAGGAACGACTGCACCGCCGGGCCCATGCCGACATCCCGGCCGGCACGCTCGGACAGCAGCCACTTGTGCTCGATGATCTGCGCGAACAGCTCCTGCGGCTCCAGCTTGCGCCGCAGGTGCGCCGGCACCGCCCGGACCACCGGCTCGAACACCTCGGTCAGCCAGCGGTGGGCGGCCTGCTGCTCGTCGGTCAGGTCGCTCTCCGCCCGGTACGCGTCCAGGTCGTTGAGGAGCCTGCGGGCCTGGTTCTCCTCGGCGTCCAGGCCGGTAAGACGGAGCAACCGGCGGTGGTGGTGGCCCGCGTCGACCACCTTCGGCCGAATCAGGTACCGCCCGTCGGCGATGGTGGACAGCGCCACCTCGGCCACGTCGAAGCCCAACTCGTTGAGGCGGCGGATCCGGCCCTCGATGTCGTGCCGGGCCTCCCGCTCGATCTGCTGCTCGTAGGTGATCTCGTGCCAGAGCCGCTCGTAGCGCTGCACGACCTCCTCGCAGACCACCTCGGGGTCGATGGACTCGTGCAGCAGCCCGGCCGCCTGGAGGTCGAGCGCCTCGCCGAAGATGTTCACCTGGGCGATCTCCAGGTCCTCGCCCCGCTGGCCGTTGGACAGGGTGTTGTGCAGCGCCCCGGTCTCGGCGTCGACGAGGTAGGCGGCGAACGCGCCGGCATCCCGGCGGAACAGGGTGTTGGACAGCGAGCAGTCGCCCCAGAAGAAGCCGGTCAGGTGCATCCGGACGATCAGGGCGGCCAGCGCGTCGAGCAGCCGGCTCATCGTCTCCGGCCGCAGGGTGTGCGAGAAGAGCGCCCGGTAGGGCAGCGAGAACTGCAGGTGCCGGGTGATCAGCACCGATTCGAGGGTCTCCCCGTCCTCGGTCTGCCGGTCGGCGACGACCGCCACCGCCTCGACCGACGGAAAGTCGATCCGTTCCAGGGCCCGCAGCAGGTCGTACTCCCGCTCGGCGATCCGCTCGCGGGTCTCCTTGAACGCATACACGTACTCACCTAACCGGACGAACCGGACGACGTGCCGAGAGATGCCCTGCGGCAGCGCCACCAGGTGCTCGGCAGGCCAGTTCTCCAGCGGGGTCGACCAGGGGAGGTCGAGCAACGCCGGATCCACAAGGGCAGAGGTGATCCGCACGCCGACAAGCATGCCGGGTAACCAGGCCGAGCGCCTCCCTTCGTGGCTCGCCCCACAGCCGGCGGGCGGCGGGCCGGTAGCGTGGCCGCGTGCGGGAAACCCAGGCGGTACGGCGGAAGGTCCAGCTCAGGCCCGTACGGCCGGCGGGCTGGTGGTGGGACGCGCTGCTGGTCGCCGCCCTGGTCGGCCTGACGGCGGCGCTCGCCGCCGACCGGCTGTTCGGCGTCGACCGGGCGGTGGCCGACTGGGCCGAGGCGCACCGGCCCACGGCGGCGTACTGGGCCGCGGTCGTGTTCAACTACCTGGGCCAGGGCAGCCCGCTGACCCTGATCGCGCTGGGCATGGGGGTGCTGCTGGCGGTCCGGGCGCGGTCGGTGCGGCCGGTGCTGCCGCCGGTGCTCGCCTTCGTGCTCACGTACCTCACCATCGGCCCCCTGAAGGTGTGGACCGCACGGCCCGCGCCGAGCGCCGGCGTCAAGGAGCCCTTCCTGCCCGCCGAGGCGACCCTGCCTCTGTTCCAGCACGACCTGCCGGTGCGGTTCGCCCAGTCCTACCCGTCGGGGCACGTCGCCAACGCGATCGTCTGGTACGGCGTCATCGCCCTGCTGCTGGCGCCGCTGCTGGCCACCTTCGGCCGGACCGTCCCGCCGTCCCTGGTCACCGTGGTCCGGGCGGTGCCGCCGGTGGTCGTGCTCTGCACCACCACCTACCTGGGCTGGCACTGGCTGACCGACTCGGTCGCCGGGCTGCTGCTCGGGCTGTTCCTCGACCGGCTGCTGCGCCGGGTGCCATGGGACGACGTTCCGCTGCCCGGACGGCTGGGCACCTGGAACCGGCCCGCGCTGTTCACCGCGTACGGCGTCCGCCGCCGAGGGCGCTGATCAGGCAGCCTGGAGGCGGTGCTGTCGCTCCGGCGTGTTCCTCGCCCGGGAGCTGCCCGCAGCGAGAGGTTCTCCAGCGACGCGGCGCCCTGGGCCACCTCGATCAACTCGGTGAGCAACTGGTCGACGTCGGACTCGGGCAGGAAGGAGACCCACGGCAGCGCCTCGCCGAGCACCCGACGCACGGCGTCCGACGGCTGGGTGCGGACCAGCCCGGCCAGCAGCCGGGCCGTGAAGTCGATGACGACGGCGTCATTCCTCGCTCGCCCGGGGCGGGGGTGGGCCGGCGGGCGCGTCGGGCGGGTGCTCCGTCGGGGGCGGGGAGGTCTCGCGCAGCAGGGCGGTCAGCCCGGCCCGGCGGGCCACCACGGTCAACCGGTCGCCGGCGGTGATCACCAGGCGGGAATCGGCCGACCAGTCCGCCTTCAGCCCGGCGCGGGCGTGCGCGAGCAGGCGTACCTCGCCGGGGTGGGCCACGGCGGCGAGCGGGCGGCCGTCCAGCGGCGACCCGGCGGCCACCGGCACCTCGGTGACCAGCAGCGCGTGCCGGCCCACCGGGATGGTGGCGATCACCGCCCGGTCCAGCAGGGCGGCGGCGAACGAGGGCGCGGCCAGGTACGACACGCTGCGCGAGATGCCGATCCCGAACGCCTTCTGGATGCGCTCGGCGAAGTCGCCGTCGAACAGCCGTAGCACCACCCGCAGGTCCGGGTTGAGCCCCCGACCGTTCAGCGCGGCCCGCAGGTTGACCCCGTCGTCGGTGGAGGCCACGACGAGCGCCTGGCAGGTCTCCACGGAGGCGGACCGCAGCGTCTCCTCCAGCGCCGCGTCGCCGACCACCACGGGCACCCCGAGCCGGTGGGCCAGCGAGGCGCCCCGCGCGTCCGGCGTCCGGTCGATGGCCACCACCTCGACGCCGAAGTCGTTCAGCTGGGCCATCACCCGGGTGCCGATGTTGCCCAGCCCGACGACCACCACGTGCCCGGACCGGTCGGGCTGGATCCGCCCGGCGTGCAGGGCCAGCCGGGCGTTGACGATCCCGTCGACCACCACGGCGGTGATCAGCGGGATCAGCGCCAGCCCGGCCAGGTTGAGCACCACCTGCATGACCTGCGCGGCGACGGGCTTGGTGACGTCCGGGTCCTCGCCGGTGAGCGTGGTGACCAGGGTGAGGTAGAGCGCGTCGGCCCAGTTGACCCCGGCCGCGCGGGAGTTGAGCCAGCCCAGCGCGGCGATGACCGCGAGCAGCACCAGCACGGCGATGCCGATCTTGCGGGTGGCGAAGCTGCGGACCGCGCGGAGCAGCACCGCGACCGGCTGGCGACGGCGCCGGGCGCGGACCAGCCTGCGGGCGGCCAACTCGGTGCCGGGCGGCTGGCCGGTCGCCTCGGCGAGCACCACGTCGGCGGTCGCCTCGTCGGCGGGCAGCACCCGGGGCCGGGACGGATCGCCGGTGTCGGCCACCCCGCACACCACGTCCTGCGGGCGGACGTCGGTGCGGCGGGCCACGTAGAGGGTGCGTCCGCCGTGTCGGAAGTGGGTCGGGGCGACCTCGCCGAGCGCGGCGGCCACGAACGCGGGGGCGGCCATCGACGCGTCGGAGAGCACCGCCGAGTCGGGGAAGAGTTGCCGCACCCCGTTGGCCAGGCTGGTGTTGAACATGCGCACCACCAGCCGCAGCCGGGGCTCCACCTCCTGGGCGCAGAGCGCGGCGTGCATGTTGCCGACGTCGTCCTGGTGCAGCAGGGCCAGCCCGTCCGCGCCGGCGAGCCCGGCCCGGCGGAACGTCGCCTCGTCGAGCCGGTCCGCCCGGACGACCTGGATGCCGTCGACGTCCCGGCCGTCCGGGCCCTCGGAGCGGCGCCGCTCGGGCACCACGAGGGTGATCCGGATCCGGCCGGTGTCCAGCTCGGTGGCGAGCAGCGCCCGCACCACCCAGTACGCCAGCGGGTCCGACCCGCAGACGACGTAGTGCGGGCGGTTCTCCCCGTTCATCCGCAGTCGCCACCCGGTGGCGCGACGCGCGCGGTCACGCAGGGGCTCCGCCATGCGCCGAATCGTAGTCAGCCGACGGACGACCGCGCAGCCCCACGCGATCATGAACGAATGTCGTGGCCCGGTACGGGTAGAGCAGCGGCATGCAGACGTTCCTGCCGTACCCGGACTTCCTGGCCAGCGCCCGGACGCTGGACCAGAGGCGGCTGGGCAAGCAGCGGGTGGAGGCCATCCAGGTGCTGCGCGGGTTGACCCGGCCGGGGTACGGCTGGCGCAACCACCCGGCGGTCAAGATGTGGGCCGGGTACGAGGAGGCGCTGGTCCGCTACGGCCTGGACGTCTGCGCGGTGTGGTGCGAGCCGGGCCGGGCCGACACCTGCGCGGCGACGCTGGCCACCGACCTCGCCGCCGCCTGCGGCGTCGTCACCGTGCGCACCCAGGAGATGCTGGCGCAGGCCGGTGAGCTGCCGCCCTGGCTGGGCCGCGACGACCTGCACCGCAGCCACCGTTCCTCGCTGCTGCGCAAGGACCCGGAGCACTACCGTCCGTTCTTCGACGACGTCGGGCCCGACCTGGAGTACGTCTGGCCCGCCTCCGACCGCGAGCCGCACTGCCGCCCGTCGTGAGCGGAAGGTCCTCGCCGGCCGCCCCGCGTCGGAAGCGGCCCCTCCCCCGCCCCTCGGGCAGACTGAGTCGCATGGCGCTGTCGCGGCTGGTGGGCCGGTTCATCGGCGTACGGGAACACGTGGTGGACCCGGGCGGCGGTGCCGCCCCGCGCGTGTCGCGCCCGGTCGAGGCCGTGGTGGTCGGCGGCGGGATCGCCGGCATGTCGGCGGCGGTGGTGCTCGCCGAGCGCGGGGTGCGGGTGACCGTGCTGGAGGCCGCGCCGACCCTCGGCGGCCGGTTGGGCGCGTGGCCGGAGCCGCTGGCCGACGGTACCCAGGTGAACGAGCACGGCTTCCACGCGTTCTTCCGGCAGTACTACAACTGGCGGTCGATCCTGCGCCGGATCGACCCGGGGCTGGCGTTCCTCAGGCCGGTTCCCGGGTACCCGGTCCTGAGCGCCGAGTGGCCGACGGAGGAGTTCGGCAAGCTGCCGCCGGCCCCGCCGGCGAACCTGCTCGCCCTGCTGCTGCGCAGCCCGAGCCTGCGCCTGGCCGACCTGCGCGGGATGGATCGGGACGCCGCGCTGCCGCTGCTCACCTACGACCCGGTGCGCACGTACGCCGAGTTCGACAGCGCCACCGCCGACGAACTGCTCACCTCGCTGCGGCTGCCGGACCGGGCCCGGGCGATGCTGTTCGAGGTCTTCTCCCACTCGTTCTTCAACCACGAGGCGGAGATGTCGGCCGCCGAGATGATCGCCCAGTTCCACTTCTACCTACTCGGCAACCCTGAGGGATTGACCTTCGACTGCCCGGACGCGGACTACGCCACCGCGATCTGGCAGCCGCTGACCCGGCACGTGGAGAAGCACGGCGGACGGGTGGTCACCGGGGCCGCCGCGACCCGGCTGGACCGGGGCCCGGGCGGATGGCGGGTGACCACCGCCGACGGCACGGCGTACCCGGCCCGGCACGTGGTGCTGGCCGTCGACCCACCGGCGCTGGCCCTGCTGGTGGGCGCCTCGCCGGTGCTCGCCGGCGCCGCCCCGGAGCTGGTGGCGGCCATGCCCGCGTTCGGCGCCCCCGGCCCGCCGTACGCGGTGGCGCGGTACTGGTGCGACGGGGACGTCGACGGTGGGCGGGCGGTGTTCAGCGGGGTGTCCCGGCAGCCCACGTTGGACTCGGTGACCCTGTACCACCGGCTGGAGGACGAGTCGCGCCGCTGGGCGGAGCGCACCGGCGGCTCGGTGGTGGAGCTGCACGCGTACGCCTGCGACGAGGGTGTGCCGGCCGAGGAGCTGGCCGAGCGGATGCGGGTCGAGCTGGTCGCGCTCTGGCCGGAGGCGGCCCGGCTGCGGGTGCGCGAGCTGCGCGCCCGGGTGGAGGCCCGGGCCCCGGCGTTCGCCCCGGGCGGTCACGCGTGGCGGCCGGGCGTGCACACCGGCGCCGACGGGCTCTACCTGGCCGGCGACGGCATCCGGACCGACTTCCCGAGCGCGCTGATGGAGCGGTCGGCGGCGACCGGGATCATCGCGGCGAACCACGTCCTGCGGGCCGAGGGGGCGGCGGCCGAGCCCGTCCGCTCGATCCGCCCGCGCGGCCTGCTCGCGCGGCGATGACCACAAAGGCCCTGATTCACCACAAATTACCCCAAATCTGATCTATCCTCGACTGACATCCACCGGCGTCGCCGGCACGGGAGGTCGAGAGGGTGTCCACGGTGCACCGGCGCGACGCGGCCGGCGGGCCGCCCGGCGACGAGGCGGGCGGCGGCCGGTACGACGACGCGTACGGGCTGCTGCGCGACGAGCGGGCCTGCATCGTGACGGCGCTGCGGCTTGGCTGGTGGTTGGCGGACGCGTACCACCACGCGCGGACGGCCGACCTGTCGACGGACGGGCGGCCGGCGCAGCCGCCGGCGAAACTGACCAACTTCACCGAGATGTCCGGCCGGCGGCGGCTGGGGATGTACCTGGACGGGATCGACGTGGCGCTCGCCCAGATCGCCGGGCTGACCCGCGGCGGCGCCGCCGCGCCGCCCACGGTCGCCCCGGGTGGCGGCGTCCCGTCCACCGGGGACACCCGGGCCGCCCTGTCGGCCGGGGCCGGAACGCTGCTGCTGGCCCTCGACGACCTCAACGTGGACGTGCTGCGCTGGGCGATGGCGACCAACCACCGGGTCGGGCTGGCCTACCGGCTCGGCAGGTCGCTGGCCGACACCGTCCGGCGCGGCGACGCCGACCAGGTGCCGTGGCGCTTCGCCGGCCGGCAGGTCGAGATCAGCCGCTGGCTCGACGAGCTGGCCAGCGTGCTGCCGCCGTACTCGGCCGCGGTGGTGCGCCGGTCGCTGCGGGCGTGGGCCGACGCGGTCACCCGGGCCGGGGTCGGCGACCCGGCCGAGGCCGGCCTCGCCGAGCTGGCCCGCGAGCTGCGCAACCAGGGCGACCTGTGGCGCAGCGTGCTGACCGGCGGGCTGCAACCCCGGGACCTGCTCGACGAGGAGGACTACGCGGTCGTCGCCCGAAACGTCATCATCCGGGACCGGAAGCTGGTGGCGCGGGCCGCCCGGGGCATCTTCTGGCCGGTACTGGCCCCGCTGCTGGTGGTGCTCCTCGCCGTGGTCGGGGTGAGCGCCGCCGCCGCGGCCGGCTCCCCCGCCGCCCGGACCGCCGTCGCCCTGGTCGGCCTGGGCGCCGGGCTGACCGCGGTCTGGCGGACGGTGTCCGGGCCGGCCCTCGCGGTGGCCGGGGAGGTGAACCGGCCGCTGCTGGAGGGCGAGCTGACCGTCCGGATGGCCGACCGGGTGACCCGGCCGCTGGCCACCGCCCGCGCCACCGCCCGGTCCCGCCGCCAGCGCGGGCCCGGCGAGGTCGCCAGCGGATCGAAATGCGTTGCCGGCCGCACCCCCGCCGACCTACCGTGATCGCGCAAGGTCAACCAGCCCGGCGGGAGCAAGTCATGCCGTTGTCGCACTTCAGCACCGTTCCGACAGTGCTGCCCGTCGATGGTTGTCGCAGCGAGGCCCCCCGGGACGGGTGGCCCGGCTGACGCGTGCCCGCACGCGTCGAGCCGTCCCGTCCCCCCGCTGGACCGGACGGCTCCTCGCCGGCCGGCCCACCCACCGTCGATCCTGGAGGGAGTGCCCGGTGGACGCCGTTCTCGTCATCAACGCCGACCTCGGCCCGCTGCACCGGGTCACCGTGCAACACGCGATCCGGATGCTCTGCCGGCGGGTCGCCGAGATCCACGAGGCCGAGCCGGACCGGGTGATCGGGGTCTTCCCGGTCCCCCGGGTGGTCCGCCTCGTCCGGTACGTGGTGACCCGCTGGCGGTTCAGCGCCGGCCCGGCCTGGTCCCGGGCGGGCGTGCTGCGCCGCGACAGCCACTGCTGCGCCTACTGCGGCGGGCCGGCCGGCACCGTCGACCATGTGCTGCCCCGCTCGCGCGGCGGCCGGAACACCTGGCGGAACACCACCGCCGCCTGCTACGGCTGCAACCAGCGCAAGGGCGACCGGACGCCGGCCGAGGCGGGCATGCCGCTGCGGCACGCGCCGGTCGTGCCGAGCTGGGCGTCGCTCGCCGGGCGGTGACGGACCGGCCGGCGGGAACGGGGGGCCGCGTCAGGGGTACGCCCCCGGCGCGGCACCCGCCGGCCCCTGGCGATCGCGCCCCGGTTCAGCCGGCGGCGGGCGGGGCCCAGCCGAACCGGGGCGGCCGGCGCTCGTTGGCCGCCGCCACCCCCTCGCGGGCCTCCCCGCTGGCCCGGACCTGCCCGTGCCACCAGGCGATCCGGTCCTCGTCGGCCCGCTCGTCGACGATCTCCTTGGCGGCGGTGACGGTGAGCCGCGAGCGTTCGGCGATCGCGGCGGTGACCGCACCCACCCGGGCGGCGAGCCCGTCGGGCGGCAACACCTCGTCGACCAGCCCGATCCGCAGGGCCCGCTCGGCGTCGATCAGCTCGGCGGTGAAGAGCAGATGCTTCGCGGCGGACGGGCCGACCAGCCGGACCAGCCGCCGGGTGGTGGGCACGGGGTAGACCAGGCCCAGCCGGGCCGGCGGCACGCCGAACCGGGCGTCGGCGGCGGCGAGGCGCAGGTCGCAGGCGACGGCGAGCTGGCAGCCGCCCCCGACGCAGGCGCCCTCGATCGCGGCCACGGTCGGCCGGGCGAAGGCGGCGAGCCGTTCCTCGGCGGCCACGGCGATGCTGGCGTCCCCGGCGTCCAGCAGTTCGTCGAGGTCGCCCAGGTCGGCCCCTGCGCAGAAGGTGCCGGCCGCGCCGGTGAGCACCAGCGCGCGGACCCGTTCGTCCGCCTCCAGCCGGTCCAGCAGCACCGGCAGTTGCCGCCACATCGCCGCGGTCATCGCGTTGCGCCGCCCCGGACTGGAGATCACGATCGTGGCCACCGGTCCGGCCGTCCAGACGGTCAGCTCCGCGTCCGACACCCCCACCAACTCCCTCGCCTCGCCGGCCCGGTCCGCAGCACGAGCGCGCCGGGCCGGTGCGGCGACCATAACGAGGCGGGCCCGACGACCACCCGTGTGGGGTGGCCGCCGGGCCCGCCGGGGTACGGCTACGTCAGGCGACGTTGACCGCGGTGTCGTCGACGACGAAGGAGGTCTGGAGCGAGACGTCCTCCGTGCCGGTGAACTTCAGGGTGACGGTCTGGCCGGCGTACGAGGCCAGCGAGAACGACTTCTGGCTGTACCCGGCGGCCTTGTTCAGGTTCGAGTACGTGGCCAGGGTCGCCAGCACGGTCCCGGACGAGTTGAGCACCTGCACCGAGAGCTTGTCGTACTGGATGCTGGTGGTGGTCTCGGTCGTGTCGATGTGCAGCCAGAAGCTGTAGTTGTACGAGCTGCAGCCCGCCGGCAGGCTCACCGACTGGGACAGCGTCTCGGTGTTGGTGGTGGCGCGCCCGTTCAGCCAGGCGCTGTAGGTGCCGGTGCGGGCCGGCTGGCTGGTGCCGTGCTGGCCGATGACGCCGGAGCTGGCCGTCCACACCGTGTTGCCGGACTCGAAGCCGGGGTTGCCGAGCTTCTGGCCCGCGCCGGTGCAGCCGCCGGTGCCGGTGACGGTCAGCGTGTAGGTGGCGCTGTGGGGCACCGTGCCGGTGCCGGTGACCGTGACGTTGTACGTGCCGGCCGGGGTGCCGGACGTGGTGGCGATGGTGAGGGTCGACGAGGCGCCCGAGGTCACCGAGGCCGGGTTGAACGACGCGGTCGCGCCGGTCGGCAGGCCGGACGCGGAGAACGTCACGGTCTGGGCGGTGCCGGCGGTGGTCGCGGTGGCCACGGTGGTGGCGACGGAGCCGCCCGGGGCGACCGAACCGGAGGTCGGCGACAGCGTGACGGAGAAGTCGTTACCGGTCGACGAGCAGGGCGCGTCGTTGCCGGCCACGTTCACCGCGGTCCACGCCGCCTGGACGGCCTTGTACTCCGTGGAGCAGTTGCCGTACAGGTCGGTCGCAGCCTTGAGCGTGTACGCGCGGGAGGTGTTCGCCGGGGTGGTGGTGTTGACGTACGACGTGTTGGAGGTGAAGTACACGTCCAGCGCCCGGAACCAGATCTTCTCGGCCTTGGCCCGGCCGATGCCGGTCACCGCCGGGGCGGAGCCGCAGACCGGCGAGGTGCCGTACGCGGTGGCGCCGGTGCCCTCGGCGAGGTTGAAGTAGAAGTGGTTGCCCACGCCGGAGGAGTAGTGGACGTCCTTGTTCTTCGTGCTGGTCGACCAGCACGAGTCGGAGGAACCGTCCAGCGTCGGGTTGTACATGTACCGCAGCGGGGTGTTGTTGCCGTTGATGTTGATCTTCTCGCCGACCTGGTAGTCGCCCGGGTCGCTCGGCGCGTTGGCGTAGAACTCCACCATGTTGCCGAAGATGTCGCTGGTGGACTCGTTGAGGCCACCGGACTCGCCGGAGTAGACCAGGCCCGCGACGGCCTCGGTGACGCCGTGGCTCATCTCGTGGCCGGCCACGTCGAGGGAGACCAGCGGGCGGGAGTTGCCGGAGCCGTCGCCGTACGTCATCTGGGAGCCGTCCCAGAAGGCGTTGACGTAGGCGTTGCCGTAGTGCACCCGGCTCGGCACGCCGGCGCCGTTGCCGAAGATCCCGTTGCGGCCGTGCGTGTTCTTGAAGTAGTCGAACGTCATCGCGGCGCCGAAGTGGGCGTCCACGCCGGCGGACTGCCGGTTCGTGTTGGCGCCGGTGCCCCAGACGTTGTCGGCGTCGGTGAACGTGGTGCAGGTCGACGTGCCGTTGTTCATGTCGCAGGTACGGCCGTTGCCGCGCACCGGGTCGATCATCTGGTACGTGCTGCCGGAGAGCGTGGTGTCGACGCTGACCGTGCCGGTGTAGATGCCCGTGCCGCTGCCGGTGACCGTCTCGATCTCGTCGTACGAGCCGATCACCTTGCCGGTGACCGCGTCGGTGATGACGTGCAGCTTCGAGGGGGTCTGCTTGTCGGCCTTCCAGCCGGAGGCGACGGTCTCCCAGGCGAGCCGGCCCTTGCCGGAGCTGGCGTCGACGAAGAGCTCCGGGGCGCCCACGGCGGTGAGCGAGCCCGAGAACTCCTTGCGTGCGGCCTCCTTGGCCTTGGCCGAGGTGACCTTCGGGCTGGCGGCGAGGGTCAGCGGGGCCGCGAGGCCCACCGAGGCCCCGGCGTACTCGCCGTTCGCCTTGGCATGGATGACGAAGTCACCGCCGTAGACCCGCAGGCCCTGGTAGGTCCGGGAGTAGCGGGTGTGCGAAGCGCCGTCGGCGTCCACCTTGGTCCGAACTGCCTGGTACGCCTCTCCGCTGGCACCCTGGACGGCGCCGGGGTTGCTGCGGAGGACCGAGTCGGCACGGGCTGCCGACGAATCCGGGGTGGGGGCTGCCGCCTGCGCCGTGGTGGCGACGCAGGTGAGCAGGCCGCCGGTAAGCAGCGCTGCGCTAGCGGCGGCGAGGGTTTTCTTCACGTGCCCTCCTGGCAAGGAATGTGTGACGGGGGTAGTCACGCATGTAGATATAGTGATCTCCCGACGAAAGGGGAAGGGGGCGACCACTTCCGGACTCCAACACTGGCCGAACGGATGAGGAGGACAAGGTGACGGAACCGGGCGGAGTCCGGACACGTCCGACGGTCATGAGATCGACCCCCCTCCGCATCGCCATGATCGCCGCGCTGCTGGCGGCGGCGACCGGGTGCGCGGCCGGCGATCCCGGCACCCCCGCGCCGACGCCGTCCGCCACCGTCTCGCCCCCCGCCTCCCCCGGGACGACCGCCGCGCCGGGCACCACTGCCGGAACCCCCGGCGCCAGCGTCCCGGCCGAGGCGTCCCCGGCCCCGGCCGCCCGGGTGGTCGTCCGACGATCGGGCGGCTTCGCCGGGGGGAGCGACACGGTCACCGTCGAACCGGACGGCCGATGGACGGCGGTCGACCACGCCGGCACCCGGCGCACCGGCCAACTCACGGCCGCCGACCTCGACCGGCTGCGGCGGCTCGCCGCCGAGCCCCGGCTCACCGAGGGTGGCACCGCCGACGCCGCCGGCCGCTGCTCCGACGCCTACGAATACCGGCTCACCGTCGGCACCGCCACGATCGACTGGACCGACTGCCCGGTCGCCGGCACGCCGCCACAGGCCGCATCGGCGCTGGCCGCGCTCGTGCTCACCGCCGCCGGTTGACCCACCGCCGGGCCGGAGGAGCGCTTCGTCGAGGCGGGCTATACCCGGCGGGCGTCAGAACCGGTAGTCCGGGGGCAGCCCGGTGCCGCGCAGCTCGGCCGGCAGGTGGGCCACGTCGTTGACGGCGACCAGGGTCGGCGGCCCGGCCGAGCTGTAACGGATCACGGTCAGCCCGGCGTTGTGGTGGTTCAGCCCCAGCCAACGCCCGGGCGGGGCGTCCAACGCGTGCCGGACCAGCCAGGCGATCAGGAACGTGTGGGTGACCACCAGCACCCGGTCGTCTCCGTCGGCCGGCGGGGCGGCGAAGCGCGCGACGGCCGCCGCCGTCAGCCACGGCCCGTCGACCCGCTCGCTCGCGGAGAACCCCGCCAGGAGCCTCGCGTACGCCGGAGGCAGGCCGGCCGGGTCGGTGTCGTGCGGCAGGTGATCGCCGGCCAGTTCGGTGGCGTACACCGGGATCCCGGGCAGCGACCGGGCGACCAGGCCGGCGGTCTGCGCGGCCCGGGGCAGCGGCCCGTGGTGGACGGCGGTGAAGGGCACCCCGGCCAGCCGCTCGCCGAGCAGGGCCGCCTGCCGCCGGCCCCGGGCGGAGAGCCCCACCTCCGGCGGGTCGTCGGTAGTGCCGGCGGGCCGGTCCTGCTCACCGTGCCGGGCCAGGAACAGCAGGCGGCTCGCCATCGTCACCTCGTACGGGTCGGGAGGCGCGATGCTAACCCGCGCCTCCCGAGCCACCCGCCCCGCTCAGCCGCGCGGGAACATCTGACCGATACGGATCTTGTTGCCGAACGGGTCCCGGATGCCGAAGTCGATGCCGTACGGGCGCTCGGTCGGCTCGTCGGTGATCTCCACGCCCTTGGCGACCAGGTCTTCGTACGTCTTGTGCGCGTCGTCGGTGGTCATGAAGAGGTAGCCGCCCAGCGCCCCCTTGGTGAGCAGCTCGCGGACCTGCTCGGCCGTGCCCGGGTCCAGGGCCGGCGAGCCGGGCGTCTCCAGCAGGATCTCCCGCTCCGGGTCGCCGGGCAGGTTGACCGTCAGCCAGCGCATGAAGCCGAGGTCCTGGTCGGTGTTGACCTCCATGCCGAGCTTGCCGACGTAGAAGTCGAGGGCCTCGTCCTGGTCGAGCACGTAGATCTGGGAGCGGCTGATCGCGTTCATCGTCATGCCGAGAACGCTATTCGACCGCCCCGACCTGCTGCTTATCCAAAACTGCTAGGTCGCATCCAGGCCTTGGCGAAGCACGCGGGCACGTCCGCCGGCACCCTGCGCCGGCGATACTCCGTCGGTGACTCGCCGACGATCTGACGAAACGTCCGGCTGAAGGTGCCGAGGCTGTTGAACCCCACCGCGAAGCAGACCTCCGTGACATCCCGGTCGGTCTGGGCGAGCAGGTACATGGCCCGCTCGACCCGACGCCGTTGCAGGTACCGGTGCGGGGTCTCGCCGAAGGTGGCGCGGAAGGTGCGGATGAAGTGCGCCTCGGAGACGTGCGCGATCCGGGCCAGGGCGGGGATGTCGAGCAACTCGGCGTACGCCCGGTCCATGGCGTCCCGGGCGCGGAGCATGGCCCGGTTGGACTCCTCCACCGCGCGGCTCATCCCACCTCCGTCCAGCGCGGGCGAACGCCAACGCGGCACCGGCATACCGTCCTCCAGGACACCGGCAAAACTGTGGAGCCCTCGGCCGGGATCGAACCGGCGATATGATTGGCAGAGGTCGCGGCGCCCCCGAAGGGGTCAACCAACCTCGACCGCTTGTCCGTCCCGCCGCCCGTGAGCCCGGTTACCGTCGGCGCTGCCGACACTCCGGCGAGCAACAGCGGCGAGTGCCACCGAACGCCTTGTGAAATTGGAGCCCCCGGCCGGGATCGAACCGGCGACATCTCGCTTACAAGGCGAGTGCTCTGGCCAGCTGAGCTACAGGGGCAGGTCGTGCGTGGTCAGCATAAGCGACAGACCTCGGGACTTGTCCCTCGGCAGGCCCTCCCAGCACGGAAAACGCCGATTTGCCGACCCTGCCGGCTGTCATCCGGCGGCGGGCGGGCGGAACCACGCGGAGATTGATGCCTGGCTGTGCCCGACTGCCCGGAATGTGAATGCCGTCCGTCCCATCCGACGCTTCTCGTGTTGGCAGGTTGCGGAAACCCGTTTACGGTGCAGTGACACGGATGACAGTTCCGGCGGCCCCCACTGCCGGAGTGTCGCCCGGATGGCCGGCGCCACAGGGCACCGGTTGCTCCTTCACTCGGATCGTCCGGCACGTTCCTGCCGGTGAGAGGAAGCGCTCCACCATGGCCACGGTCACTTACGCGAAGGCGTCCCGGATCTACGCGGGCACCGAGCGTCCCGCAGTGAATCAGCTCGACCTCGAAATCGGCGACGGCGAGTTCCTCGTCCTCGTCGGCCCCTCCGGTTGTGGCAAGTCCACCAGCCTGCGCATGCTCGCCGGCCTGGAGGACGTCGACGACGGCGCGATCTACATCGACCAGCGCGACGTCACCCACCTCCCGCCGAAGTCCCGCGACATCGCGATGGTCTTCCAGAACTACGCCCTCTACCCGCACATGTCGGTGTACGAGAACATGGCGTTCGCGCTGAAGCTGCGCAAGATCCCCAAGGCCGAGATCGACCGGCGGGTCAAGGAGGCGGCCGGGCTGCTCCAGTTGGAGGAGTTCCTCAGCCGCAAGCCGAAGGCCCTCTCCGGCGGTCAGCGCCAGCGGGTCGCGATGGGCCGGGCGATCGTCCGCGAGCCGCAGGTCTTCCTCATGGACGAGCCGCTGTCGAACCTCGACGCCAAGCTCCGGGTGCAGACCCGTACCCAGATCGCGTCGCTGCAGGCGAAGCTCGGCATCACCATGGTCTACGTCACCCACGACCAGGTCGAGGCCATGACCATGGGCCACCGGGTGGCCGTCATGCTCGACGGCGTCCTTCAGCAGGTGGACACCCCCCGGGCGCTCTACGACACCCCGGCCAACGTGTTCGTCGCCGGCTTCATGGGCTCCCCGGCCATGAACATCAAGACCGTCCCGCTGAACGAGCGGGGCGCGACGTTCGCGGAGCTGGACATCCCGCTGACCCGCGAGCAGGTCGAGGCGGCCCGCGCCGAGGGCGGCGACGGCAAGGTGACCGTAGGCTTCCGCCCGGAGGACTGCGACATGGTGAGCCCGACCGAGGGCGGCATGCCGGTCGTGGTCGAGCTGGTCGAGGACCTCGGCTCGGACGTCAACGTCTATGGCCACGCCGCGATGGAGGGCCACAACGAGCGCTTCGTGGTCCGCACCGACCGGCGCACCATGCCGAACATGGGCGACACCGTGTTCGTGAAGCCGCGGACCGGCCGTACCCACGTCTTCAACGCCGCCACCGGCAAGCGGGTCTGACGTACGACGCAGCTGGGGGTGGGGGGGGCGGGGGGCGGCCCCCCCCCCCCCGGCGGGCCGCGGGGGGCGGCGGGGGGGGGAGCGGGGGGGGGGGGCGGGCCGGCCCCGGGGGGCGGCGGGGGGGGGGGGGGGCCGCGCCCCC
>NZ_JBIATC010000001.1:170748-218478 GCF_042891255.1 Micromonospora sp. NPDC001898 | reverse complement strand
GCCCAACCCCTTACAAAACCCCCCCCCCGGCCTGGGGGGTGTCCGTACCGCCGCGGGGGGGGGCCCCCCCCGCGGGGCCCCCACCCCCATCGTCGTCTCCGGGCCGGTATCCGGGTGGTCAACGAGGTGCCGGTGCGCCGGCACGGCCAGGGGCGGCCGGTCGCGGGGCGGCGGAACGGAGCCGGCAGCCGTAGGCCCCGGACAGGCGAAAGGGGCGGCCCGCATCTCGGCGGACCGCCCCTTTCCATGTCTGCGGGATCAGCCCTCGGCGGCCCGGCGGCGGGACACCTCGGCGAGGGCCACCGCGGCGGCGACGCTGGCGTTGAGCGATTCCACCTCGGAGATCATCGGAATGCTCACGGTCAGGTCGCAGGTCTCGCCGACCAGCCGGGACAGCCCGCGCCCCTCCGAACCGACCACCACGACCAGCGGCCCGACGGCGGCCTCCAGGTTGTACAGGTCGGTCTCGCCGTCGGCGTCAAGGCCGACGACCATGAAGCCGGCGTCCCGGCAGGCCTTGAGCGACCGGGTCAGGTTGGTGACCTGGGCGACAGGCACCCGCGCCGCCGCGCCGGCGCTGGTGCGCCAGGCGGTCGCGGTGATCCCGGCAGCCCGCCGCTCCGGTACGAAGACACCCTGCGCGCCGAACGCGGCGGCGGACCGGATCACCGCGCCAAGGTTGCGCGGGTCGGTGACGCCGTCCAGCGCCACCAGCAGCGGGGCGGTCTGCTCCAGCGACGCGGCGACCATGTCGTCGAAGGACTCGTACGCGAACGGCGGCACCTGGAGGCCGACGCCCTGGTGCAGCACGCCGCCGGTCATCCGGTCCAGCTCGGCGCGGCTGATCTCCAGGAGGGCGATGCCCCGGTCGGCGGCGGTGCGGATGATCTCGTTGATCCGGTCGTCGCTCTCGATGCCCTGGGCGATGTAGAGCGCGGTGGCCGGCACCTGGGTGCGCAGCGACTCCAGCACCGGGTTCCGCCCGACCAGCAGCTCGGGGCTGTCCTTCGCGGGGTTGGACTTGCGGCCCGGCGCGACCCGGGGGCCGGTGCGGCCGGTCGGCTTTCCGCCCCGGCCGGCGGCCCCGCCGCCCCGGCCGACCGGAACGCCCCGACCGCCGCCCCTGCCCCAGGTGGTGTCCTTGGTGCCCGGCTTGCCGATCTTCGGGGCCCGCCCCTCCTCGCTCGCCGCCCGGAGCTCCTTGTCCTGCTTCCAGGCGGTGCGCTGCGGCAGCTTCTCGGTGCCCGAGTACCCCTTGTGCCAGGGGCGCTCGTCGGCGGGCAGGGTCCTTCCCCGGCCCGCGAGGGAGTCCTTGTTCTTGCCTCCGGAGCCCTTCGGGGCACCTGCCTTCGACGTCAGTCGCCGGCCACGGCGCTGCGAGTTGCCGGCCATCAGTCCTGCTCTCCAATAGTCCAACGGGGGCCCTGGGGGGTGTCCTCGATCATCACGCCGGCCTGCTTGAGCTGGTCGCGGACGGCGTCCGCGGCAGCCCAGTCCTTGCGGCTGCGGGCCTGCGCGCGCTGTTCCAGGGCCAGCGCGACCAGCGAGTCCATCACGTCGCGCAGGTCGTCCACGCGACCGCCGCCCGTCCAGGCCTCGTCCAGGGGGTCGATCCCGAGGATATCCAGCATTGCCCGCACGGAGCCGAGCGCCGTGCGGACGGTCACATCGTCGCCGGAGGTCAGCGCGCTGTTGCCGTCCCGGATCACCTCCTGGAGCACCGCGAAGGCGGCCGAGGTGTTCAGGTCGTCGTCCATCGCGGCGACGAAGGCCTCCGGTAGTTTCCCGAACCCACCCGGGCCGACCCGCTCGGCGGCCCGCTGGACGAACCCCTCGATCCGCCGGAAGCCGGTCGCCCACTCGCGCAGCGAGTCCTCGGTGTAGTCGATCAACGAACGGTAGTGCGCGACCGCGTAGTAGTAGCGCAGCTCGATCGGGCGCACCCCGAGCGACGCGACGTACGCCAGGTCGAGAGCGTTGCCGGCCGACTTGCCCATCTTCGCGCCGCCGATGCTGAGCAGCCCGTGGTGCACCCAGTAGCGGGCGAACGGCAGGCCGGCGGCCTGCGACTGGGCGATCTCGTTCTCGTGGTGCGGGAAGGTCAGGTCGAGCCCGCCGCCGTGGATGTCGAACTCGGCGCCCAGGTAGCGCCAGCACATCGCCGAGCACTCGATGTGCCAGCCGGGCCGCCCCCGGCCCCACGGCGAGGGCCAGTACGCGTCGGCCGGCTCGTCGGGCTTCACGCCCTTCCACAGCGCGAAGTCGCGCGGGTCACGCTTGCCCCGCTCCTGGGCGTCGCCGCCGGCCTGCATGGCGTCGGGCGACTGGCCCGAGAGCGCGCCGTAGGCCGGCCAGGAGGCCACGTCGAAGTAGACGTCGCCGGAGCCGTCGGTGGCCGGGTAGGCATGTCCGGTGTCGATCAGCTTCGCGATCAGCTCGTGCATCTCCGGGACGTGCCCGGTGGCCCGCGGCTCGTACGTCGGCGGCAGCACGTTCAGCGCCTGGTAGGCGCCGGTCAGCGCCCGCTCGTTGGCGTAGGCGATCGACCAGAACGGCCGGCCCTGCTCGACGGCCTTGACCAGGATCTTGTCGTCGATGTCGGTCAGGTTGCGGATGAACCGGACCTCGAACCCCTTCGCCAGCAGCCAGCGGCGCAGCACGTCGTAGTTGACGCCGGAGCGAAGGTGACCGATGTGCGGGGGTGCTTGAAGGGTGAGACCACACAGGTAGACCCCCACCTTGCCGGCTTCCTGCGGGACGAAGTCCCGCACCGATCGGGTGGCAGTGTCATACAGGCGTAGCGTCACCTCACAAGGGTAGCCGTCCACGCATTCCCGGGACGCCCGGTGCCGGGTCGTACGCTGCCCTCGTGGATGAGGCGGCACGGCGGTACGGCACGACGGCGCGACCCGGCGACGGGCCGCGCGGGGGCGAGACGGCCCAGACGCTGGACCGGGGGCTGCGGCTGCTGCACCTGGTCGCCGACGCCCCGGGCGGGCTGACCGTCACCGAGGCGGCGAACCTGCTGGGCATCGGCCGGGCGGCCGTCTACCGGCTGGTCGGCGCGCTGAGCGGGCACGGCATGGTGCGGCGGGACGGCGACGGCCGGCTGCGCCTGGGCGCGGGGGTGCTGCACCTGGCCCGCCGGGCCCAGCCGCTGCTCGCCGAGGGCGCGCTGCCCGCCCTGCGCCGGCTCGCCGAGCAGGCCGGCGCGACCGCCCACCTCACCGTGGTCGAGGGCGGCGAGGGGGTCGCGCTCGCGGTGGTGGAGCCGAGCTGGACGTCGTTGCACGTGGCGTACCGGACGGGGACGCGGCACCCGTTGGACCGGGGGGCGGCCGGTCGGGCCATCCTCGGCGGCCGGTCGGGCTCCGCCGACCCGGTGGGCACCAGCGGCGAGTTGCAGCCCGGCGCGTACGGGGTGGCCGCGCCGGTGCTCGGCGTGCCGGGCCTGGAGGCGAGCGTCGGGGTGGTCGCGCTGGCTCCGCTGGACCCGGAGGTGGTCGGCGAGCAGGTGCTCGCGGCGGCCAGCGCCGTCGCCACCGCCCTCGCCCCCTGACGGCGGCCAGCTCCGTCGACCACCGCCCTCGCCCCCTGATGCCGGCCAGCGCCGTCGCCACCGCCCTCGCCCCCTGATGCCGGCCGCCCGGCCCCGACGTGTCGGGAGCAGGCCACTAGCACAGCCGGAGGGCATCCGGCTGGTTGTCCACAGGGGGATCGATCGACCGGGCGGGGCGTTGTCCACAGGGGTATCCAGGCGCGGCGGCTGCCGGGAGCCTGGGCGCATGCCCCGACACCCTGATCGCCCGTCCGCCCTCGCCTGGCAGGTCTTCCGTGCCTCCGAGGCGATCCGGCTGGGCCTCGTCACCGCGCACAAGCTACGCAGCTCGGCCTGGGTCAACCTGCGCCGCGACATCTACGCCGACTCCCGCCTCGACCTGGACCACACACTGGCCTGCCGGGCGGCGTCCCTGCAACTGCCCCCGGGCTCGGCGCTCGCCGGCCCGTCGGCGGCGCTGCTGTACGGGGTCGAGCACGCCGCCGAGTTCTCCGACGAGGTGCACGTGGCCAGCCCCCGCGCGGCGGGGCTGCGCAGCCAGCGGGGGCTCCGGGTGCACCTGACCGACCTGCGCCCCTCCACCTCGCCACCGGCCCCCGCAGCGCTGCTCACTCCCGCCCCACTGCCCGCCCTCGCCTCACTGCCCGCCCCTGCCCCGCTCTCGCCCCATGTTCCGCTGTCCCCGCACGTTCCGCTGTACGCCCACTCCTCGCTGCCGGCCCACGGCCCGGCCACGATCGGGGCAGCACCATCACCCGCCCCGGGTGCCCTCCGCCCGACGCCACCACCGCGCGACGCCGCCCGCGCCGGGCCGCGTCTCGGCCGGGACGCCGTGGATATCGCCATGGACGCCGCAGGTGTCGCGGGTGTCGCGGGGTGCCCGGAGGCCTCGACCCTCGTCGGGGCGGCTCCGATCGCGGTCGCGGCGGCGGCGTGGGCGCTCCCCCGCACCGATCCGGCGACGGCGGCCTGGGAGACCGCCGTCTGGCTGGAGCCCCTCCGGGCTGTCGGGATCGTCGACAGCCTGCTCCGCAAGGGCCTGACCACCCGGGACGCGCTGACCGCGATCGGGGTCCGCAACGCGGACCGGCCCGGGGGCCGGCGGGCGAGGTGGGTCTTCGGCCTGGCCGATCCCGGGGCGCAGTCACCGCCGGAGTCCGAGTTGCGGGTCCGGCTGGTCCTCGCCGGGCTGCCCCGCCCGGTCGCCCGGCACCCGGTCCGGCTGGCCTCGGGGCTCGTCCTGCATCCGGGCCTGGCCTGGCCGGAGTTCCGCGTCGCGGTCGAGTACGACGGCAACTCGCACGCCGACGCCGACCAGTTGCACCGCGACCGCCGGCGGCTCAACCAGCTCGTCTGCGCGGGATGGATCGTGCTGCACGCGCCGGGCCGCCGCCTCCGGCACGACTTCCCCGCGCTGACGCGGGAGGTCCACGCCGCCCTGGCCGCCCGGGGTTGGCGGCGTTGATCCCCGGGGCGAGAAGGGCCCAGGCGACCGTGGTCGCCCGGGCCCTCCCGGTGGCACCGGTGCTCAGCTGCGGGTCTTCACCGCCGCGTACGCGTCGATGATCCCGTGGCCGTAGAAGCCGTTGAACTTCGAGTCACCCGCGCAGTAGGCGTTGAACTCGGCATCCCGGCCCTCGTTGGTGTACGTCTGCAGGCGCGGCTCCGGGCAGGCCCGCTCCGTGGCGGTGCGGTAGAGCTGCCGCTCGACCTTGGCCGGGTCCATGCCCAGGCCATCCCGGGTCTTCTTGCCGTACTTGCTGACGATCAGCGCCGCGACGCCACTGACATGCGGCGACGCCATCGAGGTGCCCTGAAGGTAGGTGTAGTACCCACAGTCGCCGTTGGCCTTGCACTGCTTGAACACCGACTCCTCGAAGCCCTCGACGATGTTGCCGTTCTCGTCGACCGACCCCTCCTCCTGGAGCACGTGCTTCGGATACGTGGAGAGGATCATGTTGGCGTCGAGGCGGTAGGTGTCCGTGCCGAAGCCGTCGCGGAACCAGCCACCCGGCGCGGCGACCGAGATCTGCTCGGTGCCGTAGTTCGAGTAGTCGGCCTTCTTGCCGGAGGGGCCGACCGCCGACACGCCGATCACGTGCGGGCCCTCTACCGGGAGGTCCCAGCAGGTGGCGTTGTCGATCGGACGGTCGTACGGGTCGGCGCCGTAGTCCGGGCTGGAGGTGTCGGTGCGCGGCGCGCCCAGGTCCTCGTGGTTGTTGCCCAGCGAGCCGACCAGGGTGACGCCCTTGCGGTGGGCAAAGTCGAGCGCCCTCTTCATGGCCTCGATGGTCGCCCGCTGCTCGGTCTGCGCCTGCGGCGAGTCGGCCGGGTTCGCGGTGCAGTTGTAGAGCCACGGGTCGACGTAGAAGGACATGTTCACCACGTCGAGGCCGACGTTGCCCGCGTGCACCAGGGCGTTGACGACCGGGTCGAGGAAGAAGTAGCCGGAGTCCTGGCCGCCCTTCAGCTCGACCAGGGTGACGTTCGGGGCGACGCCGGAGAGGCCGAAGCCGTTCGCGGCGGCCCCGATGGTGCCGGCGACATGGGTGCCGTGGCCGCCGTCGTCGGTGCCGACCGGGTCGAGGCAGCTCGCCACCTCGCACTCCCCGTCGACCTCGGGGATGTCCGGGGCGAAGTTGCGCGACAGGGACCAGCTGAAGTTCGGCGCGAGGTCGGGGTTGCTGGCGTCGACACCGGTGTCCAGGATGCCGACGGTGACCCGACGGTCGCCCGGTTCCACCTTGCGGGCCTCGTCGGCCCGGATCATCTCCAGTCCCCAGAGCTTCTCGTCCAGCGGGTCCATCTTCTTGCCCCGCTTGGCGACGGTGCCCTTGGCGACGGCCTTGGCCTGGGCGAGGAGGTGCTCCTGCTCGACCCGGTCGAGCTTGGGCTTGCGGCCGATCGCCTTCCGCTCGGCCGCGCCGAGCAGGGCCGCGTTCGCGGTCGCCCGGCTGGCGAAGTCGGTACGGTCGCTGGTGACCTGGAACAGCCCGACCTCGTCGGTGCGGGAAACCACGGTGCCGCCCGCGGCGGTAATGGCGGCGATCGCCGCGTCGGCGGAGACGCCGGCCTCCGCGACGACGGTGAACTCCCGGGTCGCGGTCGGCTCGGCGTTCGCCGTGCCCACCACGCCGGTCACCGTGAGTGCCAACGCCGTTGCGGTTGCGACGGCACCGGCGGTGAAGCGCTTGCTCACCACATCAGATCCTCTCGTTGAGGGACGTGGCAGTCATCCCATATCACCGATGGACCTTCCGCCAGGTGAGAGTCCGTATTACACGGCATTCAGGCTTTCGTCGGCTCACTGTCATCGCGGCGTCGGCGGGCGCCCCGGCGCGGGAGGAGCTACGCCTCGCTCATCTCGCGGCCGGCGCAGAGCCGGTCGACCGCGTCCGGCAGGTCGGCCAGGGTGGAGACCTCGGCGTCGGCCGGCACACCGGGCGGCCGGGGCAGGCCGAGGCGGTTGAGCCAGACCGCCCGCAGCCCGGCCCGCCGGGCCCCGAGCACGTCGAGGTTGGGCGAGTCGCCCACGTGCACGATCCGCTCCGGCGGCACCCCGGCCGCCTCGACCACCGCGGCGTAGAACTCGGGGGCGGGCTTCTTCGGCAGGCCGTTCTCGTGCGCGTACAACTCGAAGGCGAACTCGCCGGCGAGGCCGCAGCGCTCCGCGCGGCTGTTGCCGTTGGTGGCGTAGCCCAGGGTGTACCGGCCGCGCAGCGCGGCGAGCGCCGGCAGCACGTCGGGGAAAGGGCTGGTCAGCGCGAAGCGCCGGGCGAAGAAGATCGCCGCGATGTCGTCCAGGTGCGCGTCGAGGCCGGCCCTGGCAAGGGAGCGGGCCAGCGCGGTCCGCCGGATCTCCATGACGGGGGCGGCGCCCATCGCGCCGAACACCGTGTGCCAGTCGGACTCCAGGTCCGCGAGGCTGATCCCGGCCGCCGCCGGGGTCATCCTCCGCATCTCCTCCAGTACGGCCATCAGCCCGCCGGTGACCGCCGGGCGCAGGTCGATCAGGGTCTCGTCGGCGTCGAACACGACATGGGTCAGCATCCGGCCAGCCTTCCACCCACCGGCGTGACCGTGGGGGGCGTCAGCCCTCGGCGGCGAGCGCGGGCTCGACGGGACGGCCGCCCGGCCGGTCGTCGACGGGCGACCCGCGCAGTTCGTCGAGGCGGACCAGGGCGACCCCGGCGACGATCAGGGCGCCGCCGAACAGTTGCACGACGGTCGGCAGCTCGCCCAGCACCAGCCAGGCGATGAGCACCGCGAACATCACCTCGGTCAGCCCGACGAACGAGGAGAGCCGGGCCCCGAGGATCCGGGTTCCGGCGATCCCGGCCAGGTACGCGACCACCGCGGCGACGAGCGACAGCCCGGCGATGGGAACCAGCCAACTGGTGCGCTGCCCCGCGAAGGTCACCTCGCCGAAGGTGGCCCGCAGCGGCAGCACCCCGGCCAGGCCCAGCAGGAGCAGGATCCCCGCGCCGACGGCCATCCCGGCGCTGGCCATCGTCACGGACGGCAGGCCGTCGTCGAGGCGGCCGGCGACCACGAAGTACCCGGCCAGCCCGACCGCCGCGCCCAGCCCCCACAACACGCCGACGGGGTCGAGCCGGCCGGCCCCGGTCAGGTCGAGGACGCCGACGAGGCCGGCCAGCGCGGCGACCGCCCCGGCCACGGTCAGCCGACGCGGACGCTGCCCGTGGATGAGCCACATCCAGCCGACCACGAGGATGATGCCCAGGTACTCCAGCAGCAGCGCCACGCCGACCGGGAGGTAGCGGACGGCGTTGAAGAAGCACGCCTGGGCGAGCGCGACGCCGAGGAGCCCGAAGACGCCGACCGGGGCGAGGTTGCGCCGCAGCACGCTCCACCGGCCGCGCATGGCCAACGCCGCTGGCACCGCAAGGATGCTGGCGGCGATGCCGACCCGGGCGATCACCGCGGCCTCCGCGGACCAGCCGGCCTCGATCAGCGAACGGGCGAAGGTGCCCGAGGTGGCGAACGTGACGGCCGACAGCAGCGCCAGGCCGAAACCGGTGCCGGCGGCGGGTCGTGGACGCATCGAGATCCTCAGTCCGTCATGGGTGAAGTAGCCTTACACCGATGACGCTAGGCGGGTCACCTGACAGGAGTCAAGTTGCTTTTCGCCCATGACACCGAGTACGGGCTGATCGCCACCGCCGCCCTGGTCAACACCACCGGCGACCACGGCGAGGCACTACCCGACGTGGCCGCCCTGGACGCGTTCTTCGCCGCGCACGGTTGGACCGGCCGGCACGAGCACACCGACGCGGAACTGCGGTCCGTCCGGGACCTGCGCCCCCGGCTGCGCCGGATCTGGCACGCCGAAACCGACGAGATCGTCGACATCGTCAACGGGCTGCTGCGCGAGGCCGGGGCGCTGCCGCAGCTCGTCCGGCACGACGACGAGCCGTACCACCTGCACGCCGTGCCCAGGGACGCGCCGCTGGCCACCCGGATGGCGGTCGAGGCCGCGATGGCCCTGGCCGACCTGGTACGCAGCGGCGAGCTGAGCCGATTGCGCGTGTGCGACCACCCGGACTGCGACAACGTGCTGGTCGACCTGTCGAAGAACCGTTCCCGGCGGTACTGCGACGCGAGCTGCGGAAATCGCGCTGCGGTCACCGCCTACCGGGCCCGCAGGGCCGCCACCCGCCCCTGACCCACGTCGCGCCCCTGCCCGCCCGCGACGACCGGGGCGTCCCCGTCCCCGGCGGCCTCCCGGTGGCCAGCCCTCGCCCACGCCGACCGGCGCAGCCGGGAAGCGCGGTCAGGAGGAAGTGTCCGTCATCAGCCAACGGGAGACGGCGACGCGAAGCAGGACGTTGTCCCCGGCGGGCCCGGCCGGGGCGGTGACGTCCCAGTCGTACTTGCGGCGGAACCCGTCGACGGCCCACTCCGGGAAGGACGAACGCAGGAAGGTGACCACGCCCTCCGCCACCACCGGGTACACGCCGTCCGGCAGCGCCAGCGACACCCGGGGATCGGCAACGATGTTACGGGTCTTCCGGTTCCGCTCCTGCGTGCAGATCCACCAGTCGCCGTCCCGGTAGAGGAACCAGACCGGCGTGACGTGCGGCGACCCGTCCGGTCGCACCGTGCACAGCCAGACGATCCGTTCCCGTTCGAGCCGCTCCAGGATCTCCGGATCGAGCATTGCCTGTCCGGTCACCGCGACGACGCCACAACGAAGGCCAGCCACGGGGCCGGGTCGACGGCCAGCACCGGCCCCGTCGGGCCCTTGCTCCAACCCCGACGCATCCGTGCCCGGCCCGGCTCCGCGACCAGGAAGGCCGCCACCGTCGTCTGTTCACCGGTCACCGGCAACCGCCCTCCACACTGATGATGATCTCCTCCGATGGTCCGCCACCTGCGGGTGGCCCAACGCGGAACGGCTTCCGCGGCCGTCGGAGACCCTTCCGAGAGCAGCGGCGCCCCCATCAGACGTCTCCCCCGGCCACCGCGCGGAGCAGTTGCTCGACCGGGACGTCCCGTCCGGTCCACCCGAGCACCGACTGTAGAGGGTGGACGATCAACTGGGCTCGTCCCCCCGGCCCGCCCGCACCCCGACCTGCCCGGTCAGGGTGGGTCACCGGTCAGGGGTGGGTCATCCGGAGCAGGTCGAGGGCCTCGTCGAGCTGGTCCGCGGTGAGCCTGCCGTCGGCCACGTGCCCCCGGGCGATCACCACGTCCCGGATTGACATCTCCTTGGCCAGCGCCTCCTTGGCGATCGAGGCGGCCTCGTCGTACCCGAGGTGACGGTTGAGGGGGGTGACGATCGACGGCGAGCCCTCGGCGTACGCCAGGCAGACCTCGGCGTTCGCGACCAGGCCGGCCACGCAGCGGTCGGCGAGCAGGCGGCTCGACGCGGCGATCAGCCGGATCGACTCCAGCAGGTTGCGGGCCATCACCGGCAGCATGACGTTCAGCTCGAAGTCGCCCTGCGAGCCGGCGAAGCCGACCGTGGCATCGTTGCCGATCACCTGGGCGCAGACCTGCCGGACGGCCTCGGCGACCACCGGGTTCACCTTCCCCGGCATGATCGACGAGCCGGGCTGGAGGTCCGGGATGCGCAGCTCGCGCAGGCCGGCCCGGGGGCCCGAGCCCATCCACCGGATGTCGTTGGCGATCTTGTAGAGGCCGACCGCGATGGTGCGGAGCTGCCCGGACGTCTCCACCAGCGCGTCCCGGGCGCCCTGCGCCTCGAAGTGGTTGCGGGCCTCGGTCAGCGGCAGGCCGGTGGACTCGCGCAGCTTGGCGATCACCGCCGCGGCGAAGCCGAACGGGGTGTTGATCCCGGTGCCCACGGCGGTGCCGCCGAGCGGCAGCTCCGCCAACCGGGGCAGCGCCCCCTCCAGCCGTTCGACGCCGTAGCGGACCTGGGCGGCGTACCCGCCGAACTCCTGGCCCAGGGTGACCGGCGTGGCGTCCATCAGGTGGGTGCGGCCGGCCTTGACCACGGTCTCGAACTCGGCCGACTTGGCCTCCAGCGCCTCGGCGAGGTGGGTCAGCGCCGGCACCAGATCCTCCACGACGAACTGGGTGGCGGCCAGGTGGATCGAGGAGGGGAAGACGTCGTTGCTGGACTGGGACGCGTTCACGTCGTCGTTCGGGTGCACGTCCCGGCCCAGTTCCCGGCCGGCCAGGGTGGCGATCACCTCGTTGGCGTTCATGTTGGACGAGGTGCCCGAGCCGGTCTGGAACACGTCGATCGGGAACTGGTCGTCGTACCCGCCGTCGGCCACGTGCGCGGCGGCGGCGGCGATCGCGGCGGCCACGTCGGCGTCGATCACGCCCAGCTCGCCGTTCACCTGGGCGGCCGCGCCCTTGATCTGGGCCAGGGCCTTGATCTGGGCCGGCTCGATCCCCCGCCCGGAGATCGGGAAGTTCTGCACCGCGCGCTGGGTCTGCGCCCGCCACAGCGCCTCGGCGGGCACCTCCACCTCGCCCATCGAGTCGCGTTCGATCCGGTAGCCCGCTGCCTCTGGAGTCGTCACGCCCTCCATCCTGCCGCGCCCGGCAGCTGCTCGCAGCGAGGCTCAGGAGAAAACGGACCGGACAACCAACACGGCAAGATCCACCGCGCTGGCCTCAACACGCTGGTCGACGGCTGGTGCATCGCCGACGAAGCCGGCATCCGCAAGCCCGAGCCGGCGATCTTCAACACCACCGCAGCGGGCAGGATCGCTATCCATGATCGACGATTTCGCGAAAGAGTACCTGCACAGCGATCTGCGAGACATTCGCAAGGTGATGCTGTGGAAACTCGGCGGGCTTTCCGAGTACGACATCCGCCGTCCCCTGACCGCGACCGGCACCAACCTCCTCGGCCTGGTCAAGCACCTGTCGATGATGGAGGCCAGATACTTCGGCGACATCTTCGACCGGCCGTTCCCCGAACCCCTGCCCCGGTGGGACGACGCCGACGCAGACGACGCGGCCATGTGGGCGACCGAGCACGAGACGCGCGAGGAGATCATCGACCGGTACCGTCGCGCGTGGGAGCACTCGGACGCGACGATCGCCGCTCTGGCGATCGACTCGCCCGGCCACGTGCCCTGGTGGCCACGCCCCAACGTGAAGCTGTTCAACATCCTGGTGCACGTCCTCACCGAGACCAGCCGGCACGCCGGACACGCCGACATCCTGCGCGAACAGCTCGACGGCTCGACCGGGTTCATGGCTGGATACGCGGACGCGCAGCCCGACGCGGGCTTCTGGGAAGCTCGGCGCGCGAAGATCGAACGGGCCGCCAAAGCAGTCGTCACCAAGCCCGATCCCGCTCCAGGAAGACCGCACGGACCCGCTCCGGTCGAGCCCTGACCGGAAGACCGCAGAGTAGGTCCGGACGCTTCGGTCCACCAGCGTCCGGACCTACCCTGCCGGCCGCTGGTCAGCGTTTGATCATCCGCGTAGAAGAAGCTCCACCCATTGCGGTGCGGGCTGACCTCCGGGTTGTAGTGCTTCACGATCTCCCGAGCTGCCTCGCTGGGAGTACGGACCGACCTGCCGGCCAACGCCCCAGACGTGATGTCGATGCGCTGCGGCGAGCAGGCGTTCCACCTCGCGGGCCCGCAGATCACGGCCGAAAGTCGGGGGCGCGGAGACAGTCGCGAATTTAAAATCTTGGAATCGTCGTCTCCGACCGGAGGGCCTCACCTTGCAGTTCAACCGGGGTTTCCCGGGCGTCCCTTCCGGACGCCTCCGGCGCGCACCGCGCCGGTTCCTCACCACGGGCCTCGCCGGCCTGCTCGCCGGCGCGAGCGCGCTGACCGTCACCACCGGGCCGGCCGCCGCCGGCGTGACCCAGTACGTCCTGCCGACCAGCGTCAGCTACACCGACGCCCGGCAGCCCACCCTCGCCTTCCCCACCACCGCCGCCGACGTGCCCGTCGGCACGTGGCAGGCCGACGGGGTGAAGCACACCTCGCGGGCCTACTTCACCTTCGACCTCACCCCGTACCGGGGCAAGGAGGTCATCACCGCCCAGGTCGTCACCGGGGAGTCGACGGTCACCGACTGTGACCGGCCGCGTGAGCTGGAGCTGTGGCGCACCGACACGCCGGCCGCCGCCCCCACCTGGAACACCGCTCCTGCCGTACGCGAGAAGGTCGGCGACGTCGGCCCGACCGCGCCCTGCCCCGCCGGCTACCTGGAGTTGGGCGCCACCGAGGTCTTCCGGCAGGCCGTCGCCGACGGGCGCGACTCGCTCACCCTGATGGCCCGGATCGCTGGCGACCACGAGGAGAACAAGCACTTCGGGCGGCGGATGAAGAAGCCGGGAGCCTCGCTGCTGGCCAACGGCGTGCCCGACGTGCCGAGCAAGCTGAACGTCGCGGGCCGGGCCTGCGCCGCCGGGCTGCTGATCGGCACCACCACCCCGATCCTCACCGCCGAGGTGACCGACCCGGACAAGCTGGAGCCGTATGCCGGGGACCGGGTGCGGGCCACCTTCGCCTGGTGGCCGGTCGACCGGCCCGCCGAGCGGACCGAGTGGACCTCCTCCGACTGGTACGCCCCCGCCCTGATCCAGTACACGGTGCCGAGCGGCCTGCTGGTCGACGGCGGCACGTACGCCTTCGTGGTCCGCGCCGCCGACGAGCACGCCGCCTCCGGCTGGTCGCCGGAGTGCCGGTTCACCGTGGACACGGTCCGTCCGCCCGCGCCCACGGTGGTCTCCACCGACTACCCGGCCGGCTCAGGTTTCCCCGGCCACGGCGGCCCGGGGATCGCCGGCGACTTCACCTTCAGCAGCGCCGCCGACGACATCGCCGGATTCTGGTATGGCCGTTCCGGCCTCACCACGTACGCCGCTGCCGGCCCCGGTGGCACCGCGACGGTCAGCCACACCCCCGACAAGTACGGCCCGGACTGGCTCAACGTGCAGGCCGTGGACCGGACGGGCAACCGATCGGCGCAGACCCGTTACTCGTTCACCGTGCGCAACACCGCGCCGACGGTTACCGACGGCGACCCCGACGCCTGGCTCGGGCAGCCGCGAGAGTTCACCTTCGCGCCGAACATGACGGACGTGGTGGAGTACGTCTGGTCGCTCAACAACGGCACCCAGCAGACCGTGGCGGCGGACGCTGCCGGCACCGCCACGGTGACGGTCACGCCGACGTTGGCGCGCAACACGGTGCACGTGCGCAGCCGCACCCGGGACGGGGTGCTCTCCGGCGACGCCGGGTACACGTTCTCCGTCCGCACCGCCCCGTTCGTCACCTCCGAGCAGTGGACGTTCGACGGGATGCCGGGCGCACCGGCCGGCACCGAGGGGAGCTTCACCTTCAAGCCGGCGATGGCCGACGTCACCGAGTACGTCTACGCGTTCGACTACGGCGACCTGCGGACCGTCCAGGCGGGCGCGGACGGCAGCGCGACCATCTCGTACACGCCGACCGACGCCGGTCACCACACGATCGAGGTGTTCAGCCGGACCAGCGCCGGGGTGCAGTCGGCCTCGGTCGGCCTGGCGTTCTACCCCGCCTCGATCGCGCCGACCGTGGCGTCCGAGGTGTACCCGCGCAACACGACCGGCGGCGGGCCGGGCGTGCCGGGCACCTTCACCTTCGCCCCGCACTCCTCGGTCACCGGCGTCACCTCGTACGTCTACCAGTTCCGGGGCGAGCCGGAGCGGACCGTGGCGGCGAACGCGGACGGCACCGCCAGTGTCGAGTGGACGCCGTCGGCGTACGACAACGAGTACGGCGGTTGGACGGAGCTGCGGGTGCGGGCGCGGACGGCCGCCGGGGTGACCACGGACGCGCAGTACTACTCGCTCCGGGTCGACCCGCAGAGCCCGCTGGTCACCTCGGACGTGTTCGGCTGGCAGGGCGGTGCCGTGGTCGGGCAGACCGGCGAGTTCGTGTTCACCGCCCAACTGCCGGGCACCACGGAGTTCGTCTACTCGTTCGACGACGGCGCGGAGAGCACCGTGGCGGCGGGCGCGGACGGCACGGCCCGGGTGAGCTGGGCGGCCGACTCGCCGTACGGCCACAGCCTGACCGTGCGCAGCCGCACCGCGGCGGGTGTTGTCTCCGGCCCGGCGTACTACAACATCTTCATCGACCCGAGCTGACCCGCGCGGTACGCCGGAGGGGGCACCGGGCCTGTGCCCGGTGCCCCTTCGTCATGCGCGGGACGGTCAGCGGCGGCCGACGGTGAGCACAGGCTTGGTGACCTCGGCGAAGAAGTCGTTGCCCTTGTCGTCGACGACGACGAAGGCCGGGAAGTCCTCCACCTCGATCTTCCAGACCGCCTCCATGCCCAACTCGGCGTATTCGAGCACCTCGACGTGGCGGATGCAGTCCTGGGCGAGCCGGGCGGCCGGGCCGCCGATCGAGCCGAGGTAGAAGCCGCCGTGCTGCTGGCAGGAGCGGGTCACCTGGGCGGACCGGTTGCCCTTGGCCAGCATCACCATCGAGCCCCCGGCGGCCTGGAACTTCTCGACGTACGCGTCCATCCGGCCGGCCGTGGTCGGGCCGAACGAGCCGGAGGCGTACCCCTCGGGGGTCTTGGCCGGGCCGGCGTAGTAGACCGCGTGGTCGCGCAGGTACTGCGGCATCGCCTCGCCCGCGTCCAGCCGCTCGGCGATCTTCGCGTGTGCGATGTCCCGGGCGACGACCAGCGGGCCGGTCAGCGACAGTCGGGTCTTCACCGGGTACTTGGACAGCTCGGCGCGGATGTCGTCCATCGGCCGGTTGAGATCGACCCGGACCACCTCGGACGCGTCGAGCGTCTCGTCGGTGACGTCGGGCAGGTACCGCGCCGGGTCGGTCTCCAGGCGCTCCAGCCACACGCCCGACGGGGTGATCTTGGCGACCGACTGCCGGTCCGCCGAGCAGGACACGGCGATCGCCACCGGGCAGGACGCGCCGTGCCGGGGCAACCGGACCACCCGCACGTCGTGGCAGAAGTACCGGCCGCCGAACTGCGCGCCGATGCCGAAGTTGCGGGTCAGCTCCAGCACCTCGGCCTCCAGTTCCAGGTCCCGGAAGCCGTGTGCGGTCATCGAGCCGGAGGTGGGCAGCGCGTCGAGGTACTTCGCCGAGGCGTACTTGGCGGTCTTGAGTGCGTACTCGCCGCTGGTGCCGCCGATGACGACGGCCAGGTGGTACGGCGGGCAGGCCGAGGTGCCGATCAGCCGCAGCTTCTCCTCCAGGAACTGCATCATCCGCGTCGGATTCAACAGCGCCTTGGTCTCCTGGTAGAGGTACGACTTGTTGGCCGAGCCGCCGCCCTTGGCCATGAACAGGAACTTGTACGCGTCCGGGTGGCCGTCCGGGTCCTCGGCGTAGATCTCCACCTGCGCCGGCAGGTTGCTGCCGGTGTTCCGCTCGTCCCACATGGTCAGCGGGGCGAGCTGCGAGTAGCGCAGGTTCAGCTTCGTGTACGCCTGGTACACGCCCCGGGAGATCGCCTCGGCGTCGCCGCCGTCGGTCAGCACGTGCCGGCCGCGTTTGCCCATCACGATGGCCGTGCCGGTGTCCTGGCACATCGGCAGCACCCCGCCGGCGGCGATGTTCGCGTTGCGCAGCAGGTCCAGCGCGACGAACCGGTCGTTCGGCGAGGCCGCCGGATCGTCGATGATCGACCGGAGCTGGGCCAGGTGCGCGGGGCGGAGGTAGTGGGCGATGTCGTGCATCGCCTCGGCGGTCAGCGCGGTCAGCGCGGCCGGCTCGACGGTCAGGAACCGACGCCCGCCCGGCCCGTGGACAACGTCGACGCCCTCGTCGGTGACCAGGCGGTACTCGGTCTGGTCGGGCCCGGTCGGCAGCAAGGGAGCGTAGGAGAACGCGGCACTGCTCATGAGCGGAAAGCCTAGGGCAGGCCGGCCGATCGGGGACACCCGACGGGTCGGTCCTGGGACGCCGCTCTCACCCGTCGCGCTCAGCCGTCCTTGTCGTCCTGTTCGGGGCAGAGTTCCCGCTTCGGCCCGCAGCCACCGTCGTCGCCGGGGCCACCGTCGGTGCCCCCGCCGGGGTCACCCGGGCCAGGGTCACCCGGGCCGGGGACGCCACCGTCGCCGGACGGCCGCGCGGGGGCCGTCCCGCCCGCGCCGAAGCGGACGTACCCGATTTCCCGACCCTCGCCGATGACCATGCCGGCCGGGCCGATGGCCAGGGCGTTCGCCGAGGTCCGCAGCACCAGCAGCTCCTTTCCGGTACGCGGGTCCAGCGCGATCAGCCGGTTCGGCTTCTCCTCGGCGAGCACCGCCGCGTACGGGGTGAGCGTCCCACCGCTCCTGCCGCCGGCCGCCCGGGTCCACCGGGTCCGGTCCGCGCCCAACTCCCGGGCGACGATCGACCGCTTGTCGGCGGTGCGGACCAGCGCGTACCGGTCGTCGACCGCGATCAGCTTCTCCCCCTCGCCGTTGACCTGGAGCATCCGGCCGTCGTACCCGTCGATGACGGCCTCCCGACCGTTCGGGGCGACGCCGATCAGCACGTTCCGCGCGCCCTGCGGGTCCTCCCGCTGGGCACAGCCGGCGCTGTCGGCGGTGCGCAGGTTGATCCCGGTGCGCCGCCACACCTCCCGGCCGGTGGTCGGGTCGTGGGCGGTGAGGGTGAACGCGCACGCCCCGTCCTGCGAGACCGCCCGGATCCGCAGCATCCGGCCGCCGACCACCGCGAGCCGCTCGTCCCGGCCGGGCTCGACGTCCTGGAGCACCCGCCCGGTGGCGGTGTCCACGACGTGCACCCGGCCGTCGACCGGGAAGCCGAGCAGCGGGGGCACCGCCTCCGGGCCGGCCACCCCGTCGTCGACCCGGGTGGTGCTCAGCCGGCGGGTGCCGAGCAGGTCCGGGTTGTCGGCGAAGAGGCCGGTGCTGACGCCGGGCAGGAACGCCGTCCACAGGGGCGCGGTGCCGCGCGGGTCCCAGGCGCTCAGCGTGCAGTCGGTCGCCTCGGTGCACCGGGCGTCGAGCAGCAGGTTCCGGTACGTCCACACGGCCACCGCGTCGTCATCGCGGCGGCGGGTCGCCCCGGTTGTCGGGTCGAGCAGCTCGTACCCCTTGACCAGGAGCTTGCCCACGGCGACGACCGGGTCGCGGTCGCCGCCGGCCACGGCGGACCAGTCGGCCTTGCGCTCCCAGAGCTGGACGCCGGTGGCGAGGCTGCGCGCCTCTACCCGGGTACGCTGCTCGACGACGACGACGGCGCCGCCGGCGATCGTGACGCTCTTCGGGGTCCCGCCGATCCGCTGCTGCCAGACCACGTCGGGCTCGGAGATCGGCTCACTGCGGTCGACCCAGTCCCACACCCCGGGCCACGGGTTCCACACCCCGGCGGCGGCGAGGACGACCACCGTGACGAGGGCGAGCAGCAGCCAACCACGCAACCTGAGGCCGCCCACCTTCGCCACACCGGACACGGTAACGACGATCACCGCCGGGTCGAGTGCCCGCGCGCCCGTGTCGCGGTGCTTTCTGCGCGGCGGACGTGTTAAGAGGGGCCCTGCTGCACCGGGGACGTCAGGAGGGCGCCCTCGTCTCCCGGGCCGCGGAACGGACGAGGGGGAGCACCCGGTACGGGATCTGCTGGGCGAGCGCGATGATCGTCGACGCCCGGCGGATGCCCTCGTACGAGACGATCTGGTCGATCACCCGCTGGAGGTCGGCGTTGGACCGGGCGACGATCCGGCAGAGCAGGTCGCTGGAGCCGGTGATGGTGTGCGCCTCCAGCACCTCGGGGATCGCCGCGAGGTGCGCGGTGACCGCGTCGTGCCCGAGCCGCTGGCTGATCTCCAGGGTGACGAAGCTGGTCACCCCGAAGCCGATCGCGGCCGGGGAGACGTCCGGCCCGAAGCCGCCGATCACGCCCCGGTCGACGAGCTTGTCGAGCCGGGCCTGGACGGTGCCCCGGGCCACCCCGAGCCGCCTGGAGCACTCCAGCACCCCGATCCGGGGCTCCTCGGCGAGCAGCCCGATGAGTCGCGCGTCCAATTCGTCGAGCTGGACATCCTGCACAGCGGCCACGGGTGCAGACCATACCGAATGCGCAACCTGACCAGGGATTCGGCCAACTGTTGCCCAACCACCCGCAATCCGGCGATCCTCGCCACAACAACCCACCGACGGCGGCCCGCGAGGCCGGCCGGTACGCAAGGGAGGCAACCATGACCCAGGCGATCGACCGACTCCAGTCGACCGAGGACATCGACGTCGACGTGCTGGTCGGCGCAGTCGACCACGACATCAGCCGCGACCCGTTCCCGGTCCGGGGGCTCGACCACCTGCACTTCCTGGTCGGCAACGCCAAGCAGGCCGCGCACTACTACTCGACCGCGTTCGGCATGACCTGCGTGGCGTACCGGGGGCCGGAGCAGGGCTACCGGGACCACGCCGAGTACGTGCTGACCAGCGGCTCGGCCCGGTTCGTGCTGACCGGCGCGGTGCGCCCGGACGCGACCGGCGCGGACCACGTGACGAAGCACAGCGACGGTGTCAGCGACATCGCGCTGGAGGTGCCGGACGTCGACGCCGCGTACGCGCACGCCACCGCGCAGGGCGCGACCGGCCTGATCGAGCCGCACGACGTCTCCGACGAGCACGGCACCGTGCGGATGGCGGCCATCGCCGCGTACGGCGACACCCGGCACACCCTGGTCGACCGGTCCCGGTACACCGGCCCGTTCCTGCCCGGCTTCGTGGCCCGGGGCCCGATCATGGACCGGCAGCCGATGATCGACGCCGGTCTCCAGCCGAAGCGCTTCTTCCAGGCCGTCGACCACGTGGTCGGCAACGTGGAGCTGGGCCGGATGGACGAGTGGGTGGAGTTCTACAAGCGGGTGATGGGCTTCTCCAACATGGCGGAGTTCATCGGCGACGACATCGCCACCGACTACTCGGCCCTGATGAGCAAGGTCGTCGCGAACGGCACCCGGAAGGTGAAGTTCCCGCTCAACGAGCCGGCCGTGGCCCGCAAGAAGTCGCAGATCGACGAGTACCTGGAGTTCTACCAGGGGCCCGGCGCCCAGCACATCGCCGTGGCCACCAACGACATCCTGAGCAGCGTCGACGCGATGCGCGCGGCCGGCGTCGAGTTCCTGGACACCCCGGACTCGTACTACGAGGACCCGGAGCTGCGCGCCCGGATCGGCAACGTGCGGGTACCGATCGAGGAGCTGAAGGCCCGCAAGATCCTGGTCGACCGGGACGAGGACGGCTACCTGCTCCAGATCTTCACCAAGCCGGTGCAGGACCGCCCGACGGTCTTCTTCGAGCTGATCGAGCGGCACGGCTCGCTGGGCTTCGGCAAGGGCAACTTCAAGGCCCTGTTCGAGGCCATCGAGCGGGAGCAGGAGAAGCGCGGCAACCTGTAGCCCACCTGCGACACTGTCCAGCGTGACCCAGCCTCCGACGTACCCGACGCCGCCGGCCGGTGGGCAGCCGCCCGCCGCCGGTGGCGTCGCGCCGCCCGCCGCCCCGGCGCAGCCCGGCCCCACCGGCTACGCCCCGCCGGGCGCCTCCGCCGGCCCGCCGCCGTCGCCCGGCTGGACCGGCCCGCCCGGCTATGCCCCGCCGCCCGGTTGGGTCCCGCCGCCGCGTCCCGGGTTCGCGCCGGTGCCGGTCAGCCCCGGCGGTCAGCCGCTGGCCAGCTTCGGCGACCGCCTGCTGGCCTACCTGATCGACACCGCTCTCGCCAGCGTGGTCGCCGTGGTGCTCTTCCTGCCGGTCTTCATGATCTTTGCGCACAGGATCTTCGGCGGCATCGACCAGGCCCACCCGGCCGGCACGTACTACGCGGCCGACGCGGAGAGCTTCATCACCGGCTTCATACTGCCGTTGCTCCTGGCCGAGGCGGGGCTGTTCGTCCTGATGCTGGGGCTCTACTGGCTCTACCACGTCGAGTACCTGCGCCGGACCGGACAGACGCTGGGCAAGAAGGTGATGAAGATCCGGGTCGTCCCGCTCGACCCGACCCGGACGCTGGACCGTGGCATGGCCGGCCGGCGGTACCTGGTGCAGTTCGTCGGGGCCATGTTCGTGCCCGGGATCAGCTACGTCGACGGGCTCTGGCAGCTGTGGGACAAGCCCTGGCAGCAGTGCCTCCACGACAAGTTCGCCCGGACGGTCGTCGTTAAGGTTGCTCCGTGAGCGTGCAACCAGGCTGGTACGTCGACCCCGCCGACCGCGAGACCAGGCGTTACTGGGACGGTGGGGGCTGGATCGGTGCGCCGATCCCGGTCGACGCCACCCCGCCGGAGGGCCCACCCCCGGTCGAGCCCCCGCCCCCGGCCAGCCCCGCCGGGCCGCCCGGGCAGCAGGCCGCACCCCCGGTGCAGCAGCCCCGGTCGCCCGGCGCCCCGGGGCCGTCCGGGCCCGGCCCGTTCCCCGGCTGGCCGGGGCCCGGCCCGCAGCAGGGACCGGTCGGCGGCCCGCCGCAGGGTCCGGGACACGGGCACGGCCCGCCACCCGGGTACGGGCACCCGCAGGGGCCACCGCCCGGCTGGCCGTACCCGAACTGGCCCGCGCGCCCGCCCGCGCCCCGCCCGCACGGGCTGCCGCTGGCCTCCTTCGGTGCCCGGCTGATCGCCCGGCTGATCGACTTCGGCGTCGTGTTCCTGCTCAACGCGGTCGTCAACGGCTGGTTCGTCTACCGGTACGTCGAGGAGATCACCCCCTACTTCCGGGAGGTGCTGCGCCGGGCCGTGGCCGGCGACTCGTCCACCGAGGGGCTGCCCCAGCCGGGCGAGCAGGCCGGCGGGCTCCAGGTCGCCATCCTGCTGATCGCCACCGCGCTCTGGTTCGCCTACGAGGTGCCCACGATGGCCGGCAACGGGCAGACCCTCGGCAAGCGGATGATGGGCGTACGGGCCGTGCCGGTCGAGGCCGACCAGCCGCTCGGCTTCGGCCGGGCGCTGCGCCGGTGGAGCACGCTGGGCCTGCCCACCCTGCTCTGGTACTGCTGCGGCTTCGGCCTGCTGCTCCAGCTCGTCGACGCGCTGTCGCCGCTGTTCGACCATCCGCTGCGCCAGGCGCTGCACGACAAGCGCGCCCAGACCGTGGTGGTCCAGCTCCCCCGCGTCCCCCGTGCCGGCAGTGGCTCCGCCGCCCCGAAAGACCCCGCCAACCCCCCGGGAGACACCTCATGACCGACACCGGACGTCAGCAGCCGCCGCTGCGGCTGACCCGCGCCGACCTCGACGCGCTGCCGAACTACGTGCCCGGCCGCAGCCCCGCCGATCTGGCCCGCGAGCTGGGCCTGGCCGAGGCGATCAAGCTGGCCAGCAACGAGGTGCCGTACGGGCCGTTGCCCGGCGTGGTGGAGGCGGTCGCCGAAGCGGTCGCCGGCTCGCACCGGTACCCGGACATGGGCGTGGTGGCGCTCCGCGCGGCGCTCGCCGAGCGGTACGGGGTGGACGCCGACCGGATCGCCACCGGCTGCGGATCGGTGGCGCTGGCCGAGCACCTGGTCCGGGCCACCTGCCTGCCCGGCGACGAGCTGCTGTACTCGTGGCGCTCGTTCGAGGCGTACCCGATCATCGCGGCGACCAGCGGCGCGACCAGCGTGCGGGTGCCCAACGACGCCCGGCACGGGCACGACCTGACGGCGATGGCCGCGGCGGTGACCGACCGGACCCGGATGGTGCTGGTCTGCAACCCGAACAACCCGACCGGCACGGCCGTGCGCGGGCCGGAGCTGGACCGGTTCCTCGACTCGGTCGGCGACGACGTGCTGGTGGTCATCGACGAGGCGTACCGGGAGTTCGTCACCGACCCCGAGGTGCCGGACGGCCTGACCTACCTGGACCGGCCGAACGTGGTGGTGCTGCGCACCCTGTCGAAGGCGTGGGGGCTGGCGGGCCTGCGGATCGGCTTCCTCGTCGCCGCCCCCGAGGTGGCCGCCGCCGTGCGCAAGGTGGTCACCCCGTTCTCCACGAGCATGGCCGCCCAGGCCGGCGCGCTCGCCGCGCTGGCCCAGGCCGACGAGGTCCAGCGACGATGCGCGCTCGTCGTCGCCGAGCGCGACCGGGTCACCGAGGCGCTGCGCAAGTTCGTCCCGGACCTGCCGTCGAGCCAGGCGAACTTCGTCTGGCTGCCGCTGGGCGACCGGGCGGTGGAGTTCGGCCGGGCCTGCGAGCTGCGCGGGGTGATCGTCCGGCCGTTCCCGGGCGACGGTGTCCGGGTCACCATCGGCACCCCGGCGGAGAACGACGCCTTCCTCGCGGTGGCCGAGTCCGCCCTGTCGTGACGGCAGGGGCCCGGTCCACGCATCGCGTCGACCGGCCCCTGCCCGTCGAGGAACCAGTCGACCGGCCCCTGACCGTCAGGGGGCTACGGGGTGTCGTCACGCCACCGGCACGGGGGCCCGGAACCGGCCGCGCCTGCGGTACACGTACGCGGCGAACAGGGCCAGCACCAGGCCGGAGGTGACGAATCCCCCGGTGAGCACCTGGGACGACCGGTCGGTGCCGCCGGTCGCGACGGGTTGCCCGCCGAAGGTGACCGTGCCGGAGGCGGTGCGCTTCGTCCAGCCGCTGGCCAGGTCGAGCTTCGCCGCCCACGGGCCGTCGGGCAGCCGACGGTCCAGCACGACCCGGACGGTGGTCGTGTCGCCCACGGCGAGGGTCTTCGCCTCGGCTCTCACCGGCCCGGCCGACAGCCCGCCGGGCCCGTCCGAGAGCCACAGTTCGCCGGTGAGGTCCAGGGCCCGCCGGCCCGTGTTGCGTACCTCGGTGGTGACCACCGGAACTCCTTCGGCGTCCCGGGCGCCACGGAGCGGCCCGGTGTCGAAGCTGGACGGCGGCTCGCCGCCGGGCCCGACCGACAGGTAGACCCGGATACCGGCGCGGCCGATCTGGCGCACGCTCCGCCCCTCGATGTCGGCCAGCTCGGCCCAGATCACCGCGTACCGCTCGCCCGCGGAGGCCCGCGCGGGCACGGTGATCGTCACCGGGAGTACGACCTCCTCGTCCGGGGCGGGCTCCAGTTCGCCGCGCTCCACGCGGACCCAGCTGCTCAGCTCGTTCTCGGTGCGCCCGGGGGCGAACTCGAAACCCTGCTCGCCGACGTCGGCCGCGGCGGCGTAGACGGCGATCTTCCGGCGGATCTCCGACGAGTTCTTGACCACGATGCGTCGCTTGACAGTGGTACCCGGACGGACGTGGTCGACGATGTACTTGTGCGCCCGGCTGTCGTCCCGTCGGTCCAGCGGGGCGTCGAGCAGCCGGATGCCGACCCGGCCGGCCGGTCCGACCGGTTGCCCGCTCGGTTCGGCCGTGGGCTGCGCCGGCCCGTCCCGATGAGCCTCCCCGACGTCGGGCCGCCCGGCTCCGGGCAGTGCGGGGCCGGGCGGGGCCGCCGGGCCGGCGAGGGCCGGTATCGGCGCCCCGGCCGCGACCACTGCGGTCACGGCCAGGGCAAGGGATCGGACGAGCGTGCGGTCATGCCACCGAATGGGTGATCACCCCCGTGTATGTGCCGCCGACCGCGCCGGCCGGGACGGCGATGCGTAGGGTCGGGTTCCAGGTGGCGGTGTTGTTGCCGGTGCCGGAGGTCTTGGAGAAGGCAATCCGGGGGACGTCGAGCGCCACGGCGTCGGCGGCGGTGGGCTGCCCCGGCACGAAGGTTCCGGCTCCGGTGGTGGACACGGCGGGGCCCGACCAGTAGGCCACGAGATTGGGCAGGATCGTCTCCGACCCGGTGCCGCCGCCGGTGGTGAACGCCGAACTGCTCACGGTGACCCTCCACGTAGCCGAGAGCGCCGCCCGGCTGTCGGTGACGGTGACGTTGCCGAGCTGACCGGTGTCGGTGGAACCGGCGAACACGGCGCCGAGGTTGACCGCGGGCGGCACGTTGATGTCCAGGTCGGCGGTGGACACGGTGAAGGTGACGATCGTGTCACCCGAGGGGGCGGCTGCCGCTGGCGACGCCACGGCCAGCAGCGCGGCCCCGGCTGCCAGGGCAAGAAGTGGTTTCCTCATGGCCAGCAGCCTAACGGGCATAAGGTCACTAACCGGACAGACTTACCATTTTCCCCTTAAGCGACAGAGTGGGTCACCGTGCCGACATAGGTGCCCGCCACGACACCCGAGGGGATGGCGATCCGGAGGGTCGGCGCCCAACTCACCTTGTTGTTGCCGTTTCCCGAGGTTTTACTGAAGGCCCGCCTGGGGACGCCGAGGGTGACCGCCTGCGCTGAGGTGGCCTGCCCCGGAACGAGCGTGCCGCCTCCGGTGCTCTTGACCACCGGCCCCGACCAGTAGGAGACCTGGCCGTTGGCGATCGTGCGACCGGCACCGCCGGCACCGGTGACGAAGGCGGTCGCGGTGACGGTGACGATCCAGGTGTTGGGGTTGACCGGGCCACGGAAGTCATCCACCTCCACCGTACCGAGACTCTTCGTCAGCGTGCCGCCGACGAATCCCGAGCCGAAGCTGACGGACGCGGGCACGGCGATGTCGACGCCTTCCACCCGGGCCAGCACCGCGGCCCGATGGCCCACCGCCTGGCCGATCGGGGGCACGCCGCCGAGGAGCAACAGAGGGCCGAGCACGGCCGAAAACACTCGCACGGGTGACACTTTAGAAGCTAATGTCCATTTTGTCGAAGGCGTGGTCCGCTCAGGTGGCGGCGAGCACCACCGGCTCGGACATCAGGAAGTAGCGCTGGTCGTCCGCGTCCGGGTCGACCGGCTCGCGGAGCCGCTCGACCGCCACGTAGCCGCCCCCCGCGTACGCCAGACCCGGTGCCCAGCCGATGCCGTCCCGGCCCACGTCCAGCGAGAAGCGGGAGCGCTCCGCGCCCGAGCTCGGGTCCAGGGTGACCAGGTCGTTCGCCTCGGTGAGCAGGTGCACCCGGCCGGGCTGGGCGGCGATGATCAGGGCCGGTCCCAGGTCGGCCCGGCGCCACATCTCCTCACCGGTCCGGGCGGCCCGCCCGGTCACCGCCCCGTCGGCCACCGCGACGACCCGCTCACCGTCCAGCTCGGACCCCGCCGGATCCAGGGCCGGGGCGGCCACCGGTGAACCGGCGCCGACCAGCCAGCCGCGTCCCGCCCCGTCGGCCGGGCCGGTGGTCCGCAGGCCCCGGCACCGGGAGCGGTGGCTCACGCACCCGACCGGGGTGACGGCCAGCTCGGCGGTCGCCCCGGGGGGCGCCCAACGGGTGGTCTGCGCCCCGGTGGCCACGTCGCGGAACTCCAGGGTGGTCGGCCCGGCGCAGCGGTCCACGGCGACGAACTGCCCGGCCGACGTGGTGGCCACGTCGGCACGGCACCCACCGTCCACGCCCGCCGACCAGAGCTGCCGGCCGTCGGCGAGCGCGATGCCGCGCACCCCGTCCGCCCCGGAGACCACCAGCACCGGCCGGCCGTCTGCGGCCCGGGAGAGGAAGAGCCCCGGCGGGTCCCAGACCGCCCCGGCCCCGGTGCGGCGGGTGGTCCAGCCCTCGACGGGCGTGGGGCCGTCGGCCTCCCAGTCCACCCGGCCGGTACGCGCGTCAAGCGCCACCAGCTTCCCGTCCGACCACCGGCTGACCACGGTGGTCCCCTCCGCCACCACCCCACTGACCTCGGCCGGCCAGCGCCGGTACGACCAGTACGGGGTGACCCGGTACCGGGCGTCGGCCGGCTGGTCGGCGTACACCTGACGGGTGGCGGCGTAGACGCGGAGCCGGCCGTCCACGATCAGCGGGGCCACCGGCAGCCGGCCCACCACCCCGACCGCGGGGGTGACCGCCGCCGGGTAGCCGGCCCGGGCGGGCGTGTCGACCTCGGCGGGAGCGAGCACCCGGTGCACGACCACCGCGACCGCCCCGGCACCGACCAGCGCCGCGACCGCCATCGCGACCCGCCGCCGCCCCCTCGCGAACACCATGCCGCACCTCCGCCCGGCACCCTACCGAGGAGGGCCGCCGCCGCCCCGGTCAGGCCGCCTCCGCGGCAGCCGCCGGTTCGACAGCGTGGGCGAGGTCGGCGAGGTCCCGGCGGAAGGCGCCCTCGACCGCGCGGGCCGCCAGGCCGCCGAAGAGCAGGGCCAGGACACGACCGTACGGGGCGGTGGACACCGCCTCCTGGCGCACCGTGACGGCGGTGCAGAACCGGCGGCGGCGCCGCACGGTCTGCAGCGTCCAGGTGGTCCGGTAACTCACGCCGATGCCGACCGAGGTGAGCACCAGCCGACGGGGCGGCACGGCCTCCAGCACGACGAACTCCTCGGCCTGTCCGCCGCCGTCCGGCCGGGTGCGGGTCTCCCGCCAGGCCGTGCCCGGGGCGAGCTGGCCCGGGGTGAGCAGCTCGACCTGGCCGACCGTGCAGAGCCAGTCCGCGCGGGCCGGCAGGTCGACCAGGATCCGCCACAGGTCGACGGCGGGTGCCTCGATGAACTGGGTGACCGTGACCGTCGACATGACACCTCCCGTGTCCTCCACGGTACGGTGGGTGAGTGTGCGGCGGGGCCCCAGCGGCGGGAATTCCGCCGCTGGGGGCCGTCCCGGGCGAGGCGGGACCGGCCTCCCCCGAGGGTGTTGATCAGGCCCGGATCCGCCCGACCTGGATGGCGTCGACGAAGGCGGTCCAGCCCGGCGGGCTCACTGCCAGCGCCGGCCCGGCCGGATTCTTCGAGTCGCGTATCGCGACCACGCCGGCGGTGTCGACCAGGTTGTCCGCCACCTCCACGCACAGTCCCTGGTCGTTGGAGCGGCTGCTGGTGCGCCAGACGGCGCCCGCGAGATCGGTCATGCTCTTTACCTTCTGTCCGCTGAGACGTCCACGACAGCCGACGCCGCTGCGCTGCGCCGCCGGCCGGGGCCGCCGCGACGGACGGTCCCGACGCTAAACGCGGATACGCCGGACCCCGATCGCACAGCGGGTGCGATCGGGGTCCGGTGGTGCTTCGAAGCCGCGTTCCGGTGGCGCGGCGGGGCGGCTCGGCCCCCGGTCAGCGGGCCGGGTGGACAGTCCCGGTGACCTCGCCGAGGGCGACGGTGGTGCCGTCCGGGCCGGGTGCGGTGGCGGTGAGGGTGACGGTGTCGCCGTCCTCCAGGAAGGTCCGGGTCTCGCCACCGACCTTGACCGGCTCGGCGCCGCCCCAGGTCAGCTCCAGGAACGAGCCGACCTGCCCCCGCTCGGGGCCGGACACGGTGCCGGAGGCGTACAGGTCGCCGGTGCGCAGGGACGCGCCGTTGACGGTGAGGTGGGCCAACTGCTGGGCCGGGGTCCAGTACATGGTGGCGAAGGGCGGCTCGCTGACCCGCTCGCCGTTCCACTCCACCGCCAGCCGCAGGTCCAGCCCGACGTGCGGCACGTCGCGCAGGTACTCCGCCACCGGCGGGTCCTGGTCCGGAGCGGGCACGAACGCGTCGGCCAGCGCGTCCAGCGGGGTCACCCAGGCCGACACGGAGGTGGCGAAGGACTTGCCGAGGAACGGGCCGAGCGGCTGGTACTCCCAGGCCTGGATGTCCCGGGCGGACCAGTCGTTGACCAGCACCACCCCGAAGACGTGGTCGGCGAAGTCGGCCGCCTCGACCCGGTCACCGAGCGCGCTCGGCACGCCGACGACGAAGCCGACCTCGGCCTCGATGTCGAGGCGCACGGACGGGCCGCAGACCGGGCCCTGCGGGGTGGCCCGCTGCCCGGTGGGGCGGACGACCGGCGTGCCCGAGACCACCACGGTGCCGGCCCGGCCGTGGTATCCGATCGGCAGGTGCTTCCAGTTCGGCAGCAGGGGCGGCTGGCCGGGACGGAAGATCTGCCCGACGTTCCCGGCGTGGTACTCGGAGGAGTAGAAGTCGACGTAGTCGGCCACCTCGAACGGCAGCAGCAGCTCGATCTCGGCGAGCGGGATGAGCAGCGGTTCCACCGCTGCCCGGTGGGCCTCGTCGGTGAGCAGCGCGGTGACCCGCTGCCGCACGGCCGTCCACTGCGGACGTCCCAACGCCAGGAACGCGTTGAGGGTGGGCCGGCCCAACGTGCCGGCGGCCAGCACCAGCCCGGCCGCCTCGGCACCGGCCAGGTCGAGCACGAAGTTCCCGATGCGTACGCCGATCCGCGGATCGTCCCCGCCCCACCGGAACACCCCGTACGGCAGGTTGCGCACCCCGTACGCCGAGCCTTCGGCCTCCGTCACCCAGGTCATCCGTCGTACCCCCCGTTCACCAGCCCCAGCCGGATCAGATCGGTCAGTGGTTCCTCGATGCTGCACGAGCCGAAGCCCACCCACAGCGGCCGGTCGCCGTCCCGCCCGGCGCGGGCCCGCTCGACCAGCGGCACCGGGTCGGTCGCGGCGAGCAGGACGGCCACCTCGGCCACCTCGGCCCAGTCGGCGGCGGCGAGGGTCGCGGCGAGCACGTTGCCGAAGCCGTGGTGGGTGAAGCCGGTCTCCGGATCCCGGTGCCGCACGGCGTGGTGCAGCCCGGCGGTCAGCTTGAACGGCAGCTCCCGGTCCCGGCAGGCGCAGATGACGGCGGCCAGCTCGGCCGGGGTCGGGAACAGCTCGGCGGCCAGCCCGCCGGTGCGGAACTTGGCCGCGACCGGCACCCCGTCGGCGCGGGCGGCGGCGACCGTGTCCAGCGCCCCCATCAGCCCGAAGGTCAGCGGGATCTCGGCGTAGACGTCGACGCCGTCCCACCGCCCGGTCAGTTTCAGCAGCTCGGTCAGGCCGGGCTGCGGGTCCTCGCCGCGCCTGGCGACCGCCACCTCGACCTGGCGGGCGGTGACGCCGGCCGGGGCCAGGAACGACAGCGCGGCGGGCAGCCCTTCGACGCCGGTGTCGCCGATCAGCCCGACGACGAGGCCCTCGGCGGGATCGACCAGCGGGGTCAGCTCGCCGGCGACGACGGCCGAGGCGGGGACGAGCAGCGGGCCGACCAGGCCGGCATGCCAGGAGTCGCGGTGCCCGCGGTGGGCGGCGACCGCGTCGGGCAGCGTCGCGCTGCCGGGCGGGAAGACGGCGGCGTCGTCGACGAGTCCGGCGAAGAGGCGGGGCACCTGCGTTGACACGACACAAGAACTTACGGGACGCTACAAGGAACGGACAACAGCGTCCGATTATCGGACGCCAATGGCCGGTGAACGGGACGAATCGGGAGGCGACATGCCGTACTACCGCAGCGTCGGCGAGGTGCCCCGGAAGCGGCACACCCAGTTCCGGCAGCCCGACGGCACCCTCTACGCGGAGGAACTGGTGGGCCAGGAGGGCTTCTCCTCCGACTCGTCCCTGCTCTACCACCGGTACGCCCCGACCGCGATCGTCGCCGCCGAGGAATACACCCCGCAGGCCGTCACCCACGCGCCGAACCTGCCGCTCAAGCCCCGCCACCTGCGCACCCACAAGCTCGACGGGACCGGCGCCGACCCGGTGCTCGGCCGGCGGTACCTGCTCGCCAACGACGACGTCCGGATCGCGTACGTGCTCGCCGACCGGCCCTCCCCGCTGTTCCGCGACGCCACCGGCGACCACTGCCTGTACGTCGAGTCCGGCGAACTGCGGGTGGAGTCGCCGTTCGGCGTGCTGGACGCGGTCGCGGGCGACTACGTCGTCATCCCCACGTCGACCATCCACCGCCTCGTGCCGACCGGCGACCAACCCGTCCGGCTGCTGGCCGTCGAGGCCACCGGGCACATCGGCCCGCCCAAGCGCTACCTGTCGGTGCGGGGTCAGTTCCTGGAACACTCGCCGTACTGCGAGCGGGACGTCCGGGGGCCGGACGCGCCGTTGCAGGTGGACGGCGAGGACGTGGAGGTGCTGGTCCGGCACCGGCGCGGGTGGACCCGGTACGTCTACGCCAACCACCCGTTCGACGTGGTCGGCTGGGACGGGCACCTCTACCCGTGGGCGTTCTCCATCCACGACTTCGAGCCGATCACCGGCCGGATCCACCAGCCGCCGCCCGTGCACCAGACGTTCCAGGGCCCGAACTTCGTGATCTGCTCCTTCGTGCCGCGCAAGGTGGACTACCACCCCGACGCCATCCCGGTCCCGTACAACCACCACAACGTCGACTCCGACGAGATGCTCTTCTACACCGGCGGCAACTACGAGGCCCGGCGCGGCTCCGGCATCGAGCAGGGCTCGATCTCGCTGCACCCGTCCGGCTTCACCCACGGCCCCCAGCCGGGGGCCGCCGAGCGGTCGATCGGCGCCGACTTCTTCGACGAACTGGCCGTCATGGTCGACACGTTCCGCCCCCTCGACCTGTGCGACGCCGCGACCGAGTGCGAGGACCCGGGCTACGCCTGGACCTGGTCCCGCCGCGGCTAGGACGCATCCGGTCTCGGGGGTCCGTGACCGGGCCGACTGCCGTCGCCGGCCGCCACCACTGCGGGCGGCGTCCGGCGACGGGTCAGGGCGTCCTCTTCGGGCTCCGGGTCAGGGCAGCGCCTTGAGGAACGGACCGTGGCTGAGCCGGAACTCCCAGGAGTAGAACCGGTCCCAGTTGATCGACCAGGTCATCAGGCCCCGGAAGGCGGGGTTGGTCCCGCTGCGCGGGGTGTACCCGCCGCAGTTCTGCCCCTTGACCAGGCAGGTCACCGCCTGTTGTACGCCCGCGGGTGCGAGGTATCCGTTGCCCGCGCTGGTCGAGGAGGGTGCGCCGAAGGCGACCTGGTCCTCGCGCAGGGCGGGGAAGACGGCGTTGGCGTTCCCGGCGACCGGGAACCCGGTGAGCAGCATGTCGGTCATCGCGATGTGGAAGTCCGCGCTGCCCATGGTGTGGTACTGGTTGTCCAGCCCGACGATGGGGCCGGAGTTGTAGTCCTGCACGTGCAGGACGGTGAGGTCGTCGCGCAGCGCGTGGATCACCGGCAGGTACGACCCGGCGCGGGGGTCCTGTCCGCCCCACGGGCCCGACCCGTAGAACTGGTAGCCGAGCTGCACGAAGAACGTCTCCGGGGCCATGGTGAGCACGAAGCCCGCCCCGTAGCGCTGCTTGAGGGAGCGGATCGCCGAGATCAGGTTGACCACGACCGGCGTGGTGGGGTTACGGAAGTCGGTGTCCCCGGTGTTGAGGTAGAGGGAGTGGCCCTCGAAGTCGATGTCCAGGCCGTTGAGGCCGTACCGGTCGATGATCGCGGAGACCGACCGGACGAAGGTGTCGCGGGCGGCGGTGGTGGTGAGCTGCACCTGCCCGTTCTGGCCGCCGATCGAGAGCAGCACCTTCTTGCCCTGCTGCTGCTTGGCCCGGATCGCCGCGGTGAAATCCGCCTCGGTCTCCACGCCGGGGCACTCGGCGACGGGGCAGAGCTGGAAGCGGATGTCGCCGGAGGTGACCGAGGTGGGTTCACCGAAGGCGAGGTTGATGACGTCCCAGTCGGCGGGCACGTCGGCCATCCGCAGGTAGCCCGCGCCGTTGCCGAAGCTGGCGTGCAGGTAGCCGATCAGCGCGTGCTTGGGCAGCCCACCGACCGGCGGGGTGGTCGGCGGTGGGGTCGTCGGCGGCGGGGTGGTCGGGGGCGGAGTGGTGGGGGGTGGGGTCGTCGGGGGCGGGGTGGTCGGCGGTGGGGTGGTCGGCGGTGGGGTGGTCGGGGGCGCCGTCGTGGTGGGCGGGGAGGTGGGCGTGCCGCCGCCACACGACGCCCCGTTGAGGGTGCAGTCGGTGGGGGAGCCCGTGCCGGTGGCCAGGAAGCCGAACGACACCGAGGCGCCAGGGGCGACGGTGCCGTTCCAGGACCGGTTCGTGAAGGTGTGCCGCTGGCCGGCGCTGCTCACCGTGGCGTCCCAGTACGACCCGAGCGTCGTGCCCGTCGGCAGCGTGAAGGCAACCTGCCATCCGGTGATGGTGCCCGGGCCGCCGTTGGTGATGGTGAAACGGCCCTCCCAGCCGGTTCCCCAGTCCGAGGTCTTGGTGAAGGCGGCCGTGGGGCCGGCGGCCCGGGCCGGGGTGGCGAGGGTCAGGGTCGCTGCGGCGGCGGTGGCGAGGGCCGCCAGGACGGCCAGGAGCGGTGTTCGGGGACTGCGCTGCATCCGGTCCTCCCGGTAGGGAATCGCCCCGCCGGAGGCGTATCGACGGGTGGCTAATTATTAGGTTTGTTAACTGTAAATGTCCAGAGCTGGGCCGCAACGAGGTCCGATCGTCGGCGCTGCGCCGGATCCGCGCCGACGGGCGCCGGGGAGGCCGGCCCCGGCCCGCCGGCCACGGCCCGCCGGCCACGGCCTCAGCGCACGGTACGGGTGAACACGGCCAACTCGGCCACGGCAGTGACGGCGATCGTCAGCACCAGCGGCCAGGGCGTGCCGACCACCGCGTAGAGCACGAGCAGCACCGGCGCGGCGGCCACCCCGTACACGGCCAGGGCCAGCGACCGATCCGAGCGCAGCAGGCCCGGCAGCACGGTACGGGTCAGCCCCGGTACCCGCGCCGCGAGCAGCCAGCCCACCAACGCCCCGCTCAGCGCCACCAGCACCGCGAGGAAGCGGGACGGGCCGGCCGCGCCGGCCGCCGCGATCGCCACCAGGACCGTGCCCACGAGCGACCAGCCCGCCCCGTACAGCACCAGGCGGCGCAGCTCATCGGTGGTGCCCCGCCGCAGGCCGACTCCGTCCTGATTCGGGTCGGCTCCGCCCCGGCTCGGCTCAGACGGCGCTGGGGTGAACGGGACGGACTCGGCCAACTCCGCCAGCGCCTCGGCGTACCGGCGCCGCTCCAGCCGGACGATGCCCGGCTCGTCGCCGGCCCCGGCCAGCTCCGGGTCGAGCCGCAGCGCCTCCCGGTACGCCCGCTCGGCCAGGTCGTAGAGCCGCAGGCGGCCGGCGACCAGGGCGAGGACGAGGTGTCCCTGTGGTTCCTCCGGGGCCAACTCCACGCCCCGCCAGGCCGCGTTGAGGGCCGCCTGCCCGCCGCGCGAGCCGGACAGGATCGCGGCGGCGCTGCGCTGGGCATACGCGTCGGCGGGGCCGACGGTGAGGAGCCGGTCGGCGGTGCTCGCCGACTCGGCGTACTCGCCCAGGTCGGCCAGCGCCAGCCCACGCACCACCAGCGGGCCGACCGCGTCCGGGGCGACGGCCAGGGCCGCGTCGGCGGCGGCGCGAGCCTCGGCGGGCCGCCCGGCGGCGAGGTGCACGCGCCCGATGGTGGTCAGCGCGGCGGCGTTCGCCGGCTCCAGGGCCAGCGCGAGGCCGACCTCGCCGGCCGCCTCGTCGTAGCGCCCGAGGCCGGCCAGCAGCTGGGCGCGCTGGAGATATCCCTCGGCGGTGGCGTCGCTGGACATCGCGGGCCTAGGCGGCAGGGGCCTGGTGGACCAGGGCGACCGCGATCCCGGTCAAACCCTCGTCGCGCCCGGTGAAGCCCAGCCCGTCGGTGGTGGCGGCGGAGACGGTGACGGGGGCGCCGACCGCCTCGGACAACACCGCCTCGGCCTCGGCCCGGCGCGGACCGATCTTCGGGCGGTTGCCGATCACCTGCACCGACACGTTGCCGATCTGGAAGCCGGCCGCCCGGACCCGGCGGGCGCTCTCGGTCAGCAGCGCCACCCCCGACGCGCCCGCCCACTCCGGCTCGGCCACCCCGAAGTTCGACCCGAGGTCGCCCAGCCCGGCGGCGGACAGCAGCGCGTTGCAGGCCGCGTGCGCGGCCACGTCGGCGTCGGAGTGACCGGCCAGGCCGTCCTGGTCGGGCCAGTGCAGGCCGGCCACCCAGCAGGGTCGGCCGGCCGCGAAGGCGTGCACGTCGGTGCCGATGGCCACCCGAGGAACGATCATGCGCCGAGGGTACGCGTCACGCGCCCGTGGCCAGTAGATGCTCGGCGAGCGCCAGGTCGAACGGGCGGGTGACCTTGAACGCGTACTCGGAGCCGGGGACACACACCACCGGGATGCCCTGCTTCTCCACGAGGCCGGCGTCGTCGGTGAGCGGGTCGCCGGCCGCCGCGTGGGCGGCGACCAGCACCGACCGGCGGAACCCCTGCGGCGTCTGCACGGCCCGCAGAGCGGACCGGTCCACGGTGCCGAGGACCACCTCGCCGGCGCCGACCTCCTTGATCGTGTCGACCACGGGGAGGGCGGGGATCACCGCGTCGTGCCCGGAGCGGACCGCCCCGGCCACCGACTCGACCAGATCGGGCGGGGTCAGGGCACGGGCCGCGTCGTGCACCAGCACGATCCCCGGGCCGGCGGGGACGGCCGCGAGCGCGGCGGCCACCGACGCCTGCCGTTCCGCCCCGCCGGGGACGACCAGCACCGGGGCGACCGGGGCGAGGAGCCGCCGGACCGCCCCGACCTCCCCGGCCGGTGCGGCCACCACGATGGTGTGCACGGAGCCGGCGGCGGCGATCCGGCGGACCGCGTGCACGAGCAGCGGCTCCCCGGCGAGCAGGCGCAGGGCCTTGGGGACGCCCGGACCGAGCCGTACGCCGGCACCGGCCGCAGGCACGAGGACCGCGACGTCACCGCGCGGATTGAGCTGCGCGGTCACGTCGCGGTCCTCGGGTTTCTCTGCTGTGGGGTGGGTACGACGATGCTGTGCGGACTAGCCCTCGGTCAGCACCTTGTCGAGCAACGTCTCCGCCCCGTCCTTGGTGCTCTTCTCGGCCAGCGCGACCTCGCCGACGAGAATGTCGCGGGCCTTGGCGAGCATGCGCTTCTCGCCCGCGGACAGGCCCCGCTCCCGCTCCCGACGCCACAGGTCGCGGACGACCTCGGCCACCTTCAGCGGGTTGCCGGAGGCCAGCTTCTCCAGATTCGCCTTGTAACGCCGCGACCAGTTGGTCGGCTCCTCGGTGTGCGGAGCCCGGAGAACGTCGAAGACCTTGCCGAGGCCCTCTTCGCCGACCACCTCACGCACGCCCACGATCTCGGCGTTCTCAGCGGGCACCCGGACCGTCAGGTCACCCTGCGCGACCCGCAGGACGAGGTACTCCCTGGGCTCGCCCTTGATAACCCGAGTCTCGATTGCCTCGATGAGTGCGGCCCCGTGGTGGGGGTAAACAACGGTCTCGCCGACACTGAAAACCATAGGTTCGAAACCCCTTTCGCTGTGTCTAGGGTAACACGCTCAGGCACCGATGTCCCACCGCTGTCCTGACCGTTGGCGCAGCTCAGGGGCCCTGTGAGAGGTCTTTCTTCAGCTTGACAGGCGGCCAAACCGATGGTCTGAACACGCTCCGTAACCGAAAGGTGACCCCCCGGTGGAGGGTGGGCGGAGCGTGGATTTGTGGGCGATGCGCTCTTTCCATGGTAGCCCGGCCGCACCAGCCCCGCTCAGATGTAGCGGGAGCAGGGGCCCGTGCGAGACCCTTGAGGCGAACCGCTGTCCGCACACCGAGCCGGTTCGAGGGGGTCCGATGGGCATGCCCGACGCAGATGGTCACGGCCCCTTCGACGGGCTCCCCGGCCTACCCCCGGAGTGGGGCCGGGTGGTGGTGCCGGACGACGCGTCCGCGCTGGCCGAGGAGGCTGCGCAGGTCCGGCTCGAGCTGCGCCCGCAGGCCGGCCGGAACCGGTGGCGGCGGCTGCTCGGCCTGGCCGTCCCGAGGGACGGCCGGCCACCGCTCGGCCTGCCGCTGCTGGTGCTCCTGGTGGCGTTGCTCACCACCGCCGCCGGACTGTTCGCCGTCACCTGGCCCCGCACCCCCCGCTCAGGCGACCGCCCCACCGTCGTGCCGTACCCGACGGCGCCCGACCTGACCGGTCGCGTACTGCCGGCCCTGGAACTGGTCGACGCCGACGACTCGGTCGTGTCGTTACGCGCGCTGCTCCCCGCGATGATCGTCCTGGTGGACGCCTGCCCCTGCCCCGACCGGGTGGCCGAGGCCGCCGAGCTCGCACCGCCGGGGGTCACCGTGGTCACCGTCGACGGCACCCGTGCGCTGCGTCCCACTCCGGTGCCGGCCGGCGCGACCGTGCGTGCACTCGCCGATCCGGGCGGCGGGCTGCGCGCGTTCCTGCGCATGCCACCCCGCCCCGGCACCGCCACCGCGCTGCTGGTCGGCCGCACCGGCAACCCGGTCCGGGTGATCCAGGACCTGCGCTCCGCCGACGACTACCGCGCCGACCTGGCCCGCCTCGGCCCCTGACCCCGTCGGCTGCTCAGAACGCCAGGGCCGCCACCCGGGCGTCGACCACGATCGGGGCGATTCCCGGGGCGACGGCGGCCAACTCGATCCGGATCGGGCTGTTCCCGCCGCTCAGCGTCGTGGCGAGCGAACCGTCGCAGGTCACCCGGCGGCTGTCTCGGTGGCCGGAGCGGACGGTCACCAGCAGGAGCTGCCCCGGCCCGACGCACCGGTACTGGACCAGGTGCACTCGCGTGGTGACCTCGACGACCCGTCGCTGCGAGGGCTGACCGGGGCGCAGCGTCAGCCGGTCCTGCCAGACGGTCCCGGTCACCCCGCCGAGCCCGCCGTCGGGGCTCTCGCCGTAGCCGGTGCCCGCGTCGTACCGCTCGATCACCCGCCCGGTGGGCGGGTCGATGACGACGAGGTTGGATCTCACCCGGCCGGCCGGGTCGACGGTGACGACCAGCGGCGCGTCGCCCCTGGACACTCGGCCCGGGTCGCCGGACGGTGCCCCGGACCCGGTGCGCCGGGTTCCGTCACCGGGACCACGCCGCTCGTCGGTTCCGGACGCCGAGGCGGGGCCGCCGGTCGGACCGACCGCAGGGGCCACGGCCCGCCACCATTCGGCGCCCACGGCCACGACAAGGACGCCCAGCAGGGCGAGCCCTCCGCCCCGGAGCCGGTCAACCACGTCGCCGCCCACCACGCGGTCGAGCCTAGCCACCCGGCACCGGTCCCGCCGACCGCGAGACCCGACCGAAGCCCTCCGCCAGACGGCGGCCCGGTCAGGAAGACAGCGGCCCGGGCCGGTCAGGCAACGCGGCCCGGGCCTCCAGCGGGGCGGCCCGGTCAGGCGGAGCGGTCGAGGAGGGCCGCGTAGAGGGTCAGGCCCGGTCCGAAGGCGAGCATCAGCACCCGGTCGGGCGGCTGCGCCGCCCGCAACAGCCGGTCGAGGATCAGCAGCACGGTCGGCGAGGAGCAGTTGCCGTGCTCCTGCAACGTCGCCCGGGACGCGGCCAGCGCCCGCGACGGCAGCGCCAGCTCGCGTTGCACCACGTCGAGGATCCGCGGGCCGCCCGGGTGCACCGCCCAGCCGTCCACCTCGGTGAGCCGGGTGCCGTGCCGGGCCAGCAGGCCGTCGACCAGACCCCGGACGTGGGTCGAGAGCACCTGCGGCACCTGCGGCGACAGTCCCATTCGGAAGCCGGTGTCGGTGACCTCCCAGGTCATGTGGTCGGCCGTGGAGGTGTCCGTGACCGAGGTGACCTCGCGCAGCGCGTACCCCCGGCCACCGGGGAGGACCACGGCGGCGACGGCGGCGTCCGAGAAGAGCGCGTGGGAGACGATCTGCTGGGTGTCCAGCCGGGCCGTGGCCGGCTGGATGTGCAGGCTGGTCAGCTCGGCGCAGAGCAGCAGCGCGGGGCGCTGCCGTGCGGTGACGAAGTCGCCGGCCGCGCCGAGCCCCGGCAGGGCGGCGTAGCAGCCCATGTGCCCGACGAACATGCGCTGGGTGTCCGGGGCCATGCCCAGGTCCCGGGCGAGCAGGATGTCCAGCCCGGGGGTGGCGTACCCGGTGCACGAGCAGACGACGAACAGGCCGATGTCGCGGGCGTCCAGACCGGCGGCGGTGAGCGCCCGGCCGACCGCCTCCTTGCCCAACGGCAGCGCCTCGACCTGGTAGCGGCGCAGCCGGCGCTCGGTCGACCAGTCCGAGACGTCCTCCAGCAACGGGTTGACCGCCGCCTGCCGCCGGTTCACCCCGGAGTTGGCGAAGATCCGTTCTGCCAGCGCCCGGGTCCGGCCCGGGAAGTGCTTCGAGAAGAAGCCCTGCCAGAGCTCGTCCTGCGCGGCACCTGGCGGCTGCGCCGTCCCCATGCCCGCGATCACCGGTACGGCCACGTTCCCCACCTCTCGTCCGCGAACCCCCATGTCGTCCCCGTGTCGCCTCCGTCCGACGACCACGGGACCGCCTTCCTCACGTTCACCAACGAGGGGCCGGGCCGCCACGGTCCGGGACGTCGCCCGGGTCGCGGGCGGGGCGCTCGTGGCGCGCACCCTCGGGTGGCCCCTTCCCGGCGTCCCCAGTACCCCGATGCCGACCCGGCTACCCGCGCCGGACCCCCCACCCCTGGTACAGCACCGAAGTCGACCAGGTCGGCCTGATCCGTGGCACCCGCCCGACCGTCGTCGGCTGTGGACGACCACCACGGGAGCGGATCCGGCGCAGCAGCCAGGCCAGCGTCCCGGGCAGCCCCGGGCGGACGCCCCGGACCCGCAGGTCGACGCCGTGCCGGGCGCACTCGGCGACCAACTCCCGGTGGTCCACGAACAACCGTGGATCGTGGATGCCCCGGGGCACCGTCGGCAGCCGCTCGCCGATCTCGACCGCGATCAGCCGGCTCAACGCGGTGTCGTTGAGGGTGTCCAGGACCAGCAGCCCGCCCGGACGGAGCAGCCGGCACGCCTCGGCCACCGCCCGCCGCCAGTCGGGCACGTGCTCCAGCAGCTCACCGGCGGCCACCACGTCGGCGCAGCCGTCGGCCAGCGGCACGGCGGTGGCATCGCCGTTGACGGGGGTCACCCCGTGCCGCGCGGCCTGGGCCAGGGCCGAGCGGGTGAGGTCGACCCCGACGTGCCGGTAGCCCTTGCCGGCCAGGTGCGGGGCGAGCAGCCCGGCGCCGCAGCCCAGGTCGACCAGGAGTGCGTCGGGTCGGGCGGCCGGCGGCACGAGGGCCGCCCGGGCCCGGGCCAGCCAGTGCAGCATGGCGAACGCCCCGTCGGGACGCCACCACTCGTCGGCCAGGTCGTCGTACTGCCGTGGATCGTTCGGGGGTAACGGGCGGGGGCGGTCGGACACCCGGGACGAACCGTCGCGCATGGCACGAGCGTGGCACGACTGGACGGTAACGACCAGACTTCCCTTATGTCGACGACGGTGTTAGGGCTGGTCAGGGCAAGTCATCCCGAGCCCGCCGTGGCGGTGACCGTGGTCGCCGGGCTGCTCGCCCAGGGAGTGGGGCACCGCCCGTCCGGGGTGGCCGCGGTGGCGCTGACGGTGCTCGCCAGCCAGCTCACGGTCGGCTGGTCCAACGACGGCCTGGACGCCGGCCGGGACGCCGCGGTGGGGCGTACCGACAAGCCGGTCGCGAGCGGCACGGTCAGCACGCGGGCGGTCGGCCTGGCGGCGGGGGCGGCGGCCCTGGCCACGTTCGGACTGGCGGCGGCGACGACCAACCGGACCGCGGCGGTCTGGGCGGCCGTGGCCCTGGTCTCCGCGCTGTCCTACAACTGGCCGCTGAAGTCGACCCCGGTCTCGGTGCTGCCGTACGCGGTCTCCTTCGGGGCGCTGCCCGCCTTCGTGGTGCTGGCCCTGCCCGGCGCGCCCGCCCCGCCGGCCTGGCTGGTGGCCGCAGCCGCCCTGCTCGGGGCCGGGGCGCACTTCGCCAACGTGCTGCCGGACCTGGCCGACGACGCCCGGACCGGGGTGCGTGGGCTGCCGCACCGGCTCGGCGCGGCGGGCAGCCGGGTGGCCGCCGCCGGGCTGCTGCTCGCGGCGACCGTCACCCTGGTCGTCGGGCCGCCCGGGCCGCCGTCGTGGGCCGGGCTGTCGGCCGTCGCGACCGCCGCACTGGTGCCACCCCTGACCTGGTACGCCGGCCGCGGCGCCCGCCGGGGGGCGGCCGCCTTCCGGGCGGTGATGCTGGTGGCGCTGATCGACGTGGTGCTGCTGGTGGCGAACGGCCGGGTGGTCTGAGCGCCCCCGGGAAGGTGGTGGTGCCGGGTCGGCGTGCGGCTCCCGATCAACCCCAACTACCCTGAAGCCGGTCTGCGCGGGTATGGCCACCGTGCCCGGTGGCGGCCGGGTGGGGATCGTGACGAGGAGGACCGACGTGACGCGCTCGATCAGGGGTTCCCGGCGGGCGGCCCTGCTGCTGTCCGGCGTGGCGGCGGCGACCGGCCTGCTGGCGACCGGTTGCGGCGCCGGCCAGGTGGCCGAGACCGCCAACAAGACCCCGTCGGTCCAGGGCGTCAACGTCCAGACTTCCGACAACGCCTACAAGGTACGCGGCCTGTACGTCGAATACCCGGGCGACGGGAGCTACCAGTCCGGCGGGAACGCCGCCGTCAACGCGGTGCTCTACAACGACACGCAGAGCCCGGTGACGGTGGCCGTCACCACGGACAGCGCGCGGGAGATCGTGATCACCAGCAGCGAGTCCGGGTCGGCCAGCCCGGCCGCATCGGGCAGCGCGTCGCCGTCGGCCAGCGCGTCGCCGTCGGCCAGCGCGTCGCCGTCGGCCAGCGCGTCGCCGTCGGGCAGCGCCAGCCCGTCCGGGTCGGCCAGCCCGTCGGAGGGCGGCTCGCCGTCCCCGTCCGAGGGCGCGTCGGCCAGCCCGTCCGCGCCCGCCGGCGAGCCGGCCCGGATCGAGATCCCGGCCCTCGGCTACGTCCAGCTCAACGTGCAGGGCGGCCGGTCCCTTCAGCTCGTCGGCCTGAACGAGGCCCTGCTCGTCGGGCAGCAGGTCAACCTGACCTTCGACTTCGGCAACGGCACGACCCTCAGCACCCCGGCCCCGATCGGCGTACCGCTGACCCCGCTCCCGCAGCCCTCCCAGATCGTCGAGCGCGAAGGCTCGCACGGCGAGGAGGGTGGCACCGAGGCCGGCGCGGGCCACGGCGGCTGACGCCCCGCACCACCGACCGTCGACGGCACCGCCGGCGTGGCACCCGCCACGCCGGCGGTGTTTCGTCGTACGGGGGGACTAGCGTTCCGGTGTGACGACGCCCCGATCGACACCCTCCCGAGCGACCCCCCGCGCGGGCCGGGCCGCCCGCGAGCCCCGTCCGGCCTACGAGTGCGACGCCTGCGGGCACCAGCCCCCGAAGTGGGTGGGGCGCTGCCCGGAGTGCGGCGAGTGGGGCGCGGTGGTCGAGTGCACCGTGACCGGTCCGACCGTCTCCGGCCGGGTGGTCAGCTCCCGGATGCCGGCCGAGCCGGCCCGTCCCATCGCCACCATCAGCGCCGCCCCCGCCAGGGCCCGGCCGACCGGGGTCAGCGAGCTGGACCGGGTGCTCGGCGGCGGCCTGGTGCCCGGCGCCGTGGTGCTGCTCGCCGGCGAGCCGGGCGTAGGCAAGTCCACGCTGCTGCTCGACGTGGCCCAGCAGTGGGCGGCCACCGCCGGCAGCCCGTCGCTCGTGGTCAGCGGCGAGGAGTCGGTCAGCCAGGTGCGGCTGCGCGCCGAGCGGATGGGCGCCCTGCACGACCAGCTCTGGCTGGCCGCCGAGAGCGACCTGGGCGCGGTCCTCGGGCACCTGGACGCGGTGAAGCCGGGGCTGTTGGTGCTCGACTCGGTGCAGACCATCTCCACCCCCGGCACCGAGGGGGTGCCCGGCGGGGTGACCCAGGTCCGGGCCGTCACCGCCGCCCTGGTCGCGGTGGCCAAGGAGCGCGGCCTCGCCACCGTGCTGGTCGGTCACGTCACGAAGGACGGCCAGGTGGCCGGCCCCCGGGTGCTGGAGCACCTGGTCGACGTGGTGCTGCACTTCGAGGGCGACAAGCACTCCTCGCTACGGATGGTGCGCGGCGTGAAGAACCGGTTCGGCGCCGCCGACGAGGTCGGCTGCTTCGAGATGCACGAGGGCGGGATCAGCAGCCTCGCCGACCCGTCCGGGCTGTTCCTGACCCGCTACTCGGAGCCGACGCCGGGCACCTGCGTCACGGTGGCGATGGAGGGTCGGCGGGCGCTGGTCACCGAGGTCCAGGCGCTGATCGGCGCGACCGTCGCGGGCTCGCCCCGGCGCACGGTGTCCGGGCTGGACGGGGCCCGGCTGGCAATGGTGCTGGCGGTGCTCCAGCGTCGCGCCGAGCGGCTGACCCTGCACGACCGGGAGGTCTTCGCGGCCACCGTCGGGGGCATCCGGGTGGTGGAGCCGGCGGCCGACCTCGCGGTCGCCCTGGCGGTCGCCTCCGGCGGGCTCAACCTGGCCATCAACCCGCACCTGGTGGCGATCGGCGAGGTCGGGCTGACCGGAGAGGTGCGCCGGGTCGGCGCGGTGCCACGCCGGCTGGCCGAGGCGGCCCGGCTCGGGTTCCGGGTGGCGCTCGTCCCGACCGGATGCGGCCCGGAGAGCGTCGGGGCGGGCCCGGAGAACATGCGGGTGATGGAGGTCACCGACGTGCGCTCGGCGCTCCAGTGTGCCGCCCGCGCATCCGCGGAGTGACCGACGGTGGCGGCCGGGCAGGATCGCCCGTGCGATACCGGACAAGCGCGGCAGAGCGCTCGGCGTGGACATCGGGGGTCGCCGTGACACATCACAGTAACCACGACAGCACCCACCGCACGCCAGTCCGTAGACTGTGCGGGTGCCGATCGACCGCGATGCCAGCAAAACCGCCGGCGCGACACCCCACGCCCGCACCGGCGCCGTGGGCTCGCCCGCCCGTCCGATCAGCGTCAGCGTGACCGGGAGTGCCAGCGGCGCGAGTGGGGACCCGCTACGGGCCAACCTGGCGCTCATGGCGCCGGGCACCGCGCTGCGTGACGGCCTGGAACGGATCCTGCGCGGCCGGACGGGCGCGTTGATCGTCCTCGGCTACGACAAGGTGGTCGAAGGGCTGTGCACCGGCGGCTTCCCGCTGGACGTGGAGTTCTCGGCGACCCGGGTCCGCGAGCTGTGCAAGATGGACGGCGCGGTGGTGCTGTCCAGCGACGGCACCCGGATCGTCCGGGCCGCCGTGCACCTGATGCCGGACCCGTCGATCCCCACCGAGGAGTCCGGCACCCGGCACCGCACCGCCGAGCGGGTGGCCCGGCAGACCGGCTACCCGGTCATCTCGGTCAGCCAGTCGATGCGGATCATCAGCCTCTACGTCAACGGCCAGCGGCACGTGCTGGACGACTCGGCGGCCATCCTGTCCCGGGCCAACCAGGCCCTGGCCACGCTTGAGCGCTACAAGCTGCGCCTCGACGAGGTTTCCGGCACCCTGTCCGCCCTGGAGATCGAGGACCTGGTCACCGTCCGGGACGCGGTGGCGGTGGTGCAGCGGCTGGAGATGGTCCGCCGGATCGCCGACGAGATCGCCGGATACGTGGTGGAACTGGGCACCGACGGCCGACTGCTCGCCCTCCAGCTCGACGAGCTGATGGCCGGCGTGGACGCCGACCGCACCCTGGTCATCCGGGACTACCTGCCCACCGGCCGCAAGCCCCGCACGTTGGACGAGGCGCTGGTCGAGCTGGACCTGCTGGGTTCCACCGAGCTGATCGACCTGGTCACGGTTGCCAAGGCGATCGGCTACCCGGCGGCCTCCGACGCGCTGGACGCGGCGGTCAGCCCGCGCGGGTTCCGGCTGCTGGCGAAGGTCCCCCGCCTGCCGGTGGCGATCGTCGACCGGCTGGTGCTGCACTTCGGCAGCCTCCAGCGGCTGCTCGGGGCCACCGTGGAGGACCTACAGGCCGTCGAGGGCGTCGGTGACGCCCGGGCCCGGGGCGTCCGGGAGGGGCTGTCCCGGCTCGCCGAGGCGTCGATCCTGGAGCGCTACGTCTGACCGGGCTCGCCCCGCCTGGCCCGACCCGCACGGCAGGCCGTTCGGCTCAGCCGGTGACGGTGAACTTCACCGGCTCGCTCAGCTTGGTGTCCAGCCGCCCGAAGACCTGGTAACTCCCGGCCGGCGGGAACGGGCCGTTCGCCAGCCCGTCCTTGCAGCGGCTGGTGTCCTTGCCGTTCCAGTCCACCTGGTACGACCGCTCGAAGCCCGGGGTGAACGACTGCACGTCCGAGCCCTTCACGTTGCCGCAGGTGTCGGAGGACCAGACCTTCTCCGCGCCGGACTTCACGTACAGCTCCTGGAAGTCCGCGCCGACGTCCCGGCTGCAGGTGCGGTTCGACTTGTTCTTGATCTTGAGGTGGAGGCTGACCACGGCGCCCCGCTGCGCCGACGACGGCGCCGCCACCGGCGTCACCGAGATCTCCGCGTCGGTGCATGCCCCGACATCGGTGCCCGGGGCTGCCGGAGCGTCGTTCCCGACCGGATCGGCCGAGGATCCCGGGTCACGCGGAGCGCCGGACGAGCCGGCGTCGTCCGGGCCGCCGGGCGAGGCGCCGGTCTGCGGGGGCAGCGCCGAGCCGCTCGGGTCCGGGGCCGCGGACGGGTCGCCGGTAGCCGGGGCCACAGTCGGTGTCGGTGTCGACTTCGACTGTGGGGTGGTGCCGGTGTTACCCGCATTGTTGCAGGAATAGAGCAGGACAATCAGGAAGAGAAGCCCCGCTCCGACCACGACGGCTCGACGCCGCCAGTACACAGCGGATGGCAGGGGGCCGACCGTCAGACGCATGATGCCTCCACCGTAACGGCGGGCCCCACCCTCGTCCGACGCGACGCGCCGGACCACCCTCCGGTCACCGGTACGACTCTCCACTCACGACGACCGCCCGCCCCGGTCCGCCCGCGACGCCGGGCGGGCCGCCTCCCGGCCGCGGCCCCGCCCGGCCAGGCTCACAGGTACACCTTGCGCTGGTAAATCGCGTGCGCACCGGCCACCCGGTCGAGGAAGAGCAGGCCGGCGCAGTGGTCGATCTCGTGCTGCACCGCCCGCGCCTCGAACCCGTCGGTGACCAGCCGCACCGGCGCGCCGGTGCCCGGGAGCACCCCCTCGACGACCAGCCGGCTGGCCCGCTTGACGTCGCCCGTCAGATCGGGCACCGACATGCAGCCCTCCCGGCCCGCCTTCCACCGGCTCGCCTCGACCACCCGGGCGTTGCACAGCACGAAGGTTCCGTGCACGGTCACCGCCTTCGGGTGCCCGGTGATGTCGACCGCGAACATCTGGGCGCTCACGCCGACCTGAGGCGCGGCGAGGCCCACGCAGCCCGGCGAGACGCGCATCGTGGCGACCAGGTCAGCGGCGAGGCGGACCGCCTCGTCGGAAGTCGGGTCCACCTCCGACCCGGGCCTGCCGAGCACCGGGTCCGGGGCGGAGACCACCGGACGCACCTCGCCGGGCACCGCCAGCGCCTCGGCTGTCCAGTCGCCGAGGCCGACGTACTCCGCGGTCACAGCAGGTCCGAGTCCGCCGGGCGGAGGCTGACCCCGACGCCGAGTTCCGCGGCTTTACGGGCCAGCCGGCCAGCCACCTCGTCGGAGGAACCCGGCGGCAGCTCGACCTCGGCCACCACCACGTAGAGCGAGCCGGTCAGCCGGGTGCTCAGGTCGGTGACGTTGCCGCCCACGTCGGTCAGCACCCGGGTCATCGCCGCGACGATGCCCATCCGGTCCGCGCCGTGCACCGACAGCACGTACGGCTCGCCGGCCGGAGCAGTCGCGCCGTCGGAGGTGACCGCCCGCACGGTGGCCAGGAGCTGGCCGTCGGTGGCCAGGGGGGCCAGCGCGGCCTCGACCTCGGCGGCGCCCGGGCCGACGCAGATCAGGGTCATCGCGAAGTGGCCCCGCAACCGGGTCATGGTGGAGTCGGTGAGGTTCGCGCCGAGCCCGGCGAGCACCTCGGCGACGTCGGCCACGATGCCGGGCCGGTCCCGACCGATGACGGTGATCGCTAGCTCGCTCATCCGGGCATTCTGCCCGATCCGGGGCCGGGCCTCGCGCCCGCCCCGCCCGGCCCGCCCAACCTACGGGAAGGCGGCCCGTGACATGATCGGCGGCGCGATGTCTGAGCCCACCTTCGCCACCCTGGTCAGCCGGTGGTACGAGCAGAACGCCCGCGACCTGCCGTGGCGCGTGCCCGGCGTGGGCGCGTGGGCGATCCTGGTCAGCGAGGTCATGCTCCAGCAGACGCCCGTGGTACGGGTGCTGCCGGCGTGGGCGGCGTGGCTGGAGCGCTGGCCCACACCCGCCGCGCTGGCCGACGACACGCCGGCCGAGGCGATCCGGATGTGGGGGCGGCTGGGCTACCCCCGCCGGGCGGTACGGCTGCGCGACTGCGCGGTGGCGATCGTCGAGCGGCACGGCGGAGAGGTGCCCGACCGGCTGGACCAGCTCCTGGCGCTGCCGGGGGTGGGCACGTACACGGCCAGGGCGGTGGCCGCGTTTGCGTACGGGCAGCGGCACCCCGTGGTGGACACCAACGTGCGGCGGGTGGTCTGCCGGGCGATCGCCGGGGAGCCGGACGCCGGCCCGGCCACCCGCCCCGCCGACCTGGTGGCCACCGAGGAACTGCTGCCTTCGGAGCCGGCCGCCGCCGCGCTGGCAAGCGCCGCGTTCATGGAGCTGGGGGCAATGGTCTGCATCGCCCGCTCGCCCCGCTGCCCGGGGTGCCCGGTGGAGTCCGTCTGCGCCTGGCGGGCGTCCGGCCAGACGGCCCCGGCCGGTCCGACCCGCCGGCCCCAGCGGTACGCCGGCACCGACCGGCAGGTACGCGGACTGCTGTTGGCGGTGCTGCGGGAGGCCACCGGCCCGGTGCCGCACCAGCGGCTGGACCAGGTCTGGACCGACGACGTGCAGCGCGCCCGGGCGCTGGCCGGGCTGGTCACCGACGGCCTGGTGGAGCCTGTCGGCGAGGCGGAGTTCCGGCTGGCTGGCGACGGCCCCACGGCACCGACGCTGCCCACGGGCGGCTGACCCACAGGCCCCGGCCCGCCGCCCCCGGACGACCCGTCGGGGTGGGAACGGCACGCAGAAGGGGGGGGGGGGGGGGGGGGGGGGGGGGGCGCGCGGGGCGGCGGGGGGGGGGGGGGGCGGCGGGCCAGCAGGGGGCG
>NZ_JBIATC010000001.1:43832-170738 GCF_042891255.1 Micromonospora sp. NPDC001898 | reverse complement strand
CACCGTCCCAGCGTACGACCGCCGCCCCGGGGGGCCCCCCCCCCCCCCCCCCCCCCCCCCCCCCCCCCCCCGGGGGGGGGGGGCGCCCCCCCCCCCGCCGGGGCCGGCGCCCGGGCCGCCCCCCCCCCCCCCCCCCCCCCCCCCCTTCTGCGCTGTCGTCTACCTCAGCGCTGTCGCCTACTCGTCCGCGCCCGCGGCGGCGGTACCGCCGAGGTCCGCCGGGACGGCGTCCGGCACGGCGTCCGGCCGGTCGGTCCCCCGGAAGACGAGGTGGGACTTGTCGATGTTGCTCGGGTCGCCCTCGCAGTCCACGACCACGATCTGACCGGGGGTCAGCTCGTTGAACAGGATCCGCTCGGACAGGTTGTCCTCGATGTCCCGCTGGATCGTCCGACGCAGCGGACGCGCCCCGAGCACCGGGTCGAAGCCCTTGAGCGCCAGGTACTTCTTGGCGTTGTCGGTCAGCTCCAGGCCCATGTCCTTGTTGCGCATCTGGCTCTCGATCCGGGCGATCATGATGTCCACGATCGACAGGATCTCCTGCTGACGCAACTGGTGGAAGACGATGGTGTCGTCGATCCGGTTCAGGAACTCGGGCCGGAAGTGCTGCTTGAGCTCGTCGTTGACCTTCTGCTTCATCCGGTCGTAGTTGGACTCGGAGTCGTCCGACGCCTGGAAGCCCAGCGACACCGCCTTGGCCACGTCACGGGTGCCCAGGTTGGTGGTCAGGATGATGACCGTGTTCTTGAAGTCCACGATCCGGCCCTGACCGTCCGTCAGACGCCCGTCCTCCAGGATCTGGAGCAGGGTGTTGAAGACGTCCGGGTGGGCCTTCTCGATCTCGTCGAACAGCACCACCGAGAACGGCCGGCGGCGCACCTTCTCGGTCAGCTGCCCGCCCTCGTCGTAGCCGACGTAGCCGGGAGGGGCACCGACGAGCCGGGACACCGTGTACCGGTCGTGGAACTCGGACATGTCCAGCTGGATCAGGGCGTCCTCGCTGCCGAACAGGAACTCGGCGAGCGCCTTGGACAGCTCGGTCTTACCGACGCCGGACGGGCCGGCGAAGATGAACGAGCCGGACGGCCGCTTCGGGTCCTTCAGGCCGGCCCGGGTCCGCCGGATCGCCCTCGAGACCGCCTTGACCGCGTCCTCCTGGCCGATGACGCGCTTGTGCAGCTCGTCCTCCATGCGCAGCAGGCGGGAGGTCTCCTCCTCGGTCAGCTTGTAGACCGGGATGCCGGTCCAGTTGCCGAGGACCTCGGCGATCTGCTCGTCGTCGACCTCGCTGACGACGTCCAGGTCGCCGGCCTTCCACTCCTTCTCCCGCTGCGCCTTCTGGCCGAGGAGCTGCTTCTCCTTGTCGCGGAGCTGGGCCGCCCGCTCGAAGTCCTGCGCGTCGATCGCGGACTCCTTGTCGCGGCGGACCTGGGCGATCCGCTCGTCGAAGTCCCGCAGGTCTGGCGGCGCGGTCATCCGGCGGATCCGCATCCGAGCACCGGCCTCGTCGATCAGGTCGATCGCCTTGTCCGGCAGGAAGCGGTCGGAGATGTAGCGGTCGGCCAGCGTCGCGGCGGCCACCAGGGCGGCGTCGGTGATCGACACGCGGTGGTGCGCCTCGTAGCGGTCGCGCAGGCCCTTGAGGATCTCGATGGTGTGGGCCAGCGACGGCTCACCCACCTGGATGGGCTGGAACCGCCGCTCCAGGGCGGCGTCCTTCTCCAGGTGCTTGCGGTACTCGTCCAGGGTGGTCGCGCCGATGGTCTGCAGCTCACCCCGGGCCAGCATCGGCTTCAGGATGCTCGCCGCGTCGATCGCGCCCTCGGCCGCGCCCGCTCCGACGAGGGTGTGGATCTCGTCGATGAACAGGATGATGTCGCCGCGGGTGCGGATCTCCTTGAGGACCTTCTTCAGCCGCTCCTCGAAGTCACCGCGGTAGCGGGATCCGGCGACCAGCGCGCCGAGGTCGAGGGTGTAGAGCTGCTTGTCCTTCAGCGTCTCGGGCACCTCGCCCTTGATGATCTTCTGGGACAGGCCCTCCACCACGGCGGTCTTGCCGACGCCGGGCTCACCGATCAGGACCGGGTTGTTCTTGGTGCGGCGGGACAGCACCTGCATGACCCGCTCGATCTCCTTCTCGCGCCCGATGACCGGGTCGAGCTTGCCCTCGCGGGCGGCCTGGGTCAGGTTCCGGCCGAACTGGTCCAGCACCAGGCTGGTCGACGGCGCGGCCTCGCCCGGGGCGGCCCCGGCGGCGGCCGGCTCCTTGCCCTGGTAGCCGGAGAGCAGCTGGATGACCTGCTGGCGGACCCGGTTCAGGTCAGCGCCGAGCTTCACGAGAACCTGGGCGGCGACACCCTCGCCCTCGCGGATCAGGCCGAGCAGGATGTGCTCGGTGCCGATGTAGTTGTGGCCGAGCTGCAGCGCCTCGCGCAGCGACAGCTCCAGCACCTTCTTCGCCCGAGGCGTGAACGGGATGTGCCCGCTCGGCGCCTGCTGGCCCTGGCCGATGATCTCCTCGACCTGCTGACGGACGCCCTCCAGGGAGATGCCGAGGCTCTCCAGGGCCTTTGCCGCGACACCCTCACCCTCGTGGATCAGGCCCAGCAGGATGTGTTCCGTCCCGATGTAGTTGTGGTTGAGCATCCGGGCCTCTTCTTGGGCCAGGACGACAACCCGTCGCGCTCGGTCGGTGAACCGCTCGAACATGCCCTCGTGCTCCTCACGTGCCGTGCGCCTTGATGTCAGATCTCGGCGGGGCCGGTGCGCGGACGTCCGGGATGGGCGTCCGTGCCTCCTTACTCTATCGCCGCGGACCGACTCCGCTGAGGTCGTGTGTCCTCGGCGGGAGCCCGGTAAGCGTCCTTTCTGACAACCGTCCGCGCTCAGGCGCTGTTCCGGTACCCCCGGCTGTACGCGCAGAGCGAAATTCGGACCGCCGGCCGGGCCGGCTTCCGGAGCCCCCACAGGCCCCTCCGGGGCCCTGCGGCGGCTCCGGACGCCCCGACGGACGCTTTGTCCACAGGCTGTGGACAAGTTCTCCACCGGCTGTGGACAACGCTCGGCCCGGCTCCGGCTCTTCCCACCCGGCAAGCCACCGCGACGCCGAGGACGCCAGGCCCGGGAACGGCGACGCCGGGCCGGAGACATGCTCCGGTCCGGCGTCGGTGTCGCCCGCGTCCCCCCGTGTCGGGTCCGCCCCCCGAGATCCCCCGGCATGCCCTTCGGCAACCGGGCCGCGACCCCGCGGCGTCCTCGCTCAGCGCGTGGCGTGGAACTCGTCGACGATCTCCTGGGGGATGCGCCCCCGGTCGGAGATGTCCTTGCCCTTACCCTTGGCCCACTGCCGGATCGCCTTGTTCTGCTCGCGATCGGCGGTGGCGCCGCCCCGGCCCCGGGCGGCCCGGCCACCGACCACCACGCCGCCCCGGCCCACCTTGGTGCCCGAGCCGACGTACGGCGCGAAAACGTCACGCAATTTCTCGGCGTTCGCCTTGGAGAGGTCGATCTCGTACTGAACACCGTCGAGCGCGAACTTGACTGTCTCGTCAGCGTCCCCGCCGTCCAGGTCATCGACCAGCTTGTGAATGATCTGCTTGGCCACGTCCCACATTCCTTTCGAGCAGGGTGTTCCTGCAAACTGACAGCACAATAACCCGCCCGACGCTTGTCACGTCAATAGGATGCGGTATCTGACACCGTCCGAGGCCCGGAACCCCTACTCGGGCCGGGCCAACGGGAAGAGGATGGTTTCCCGAATTCCCAGGCCGGTGAGCGCCATCAGCAGCCGGTCGATTCCCATTCCCATACCCCCGGCCGGCGGCATTCCGTACTCCATGGCCCGGAGAAAGTCCTCGTCCAGCCGCATCGCCTCGTCGTCGCCCCGGGCGCCGAGTTGCGCCTGGGCCACCAGCCGTTCCCGCTGCACCACCGGGTCGACCAGCTCCGAGTACGCCGTGCCCAGCTCGAACCCGAGGACGTACAGGTCCCACTTCTCGGCCAGGCCCGGCTCGTCGCGGTGCGCCCGGGTCAACGGGCTGGTCTCCTCCGGGTAGTCCCGAACGAAGGTAGGCGCTCGCAGCCCCGGCACGACCAGCTCCTCGAAGAGCTCCTCGGCCAGCTTCCCCGGCCCCCACTTCGGGTCGACGGCCAGGCCGACCTTGTCGGCGTACTCGACCAGGAGGGCCCGCTCGGTGCGGACCGTGACCTCTTCGCCGAGCGCCTCGGAAAGCGCCCCGAAGAGCGTCACCGAACGCCACTCGCCGCCCAGATCGAACTCCTGGCCATCCGCGTGCGTCACCACGGTCGACCCGGCGACCGCGATCGCCGCCTGCTGCACCAGATTGCGGGTGAGCGTGGCCATGGTGTCGTAGTCGCCGTACGCCTGGTACGCCTCGAGCATCGCGAACTCCGGCGAGTGCGAAGAGTCGACACCCTCATTACGGAAGTTGCGGTTGATCTCGAAGACCCGGTCGACGCCGCCGACGACGGCCCGCTTGAGAAACAGTTCCGGCGCGATTCGGAGATACAGATCAGTGTTCAACGCATTGCTGTGGGTCACGAATGGCCGGGCGGCGGCACCGCCGTGCAGCAACTGGAGCATCGGGGTTTCCACCTCGATGAAGTCCTGCCGGTGCAGCGAGTCACGCAGGCTGCGCACCGCGGCGGCCCGGGTCCGCACCATCTGCCGCGCCTGGGGGCGGACGACCAGGTCGACGTACCGCTGACGGATCCGGGCCTCCTCGCTGAGCGGCTTGTGCGCCACCGGCAGCGGGCGCAGCGCCTTGGCGGTGACCGCCCACTGCTCGACCAGCACCGACAGCTCACCCCGACGGCTGGTGATCACCTCGCCGGTCACCCCGACGTGGTCGCCCAGATCGACCAGGCGCTTCCAGTCCTCCAGCCGCTCCGCGCCGACCCGGTCCAGGGAGAGCATCGCCTGGAGCTCGGTGCCGTCGCCGTCGCGCAGGGTGGCGAAGCACAGCTTGCCGGTGTTCCGGACGAAAATCACCCGTCCGGTGACCGAGGCCCGGTCGCCGGTGGCGGTGTCGGTGGGCAGATCGGCGTACCTCTCGCGGATCTCCGCCAGCGTGCTGGTCCGGGGGTATCCGACGGGGTACGGCTCGACGCCCTCGGCGAGCATCCGGTCCCGCTTCTCCCGGCGAACCTTCATCTGCTCGGGAAGGTCGTCGGCGGGGTCGACTGGCACGGCATTCTGCTCGGTCACGGCACGCTTCCTCAGTAGGGAGATTTCGGGGGGTCAGGCCCCGAGCGTACTCAAGCGCCCCGGCGGTCGTTACGGGATAACCTGCCCGCCCTGACCGGCCCCGCTGCCGCCCTGCCGTTCGGTGCCGCCGCGGGGTGGCGGGAACGGGGGTGGCGCGGGTTCCCCGCTCACGTTGGGAGGCGCGCGGCGGGTCAGATGTTGCGCTCGTAGACCATTCGCAGCCCGATCAGGGTGATCATCGGCTCGTGGTGGGTGATGGTCCGGCACTCGCCGATCACCACCGACGCCAGCCCGCCGGTGGCGATCACCGCCTTCACCTCGCCCAGTTCCTCGACCATCCGCTCGACGATCCGGTCGACCTGGCCGGCGAAGCCGAAGTACAGGCCGGACTGGAGGCACTCGACGGTGTTCTTGCCGATCACCGACCGGGGCCTGGTCGCCTCCACCTTGCGCAGTTGGGCGGCGCGGGCCGCGAGCGCGTCGAAGGAGATCTCGATGCCCGGGGCGAACGCGCCGCCGAGGAACTCCCCCCGCCCGCTGATCACGTCGAAGTTGGTGGTGGTGCCGAAGTCCACCACGATCGACGGCCCGCCGAAGAGGGTGTACGCGGCGAGCGTGTTCACCACCCGGTCCGAGCCGACCTCCTTGGGGTTGTCGATCGCCAGTTGCACGCCGGTGCGTACCCCCGGCTCGACGATCACGCTCGGCAGGTCGGCGTAGTACCGGGCCAGCATGTTGCGCAGCGAGCGCAGCGCGGCCGGCACCGTCGAGCAGGCTGCCACCCCGGTGATCTCCACGGCGTCACCGGCCAACAGCCCCCGGAACATCAGCCCGAGCTCGTCCGCCGTCGAGCGGGCGTCGGTCTTGACCCGCCAGGAGTGCACCAGCTTGTCGCCGTCGAAGGTCGCCAGCACGGTGTTGGTGTTTCCGATGTCGATGCAGAGCAGCACGCACGCAGCCTAGACGCCGGGCTCGCCGGACGGCACCGTCCAGCCGTCCGCGGGCAGGCGGCCCGCCGATGGCAGCGCCCTGGCCCGGCTCACTGCGTCCGCAGGTCCAGCGCGACGTCCAGAATCGGCGAGGAGTGGGTCAGCGCGCCCACCGACAGGTAGTCCACCCCCGTCGCCGCGTACCGCGCGGCCACGTCGAGGGTCAGCCCGCCGGTGGCCTCCAGCTCGGCCCGGTCGCCCACCGCGGCCACCACCTCGGTCAGCGTGGCCGGGGTCATGTTGTCCAGCAGCAGGAAGTCCGCGCCGGCCTCGACCGCCTCCAGCGCCTCGGCGAGGGTGTCCACCTCCACCTGCACCGGCACGTCCGGGAAGGCCGCCCGGACCCGGCGGTAGGCTGCCGCGACACCGCCGGCCGCGAACTTGTGGTTGTCCTTGATCATCGCGACGTCGTACAGGCCCATCCGCTTGTTCGTGCCACCGCCGGCGCGCACCGCGTACTTCTCCAGGGCCCGCAGACCCGGGGTGGTCTTGCGGGTGTCCAGCACCATCGCCTTGCTGCCGGTCAGCGCGTCCGCCCAGGCCCGGGTGTGGGTGGCCACCCCGGACAGCCGACAGAGCAGGTTGAGCGCCGTCCGCTCGGCGGTGAGCAGCAGCCGGGTGGGCCCGGTCACGGTGGCCAGCACGTCGCCGCGGGCCACCCGCTGGCCGTCGTGGGCCACCAGCGACACCTCGGCGGCGCCTGCGCCCCCGTCGGCCCCGGTCACCTCACCGACCACCTCGAACACGGCAGCCGCGACGGCCAGCCCGGCCACCACCCCGTCGGCGCGGGCGACCAGGTCGGCGGTGTCCGTCTGGGTGGCCGGGATGGTGGCGACACTGGTGACGTCCAGGAAGTCCGGGCCGAGGTCCTCGGTGAACGCGTTGACGATCACCCGCCGTACCTCGGCCGGGTCGAGCCCGCCGGCCCGCAGCGCCTGCTCCGTCGTCTTCCTCACTGAAACTCCCTCGGTTCGCGACTACGGGGCTCGCAAGAACTCACCATGTCCCCTCCCACCGGGACGTCAACCGGCCCTGCGACCCGATCGCGCCGGCCAGGTGGCCCAGCCACCGCTCGTCCGCCGTCGGGAAGTCCTCCCGCCAGTGGCAGCCCCGGGTCTCCTGACGGGCGTACGCGGAGGTGACCAGGGCCGACGCCACGGTGATCAGATTTGTCGCCTCCCAGTCGACGGTGCGGGGCACACCCCGGCCGACGCTTAGCTCGCCGAGGCTCTCGGCCGTGCCCGCGAGCGTCCGCGCCGAGCGGAGCACCCCCGCGCCCCGGGTCATCGCCCGTTGCAGGGCCGGCGTCCCGTCGGCGGGCAGCACCCAGCCGCCCCCGCCGACCCACGCGCCGGTGGCCGCCGGCTGGGCCTGGTCGGGCAGGCCGGCGGCGATGTCCTCGGCGATCCGGCGGGAGAAGACCAGCCCTTCCAGCAGCGAGTTGCTGGCCAGCCGGTTCGCGCCGTGTACGCCGGTGCAGGCCACCTCGCCGCAGGCGTACAGGCCGGGGATGGAGGTGCGACCGCGCAGGTCGGTGCGGACGCCGCCCGACGCGTAGTGGGCGGCCGGGGCGACGGGGATCAGGCCGGTGGCCGGGTCCACCCCGATGGCCAGGCAGGACGCGACGATGGTGGGGAAGCGCCCGGCGAGGAAGTCCCCGCCGAGGTGCCGGGCGTCGAGGTACACGTGGTCGGCGCCGGTGGCCAGCAGCACCCGGTGGATGCCCTTGGCCACCACGTCCCGGGGGGCCAGCTCGGCCAGCTCGTGCTGCCCGACCATGAACCGCTTGCCGTCGCCGTCGACCAGGTACGCGCCCTCACCGCGCAGCGCCTCGGAGACCAGCGGCTGCTGGGCCCGGCCGGCCCCGGGCACCCCGGCCCCGGGCGGGGTGATCAGCGCGGTCGGGTGGAACTGGACGAACTCCACGTCGGTGACCGCCGCACCGGCCCGCAGGGCGAGGGCCACTCCGTCGCCGGTGGAGACCGCCGGATTGGTGGTGGCCGAGAAGATCTGCCCCATCCCGCCGGTGGCCAGCACCACGGCCCGGGCCAGGATCGCCCCGACACCGTCCTCGCTGCCCTCACCGAGCACGTGCAGGGTGATCCCGCAGGCCGGCCCGAGCCCGCCCGGACCGTCACCGGGGGCGCGCAGCAGGTCCAGCACCAGGGCGTGCTCGAACAGCCGGATCCACGGGTCGCGCCGGACTGCCGCGTGCAGCGCCCGCTGCACCTCCGCGCCGGTGGCGTCCCCGCCGGCGTGCACGATCCGGTCCGCCCGGTGCCCGCCCTCGCGGGTGAGCATGAGCGAGCCGTCCGGGTGGCGGTCGAACTCCGCGCCGAGGCGCATCAGCTCCCGCAGCCGGGTCGGCCCCTCCGCCACCAGCACCCGCACGGCCGCCGGGTCGCACAGCCCGACGCCGGCGAGTTCGGTGTCCGAGGCGTGCGCCGCCGGGGTGTCCGCCGGGTCGAGCACGGCGGCGATGCCGCCCTGCGCCCAGCGGGTCGAGCCGTCGTCGATGTTGACCTTGGTGACCACGGTGACGTGCAGGCCGGCCTCGCGCAGGTGCAGCGCGGCGGTGAGCCCCGCCACCCCGGAACCGACCACGACCACGTCGGTGGTCTCCACCCAACCGGGCGCGGGCGCGGCCAGCAGCGACGGCAGGGCGGGCAGGGCGACGGTCGGTACGTCCATGAGCACAGTCAACCCGAAGGTTCCTCGCCCCGGGCGGCGGGGGCACGACGAGCGGTTTTCGGCCATGCCGCCCGGCGCCGCTACTTGGTCCGGACCGGGATCCCCGCCGGGCCGGCCCCCTTGAGCGAGACGGTCACCGAGCGGTCGCTGAGCCACAGGTAGCAGCGGACGCCCCGGTCGCCGACCCGCCACCGGCCCGCCCCGGGCGGGCGAATCATCACGCCGCTGCGGAAACGCAGGTCGCCGTCGTCCGGCACCCCCACGTAGCGGGCGAGCACCGAACGGCAGCCGATGTAGAAGGGGGCCCAGTCGGCGTCCCGGATCGGGTACGGCCGGTCCGGCGCCTTCCACACCCCGACGAACTCGGCGTCGTGCCGGGCGGCGCACTCGACCGGCGTCAGCATTTGCGCCCCCCGCGTCCCGGCGAACCTGGTGCGCTGGCAGCCCAGCCGCAGCGGCGACGCCGCCTTCAACGCGTCGCGCAGGCTGCCGGTGCGGGTGACCGGCACGGCCCCCACCTCGGCGGTGCTCACCTCGGTCAGGTCGCAGCGGTACCAGCGGGCACCGGACGCCCAGCCGGGCTTCGACGGCTGCGCCACGGCCAGCCGGAGCCGGCCGGCCCGCCAGTCGTCGCCCACGTACCCGGTGGCCTTCGCGTCGCAGTCCGCGAACGCGCCGCGCAGCTCCGTCGACCCACCGGCCGGCGGGGCGGCCCGCTCCGCCGGGAACGCGCCCACGTGCACGGTCTCCACCCGGTGCGCGACGGCGCAGTCCACCGGCGCGTACGCCGCCAGGGTGACCGTCTCGGTGAAGTCGGCGACCTGACACACCCCCGCGGCCGGGGTGAACGGCCCGGCCGGGGCGAGGGCCGCCCAGTCGTCGGTGAGGTCGCCGTCGAGCCCCGTGGAGGCACCACAGCCGACCAGCACGACCGCCACGGCCAGAGCCGCGCACAGGGTCGTCATCGCACGGCGCATCGGGCCTCCCCAGCCACCAGCTCACGACGGCGACCCCAGAGTAACCACAGTCGACCGTCGGTGACAGGCCGCGTACGAGCCGAAGTTCCAGACGGCCGACCCGCCCGGCCGGTCAGCCGACGACGGCGAGCGGGCTCGGGACCGGATCGCCGGCCGTGCCCGGTGCCACCGCAGCCGGGTCGCCGCCCAGCTCGACCACCCGGTTGTCGGCGTCCACGTGCACCACCCGGGGCCGGTACGCCCGCGCCTCGGCGTCGTCCAGCTGCCCGTACGAGATCAGGATGACCAGGTCGCCGGGGTGCACCAGATGCGCGGCGGCGCCGTTGATGCCGATCACGCCACTCCCCCGCTCGCCGGGGATCACATACGTCTCCAGCCGGGCCCCGTTGGTGACGTCCACGATCGCCACCTGCTCGCCGGGGAGCAGGTCGGCCGCGTCGAGCAGGTCCTGGTCCACCGTCACCGAGCCCACGTAGTGCAGGTCGGCCTGGGTCACCGTGGCGCGGTGGATCTTCGACTTGAGCATGGTGCGGAACATCGTGGTGCCTTTCGCGCGCGGAGAGGTCAGGAGCGGGGGGCGAGCCGGATCGCCGCGTTGTCGATGAGCCGGGTGGCGCCGACCCAGGCCGCGACCAGCAGCCGGGCCGGGCCGGCGACCGGGCCGGGTTCCAGGTCCGGGTCGGTCAGCACCAGGTAGTCGAGCCGGGCCCCGGCCGCGCCGGAGCCGAACGCCCGGTGGGCCTCGGCCAGCACCACGCCGGCGTCCAGTCCCCGGTCGGCGGCGTCCGCGCCGGCCCGCAGCGCGGCCGACAGGCTCAGCGCCGCCTCCCGCTCCTGCGCCGAGAGGTAGCGGTTGCGGCTCGACAGGGCCAGGCCGTCCGGCTCCCGGACGGTCGGCACGCCGACCACCTCGACCGGCACGTCGAAGTCCCGGGCCATCCGCCGGACCAGGGTGAGCTGCTGGTAGTCCTTCTCACCGAAGAATGCCAGGTCGGGTCGGGTGAGCTGGAACAGCTTGAGCACCACGGTGAGCACCCCGTGGAAGAAGCCCGGCCGGCTCAGCCCCTCCAGGTCCTCGCCGAACAGGCCCGGGTTCACCCGGACCCGGGGCTCACCGTCCGGGTACATCTCCTCCCGGTCCGGCGCGAAGACCAGGTCCGCTCCGGCCCGCTGGCAGGCCTCCAGGTCCGCCGCCAGGGTGCGCGGGTACCGGTCGAAGTCCTCGCTCGGGCCGAACTGGAGCGGGTTGACGAAGATCGTCACCAGCACGTGGTCGGCCCGTTCCCGGGCGGCCCGCAGCAGCGTCTCGTGCCCGGAGTGCAGCGCGCCCATGGTCATCACCACCCCGACCGTGCCGGTCAGCCCGGCGCGCGCCTTCGCCAACTCCTCACGGGTCCGCACCAACTCCGTCACTGTGCTGCCACCTCCCGATGGGTCCCACTGAGCACGTCGAGCAGCGACTCGGCGTCCACCGGTCGCAGCCGGCCCGCCGCGATGGCCCGGTCCGCCGTCCGCCGGGCCAGGGTCAGGTACGGGGCCACCGACTCGGGCGCGGTCGCGGCCAGCCGCTCCAGGTGCCGGCGTACGGTGCCGGCGTCGCCCCGGGACACCGGGCCGGTCAGCGCGTCGTCGCCGAGCCGCAGCGCGTTCTCCAGCGCCGCCCGCAGCAGCGGGGCGAGCACCTTCTCCGGCTGGCCCACCCCGGCGTCGCGCAGCCGGTCGGCCGCCTCGTTCACCAGGGTGACCAGATGGTTCGCGCCGTGCGCCAGCGCCGCGTGGTACAGCGGCCGATCGACCTCGGCCACCCACTCCGGCACCCCGCCGAGGTCGGCGGTCAGCCGGACGGCGAGCGGACGCAGCTCGGCCGGGGCGGTCACCCCGTACGAGATGCCGGCGAGCCGGCCGAGGTCGTCGGGCGTACCGGTGAAGGTCATCGCCGGGTGCAGGGCCAGCGGACGGGCCCCGACGGCGGCGGCCGGGGCGAGCACGCCCAGCCCGTGCGCGCCGGAGGTGTGCGCGACCACCTGGCCAGGGCGCAGCGCGCCCGTCTCGGCGAGCCCGGCCACCACCCCGGCCAGCGCGTCGTCGGGGACCGCGATCAGCAGCAGGTCGGTGGCGGCCCGGGCCACGGAGGTGGCGGAGCGGTTACGGGCGTCGGGGAGCAGCAGGGCGATCCGGGCCTTGGCCGCCCCGGAGACGCCGGAGGCGGCGACCACCCGGTGCCCGGCGGCGGCGAGCGCGGCACCCAGCACGGCACCGACCCGGCCGGCGCCGATGACGCCGACGGTGAGCACGCGGGGGAAGACGAGCGGGGCGCCGGCAGGGGCGCCGCCCGCGGGTACGGCGGTCCTGGAGGGGGCGGCCGGACGCGGGCGCAGTGGTGCGCTCATGGCAACGATCCAGTCCTCGAAAAGGGGGTACCGGTCGATCGCAAGTATGCGCCGCGGTCACGGACCCGCAACAAGAAGGTGTGAAAACGTTCACCGACGACGCGGCCGGGCCGCCGCGCCTCGCGCGCGGCGGCCCGGCGGGCGGTCAGCGCAGGAACCCGGCGTCGAGGAACTTGAAGTTGGTGTCCGTCCGCGCCTCGCCGTCCTCCCCCGGCGTGTCCGGCGTGTTCCGGCCGTCGTGCACCACAAGCAGGCCGCCGGGGAAGCCCGGCAGGGGGGTGGAGGTGACGGCGGCGCCGTCGCACTCCTGGGAGCCGTCCACCACCCCGTCGACCACCGCGAAGCGGCCGGTCGGCCGGTTGGTGCGCCGGTCGTACGTGTAGAAGGTGTCGTCGCCCTGGCTGGAGACGACCAGGGTGCCGGCGGACGAACCCTTGCGGTAGAGGGCCAGCCCCTCCACGTCCTGGGCGATCCGGCCGCCGAACCCGGGGTCGGCCGAATGGTCGGTCACGCAGTCGTCCTCCGCGGGGTCGAAGACCGCCGGCACGCCGTACTCGCGGACCCGCTCGACCGACCGGGGCGTCTCGACGAACCGGCCACCGACCAGCCGGGTGCGCCACAGGCCCACCTTCTCCTGCGCCAGGTACACCACGCCGGTGGCCGGGTCCACCACCGTCCCCTCCACCTGCGGGCCGTCCCCGGGGTCGTTGCACGGCGACCAGGCGGTGCCGTCCGGCAGGGTGAACGTCGACGGCAGGGTGAGCCGGTCCACCGGCTGGTAGCCGACCCTGCCGGCCCGCTCGACCAGCCGGAACACCCCCACCTCGGACGTGCTGCGCCGGCTCACCACCGCGTAGGCGGCCCCGGTCGGGTCGACGTACGTGCCCAGCCCGTACGCGGTGCGCTGCTCGTTGACCTCGGCCTGGTCCTGGCTGAACGTGAACGGCACGTCGGGCGCGGTGACGTCGGTGAGCAGCCGGGTGTCGGGGTCGATCCGGTAGAACCGGAGCTGGTCGCGCCCCCGGTCGGTGACCACCGCCAGGTCGGCCGGCCGACCGCGCAGCCGGAACCCGGTCACCAGGTCCACGTTGTTGAACCGGCCGGCCTCGTCGTCGGGGCCGGGGGCCGGCGGGGTGGCGATCGCCTGCCGCTCGCGGGCCGTCAGGTCGTACACCCGCAGGCCGCCGTGCTTGGCGGTGGCGACCACCAGGCTGCCGGCCGGGTTCTTCGGGTGCACCCAGATCGCCGGGTCGTCCGCGTCCGCGTCGCCGCCGGCCCGGTCGTCGAAGAGGGAGGGGGTCTCGGCCACCGCCCGGACCGGGCGCGGCGCGTCAGTGGCGGCCGGGGCGGCGGTGGCCGGGGCGGCCAACAGCAGCGGTACGACCGCCAGGGCGGGGACTGCCATTCGTCTCATGCCTCGCAACCGTAGGGTCGGCACGATGACGGACGCTGAACGTGGAATGAACTGATGCAGGTGCGTTGGCGAGCTGCGATGGACCGGGCGCTCTACGGGCCGGGCGGCTTCTTCGTCTCCGGGCCGGGCCCGGCGGAGCACTTCCGCACCAGCGCGCACGCGTCGCCCGCGTTCGCGTCGGCGCTGTCCAGCCTCGTCTCGCGGCTCGATGCCGCCCTCGGGCATCCGTGCCCGTTCGACGTGGTCGACGTGGGGGCCGGCCGGGGCGAGTTGCTGCTCGCCCTCGCGGCGCTCGCCCGGGACGCCGCCGGCCTGCCCGCCGCCGCGCCGCTGGCCTCCCGGCTGCGCCTCACCGCCGTCGAGAAGGCCCCCCGCCCCGACGACCTGCCGGCCCGGATCGGCTGGACGGACGAGATCCCGGACGCAGTCACCGGCCTGCTGTTGGCCACGGAGTGGCTCGACAACGTCCCGCTGGACGTCGCCGCGCCCGGTCCGGACGGCTGGCGCTACCTCCTGGTGAACCCCGCGACGGGCGAGGAGGCGACCGGCGGCCCGCTAGGCGCCGGGGACGTCGACTGGCTCGCCCGCTGGTGGCCCAGCCCTGCCCCGACCGACGCGGCGGGGGAGCGGGTGGAGATCGGGCGGAGCCGGGACGAGGCGTGGGCCGACGCCGTGCGGCGGCTCGACCGGGGGGTGGCGGTGGCCGTCGACTACGGGCACCTGCGGGAGTCGCGCCCGATGGGCGGGACGCTGACCGGGTACCGGGGCGGTCGGCAGGTGCCGCCGGTGCCCGACGGGTCGTGCGACGTCACCGCGCACGTCGCCATGGACTCGGTGGCCGCCGCCGGTGAGCGGGTCGCGGGGCGCGCGTACACCCTGGTCTCGCAGCGGGAGGCGCTGCGGGCGCTCGGGGCCGACGGCGGGCGACCGCCGCTGAGCCTTGCCGCCACCGACCCGGCCGGGTACGTGCGGGCGCTCGCCGCCGCGTCGACGGTCGCCGAGCTGACCGACCCGGCCGGGCTCGGCGGGCACCGCTGGCTGCTCCAGCCGGTCGGCGTCGCCGTCGATCCGCTCATGGCACGATGACTGGTCTACAGCCACCCCAACAGCGGCAGCCGGCGCAAGGTCAGCCGGCCGCCTGGTTGTAGATGTCGAACACGACCTTCGTCACCTGAGCCAGGGTGCGCAGGTTCGCCGGGGCACCCTCCAGCAGGCCCTTCGCCCGGTCGATCAGAGACTTCACCCAGCCCTTGTTCGGCTCGGCCTTGGCTGCCTCCCGCTCCAGCGCGGTCGCGACCTCCTCGTACTCCGGCTGAGGCGGCTGCCGCGCTCACCCCCGTGGCAGGGCAAGACCGGCTGAGCAGCCCGGACCCCAGCAACACCCCGACAGAGAGGCCCTGCGGGTGGTCGCGGCAGGGCCTCTGACTTGGGCAGCGAGTGTGATCGCCACCCGCCGCTCGTGGCACGATGACGGGCATGACCACGGACACCGGTGACCTGCGCGAGCTGACCGTCGGCACCGGGGCCGGCGGGGAGCAGCTCGGCACCGACATGGTGCTCAACATCGGCCCGCAGCACCCGTCCACGCACGGGGTGCTGCGGCTGAAGCTGGTCCTCGACGGGGAACGGGTGATCGCCGCCGAGCCGATCGTCGGGTACATGCACCGGGGCGCGGAGAAGCTGTTCGAGGTGCGCGACTACCGCCAGATCATCGTGTTGGCCAACCGGCACGACTGGCTGTCGGCGTTCTCCAACGAGCTGGGCGTGGTGCTGGCCGTCGAACGGCTGATGGGCATGGAGGTGCCCGAGCGGGCCACCTGGCTGCGGATGGCGCTGGCCGAGCTGAACCGGGTGCTCAACCACCTGATGTTCCTCGGCTCGTACCCGCTGGAGATCGGCGCGATCACGCCGATGTTCTACGCGTTCCGGGAGCGGGAGACCATCCAGGCGGTGATGGAGGAGGTCTCCGGCGGCCGGATCCACTACATGTTCAACCGGGTCGGCGGGCTGAAGGAGGAGGTCCCGGCCGGCTGGACGGGTCGGGCCCGGGCGGCGATCGGCGAGGTGCGCCGCCGGATGCCGGACCTGGACAACCTGATCCGACGCAACGAGATCTTCCTGGCCCGCACGGTCGGGGTGGGGGTGCTGTCGGCCGCCGACGCCGCCGCGTTCGGCGCGTCCGGCCCGGTCGCCCGGGCCTCCGGGCTGGACCTGGACCTGCGCCGCGACGAGCCCTACCTGGCGTACGACCAGCTCGACGTGCCGGTGGTCACCAAGACCGCCGGGGACTGCCACGCCCGGTTCGAGGTGCTGCTCGACCAGGTGTACGCCTCACTCGACCTCGCCGAGCAGTGCCTGGACCGGGTGGACCTGCTCACCGGGCCGGTGAACACCCGGCTCCCGAAGGTGGTGAAGGCCCCGGAGGGGCACACCTACGCGTGGACGGAGAACCCGCTCGGCATCAACGGCTACTACCTCGTGTCGAGGGGCGAGAAGACGCCGTGGCGGTTGAAGCTGCGCACCGCGTCGTACGCGAACGTGCAGGCGCTGGCCACGCTGCTGCCCGGCTGCCTGGTGCCGGATTTGATCGCCATCCTCGGTTCGATGTTCTTCGTGGTGGGCGACATCGACAAGTAGCCGGGTGCCGTGCGCCACGCTCCGTCGGCGGCCGGTCAGCCGACGGTCAGGACCGACGGTCCGCCGAGCGGGCGCCACCGGCGCGGGGTGTGTCGTCGCGGGGCGGATGGCCGGACCACTCCCCGTCGGCGTGCTGATGCCGGCCGGTCCGGTCCGGGTCCGCTCGTCGCCCGCCCGGATCCTCGTCCCACCGCCGCTCGCCCTCCCGCCCGGGGCTGGGCTCGCTCCGCCGCACCGACGCCCAGCGGTCCTCGACCCGGTACCCGCTGCCGTCGGCGTCGGCGTGCGCCGTGGCTCGCCGCTCACCGACCCGGACCTCCCGGCCCCGCTCGTCGTCGTGCACCTCCGCCCAGCGGTCCCCGGCCCGCAGCTCCGACCACTGGCCGGGTCCGGCGGGTGCCGGCTCGGGCTGGTACGGGCGGGCACGCCCGGCAGCGGCGGACCAACCCGGCGCGTCCCACGAGCCCCGGTCGGCGGGCCGGGGCCCGTCGGGCACACCCGCCCGCATTCCCCCGGACTCGTCGACCCTGCCACCCCGACCGGACTCGTCGGCGTGGCCTGCCCAGCCCGGCTCGTCGACGTCGCCTCCCCAGCTCGGCTCGTCGGCGGGGCCGCGTCCGTCGCGGTGACCGGACCGGTCGGCGTGGTCGTACCGGCCCACCCCGCCGGCATCGCCGTACTGACCCACCCCGCCGGCGTCGTCGGGCCGGCCGGCCCACGCGGCCCCGTCGCGCGGGGCCTCCCCGCGCGGGGCCGCCCGGCCCGGTTCGTCCCGTGACACGGGCCAGGCAGGTTCCTCGCCCGGGACGGGCCAGGCGGGTACCGCACGGGCGGCGGAGCGGCCGGGCGCGTGCCGTTCGGTCGGCTGTGGCGGCCGGGAACGGTCGTCTGGCGGTTCGGGACGGGCACGGGCGGACGAGTCGGCGTGCCCGGCCCAGTGATCCTCCGGCTCGGGAACGACCGCGCTGGCCCACGGCCGCGCCTGCGGCGTGGACGGCCACCGGCCGGCGGGACCGGCGTCGTACCGGCCCATCCCCGGTTCCGGCCCGTCGACGACGGTGTGCCGGGTGGTGACGTGCACGGTCTCGGTGTGCCGAACCATGCCGACCGACCGGGCGGCCGGCTCGGGGGCGACCGGGCGGGGAGCGGGCTCAGGGGCGCCCGGCCCGGACGATCGGGCGTCGGGCTCGGCCGGCCCGGGGCCGCCGGGCTGGGCGGGCCGGTCGGGCCCGTAACGAGCGGTCGGCCGGGGCCAGCGGACGGGCGGCTCGTCGTCGGGGGCCGTCCCGGGCACCCGGACCCGCCCGGAATGAGCTTCGTCGATGTCCTGGGGGCGGTGCGCGTCGTCGTACGCCTCGGCGAGCGGAACCCGGGCGCGGCCGGTGCCGGCCGACCTTTCGGCGGACGGCTCGGGGGCGGCGGCGGTCGCCACGGCATCGAGCCGGCGACGCAGCGCCGCAACCTGGTCCTGGGCCCGCTGGGACGCGTCGAGTGCCTGGTTGCCGCGCTGCGCGGCGGCGACGATCTCGCCACGCAGCGCGCGGCGCAGCTCCTCGATGTCGTCGTGGAGGGCCCCGATGTCGTCATGGAGGGCCCCGATGTCGGCCTGGCTGCCGCCGTCATCCGTGCGCAGGGAGATCGAGAGACCGATCAGCACCACGGCCGTGATGGCGAGCACCGCGGCGAACCGCAGCGGCCCGTTGCCGTCGGCGACCAACAGGATCAGCGCCGCGACCGGCGCGAACGCCACTCCGGTCCAGAAGAGCACGGGCAGCAGACGGGATTCACGCCTGTCGGCGACGGCAACCGGGTCGGGCATGGGTGTGCAGCCTACCGAGAGTTCCAGCGGCTGGGAACGGGGCGGACGCCCTGACGGGCACCGGTCGCCGACGGGCGGGCCGCCGACGACCGGTGGTGGGTCAGCCGACCGCGAGGGCCCCGTCGGAGGAGAGGACCAGACCGACGCTGGCGTTCCCCGTCGTCAAGGCGTTCTTGGTCTGCGGACCGGCCGCGTCCAGCGAGCTGAAGGAGCCGGCCTTGAAGTCGTAGACCTTGACCAGGCCGGCCTGGCACATCGGCCGCTGCGGGCACTCCGGCGGGCCGGCCAGCACGGTGGCGCTGCCGGAGCACTTGGCGGCCAGGTCGGAGAGGGTGGTGACCCCGTACTTGTCGGCGAAGGCCTTGGTGACGGCGAAGGCGTTCTGGTCCTGGGCGGCGGACGGCGCGCCGAAGGCGAGACCGGCCTTCTCGCCGCCGGCCTTGAGGGCGGCCACGGTCTTCTCCAGCTCGGGCGAGGAGACCGCCGGGGCGTCCTTGCCGTTGGCCTTGGTGTTCAGGAACTCGGCCATGGTCGCCGCGTACTCCGGGACGACCTGGATCTCGCCCTTCTCCAGGGCCGGCTCGTAGAGCTCCCGGTTGCCGATCTGCTGCACCTTGACCTGGTAGCCGGCGGCGGTGAGGGTGATCCGGTACAGCTCGGCGAGGGTCTCGCTCTCGCTGAAGTTGCCGGCGCCCACCACGATCGTGCCGCCCGGCCCCTTCTCCAGCCCTTGGGTGAGGTTGTTCGCCGCGGCGAACTCCTCCGCCGCGACCTTGGAGGTCTTGCGGTCGACGACGACGGCCTTGTTGAGGCCGATCAGCTTCGGGGTGTCCAGCGCCGCGGAGACCTTGTCGAGCGCCGCGACCAGCTGCGGCTTGGCCACCTTCGCGTTGATCGCCGGAAGGATGTTGTCGCTGTTCTGCAGCTTCTTGTCGTCGGTCAGGACGACCAACTGCTCACCAGCCACCGGGGCGCATCCGGCCCCCGACGCGCCCTGCTCGGGTGCCTCGGTCCCGGAGGACCCGGCGTCGCCGCAGCCGGTGAGAAACCCGACCGCGAGGACGCCGATCGCGCCGATTGCCAGGCGTGTACGTGCGCGCATCAAGCCCGCCTTCCGTGTCCCGGCGCGGCCCGTTCGGGCCGGCCGCGTGTCCGACGGGCGACCCCTCTTGTCATCGCCCGCGATCTCTCACCCAACATCCTGACGGCCGACCCCGCCAACCCGAGGCGCGCTTTGTCACCGGATCGTCACACCGGAGGCGTACGAGGGCGGGCGGACGGCCCTCAGGTGCCGGCGACGGCGTCCGCGGCGCGGCGGTTCGCCCGACGCCGGGCCGGGCGCAGCGGGCGCGGGGTGACCACCCGCTCGACCAGCGCCAGCACCAGTTCGGCCAGCACCGCCAGCCCGGCCACCAGCAGGCCCCCGGCGATGATCTGCCCACCCCCGGCGGCGATGTCCAGGCCGAAGCCGGCCCGGATGATCTGGCCGAGCCCGCCGCCGTTGACGAACGACGCCAGCGCGGCCGTCGCCACCACCTGCACCGTCGCGGTCCGGAAGCCGGCCGCCAGGTACGGCACCGCAAGCGGCAGTTCCACCCGGCGCAGCACCTGCCCGCCGGACAGCCCCATTCCGCGCGCCGCGTCCCGGGCCTCCGGGTCGGCCTGACGCACCCCGGTGTACGCGTTGGCCAGCAACGGCGGCACCGCGAAGACTGCCAGCGCGACCACCACCGACGGTCGGCCGAAGCCGAGGAAGGTCAGCGGCAGGATGGTCAGCAGGGCCAGGGTCGGCACGGCGAGGGTGACGTTGGAGACGAGCACGACCAGCCCGCCGCCCCGCCCGGTGTGCCCGAGCCAGAGCCCGACGGGCCAGGCCACCAGGCAGCCGAGCAGCACGGCCGCCGCCGAGATGCTCAGGTGCTCGCCGAGCCGGTCCAGGACGCCGCCCGGGTTGGTCCAGTTCAGCGGGTCGTTGAGCCAGAGCACAGCCTGGCCGACCGGGTTGCTCACCGGGCCACCCTCCTGCGGTCGTTCGTGGGCCCCGCCCCCAGGTCGCCCGCCGGGGGCGTGTCATGGCAGCTCGCCGGGCCCGTCCAGTGGCCGCTCATCGCGTTCCGCGCAGCCAGGGGGTGGCCGCCCGGCCGATCCCGGCGAGGATCAGGTCCAGCACCAGCGCCAGCAGGACGCAGAGCAGCGTGCCGGTCATGATCTGGGCCTTGTAGAAGTTGTTCTGGAAGCCGGCGAAGATGAGCTGTCCCAGCCCGCCCCGGCCGACCACCACCCCGACGGTCACCAGCGCCACGGTCGACACGGTGGCCAGCCGCAGACCGGTGAGGATGCCGGGCAGGGCCAACGGCAGCTCGATCCTCAGCAGCCGGCCCCACCGGCCGTACCCCATGCCCTCGGCGGCCTCGCGGACCTCGGGCGGGACCTGGCTCAGCCCGGCGACGGTGTTGCGGACGATGACCAGCAGCGCGTACAGCACCACCACGCTGAGCACGGTCACCGCCCCGATCCCCAGATACGGCGCGAGGAAGGCGAACAGCGCCAGGGACGGGATCGTGTAGAGCACGCCGGTGAATGCGAGAATCGGGCCGGCGAGCGGGCGGAACCGGTGGGCGACCAGTGCGAGCGGCAGGGCCACCAGCGCGGCGATCAGCACCGCCCGCGCGGTCAGCGAGGCGTGGTCGCGCAGCGCGGCGAGGATCGTGTCAGAGTTGTCCCGCACGAACTGCCAGGAGAACCACGGGTTACCCGGGTCGGCCCGGTAGCTCAGGCGGAAGGACATGCGTGGACGTTACCCCGGGAACCACCGGTGACGCCGGCCAGAGTGCCGCGTCGATCGCCCTGGAGGGCATCCGTAAGCGCTACCCGGACGGCACCGAGGCGGTCCGCGAGCTGAGCCTGGAGGTCAGGGCCGGGGAGCTGGTGGTGCTGATCGGCCCGTCCGGCTGCGGCAAGTCGACCGTGCTCAGGATGATCAACCGGCTGATCGAGCCCACCGGCGGCCGGATCCTGCTCGGCGACGAGGACGTGACCCGGGTCGACCCGGTCGAGCTGCGCCGCCGGATCGGTTACGTGATCCAGAACGTCGGCCTCTTCCCGCACCAGACGGTTCTGACGAACGTCGGCACCGTCCCCCGGTTGCTCGGCTGGGCCCGGGACCGGGTGCGCCGCCGGTCCGAGGAACTGCTGGAGCTGGTCGGGCTGGACCCGGGGCAGTTCGGTCGCCGCTACCCGCACGAACTGTCGGGCGGCCAGCGGCAGCGGGTCGGGGTGGCCAGGGCGCTGGCCGCCGACCCGGTGGTGCTGCTGATGGACGAACCGTTCTCGGCCGTCGACCCGATCGTGCGGACCCGGTTGCAGGAGGAGTTCCTCCGGCTCCAGGCGGAGGTTCGTAAGACCATCGTGCTGGTCACCCACGACCTGGACGAGGCGGTCCGGCTCGGCGACCGGATCGCGGTGCTCTCCGAGGGCGGCCGGCTGGAGCAGTACGACACCCCGGCGGCCCTGCTCGGGGCACCCGCCTCCCCGTTCGTCCGGGAGTTCGTCGGCGAGGACCGGGGCATCCGGGCGCTCGCCGTGACCCCGGTCACCCGGGACGCGCTGGACCCGGCACCGGCAGACCCCGCCGGGCTGCCCGAGGTGGCGCTGGGCTCGTCGGCGTACGACGCGCTGGCCGTGATGCTCACCGCCGGGGCGGACCGGGCGCTGGTGACCGCCGACGGCCGCCCGGCCGGGGTGCTCACCCGGGAACGCGCGCTGGGGGCGGGACGCTGACCCCGCCGGGCGGCTGGCTCCCCCGCCCGCAGCCCGGCCCCGGCCGCCGGGTCAGGCCCGGCCGCCCAGACTGGCGGTGCCGATGATCCAACCGGAGAGGAAGCCGTAGGTGGCACCGGTGCCGGCGGCCTGGAGCGCGGCGAGCAGCGACGGGTCAGGCCCTAGCAGGGTGCTGACCAGCGCGGCCAGGCCGGCGGCCAGCACGTACGCCCCCCAGCCGGAGAAGAACTGGCTGAACGACCCCTGCACCCGGGCCACCTGCGAGGCCGGGAGCAGGTAGAGCAGGGCACCCGCCAGGATCACCAGCAGGATGGCCCGCAGGTCGGTGGCGAGCACGCCCTGCCCCGGGCCGTCGGAACTGAGGCGCCAGGCCGGCCAGGCGAGCAGCCGCAGGAACCAACCGCCGGCCCCGTTCGGGTCGGTGCTGTCCTCCGCCCACCCGACGTACAACGGGCTGCCGCAGACCCCGACGAGCACCAGCACCGCGAGGATGCCGGTGCCGGCCGCGGTCCCGTACCTGCTGACCGTGGCGGAGCGGTTGGTGGTAGGCATGGCGCGACCAGTTCCCGGTACGCCCCGACGGGCAAACCTGCGGGCCACCACGGTCGGGCCGGCTAACGCTTCATCAGGTAGTCGATGAACTTGGCCCGCAGCAGCGGAGCCGACTCCTCGTAGCCGTGCCCGGTCAGCTCCCGCCACAGCGCGGCCGCCTCGTCGATGGTCGGGCCGACCGAGTTCGGCGCACCGTCCAACACGGCGGCCTCGTCGGCGTTGGGCAGGTGGCGCAGCACCGACCAGTAGAACCCGACGTCACGACGTTCCCGGGCCAGCGCGAACGCCCGCTCCCGCAGTTCCTCGGTGGAGAGCGCGTCCAGCTCCTCGAACGTGTTCCCGCCGGTACCGGTGGAAGGTGTCTCGGTCATGCCGCCGAGCCTAACCGCCGAGATCACCGGGGGCGCGGCGGACGCGGCGCGGGCCGGGCGTGGGCGGCCACGCGGCGTACGCCGACGCCGTGCGCGCCGGGTGTCCGTCGGCGGTGTACGGGCGGGGCGTCAGCGGTCGCCGCCGTCCCAGCGCGGAGGGTGGGTGTCCCAACGGGACGCGTCCCAGGGGTCCGCGGGTGTGTCGTCGGACCGGGTCGGCAGGGCGGGCGGCCAGTCCTCGACCGGCGCCGGCCGGGGCACCGACCAGCCGGAGCTGATGGCGCCGTCGCCGCCCGAACGGGCCTCCACGTCGGCACCCGCCGACCGGGGTCGCCCGTACGCCTCGACGAGCCGGGTCACCACCAGGCCGACGCCGAGCGCGGCCCCGCCCACCGTCCACCGGCTCACCTGCCAGCCCCGGGCCCTGGACCAGGCGAGCAGGACGGTGACCAGGCTCACCGCGAGCAGGGTCCCGAAGATCCCGCCGCGCCGGCCGTACGCGCTGGTGCCGGCGAGCAGCGCGGTGCCCACGGCGAGCACCGTCCAGCCCAGTCCCTCGGTCGGCACGACCGTCCCGGAGCCGTTGCCGGCGATCAGGATGCCGGCCAGCATGGCGAGGACGGTGGACAGGACGAACGAGACCACGACGACGGCACCGGCCGCCCCGCCCCGGCGGCGGGCCGGGTCGGCCACCGCCCGGAACCTCCCGACCAGCCGGCGCACCGGTCGGATCGCCCCGAACAAGCCGCCGAGCACCGCCACCGCGGCGAAGCCGACGAAGAGGTAGAACGCGCTGTCGCGGGGGTCGTACCCACCCTGCACGAGGACCGGCGTGGCCCGCCGCTCGATGTAGACCACCACGCCGGCCGCGCCGGCCAGGCTCGCCGCCCAGCCCGGCACGTGCAGCACGACCACGGCCAGCCCCACCAGCAGACCGCCGACAGCGGCCACCGCCGCGGCGTGGCCCACCGCGACCTCGACCCCCCGGTCGCCCTGCTCGGCGAAGTGCAGTGCGGCGGCGACCGCGACCGGGCCCACCGCCAGGTTCACCGCCGCCGTCCGCAGGCTCAGGCCGGCGGCCAGGACGAGCAGCCCCACCGCCACCACGTCGACCAGCAGGACCCGCAGGCCGTCGTCGCGCAGCGCGGCCGGGTCGTCCCGCCACAGCAGCCAGGTCAGCACGGCCAGGCCGGCGGCGAGCACCAGCTCCCAGGTGACGTGCACGGCGACTCGATCCCGCCCCGGCTCGCCGTGCGTCGGGTCGTCGAAGACGTTCTCCAGCACCGCCGCGGGCACGCCCGACGAGGGCTGCACCGGATCGTCGTACCCCATGACGCGTGCCCTCCCCAGGTCACGGCCGCAGGGTCCGACGCGGGCGGACCGGGGCGGCCGTTGCTCACCGGTCGCCAGGCACGGTACCTGCGCGCCGGGCCGGGCGTAACCCCCGCGCTCAGCGTCGACCCGGGCGGCTCTCCCGATCGCCGGTGTCACGCTCGTCCTCCGGCTGGTCCGGCACCCGGCAGGCCCGCTCCAGCCAGAGCGCGGCGGCCACCAGCGCGAGCGAGGCGAGCAGCCCCGCCCCGGCGGCCGGGCGGTCCTCGGTGGCCGCCTGGGTACGCTCAACGAAGAGCCACCCGGTCAGCCCGGCGCACCAGCCGGCAAAGATCGCCCCGGCCAGCGCGGACGCCTTGGCCAGCACCACGAACCGGGCCACCAGCAGCGGGTTGACCGGGTCACGGCCCGGCTTGCGATTGAGCCGGCCCCGGGTGTTGACCGCCGCGTACGCCTCCAGCACCGCCAGCGCGGCCAGCGTGACGACGGGCAGCCACGGCAGGCGGGGGAAGCCCTCGTAGTAGAAGCCGCTGATCGCCAGCCAGGCCACCGCTGCGGCGGCCAGGCCGGCGACGACCAGGGTGGAGATCCGGGTGGGGCCCATCCTGGACCGTTCGGGGTCCGTCCCGCGCGGCGGTGGGGGCTGTGCCTGGGTCATGCCGGCCGGCTCCACTGGCTCATGTCGACGACTCTAACGCCAGATCCGGCCGGGGACTCAGTTCCAGGGCGTCACCGGCCACCGGTTCGGCGTTCAGCAGATCGGTCAGCCAACCGTGCCCGGGCAGCCGCCCGTACGGCTGGATGTCGATCCACGGCCGCAGCACGAACGCCCGCAGGTGGGCCCTGGGGTGCGGCAGCGTCAGCTCGGGGTCGTCGCTGCGCACCGGCTCACCCGCGTCGTCCCACACCGCGACCACGTCGACGTCGAGCGTGCGCGGGCCGAACCGGCGCTGCGGGTCGCGCTCGCGGCCGGCCCGCCGCTCGGCGGCCCGGGCCCGTGTCAGCCAGTCCCGTGGGGCCGCCGCCGGGTCCTCGGCCAGCACCACCGCGTTGAGGTACGCCGGCTGGTCCGCGTCGCCCCACGGCGGGGTCTCGTAGACGCCGGAGACCAGCAGGACCGACTCTCCGAGGGTGTCCACGGCCGAGCGGAGGTGGGCCAGCCGGTCGCCGAGGTTGCTGCCGAGGGAGAGCAGGGCGCGGGTCACGCCGCACCCCCGTTCCCCGCGGACGGGGGTGGCGGCTCCGGTTGCGGCTGCGTCGGCGCCGGGCCTCCGGTGGTCGACGCCGGGCCGCCGCCGGGCGGGTGGGCCGGCGGGCCGGAACGGGTCCGGGTCATGGTCACCGCGACATCGGTGAAGGCGTGCGGGACCGGGGCCTCGGGCTTGTGCACGGTCACCGTCGCCCGGACCACCCGGGGGTCGGCCAGACAGATCGCGAGGAGCCGGTCGGCGAGCGTCTCGATCAGGTTGACCGGCTCCCCCGTGAGAACCTCGACCAGTCGGTCGGCAAGCTCGCCGTAGTGCACCGTGTCGGTCACGTCGTCGGAGCGGGCGGCCGGCGCGAGGTCCAGTTCGAGGACGGCGTCGACGACGAAGTCCTGCCCCCGCTCGCGCTCGAAGTCGTAGACGCCGTGCCGCCCGTGCGCCCGCAGGCCGGTCAGCGTGATCCGGTCGGTCACCGGTCCCCCTCCGTCTGGATTCCGTCGATCCGCTTACCGCCGGCCCGGTCGGACACGAGGCGGGGACGGCCGCCGGCCCGCCAGACGGCCAGCGCGTCGACCGTGCCGAGCACGTCGTGCACGCGTACCCCCCAGGCGCCCGCCGCCACCGCGAGCAGGCTGGTGGCGACGGTGGCCGCCTCCCGCCCGGCGGTCGGCCGGGGGACGCCGTCGGCGTCGGCGAGCAGCCGGCCCAGGTACGACTTGCGGCTGGCCCCGAACAGCAGCGGGAAACCGAGCTCCAGCAGCTCGGGCAGGCGGGCGGTGAGCTGCCAGTTGTGCTCGGCGGTCTTGGCGAAGCCGAGGCCCGGGTCGACGACGATCCGGTCGGCCGGCACACCGGCGGCCAGCGCGGCGTCGATCCGCTGGGCCAGCTCGGCCCGGACATCGATCACCACGTCGGTGTAGTGGGCCAGCTCGCGCATCCCCCGGGAGTGCCCCCGCCAGTGCATCAGCACCCAGGGGCAGCCGGCGTCGCGGACCACCCGGGCCATGTCCGGGTCCGCCTGACCTCCAGACACGTCGTTGACCACGGCGGCCCCGGCCGCGAGGGCGGCCTCGGCGACCCGGGCACGGCTGGTGTCGATGCTGACCGCGACGCCGGCGGCGGCGAGCTCCCGGATCACCGGCAGCACCCTGGCCTCCTCCGTCTCCGCGTCCACCCGGTCCGCACCGGGGCGGGTCGACTCGCCCCCGACGTCCACCAGGTGCGCGCCGTCCACCGCGAGTCGCACCCCGTGTGCGACGGCGGCGGTGAAGTCGGCGTACCGGCCGCCGTCGGAGAACGAGTCGGGCGTGACGTTGAGGACACCCATCACCACCGGGGCCTGCGCCCGCACCAGATCGGTCACGACTGCACGGTACCGGTCGTTCCGGCGGCTCCCGGCGGCCCGGTCCGTCGCAGCACGAACGGCCCTGACATGCGCATTGGAACAGGTGTACGATCGGACGTCCGGGTCGTTCCGGGCCGAGTCTTCGCGGCTTGTCGCAAAGGGGGGCGGCCCGTACCCTTTGGAATTGCCCAGCAGTGAGACGGCGAAGCCTGGAGGGAGGGTAAAAGCGGGAAAAATCCCCCCAAAGCTCACCACCCTCCGTGGTGGGCAACGGACGCAGGGTCGCCGACGCTGCGCCTAGTGAGCACCATCCCGCCAGGCTTGCCTACTGCACCGCCGCGGCTTCGCCGGCCGCGACATGGGGAGGTTCCAGTGATCGCCATCGAGCTCATGGAGACGACGACGTCCGCCGTCAGCCACGCGCTTCACACCCTGGCGTCGACTCCACTCGCCGAGCCGGCGCCCAAGGGCATCGACACCAACAACATCGTCACCTTCTTCGCCAGCAAGATCGCTCCGATCCTGCTGGCCGTGCTCGGCGTCATCTTCATCGGCCGGGCCAGCCGCGGTGAGATCTCCAAGGTGCTGACCAGCTCCGCCATCGCGATCGTCGGGCTGGCCTTCATCGCCGGGGCGGCGACACTCTTCTTCATCGGTGACTACCTGATCGACCTGATCTTCGAATAGGCGCGGGCAAATGCGGCTGCGCACCGACGACGACATCTACCGGGCCCGCCTGGTCTACCTCGGGCCGCCCGGCTACACCCTGCCCGTGCACCTGCCGTACGCCCAGTACGGCCTGTTCATGCTGCTCGTACCCCTCTACATGTTCATCCACTGGCTGTTCACACTGCGGGTCGAACTCTTCCCGGCCTGGGAGATCGCCCTCGCCATCGTGAGCACCTCGTTCATCTTCCGGTACGTCGACCCGGACCGGCCCGCGCGCATGGTGATCCGTACCGCGCTGACCGACTGGCGACGCACCCGGGAGTCGGCCGTCGAGCAGCGCGACCCGCGCATGGTGGCGAGCCGGATCAGGATCCGGGAGGAACTGGCATGACCGGGCGTACACCGATCGGGCGGTCGCGGCACTCGGGCGAGGCGGTGGCATGAGCCGCTCTTCCACGCCGGGTTCCCCGGCAGGACGCCACACCGCACCGCATGGTAACCGTGCGCGCTCATTCGACTACCCTGCGGGCGAGGAGCTGGACGAGGTCGCCCTCGACCCGGCGCTCGCCACCACGCCCGGTCACGGCCGGGTCGGGGTCTTCCAGGCGCCACGCCCCGCACCGGGACGCCCGGCCGCATCGGAGCCGCCCGCGCCGATGGTCGCCGAGAACGCGGACATCGACTCCCCGTTCCTCGACCTGTTCGGCGGCGCACACCCTGGGGCGTCCCGGCCCGCGCTGCCGGCCCCGGCGCGGCCGGCCGGCCGGGACCTTCCCGCGATCCCCCACCAGCAGACGGCCGCCGTGCCCCCGCCCACCCGCGCGGAGGTGCCGCCGACCCCCGTCGAGCGGTCCCCCTCGCCGGTCGAGCGCACCCCGGCACCCACCCCGCAGAGCCGGGCCCGGGTCCCCCAACAGCCGGCGGACCGGCTCCCGGCGGTCCGTCCCGCCGCGGGGCCCGAACTGCCCCCGCCCCCGGTCACCCAGATCACCGACCCCGACGACGAGACGTACGGCTGGCGCGACGTCGCGCCGCCCGCCGTCCGGGAGCCGGAGCGGCCCCCGCACCGGGTCCCCGAACCGCACCGGGCCGAACCGCACCGGGAACCGGAGCGGGCGACCGGCCACGCGCCCGAACCGGCACCGGCGCCGGTCAGCCGGGAGGCCCCGACGCCGGCCAGCCGGGAGACCACGCCGCCCCGCCAGCGCACGGTCGACCGGCCAGGCAAGCCGGCCCGGCCCGCCAAGGCCGGGAAGGCCGCGAAACCGGCCAGGCAGGCCAAGCCGGTCCGGGCACCGAAGATCAAGTTCGGGGACCGGGACCCGTCGGTCGAGCTGGCCATCACAGAGATCGCCGGCCACCTGACGTTCACCCCCAACACCGTCACCGCCTGGTACTGGCTGCCCGAGGTGCGCTGGGCGTTCCGACCGGACGCAGAACGGGAGGCGCTGCTCGCCGCCATCTCCGAGCAGTACGCCGGGCTCGCCGGATTCCGGCTGCACCTACGCCGCACCACCCGGCCCTTCCCGGCCGACGAGTGGGCCCGCACCATCGACGCGCACACCACGGCCCCGCTGCCCGACGTGCCGGGCACCGCCGGCTGGGGTGACCACCTGGTGGCGGCCCAGCGGCACCTGCTCTCTGTCAACCACGCCGAGGGGCAGACGTACCTCGGCGTCACCTTCGCCCGGCGCTCCCTCGGCGACTCGTTCACCGAGCGACTGCTGCGCACCTTCGGCCGGGGCGTCGCCGAAGGCGAGCGCCGCAAGCTCGGCCGAACCGTCGAACAGTTCGACGAGGTGCTGGGCGCGTTCGGCATGCGCGGGCGGCGGGTGACCGCGCAGGAACTCGAGTGGCTGCTCTACCGCTCGGTCGCGCTGTGCATGGCCCCACCCGGTACCCTCTCCCCGATCACCAACGGCCGGTGGGAGCGCGGAGACCTGCTCGCCCTCACCGAACAGGTCGAGCGTTACCGCACCCCGTACGGGTCGACGGTGAAGCTGGTCAACCGGATGACCGGCGAGGAGCGGCACGTGGTCGTACTCGCGGTCGGCCGGATGGAGCCGCTGGAGATCCCCGAGCGGCACGAGCCCTGGCTGCACTTCCACGAGCGGCTGCCCTGGCCGATGGAGATCTCCACCCGGGTCGACATCCTCGGCTCCGGTGACTCGTTCCGCAACCTTGAGCACCGGCTGCGGATGATCCGCTCCCAGCAGCTCGACTACGCCGAACACGGCATCGACGCCCCGCCCGAGCTGGAGCGACTGGCCAAGCGGGCGCTGGTGATCGGCGACGAGATGACCACCGGCCTGCCGGTGGACTCCGCCCGGGCGCACGGCTGGCACCGGATCGCGGTCGGCGGCCGGACCCGGGAGGAGTGCCTGGAACGCGCCCGCCGGCTGATCCAGCTCTACTCCCGGGAACTGCGCGTCTCGCTGCAACACCCGAAGAACCAGGACTGGCTGGCCCGGGAGTTCATCCCCGGCGAGCCGATCGCCAACACCGGGTACGTCCGCCGGATGCCGGTCAACCTGCTCGCCGCCGCGCTACCACAGGCCGCGTCGACGGTGGGCGACCGGCGCGGCGACCTCATCGGGCGGACCGCCGGCACCTGCCGCCGGCCGGTCTTCCTCGACATGCACTTCCCGATGGAGGTGCGGGAACGCTCCGGGCTCGCGGTCTTCGTCGCCGAGCCTGGCGGCGGCAAGTCGACGCTGCTCGGCGCGCTGGGCTACCTCGCCGCCCGGCGCGGGGTGCAGGTGACCCTGCTCGACCCGTCCGGGCCGCTGGCCCGGCTGTGCAACATGCCGGAGCTGCGGCCGTACTCGCGGGTGCTCAACCTGACCGGCTCGGAACAGGGGACGCTGGCACCGTACGCGCTCATCCCGACGCCGCTGCGCAGCGAGTTCAGCGCCGGCGCGACCGGCGACCGGGAGTTCGAGATCGCGATCTCCAACGCCCGCGCCGAGCGCCGCATGCTGGTACAGGACATCTGCATGATGCTGGTGCCGCCGCAGGTGGCCCGGGAGGCGTCCACCGCCACCCTGTTCAGGCACGCCGTGCGGCAGGTGCCCGCAGAGGAGACGTCCACCCTGGACGACGTGGTCGCCTGTCTGGGGCAGCTCGACGCCGACGCCGGCAAGGAACTGGCCAACCTGCTGCTGGACACGGCCGAGATGCCGCTGGCCATGCTCTTCTTCGGTCGCCCGCCGGAGGGGCTACTCGGCGCCGACGCGGCGCTCACCGTGATCACCATGGCCGGGCTGCGGCTGCCCGACCTCAAGATCGAACGGGAGTACTGGTCGGCCGAGGAGGCCCTCGCGCTGCCCATGCTGCACACCGCCCACCGGCTGGCGGTACGCCGCTGCTACGGCGGTTCGATGTCATCCCGGAAACTGGTAGGCCTGGACGAGGCGCACTTCATGGAGGGTTGGCGCTCCGGCCGATCCTTCCTGGTCCGACTCGCCCGAGACTCCCGCAAGTGGAACCTCGCCGCCCTGGTCGCTTCGCAGAACCCGCGGGACATCCTCGGCCTCGACGTCCAGAACCTCGTCTCCACAGTCTTCGTCGGCCGGATCGCCGAGGACGCCGAGATCGCCTCCGAGGCGCTGCGGCTGCTCCGCGTCCCGGTCAACGACGGGTACGAGGCCACCCTGGCCTCGCTGTCGACCGCGGACGCCACCTCGGCCGTCCGGCTCGGCTTCCGCGAGTTCGTCATGCGCGACGTCGACGGGCGGGTGCAGAAGGTCCGGGTGGACGTGTCGTACGTCGACGGGCTGCTGGATCACCTGGACACCACCCCCGCCGCGGTCGCCGCGACGGCTGGGCCACTGCCGACCAATCTCCCGGACCTGGAGGCGTGACATGGCGAGGGTGCGGGCCCGGTTAGCGGCGTTCCTGCTCGCGCTCGGCGTACTCGCCGGGGCCACCGTCGCCTGGCCGGTGGTGGGCGGCGACCCGGCGCACGCCGCCCCGCCGACGGCCCAGGCCCGCGCAGATCTGTGCACCACCCAGGAGTGGCAGGCCGACTTCCGCACCTGCGTCGGCAAGCTGAACGATGTCGCGGCCGACCGCGCGCAGTGTCTGGAAGCGCCGACGCCCAGCGCACCAGACTCCGGTCTGGCTGGCTGGTTTGCCAGCGCCCCCCCCAAGGAGTCGCCGGGTGGGGTCACCGGCCAATACAGCCTCTATGGATACGGCGGCTACAGCTATACCACCTACGACATACCAGGCGGTTGTGTCTCCACCGTTCTTCACCCGGACTACAAATTCACCACTACCGTCGCCAACGGCGAGTTCATGATCGCTACTGCGATCATCGGCGCATCGAACGCCTTGCGAGAGAGGGCTTGGGACCCTCGGTCTATGTGGGGGTGGGCTGATCCGCTCGTAGATCAAGCCACGAAAGCCGTTTACCAGAAGGTGTTCAGCGTATTCGGCATCATCACACTCTGCGTGGTGGGTCTCTACCTTCTCTGGAGATCCCGCCAATCAGACATGAGTAACGCGATGACGACAGCGGGCTGGGCTCTGCTGGTGATGGTTGCGGTCACCGCATTGGCCGCCTGGCCAGTTAAGTCCGCCAACTTGGCGGACGGAACGCTGATTACCACTCTTGGCGTGGTGCATGATGCTGTCGGCCCTCAGGCAAAGGAACCGACGCCAGGGCGTTGCATCGATTCACCTGAGCGGTGCAAAGACCTTCGGTCCCCCGCCATTCGTGCCAGCGACACGGCCAATGAAACGATGCTGTACCGCAATTGGCTCCGCGGCGTCCTGGGATCTGCTGACAGCGAGACGGCCAAGAAGTACGGACCAGCACTTTACGATGCAAGATCGCTGACATGGGGGGAATCCCAGTCCATCCGCGCCAACCCTGCCACCAGACCCGCCGTGATCGAGGCCAAAAAGCAACAGTGGATGAAGGTTGCCGAGCAGATCAGGAACGAAGATCCTGAAGCGTACGAGTATCTTCAGGGCATCCGGGACATGGACCGGGTCGGCTCCGGTTTCATCGCGGTGCTCGCCGCACTGCTCTTCGCGATGTTCGACCTCACCGCCTCGCTGCTAGTCCTGCTGGGCTTCCTCATCTTCCGGTGGGCGGTGATCGCGGCCCCGATCCTGGGCACCGTGGGCCTGATGCGTCCGGCGAGCGCCGGACTTCGGCGGCTAGCCAACGCCGTCGTCGCCGCGGTGTTCAACATCGCCATCTTCGGCACCGGGGCCGCCATCTACCTCTTCGCCGTGGATCTGATCATGAGCACGGCGACCCTGCCTGGCTGGCTCCAAGTAGTGCTGGTGTGGCTCTGCGGGGTGGTCGGCTGGCTGCTGCTGCGGCCCTACCGGCGGATCACCCAACTGGGCGGCAAGGACAGCAGCGAGGCGGTCGGCTCGGCCGGCTCGTGGCATCGTCGGTTCTTCCGGGACATGCGCACCGCCGCACGGCTGGACGTGGCCGAGCCGGGCGGCACCGCCGAGCCGGCCCTGGCCCGGCGACGAGGCGTAGGGCTAGAGCAGCGCAGCCTCCGACCGGAGGCCCGACACGAGGATCCGAGCCAGGCCAAGGTCCCCACCACCGTCAGCAGCACCCCGAACGAGCGGGCACGGCCCGACGGCCGTACGCATCCGGACGAGGCCACAGTGCCGGAGCAGCGGAGCGAAGTACGCCCCGCTGCGGCCCGGCCTGGGCGTCGCCAGCCCGCGACTTGGACCGAGCCGGACGTGCCCGAGGACAACCCGTCCTTCGTAATCTACCGCCCCGGATCTGCCGAGCCTTCCACGCCGCGGCCCGCAGTGCCGCGGATCCGCACCGAGGCGCGGTGAGCATGATGCGACGGGCGGCCGAGTTTTTGTTCACGCGGGTGCTGCGGTCCCGGCTGGGCATCGCGTTAGTCATCGGCATCCTCGTGGTCGGCGTGCTCGGAGCAGCCAGGCTGGTCTCTGGTTTAGGGGATCCACAGACGGGTCTGAGTCAACCGAGTGAGCCGATCACCACTGTCGACCCGACTGCCGGTGACGACGGCGTGGTCGGGAGCACCACGCCCCCGTCACCGGTGAGCCTGCCGGGCTCACCGCCACCCGAGCAGATCGCGGACAGGTTCACCGCCGCCTGGCTCGGCGGTCGCGACGGCGGGACCGACGAATGGCATGCCGCCCTGCGCCCGCTTTCCACGCCGGAACTGACCGAGGAACTCGCCGGTGCCGATCCGGCTGGGGTGCCGGCGGAGCGGACGACCGGAGAACCGAGCCTCCGACCCCGGACGGAGCGCTTCGTGGAGGTGTTGGTGCCGCTCGACTCGGGGCGTCTACGGCTGGAGCTCGTGGCCCCGGACGGGCAGTGGCTGGTCGACGCTGTGGACTGGGAGCGGACATGAGCGATCACCTCGAAGGCGGAACCCCACGCCGTCGACAACTGCGCGTCGGTGCCCTGGCCGCCGCGCTGACCGCGGCCCTCACGCTGCTCTGCTGCACCGGCGGCACGGCGGCGTTCTTCCTCACCGAACTGAGCGGCGGTGGGGACGACCTCTCCCCCGAGGCCCGGTCCGGCTGCGGACGGACGCATCAGGTCAACGTTTCAGGAAAGATGCCGCGCTTTGCCCAGTACGGCGACAGCCAGATCCGCAACGCCGCGGTCATCATCAAGGTCGGCTCCGACATGAAGGTTCCGCCCCGGGGATGGGTCGTCGCGATCGCCACCGCCATGCAGGAGTCCGGTCTGCGCAACCTCCCCCACCTCGGCAGCCGCAACGACCACGACTCGGTGGGCCTCTTCCAACAACGCCCAAGCCAGGGCTGGGGCTCACCGGAACAGTTGCAGGACCCGGCCTACACGTCCCGGAAGTTCTACGAGAAGCTGGTGAAGATCCCCAACTGGGAGCAGATGCCGCTGACCCGGGCCGCCCAGCGGGTGCAGGTCAGTGCCTTCCCGGATGCCTACGCCAAGCACGAGGAACTGGCCAGCAAGATCGTGGACGCGCTCGCCGGGGGCGCAGCCCGCACGGTACAGGTGGCGAAGCAGAACATCTGCAACGCGGCCACCCGGGGTCAGATCGCCGCCTCGGGCTGGACCGCGCCGATCCCGGGTGGCGTCGGGTCCGGGTTCCGGACCGCGAGTCGGCCCAGCCACAACGGCGTGGACATCGGCGCGCCGAAGCACACCCTGATCCGCGCCGCCGCCACCGGCCGGGTGCTGGTAGCCCGCTGCGACCCCGACCACCGCGGCGGCCGAAGCTGCGACGTGGACGGTTGGCCGGGCAAGGGCGGGTGCGGCTGGTTCGTCGATATGCTGCACGCCGGCGGATACGTCACCCGGTACTGCCACATGATCGTCAAGCCCCGGGTCGTTCCCGGTCAACTCGTGAAGGCCGGCGAGGTAATCGGGGAGGTCGGCACCAGCGGCAACTCCTCCGGGCCACACCTGCACTTCGAGGTACACCTCGACGGGGATCGGTCCAGCCGGGGTGCCGTCAACCCGGTGTCGTTCATGCGGGACCGGGGCGCGCCGCTGAACGGCAAGGCGTGAGGCCCCGGGGCGCATGACCGGGCCGTTCCCCGACCCCTTCGCCGGCCAACCCGACTGGGCCCCTCTGCCACCCCGGCCGATCGAGATCGTGCCCGCGACCGTCCGGGTCGACCTGCGCGGCCAGCGGGTCCTGATCGGGCTACCGGGTCTCGGTTGGCGCGGTGACCTGCGTGCTGACGAGCGGGTGGTTCAGAACAGCCGCACCTACGTACCGGTCATTCCGGAGCAGGAGTGGTATCGCGCCGAGTCCGAGCAGGTCGAGGTGTTCGCCCCACTCGTGCCGGTCGAGCGGGTCTGGGTGGAGGCCGTCGGAACCCGGCCGGGCGGCAGAGCACCCCAGGAATCCAGTGTCCACCTGGTGTCCCTGGACGCGCCGACCCACCGCGCGCCGACCCCGGTGTTCGATGCCGGCGTCGTCACCGGGCGGCGAGTCGTGCACGTCACGGACACCGGCGAGCAACGGGACCTGCGTGCGGTGACCGAGACCTACTCGGGCACGGACGGAGACATCTGCGTGCGGGTCACTCCGGAGTTGGAGTGGTACCGCTGGGCCTGGCGAGGACAGCCCCCGATGACCCTAGAGGTCCCGGTCCACCTGCTGTGGATCGAATAGCCATCAGCTGGGTTGCGCGGCACAGATGCGCCATCCTTCATGCTCGGACAATTCGAAACGCCAGTTGTCGGTGAGGCTTTGCTGCACCCCGTCCACCTGGGCGCTTCTCCTAATCACCGCGTCCACGATCGCGTCCGACGGGCCACTTTCGGAGACTACAAGATTCTCGATATTAACGGATATCGAGACGCCTAGCTCCTTCTCCTTAACGAGGATCTGATTTTGAAATGCCTCGATCGCAGGCATTTGGTCACCGCAGGTGAAGAACATCGCTCGATTTTGGTCACGCTTGACCAGCAGAGCCTGGAGGTAACTGACGACCACCACATCGGGGGCGCTGCGGTCCGGGGTGGTGGCGCGTTCGTACAGGACGAAGGCGGTCGCCACGCCTCCGAGCATAAGCAGGCCGACCACCCCGGCGACCACGGTGAGGACGGTGCGCAACCGACGCGGCGGACGGACCGGTGCCGGGGCTGGGGCCCCGGACGGGGGCACCAGTTGCTCCGGCGGGGTCCGTTGCGCCGGTACGCGGGAGACCTGGGAACCGGCGGAGGGCTGCACTGATTCCACCCCTTGAGGCTATCGGCTGGACGCCTCGTACCCAATGCCCCAGACGCCACCGATCGTGACCGAGGCACGACTGGCCCGGCCCGCCGCGCGCCCGACCTCCGAGGGCAGGGGCGTGGCCGCGCCGTGATCAGGGGACCGGCGCCCACGACGCGAGGAACCGTCCCGCGCTACCACCACCGGGAGGCCCGCGTGCCGGTAATCACCCGGCACATGGGCGCAGCGCCGTGGCGAATCCCGGAGGGGGCGCGGACCTGGGATACGGTCACTGCGCGGGGAGGGGTTGCCAACCTCGGGAAGAGGGGTGGACGCGGTGGCCGGTCCAAGGACACGCACAAACCGCGCCGCTGCCCTGCACCGGAGGGCGGAGGCGACGGCCACCGCTGCGGCCGGCATCCTGGACGAGACCCGGCCCGCGCCGGCCGACCAGCGCCGGCAGTACGAGCTTGCGGACCGGCTCCGTAGCGCGGCGGCCCTGCTGGCGCCCGGCTGGGCCGGGGAACCACTGGAGACGGTCGCCGCGGAGGCTCCCTCGGGCGAGGGCCCACCGGCCTTCGTCCGGGTCGGCACCGCCGCCCCGCTGGAGGACGCGCGTTTCCCCGCGCTGGTGCCGCTGCTCGGAACCGGGCACTTGGCGATCGACACCGACGTTCGTGACCCGCGGGTGACTGGGCTGCTCCGGGCGATCCTGCTTCGACTGCTCGCGGCGACGCCCGCCGGCTGCCTGCTGGTCCGCGCCATCGACGCGGCCCGCAGCAGCGACACGGTCCGTGCCGTCGACACAATTCGCACCAGCGACCCCGTCCGTACCAGCGACGCGATGCGCACCAATGCGGGTGCCGGGCCGGCCGCAGCGCTGCCCGACACCTTCGCGCCGTTCGCGGCGCTCGCGGACGCCGGGCTCCTGCCCCCGCCTGCGGTGGACGTCGCCGGGCTGCGGGCGGTACTCACCGAGGCGGAACAGTGGGTGGCCCCGGGCACCGGCCGGCCGCGCCGCCACGACCGCACCCTGCTGCTGGTCGTCGCCGCGCTGCCCGAGCTGACCGGTCCGACCGACCTGGGGCGGATCGAGGCGCTGGCCGAACAGGGACGCGCCGCCGGGCTGCACCTCGTCGTGGCGGGTTGGCCCCCGGCCGGTCCGTACGCGACCCGCGCCCCCCTGCCGCAGGCCACCCCGTTGTCCGTACGCAACGCGTACTCGCTGTTGGGCGACCCTCCCGGCACCTCGTTCGCCGGCCCGGGCGCGGAGCCGCCCGGAGGGCTCAACTCGCCCGTCTTCCTCGACGAGGATCCGCCCCCGGCACTGGTCGGCGAGGTCTGCCGGCGGCTCGCCGAGGAGGTGGAGGCCGGCTCCCGGCTCAGCCTGGCCGATCTGCTCCCCGACCCGGACGAGCCACTGTGCACGGCCAGTTCGGCGGAGGGAATCGCCACCACTGTCGGGGACGCCGGCGGCCGACCGGTGACCGTCGGCTTCACCGAGCTGACCCCGCACTGGCTGGTCAGCGGCCGGTCCGCCGCAGGCCGCGCCGCCTTCCTCACCAACGTGCTGCTCGGTCTCTCCGCCCGGTACGGCCCGGACGAGCTGGTCCTGCACCTGGCCGACCTCGGCGAGGGTGAGTCGTTCGCGGAGTTTCTCCAGACCGAACGGGACCGGTCCTGGGTGCCCCAGGTCCGTACGGCGGGGATGGCCGCCGACCGGGAGTACGTGCTGGACCTCCTCGGTGAGTTGGCCGCAGAGGTCCAGCGTCGGGAGGAGGCCGGGCAGCGCGCTGGCGGGCAGCGGTTCACCGCCCTGCGGGAGCACCAGTCCCTGCCCCGGGTGGTGTGCGTGATCGACAACCTCCCGCTACTCCTCGCGGACCGGGACCGGCTGGCCGCCGAGGCGACAGTCCGGTTGGACACCCTGGCGCGCTCGGGCCGGGCGTACGGGGTCCATCTGGTCCTGGCCGGGGAGGGGGACCTCGGGATCGCCGGTGGGCAGACGACCCGAGACTCGATGCTCGGGCAGTTTCCGGTGCGGGTTGCGCTGGCCGGCGGCGGCCCGGTGCTGGAGCCGAGCAACGACGCCGCCGCCGGCCTGCCGGTGGGCAGCGCGGTGGTGAACACGGCGGGCGGGCTCGGCGGGCCCCGGGGCGCGACCCGGGGGCACGAGCGGATGGTCCGGTTCCCCGACCCGCACGAGGTCCCGGAGAGCATCGCGGAGCTGCGGCACCGGCTCTGGGAGGCCCGGGCGGAGCGGTCCGCGCCCCCGGTCGTCTTCGCGGGCTGGGCACGTCCGCTCTTGCGCAACGACCCCCGCTACCGGGCAGCCTTCGCGGGCCGGGCCCGTGGGCCGGCCGCCCTGCTCGGCCGTGCGGTGGACCTGTCCCGGTCGACGGTGGCGGTGCCGATCGGCCCGGCCGCCGGCCGCAACATCGCTGTCCTGGGCCCAGGGGCGGAGGCCGCCGCGCTGCTCGCGACCGCAGCCCGCAGCGTCGCCGCGCACCATCGGCCCGGCACGGGACGTTTCGTCGTGGCCGCGCTCGGCGCCGATGCGGTGCCGGTGGCCGACGCGCTCGCCGCCGACCTCGCCGGCCAGCACCGGGTGGACCGGGTCGGCCTGCCGGGCCTGCTCGCCGCGCTGGACGCCGACGAGCCGGGCTACCTGGTCGTCTTCGGTCTCGACGGACCCGCCCCGCAGGAGCTGCCGCCGGACCGGCTGCGGGCCCTGCTGCGGGAGGGCCCTCCGGCCGGCCGGCACCTGCTCGGCTGGTGGCGCGCGGTGCCGCCGTTCACGGCGGTCGTCCAGGCCGAGGACGAGGTCGACAAACTCGCTGCCGTCGTGGCGGTGGGCGTGCCAGGGACGCAGCTCACGGCGGTGTTCGGCCACCCGGTGCAGTGGCGTCCCCGTAAGAACCGGGCCGTGCTCTGGGACGGCCCGGACGAGCGGGGCATCCTCCTGGTGCCGTTCGCCGAATCCCCGGTGGCGTCCGTCAGCGGCGACGGAACCGACGCCGTGGTTGGAACCGAATCCGTGAACAACGCCGCGAACGACGCCGGGGCCGACGCCGCGAACAACGCCGGGGCCGACGCCGCGAACGACACCGGGGCCGACGCCGCGACCAACGCCGGAGACGGAGACGGGGGCGCGGCCGAGGCCGCAGGCAGGGCCGACGCCGCAGGAACTGGGGAGAGCGCATGAGCCGGGAGCCGACCAGCATCGCCGATGCGGCGACGGCTGTCGCCCCGGTCAGGCAGCGTTCCGGTGCCGATCCCGCACCGCCCCGTCCCGCCGACGGCGCGACCGCCTGGACGGAGTACGTCGCCGCGGCCCGGCAGCTCGACGGGGTGCGCCGGGGCGCGGCGACCGCAGCGACGGAGCAGGCCCACGCGGTCCGGGCCGCCCGGGAGGAACTGACCGCGGTACGCGAGCGACTCGCCCCGCAGCGGTCCCGGCTGCGAGAGCTTGGCGTACCCCCGATGGTGCTGGTGCCGTCGCCGCCCGAGCTGACGGAGACTGCCCGGAGCATGGTGGGTGGGCCGACGGCGGTGCTGGGCGCGCTGCGGGCGGCCCGGGGCTGGGCGGACGCGGCGGACGGCGTGCTGGCCGCGCGCAGCCCGCTGCGCCCGGCGGCCTGGCCGCCGAAGGTCCGCAACCTGCTGGTGTACGGGCCGTTGGCGCTGGTCGTGCCGCTGCTCCAGGTGGTGCTCTACCTGGCCACCGGCACCGGCCCAGCGAGCGTGGTCGCGCTGATCTGTGGGGTGCCGATGCCGGTGGCTGCCTTCGTCGCCGGCTGGCTCGCCGTCGGCCGGCTGTTCGACGGGCCGGCCGGTCCTGCGACGGCCCGGGAAGCCACCCGCCGGACGTCGAGCCCGGGTACGGCCGACGGCCCGACGGAGCCCGCCCCGGGTGTCCCGGTGGTTGCCGGCTCCCGTGGCCGGGTGGACCCGACGGGCGGGTCGCTGGCGGCGGTCCGCGGGTCAGGCCGTCGGACCGGTGGGGCCGGTGCCGTGGGCGATCCGGCGGCGATGGCCGTCGGGGCGGTGCCGAACCTGGAGACCGGTGGTCGAGTGGACCGGACCCCCCGGTGGGGTGCCCTGGTCTGCCTCGTCCCGGCGGTGTCGGCCACGGCGGGGCTCGTTCTGGCGATGCTGGCCGGCTGACCCGCCCACGGGCCGGGCGCGGCGCGCCCATCCCGACCTGGCCGGACTCCGTGAGGTCCAGCGACCCGGCGTCATCCGCTGGGGAATCCCGCGGTCAGCGGTGGATGATCAGCGCCATCGCCTCGGCCCGGGACTTCGCGTCGTGCTGAAGCGTGCCGCGCACCGCCGAGGTGATCGTCTTCGCCCCGGACTTCTGGATGCCGCGCATCGCCATGCACATGTGCTCGCACTCGAGCACCACCACAACGCCGCGCGGGGCCAGCTTGCTCATCAGCAGGTCGGCGATCTGCGAGGTGAGCCGCTCCTGCACCTGGGGACGGCGGGCGAAGACCTCGACCAGCCGGGCCAGCTTGGACAGGCCGGTGATCCGGCCGTCCGTTCCGGGGATGTAGCCGATGTGGGCGCTGCCCCGGAACGGGAGCAGGTGGTGCTCGCACAGGCTCATCACGTCGATGTCCCGGACGAGCACCAACTCCTCGTGGCTGGCCTCGAAGGTGGTGCTGAGCACCTGCGCCGGGTCGACCCGCAGGCCGGCGAAGAGCTCGGCGTACGCGCGGGCGACCCGGGCCGGGGTCTTGACGAGCCCGTCGCGGTCGGGGTCCTCCCCGACCGCGATCAGGATCTCGCGTACCGCCTTCTCGATCCGGGGCAGGTCGACGGCCTCCTCGACCGGGCGCCCGGTCAACCTTCCGTTGACCAGGCGCGCGGCGAGGTAGTCCAGCCCGTCGGTGTCGGGCTCGGTCGACGAGGCTCCCTGGGTGGGGACCTCGGGACCGACCTCCGGGTCGGTACTCAGTGCGTACCGTCCGAGTTGTTCGAGCTGGGCGTGCCGCCGCCGACGGACGCGCCGTCTGCCTGGGCCTGCGCCTTGAGCGCGTCCTTCTCGGTCGGGGTGAGCACCGGGGGCTCGGTGGAGGGCTGACGCTTGCCGAAGCCGTTGTACGGGGCCATCGGCGGGCGCTTCACCACCCGGCCGGCGATCCGGGCCATGTCGGCCGTGGAGAGGGTCTCCTTCTCGATCAGCTCGAGCACGATGCTGTCCAGGACGTCCCGGTACTCCACCAGGATCTCCCAGGCCTCGTCGTGGGCCAGTTCGATCAGCGCCCGCATCTCGTTGTCGATCTCGGCGGCCACCGTGTCGGAGTAGTCCCGCTCGTGGCCCATGTTGCGGCCGAGGAACGGCTCATCCCCGCTGGTGCCGTACTTGATCGCGCCGAGCTTGGAGCTCATGCCGTACTGGGTGATCATCGCGCGGGCCAGCCCGGTGGCCTTCTCGATGTCGTTGCCGGCGCCGGTGGTCGGCTCGTGGAACACCAGTTCCTCTGCGGCCCGGCCGCCCAGCGCGTACGCCAGGGTGTCGATCATCTCGGCGCGGGTCTGGGTGTACTTGTCCTCGGTCGGCAGCACCAGGGTGTGGCCCAGCGAGCGGCCACGGGAAAGGATCGTCACCTTGTGCACCGGCGCGGCGTGCGGCAGCGCCCAGGCGACCAGCGCGTGCCCGGCCTCGTGGTACGCGGTGATCTTCTTCTCCTGGTCGCCCATCACCCGGGTCCGACGCTGCGGACCGGCGATCACCCGGTCGATCGACTCCTCCAGGGAGTCGTTGCTGATCGCCCGCTCGTCCTTGCGGGCGGTGAGCAGCGCGGACTCGTTGATCACGTTGGCCAGGTCGGCGCCGCTGAAGCCGGGGGTCCGCCGGGCCACCGCGTCGAGGTCGACGTCGGGGGCGAACGGCTTGCCCTTGGCGTGCACCCGCAGGATCGCCTTGCGGCCCTCCATGTCGGGAGCGTCCACCGGGATCTGCCGGTCGAAGCGGCCCGGGCGCAGCAGCGCCGGGTCGAGGATGTCCGGCCGGTTGGTGGCGGCGATCAGGATGACCCCGCCCTTGGTGTCGAAGCCGTCCATCTCGACGAGCAGCTGGTTGAGCGTCTGCTCGCGCTCGTCGTGGCCGCCGCCCATGCCGGCGCCGCGGTGGCGACCGACGGCGTCGATCTCGTCGACGAAGACGATCGCCGGGGCGTTCGTCTTGGCCTGTTCGAACAGGTCGCGGACCCGGCTGGCGCCGACACCGACGAACATCTCGACGAAGTCGGAGCCGGAGATCGAGTAGAACGGCACCCCGGCCTCGCCGGCGACGGCGCGGGCGAGAAGCGTCTTACCCGTGCCGGGCGGGCCGAAGAGCAGCACACCCTTCGGGATCTTGGCGCCCAGGGCCTGATACTTCGCCGGGTTCTGCAGGAAGTCCTTGATCTCGTGCAGCTCCTCGACGGCCTCCTCGGCGCCCGCGACGTCCGCGAAGGTCGTCTTCGGGGTGTCCTTGGTGATCATCTTCGCCTTGGACTTGCCGAAGTTGAGCACCCGGGAGCCGCCGCCCTGCATCTGCGACATGAAGAACAGCAGCAGGAGCACGAGCAGCGCGATGGGGAGCAGGTTGACCAGCAGGCTCACCCAGATGCTGTCGGACGACACCTTGGTGTCGGCCGGTCCGGTGACCCGGTTGGCCGCCTTGGCGTCGAGGACCTCGTTCCAGACCTGGCCGCCCACCTCGTACGGGAACTGGGCCTCGATCCGGTCGGTGTCGGTGTCACCGAACTTGGTCTTGCTCTCCAGGTCGAGTTGGAGCGTCTGTTCCTTGTCCTGGAAGACCGCCTTCTTGATCTTCGCGGTATGCAGCTGATCGAGCGCAACGGAAGTGTCCACGCGGTGGTAGCTGGGACCAGCGGTGAACAGCTGACTGAGCACAACGGCGCCGAGGATGACCAGGATGATCCAGACCACAGGTCGGCGGAAGAAACGCGTACGTTCCATGCTGTCGTCGAGCGCCGAGACGCCCGCATCCTCCTGATCGACGTCCTGACCGTCTGAATGACTTGTCGCCGCCGAGGCGGCAGCCGGAGCCGCCGTGCGGGCCGGCCTCGACCCCGGGGTGCGTAACTGCCGCACCGCGGTCACTCGACGGTACACCGTGCGCGCGACATGTGAGCTTGCGAGCCCAGCAGTTACGCGTAAGGCGAACCGGGTTTCAGCCGGCGTGGCGGGAAGTTCCGCGCCCGGCCACCCGACCGCCCGGTCACGCGGGTCGAAGGGCCGGGCGTGGAGAAGCTACTCCACGCCACCGGCCCCTACCGTAGACCGATCAGCTGAGAACGCGCTGAACGTCGGCTTGACGGGTACCGATACGAACGGGCCTCACGCCCGTGCGTAGACCTCGGGCTTGAGCACTCCGACGTAGGGCAGTTCGCGGTACCGCTCGCCGAAGTCGAGGCCGTAGCCGACGACGAATTCGGTCGGAATGTCGAACCCGACGTACTTCACCGGCACCGGGACCTTGACCGCGTCCGGCTTGCGGAACAGGGCGACGACCTCGACGCTGGCCGCCGAGCGCGACTCCAGGTAGCGCAGCAGCCAGGAGAGGGTGAGCCCGGAGTCGACGATGTCCTCGATGACCACCACGTGCCGTCCGGCGATGTCGCGGTCCAGGTCCTTGAGGATCCGGACCACGCCGGAGGAGGTGGTGCCCTGGCCGTACGACGAGATGGCCATGAAGTCCAGCTCGGCGGGGGGACCGTGCCGGCCCAGCGCCCGGGCGAAGTCGGCCATGAACATGACCGCGCCCTTGAGCACGCAGACGAGCAGGAGCCCGTCGACGCCCGCGTAGTCAGCCGAGACCTGCTTGGCCAGCTCCGCCGTCTTCTCGCGGATCTGCGCCTCGGAAATGATCACGTGGTCGATGTCGGCGTCGTACCAGGAGCCGTCAGCCATGACTCCTAGCCTGCCGTATGCCGGATGCCCTCCGTCGGCGGGGCCGCCCCTTTCGACGCGGTCCCGCCGGGATTTTCTCCACATCCGGCGCGAACCGGGTCAGCAGGTACTGGATCGCCACCGGCGGCCCTCGTCGGTGGGCTTCCAGTCGGCCGAGTCCCGGGTGTCGGCGACGAGGCCGGCGACCGACGCGACGACGAGGATGAGCAGGAAGAACAGGAACGGCAGGAATGCCATGGCGGCGCTCGCTTTCGCGGGGTTTTTCGGATGTTTTCGCCGCCGGTGCGCACCGGACTGGAACCAGTCTGCGCGCCTGCCCACCCCCCGGACAGTGGCAGTTATGCCACCCGACCTCGATTTCCTGCCACCCGTACGGTTACCCTCGTCACATGCTCCGATCCGTCGCCATCCTCGCGCTCGACGGGGTGGCCCCGTTCGAACTGGGGGTGCTCGCCGAGGTCTTCGGCACCGACCGGACCGCCGACGGCTTCCCCGGCTACCGGTTCACCGTCTGCACGTCCGACGGCGCCCAGGTGCGTACCTCCGCCGGCTTCCACCTCACCCCGCACGCCGACCTCGGGCCCATCGAGGACGCCGACATGGTCGCGGTGCCCGCGCACAACGGCGGCACGGCCGTGTCCCCCGCCGTACTGGACGCGCTGCGCCGGGCCGACTCGCGCGGCGCGTACATGTTGAGCGTCTGCTCCGGGGCGTTCGTGCTCGGTGCGGCCGGGCTGCTCGACGACCGGGAGTGCACCACCCACTGGCGGTACGTCGACGAGTTGCAGCGCCGCCACCCCCGGGCCCGGGTCCGGTGCAACTCGCTCTACGTGGCCGACGGCCGACTGCTCACCAGCGCCGGCACGGCCGCCGGCATCGACGCCTGCCTCCACCTGGTACGCCAGGAGCACGGCTCGGCCACCGCCACCCGGCTGGCCCGCCGGATGGTCGTCCCGCCGCACCGCGACGGCGGCCAGTCCCAGTACATCGAGGCACCCATCCCGAAGGCCCCCGAGGCACCCACCCTGGAACCTGTGCTGGAGTGGCTGATGGGTCACCTGGACCGCCCGGTCACCGTCGACGGGCTGGCCACCCGGGCCGGGATGACCCCGCGCACCTTCGCCCGCCGGTTCCGCGCCGAGACCGGCACCACGCCCCACGACTGGCTAACCAACCAGCGGGTGCTGCTGGCCCGGCGGCTGCTGGAGGAGACCGGCCTGAGCGTGGAGGGCGTGGCCGGCCGGGCCGGCTTCGGCGACGCGGCTGCCCTGCGCCACCACTTCACCCGTCGGCTGGGCACCACCCCGCACGCCTACCGGGCCACCTTCCGCGACCGCGCCACAACCAGCTGATGCCCGCCGCAGGCCGGGCCCGACCGGCGGCGGTGAGCCGTCAGGCGAGCGGGTCGGCGGCGGTGAGCCGGCCGGCACGGCGGACCACCCGGATGCCGCCGGGCAGATGGGTCGCGCCCTGCCCCCGCCAGTCGGTGACCAGTGCGTCCAGCGCGGCGACGTGCCGGTGGGACAGCGCGGCGGGTGCCGCGCCGAGTTCCCGGGCCCAGGCGTGCAGCACCCGGGTCCGGACTGCCGGGGCGAGCCCGGCCAGCGCCTCGACCGACAACCCGCCGTCGGGCACCCGCACACCCGCCGGCGTCTGCCCCCTCGCCCCGCCGACGGCGGCCGGACCGGCCGGTACCGCAGGTGCAGGCGCGGTCAGGGCGTCGGCGGCCAGGGCGTCGAGGGCGGCGGTGTCGGCGGCCACCAGGCGGGCAGTCCGGGCGAGGTTGTCCAGCACGGCGGGGCCGAGCGCCCGGACCAGCGCGGGCAGCACGTCGGACCGGACCCGGGCCCGGGCGTACGACGGGTCGGTGTTGTGCGGGTCCTCCCACGGGGTCAACCCGAGGGCGGCGCACGCCTTGCGGGTCTGCTCGCGGGTCACGTCGAGCAGGGGACGCAGCAGCGGCACGCCGGACAGGTCCCGTCGGGGCGGCATCCCGGCCAGCCCACGCGGGCCGGCGCCCCGGGCCAACGCGAGCAGCACCGTCTCCGCCTGGTCGTCGCGGGTGTGCCCGGTGAGCAGTGCCGCCGCCCCGTGCCGCCGGGCCGCCTCGACCAGCGCCTGGTAGCGGGCCTGGCGGGCGGCCGCCTCCGGCCCTCCGGGGCGGCCGTCGACGTCGACCCGTACCGCCTCGGCCGGCGCGAACCCGGCCGTGGCGGCCCAGGCCGCCACGGCGGCGGCCCGCTGCTCGGAGCCGGCCTGGAGGGCGTGGTCGACGGTGACGAGCCCGGCCCGCCGGCCGAGCCGGGGCGCGACGAACGCCGTGGCGGCGGCCAGGGCGAGCGAATCGGCCCCGCCCGAGCAGGCGACCAGCACCGGCCCGTCCCCGGCCAGCCCGGTCAGCGCGCGGCGGACCGCGAGCCGGACCGCGGCGACCGACGGGGCGAGCGCGGCCATCGGCGTACGGTCAGCCGACGGTCGGGGTGGCGCCGGCCGGCCCGTGCACCCGGGCGACCCAGGCATCCGGGTCGCCCAGCTCATCCAGCCGGGGCAGGGTCAGCGGGGAGTTGAAGATCTTGTTGAAGCCGTCCATGCCGACCCGCTCGACGACGCCGTGGACGAACTTGCGGCCCTCGGCGTACTGGCGCATCTTGACGTCGACGCCGAGCAGCCGGCGGATCGCCTTCTCCAGCGGGTTGCCCGTCTCCCGGCGCCGGTTGAACGCGGCCCGGATCCGCTCGACGCTGGGGATGACCTGCGGGCCGACGCCGTCCATCACGAACTCGGCGTGCCCCTCCAGCAGGGTCATCAGCGCGGTGAGCCGGTCGAGCACCGCCCGCTGGGCGGGGGTCTGCACGATGTCCAGCACGCTGGCCCGGCTCTCCGGGTCCTTGACCGCGTCGGAGAGGGTGGCCACCCCCCGGCGCAGCCGCTCGACCAGGTGCTCGCCGCCCTGCGAGGCGTCCACGAACGCCTGCACCTCGCCGAGGAAGTACGCCCGCATCCAGGGCACCGACGTGAACTGGGTGCGGTGGGTCACCTCGTGCAGGCACACCCAGAGCCGGAAGTCACGCGGATCGGCCCCCAGCTTCCGCTCCACCTCGACGATGTTCGGCGCGACCAGCAGCAGTTGGCCGGGGTCGCCGGAGAAGACCTCGTACTGGCCGAGAACCCGGCCCGACAGGTACGCCAGCACGGTGCCGGCCTGGATTGCGGTGACCCGGGAGCCGATCGCCTCGGTGAGCGGGCCGGGTTGCTTGTCGCCGGCGAGCCGGCCGACCAGCGGGGTGATCACCTCGCGTAGGCCGGCGATGTTGGCCGCCGCCCAGTCCCGTCGGTCCACCACGCGCACCGGCGGGTGCGCCACCTGCGAGCGGAGCCCGGTGTAGTCGGCCACGTGCCCGGCCGCCTCGTCGGTCAGTCGCCGCAGCTCGGAAACCACCTCGGTGGCCTCGGCGTACGACACCCGGGGCCCCGACTTGCTCAACGCCCCCGCGGTCGCGGCGGCCAGATCCCAGTCCACGAACTGCGCCATGCACCCCACCGTACCCGCGCCGGAACACCCCCACCTTTCGCCGATGACAGGACATCCCTCCACACAAGGGTGCCGGGCCGGTTCAGCGGCAGCCGCAGCGGGCCAGCGCGGAGGTGATCCGGTCGAGGGCCCGCCGGGTGTCGTCGAGCGAGTCGGACGGGGCCTGGTCGGTGAGCACGGCGAACGTGAGCAGGCGGCCGTCGACGGTGGTGACCAGCCCGGCGATGGCGTGCACCCGGGTCAGCGTCCCGGTCTTGGCCCGGACCACGCCGGCCCCGGCCACCGTGGCCGGCACCTGGTACCGCCCGCCGAGGGTGCCCGACCAGGCGGCGACCGGCAGTCCGCCGAAGACGGCGGCCAGCTCCGGATGGGTGCCGTTGCCGGCGAGCGAGATCAGGTCGGTCAGCAGGGACGGGCTGATCCGGTTGCTCCGGGACAGCCCGCTGCCGTCGGCGAGGGTGATCTCGTTGGCCGACAGGCCCAGCTCGCCGATCACGATGTCCATCGCCGCCGCCCCGCCGACGAAGGACGCCGGCTGGTCGCGGGACAACGCGACCTGCCGGGCCATCGCCTCGGCGATCACGTTGTCGCTGTCGGTGATCATCAGATCGACCAGCCGGATCACCGGCAGCGACTCGACCTTGCCCAACTCGGTGCCGGGCGCGGGGGCAGCGGCGGACGGGGCCGCGCCGGCGGCCGGGGCGGTGCCCCGCTTCACCTCGGCGGCGGCGCCGGTGAGCCCGAGCAGCCTGGCGAATGCGCGGCCGGCCACCAGGTCCGGCTGCGGAACCCGCTCCGCCCCGCCGTGGCCGGCGTCGAAGTTCTTCTTCGCGGCCTGCGGGTCCCGGCGCGCGCCGTCGGTCATCAGCGCGCTGATCGCCGCGCCGAACCCGCCGGTGGGGATGTCCGAGTCCCAGCCGGGGCCGTACACCGGGCCGGGAAAGAGCGAGGAGTCGACGGTTACCCCGGTCGGCGCGGTACCGCCGAGCGCCTGCTTGACCTGCTTGACCAGGTCGTCGAGGCGGGCCGCGTCGGGGTAGAAGCCGTCGCCGTCCACCGCGAGGGTCGGGTCGCCGCCGCCGACGAGGACCACCTCGCCCGGGTTCGCGCCGGCCACCGCCCGGGTGGGGATGCGGTGGCCGGGCCCGCGGGCCTCCAGCACGGCGACGGCGGTGGCCAGCTTGGTCACCGAGGCGGGGACGGTGCCGGCGTCGCCGCCCTGCGAGTAGAGCGACCGGCCGGTCGTCACGTCGGCCACCGACACGTTGACCCGGCCGCCCAGCTCAGGGGCCCGCAGAAGTGGTTCGAGGGCGGCGCGCACCCCGTCCGGGGTGGGCTCGGGGGCGTTGGCGTCCGGGCCGGAGAGCACCGGGACGGGTTCCGGCTCGGCGGCCTCGCCGGTCGCCTGCGGGGTGGCCCGGTCCGCGCCGAGCCAGCCGGCGACCGGACCGGGCCGGACCACCGCCAGCCCGGCCCCGACCAGGGCGAGCAGCACCACGGTGGCCAGCACGGCCAGCGGGAGGCGCCGGCGGCGGGCCGGCGGCCGGTCGCGCCCCGGGGGCGGCCCGGCCGCAGCCGGTTCCCGCATGGGTGCGTCGAACGGTTCCCGCATGGGTGCGTCGAAGCCGGCAGCGGGGAAGGCCGGGGCCGGCGCCCGGTCGGCCCCGGGCGCCCGATCCGAGGGCCGCCACACGGGCGGCGGAGGCCGCTCCCCGCCCCTGATGATCGGGGCCGTGGCCTCGGGGTCGAAGTCGTCGGCGGGGGGCGGCACGGGGGTACGGGGCAGGTGCGCCTCGGGCACCGGGACCCGCCCGGTCGCGCCTCCGGAACCCGGATGCCCGCCCTTCCGCCCGTCAACCCCCTCCGGGCGGTAGTGTGAATCTTCCCTCCCCACAGCCCCCTCCTCCCGCTTGGAAAACAGCTTGGGTGACACTACTTCGGTCCGAAGACTATGCGGCGGCCGGAGCAGGCGGGTGGGCATTCACCTGCCTGGAGAGCGGCGCCACTGGTTTCCGTTAGCCAGCGTGGGCAGACGAGGGAGCGTGGAAGATGGATTTCGACGTCACGGTTGAGATCCCCAAGGGTCACCGCAACAAGTACGAGGTGGACCACGCGACCGGCCGGATCAGGCTGGACCGCACCCTCTTCACGTCCACCCAGTACCCGGCGGACTACGGGTTCATCGAGGGCACCCTGGGCGAGGACGGCGACCCGCTGGACGCGCTCGTGCTGGTCCCCGAGCCGACCTTCCCCGGCTGCCTGATCCGCTGCCGCACCATCGGCATGTTCCGGATGACCGACGAGAAGGGCGGGGACGACAAGGTCCTCTGCGTGCCCTACGAGGATCCGCGTCAGGAGCACCTGCGCGACATCCACCACCTGGGCGAGTTCGACCGGCTGGAGATCCAGCACTTCTTCGAGGTGTACAAGGATCTGGAACCCGGCAAGTCGGTCGAGGGCGCGACCTGGGTCGGCCGGGTCGAGGCCGAGGCCGAGATTCACAACTCGTACCGGCGCGCCAAGGAGGCCGAGGAGCGGGGCGAGTCCCTGCACTGACCACCGGCAGACGTCGACGGGCCCGGGAGCCGCTCAGCCGAGCAGCCCCCGGGCCCGTTCGTACAGGTCGAGCACCGCACAGGCCACCGGCACCACGGAGACCACCAGCGCGGTGTCGGTCAGGTCGGCCAGCCGACCGACGTACGGCGACACGGGCCGCCGGGCGGACGTGGTGCCGGCGGCCACGGCGACCAGGGCCACGACCGGCCCCCCGACGGCCAGCAGCAGCCCTCCGGCCGGGCCGGAGCCCACGGCGAGCACCCCGCCGAGCAGGGCGGCCCCGGCCAGCCCGGCGGCCACCGGGGGCACCCGGTGGCGCAGCGCCACGAATAGCCGGGAACGCAGAAGCAGCACGACGGACACGACCGCCACCAGCAGCCGGCCGGCCGTCCCGCCCGTCGCGGCGAGCACCGCCGCCGCCCCGGCCGCCAGTACGGCGTGTCCGATCAGCATCCCGGTCAGCATCTCCTCGGTCCGGGCTACTGCGGCGTACACCCGGGCCCGGTCCGGCAGGTCCCGGGCGGTCTCGGCACCGGGGCTCCCGTCGCCGGGCAGGGTGATCGGCGGCAGCGGCATCCTGCCCAGCCGGATGGCCAGCAGCGGCAGCCCGCCCAGCGCGAAGACCAGGACGCAGACCAGCACCGCCGCGGCACCCTCGGCCGGCAGCGCCAGCCCGCCCAGCGCGACGGTCGCGCCCGCCGCCCCGACGGTCGCGCCCGCCACGAAGACCCGGACCCGGCTGGCCACCCCGAGCAGGCCGAGCAGCGCCACCAGCAGCAGCGCCACCGTGCCGGCCAGCAGCTCGGGGGCACCCAGCCAGCGCAGCGGCGCAAACGCGCCGACCTGGTCGCCGGAGCTGACCGCGAGGGCCCCGGCCGTGGCGGCGTACGGCAGGGCGTAGCCGCCCAACGTGGCGCCGGTGGCACCGTCGCCGTACGCCCGGGAGGCGACCGCGCCGGCGACGGTGAGCAGCAGCGCAACCACGAGCGCGACCTGCCAACCGGCCGGGTGCCCAGGCCCGGCAGCGAGCACGGCGAGCAGCCCGACGGCGAGCGGGACGGCCGCCCCGGCCAGGGCCGCGGCCCTGGTGGCGGCCGGCGACCAGGCCGCGCCCCGGCGGCGGGCCCCGTCGACGATCGCCTCGACCACGTCGTCGTACTCCAGCTCGGGCCACTCGGCGCGGGCCGGCACCAGATGCAGCACCTCGCCGTCGCGGACCCCCTGGGGCAGCAGCGCCTGGGCGGTGAGCAGCACCGCGCCGTCGGTGCGGCGCAGCACCCAGCCGCCGTGCCGCTCCCCGGCGTCGGCCAGCCCCTCGCCGGCGTGCCGGAGCACCTCGGGCAGCAGCTCGGCGAGGGGGACCTGCTCCGGCAGTGCGACGTCGACCCGGCGCTGGGGGGCGCTGATCGTGACACGGGCCAGCCCGGTAGTCATCGACGCTTCTCCGTATCGAGGGGGATGGCGGCTGCGCGGACGACAGGACTTTACCTACGATGAGCCAGGCTCGGGTTACCGAGCGCTCTGGGAGGGCGTGTGTCCACTGTCGTCATCAAGCGACCGCCCCGGCGACCCGCGCCGGAGATCCCGGTCGGCGAGCTGCCCGTCGAGGCGCCGCCGGAGATCCCCGCCGTCACCGGCAGCCGCTGGCAGCAGGCGCTGATGGTGCTGCCCATGCTGGGCGGGACGGTCGCGATGGCGATGATGTTCGGCCGGGGCGGCGGGGCCTACTCGTACGTGGTCGGGGGCATGTTCGGGCTGTCCTCCGTGGCGATGCTGGTGACCTCGTGGGGCAGCGCCTCCGGCACCCCGAAGAAGTCGGAGATGATGGCCGCCCGGCGGGAGTACCTGCGGCACCTCACCGCGCTGCGCCGCCGGGTGAGGCGGACCGCCGGGCAGCAACGGGCCGGGCTGCACTACCGGCACCCCGACCCGGGCCGACTCTGGTCGACCGTGGACAGCCACCGGATCTGGGAGCGCCGGCCGGCCGACCCGGACTTCGCCGTGGTCCGGGTGGGCCTCGGCCCGCAGACCCTGGCCACCCCGCTGGTCCCGCCGGTCACCCGGCCGTTGGAGGAGCTGGAGCCGATGACCGCCGGCGCGCTGCGCCGGTTCCTGGACGCGTACTCGGTGGTGCCGGACCTGCCGGTGGCGCTGTCGCTGCGCAGCTTCGCCCGGGTCTACGTCCGGGGCGAGCCGGCCGTCCGGGGCGCCGACGGGCGCGTGCGGCCCGACACCGGTTCGTCCGACGCCCAGGCCCTGGCCCGGGCCGTGCTCACCCAGCTCGCGGTCTTCCACGCGCCGGACGAGCTGCTGGTCGCGGTCTGCGCCGGCCCGGAGCGGCGGGCCCTCTGGGAGTGGGTGAAGTGGCTGCCGCACGCCCATCACCCCACCCGCGTCGACGCCGTCGGCCCGGTCCGCCTGGTCACCAGCTCCGCCCCCGAGCTGGAACGGCTCCTCGACGACGTGCTGGCCAGCCGGTCCCGGTTCAGCCCGGCCGGCCCGGCCACCGACGGCCCGCACGTCGTGGTGGTGCTCGACGGCGGCGACCTCACCGGCGCCACCGACCTCATCGGCGACGGCGGCATCGACGCGGTCACCATCGTCGACCTGGACACCCCGCCGCCGCGCCTGCTCGACCGGTACGCCCTCCTGCTCGACCTGCGCGGCGGCCGGCTGGACTCGCACTCCGTCGAGGGGCACGCCGAGGTGGGCGCCGCCGACCGGCTGGCGCCCGCCGACGCGGAGGCGGTCGCCCGCCGGCTGGCCCCGCTGCGGCTGGCCACCGCCGTACGCGGGCCGGACGCCCCGGTCAACGCCGAGCTGGGCCTGCCCGAGCTGCTCGGCATCGGTGACCCGGCCGGCTTCAGCGCCGAGCAGGGCTGGGGGCCCCGGTCGGCCCGGGACCGGCTACGGGTGCCGATCGGGGTGGGCACCGACGGCGGGGCGATCGAGCTGGACCTCAAGGAGTCCGCCCAGGACGGGATGGGCCCGCACGGGCTGCTGATCGGGGCGACCGGCTCCGGCAAGTCGGAGCTGCTGCGCACCCTGGTCCTCGGGCTGGCCGCCACGCACAGCTCCGAGCAGCTGAACTTCGTCCTGGTCGACTTCAAGGGCGGGGCCACCTTCGCCTCGTTCGACCGGCTGCCGCACACCGCCGCGGTGATCACCAACCTGGCCGACGCGCTGCCGCTGGTCGACCGGATGGTCGACGCCATCAACGGGGAGCTGGTCCGCCGCCAGGAGCTGCTGCGCCGGGCCGGGAACTTCGCCAGCCTGCGCGACTACGAGCGGGCCCGGGCCGCCGGCAACCCACTGGCCCCGCTGCCGTCGCTGCTGCTGATCTGCGACGAATTCTCCGAGCTGCTCTCGGCCAAGCCGGACTTCATCGACCTGTTCGTGCAGATCGGCCGCCTGGGCCGGTCGCTGGGGGTGCATCTGCTGCTGGCCAGTCAGCGGCTGGAGGAGGGGCGGCTGCGCGGCCTGGACACCCATCTGTCGTACCGGATCGGGTTGCGCACCTTCTCGGCGCTGGAGTCGCGGACGGTCCTCGGGGTGCCCGACGCGCACGAGCTGCCCCGCTCGCCGGGGCACGGCTACCTGCGCTTCGGCACCGAGCCGCTGGTGCGTTTCAAGGCCGCGTACGTTTCCGGGGCGCTGCGTCGCCCCGACGGCGCGGCGGGGCGCGGCGGGGCCGGCGTGCCCCGCCTGCTCGCCTTCTCCACCCATGCGGTGCCGGTGTCGGAGCCGGCCGCGCCCGCCCCGACGACCGCCGCCGAGGCGGACACCGGCGCCGCGAGCCTGCTCGACGTGCTGGTGGGGCGGCTGGCCGGTCAGGGCCCGCCGGCCCATCAGGTGTGGCTGGCGCCGCTGAGCGACGCGCCCACCCTCGACGAGCTGCTCGGGCCGGTCGGCGCCGACCCGGCGCGCGGGCTGGGCTCCGCCAACCCGGAGCTGCACGGCGCGCTCCAGGTGCCGGTGGCCGTCGTCGACAAGCCGTTCGAGCAGCGTCGGGACCTGCTCTGGCTGGCTCTCGGCGGCTCGGCCGGGCACGTCGGCGTGGTCGGCGGTCCGCAGAGCGGCAAGTCGGGCCTGCTACGCACGCTGGTCCTCGCGCTGGCGCTGACACACACGCCCGTCGAGGCGCAGGTGTACTGCCTTGACTTCGGCGGCGGAGGGCTGGCCGCGCTGCGCGACCTGCCGCACGTCGGCGGGGTGTCCGGCCGGACCGATCCGACCGCCGTGCGGCGCACCGTCGGTGAGATGGCCACCCTGCTGGCCGACCGGGAGCGCCACTTCGCCGCGCTGGGGGTGGAGTCCATGGCGGCGTACCGGCAGCGGCGGGCCGCCCTCGCCGTCGCCGGCCAGCCGGCCACCGACCCGTTCGGCGACGTGTTCCTGGTGGTGGACGGCTGGGGCGCCCTGCGCGCCGAGTACGACGACCTGGAGCCCCTGGTCACCGAGCTGGCCACCCGGGGCCTGTCGTACGGGTTGCACGTGGTGGCCGGCTCGCTGCGCTGGACGGATTTCCGCCCCGCCGTCCGGGACCTTTTCGGCTCCCGACTGGAGTTGCGGCTCGGCGACCCGTCGGACTCGCTGCTGGTCCGGCGGGCGGCTGCGGCGGGCGTACCCGAAAAGACGCCAGGCCGGGGCATCACCGGTGAGGGCCTGCACTTCCTCGCCGCGCTGCCCCGGCTGGCCGGGCCGGACGGGGAGACCGCCACGCTGGTGAAGGCGGTCGCCGGGGCGTGGACCGGGCCGGTCGCACCCCGGGTCCGGCTGCTCCCGCCGGTGCTGCCGTACGCGGAGCTGGACCTGGCCGGCACGTCCGGGCTGGCGCTGCCGGTCGGGATCGCCGAGGCGGACCTGCGTCCGGTGGTGCTCGACTTCGCCACCGAACCGCACCTGTTGGTCTTCGGGGACGCCGAGTGCGGCAAGTCGTCGTTCCTGCGGGCGCTGGCCGCCACCATCGTGGGCCGGTTCACCCCCGACCAGGCCCGGGTGATCCTGGTGGACTACCGGCGCAGCCTGCTCGGCGCCATCGATACGGAGCACGAGATCGGCTACGGCACCGACGCCGCCCGCACCGTCGACCTGGTCGAGGCCGCCGCCGGGTACATGCAGCGCCGGCTGCCCGGCTCGGACATCACCCCGGCACAGCTGCGGGAGCGGTCGTGGTGGTCGGGGCCGGAACTGTTCGTGCTGGTCGACGACTACGACCTGGTGGCCAGCGGGCCGGTCAACCCGCTGCGTGCGCTGGAGGAGTACCTGTCGCAGGCCCGGGACATCGGTCTGCACCTGGTGCTGGCCCGCCGCGCCGGCGGCGCGACCCGCGGCTACGACCAGTTCCTCCAACGGCTGCGCGAGCTGTCCGCCCCCGGCCTGGTGATGGCCGGCAGCTCGGACGAGGGGCCGCTGGTCGGCCAGGTCCGGCCCGGCCCGCTCCCGCCCGGACGGGCCCGGCTGGTGACCCGGCGGGAGGGCGTACGCCTGGTCCAGCTCGCCCATCTCCCTCCGCAGTGAACGCCAGCACCGCCCCGGGCCGGCGGCGTTCCGGTGACCTGTTGCGGGATCGGCGTGTGGCGGAGGGGAAAACCGGTAATCTCCGAGCAGCATGTGTCCGCCGCGATGAATGGCTGGGAATGTGACTGGGGATCGGCAGGGCTGTTCGACGACGGCGCGACGGCTCACCCGCCACGCGCTGCTCGGCGCGACGGCGCTCGCGGTGTCACTCATCGATCCGGTTCCGCCGTCGGCGCTCGCCGCGCCGGCCCACCACGCCGCACCCGCCCGTTACGCCCCGCTCGCCGCGCCGCCGGTCGGGGCGACGCCCTGGCGGGTGTCGCCGGTGGACACGCCGGCCCGGGTCGACCAGGTCCGCGACGAGCAGTGGCAGCTCGACGAGCTGCGGGCCTCGACCGCCTGGCGCACCTCGACCGGGCGCGGCGTCACCGTGGCGGTGATCGACTCCGGGGTGGACGGTTCGCACCCGGACCTGGCCGGTCAGGTGCTGCCCGGCATCGACCTGGTCGACGACGGTGACACCGACGATGGCCCGGACCCGGTCGGGCACGGCACGACGGTGGCCGGCCTGATCGCCGGGCGCGACGACGACAAACGCGGCGCGGTCGGGCTGGCCCCCGACGCGAAGATCCTCCCGGTGCGGGTCCTCGACGAGGAGAACCGGTACGACGACGCGATGATCGTCGCCAAGGGGGTCCGTTGGGCCGTGGACAACGGCGCCCGGGTGATCAACCTGTCCCTCGGCGGTGGCGGCGACAGCCCCGCCCTGGCGGCGGCGCTGGACTACGCGTTCGCCCGGGACGTGGTGGTGGTCGCCTGCACCGGAAACCTGGCCGCGTCCTCCGACACCAAGGTCTGGTACCCGGCGAGGGAGCCGGGCGTGATCGCCGTCGCCGGCCTGGAACGCGCCAGCGACAATCTCTGGTCCGGCTCGATCACCGGCCACGCCACGATCCTCACCGCGCCGGCCACCGGCCTGGTCGGGGCCCGGCCGGGCGGGTACTGGCGGGTGCAGGGCACCAGCTTCGCGACCCCGCTCGTCGCCGCCACCGCCGCCCTGGTCCGGGCCCGCTGGCCGCAGATGTCCGCCGGCGAGGTGGTGAACCGCCTGATCAGCACCGCGCGGGACATCGGGCCCGCCGGCCGCGACGACCGCTTCGGGTACGGCATGGTCGACCCGGTCGCCGCGCTCACCGCAGACGTGCCGTCGGTGCGGCGCAACCCGCTCGACGACCACTCCTCCCCGGGCGTGGTGGGCTTCGGCCCGGCACCCGGCACCGCGGAGGAGGAGCCGGTCGCCGGAGCCGGCGCGGACCCGCTCGGCTTCACCGCGCCCCGCCAGCAGACCCGTTGGACGGCCCGGCCGGCCGGCGGGTCGGACGACTCCGACCCGGAACGGCTCTGGACGAGCGTCGCCGTCGCCGCCGCCCTGGCCGCCGGGGCCGTGCTGGTGGGCCGTCGCATCCGCCGGTCGGTCCGCTGACCGATGGCCGCCGCCGGGTTCCATCGGTGATGGCCGGTCTGATCCGGCACCCGGCCGGGTAGGGATGTGGCATGAGCACGTCCGGTCAGCACACCCCCGGGTCGACGTCCCCGTCGTGGCGGGCCCGCCGCCTCGACCAGGACCGGTCGCTGGGGCTGCGGCTCACCCTCGCAGCCGGCGCGGCCTTCCTGGTCCTGGTGCCGTTCGCCCTGCTCGCCCTGCTGGTGCTGGGTTCCTGGGCACCGCTGCACCGGCTGGACGCCTCGGTGACCCACGCCCTGCACGGGTATGCCGTCGACCATCCCGGCTGGGTGGGATTCATGACCGTGTGGACCCACGCCTTCGGCCCCGGCCCGCTGCGGGTCGCCGTGCTCGCCGTGGTGGTGTGGCTGTTCACCCGGCACGCCCCGCGGCTGGCCTGGTGGGCGGTCACCACGATGGCCGTGGGCGGGCTGCTCAACGCGCTGCTCAAGCTGTTGGTCGGCCGGGACCGGCCGGATCTGCTCGACCCGGTGGCCCGGGCCGCCGGCTACTCGTTCCCCTCCGGGCACGCGCTGAACGCCACCCTGGCCGCCGGGGTGCTAATGCTGATCTTCCTCCCGTACGCCAGGGAGCGCCCCGCCGCGCGGTGGGCGCTGTGGGCCGCCGCCTTCGTGGTCGCCGGCCTGACCGGGGTGAGCCGGGTGGCGCTGGGCGTGCACTGGACCAGCGACGTGGTCGGCGGCTGGCTGCTGGGCGCTGCGACGGTGGCCGCCACGACGGCCGCCTTCCGCACCTGGCGGGCCCGTACGGGCCACCGCCCGTCGCACCCGGCGACGGAGGGCGTCGAGCCCGAACTGGCCGACGGGGCGTGCCGGCCGGGCCCGGGCGGCGGGCAGGCGTAGCGGCCGACCCGGTCGGGTACTGGCGGGGCCATGTCCGATGTGCTGGTCCAGGGTCTCAAGCGGGTGGTGCTCCCCGTGGGCCTGCTGCTCTCCGTCATGGTGCTGCTCGGGGTGCTCGTCACCCTGGTGTTCGAGCGCACCTGGCCGTTCACCGCCGAGGACGCGGTCAACCGTGAGCTGGCCGCCGACCGCACGGAGGTCTGGAACAACGTCTCGCTGGTGTTCAGCACGCTGGCCAGCACCCAGGTCATCGTGCTGGTCACCGTGATCGTGGCGGTGGTCCTGCGGCTGGTGCTGCACCGCTGGCGGGAACCGGTCTTCCTGTGCGCGGCGGTCAGCGCGCAGGCCCTGGTCTTCCTGCTGACCACGATGGCCATCGACCGCCGCCGCCCGGCGGTCGAGCACATGGACACCTCCCCGCCCACCTCCAGCTTCCCGTCCGGGCACACCTCGGCCGCGGTGGCGCTCTACGTCGGCATCGCGGTGCTGCTGGCCCTGCGGGCGCGCAGCACCCCGGCGAAGGTCGCCTGGTGGACGCTGCTGGTGCTGGTGCCCGTCGGCGTCGCGCTGACCCGGATGTACCGGGGCATGCACCACCCGAGCGACGTGGTCGCGTCGTTCCTCAACGGCGGCACCTGTGTGCTGATCATGGCGCGGGCGGTGCTGGACCGCGGGGTGCGGTGGGGCCGGGAGAGGCTGCCCGCCGCCGGACGGACGGCCAAGGTCCCGGCCGCCTGACCGGGGCCGGGGCCGGGTCAGGTACAGCCGGGGCCGGGTCAGGTGCCGTCGGGGCCGGGTCAGGTGCAGTCGGGGCCGGGTCAGGTGCAGTCGGGGCCGCGTCAGGTGCAGTCGCCGGTGCCGACGGCGCGGGTGCGCTCGGCGCCGGCCAGCGCCACCGGGCGGGCCTCGGCCGCGGTCACCGCGAAGCCGGTGTTCGGGTCGTCGGCCGCCGCCGCGAAGATCACCCCGAGCACCAGGCCGTTCGAGGAGAGCAGCGGGCCGCCGGAGTTGCCGCTGCGGACCAGCGCCCGGATCGTGTAGATCTCCCGGGTGACATCGCCCGAGGAGTAGATGTCCGGACCGGTGATCCGGTCGACGTCCCGCACCCGGGCCGACTGGGCGTTGTACGGCCCGTCCAGCGGGAAGCCCAGCACGACCGCGTCCGCTCCGCTGCCCGCGTTGCCGGCGGCGAAGCGCAGGGACGGGCCGGGCAGGCCCGGCACCCGCAGCACGGCCAGATCCCGGTCGGGGTCGTAGACGACGACCTCCCCGTCGTACCGGTTGCCGTCCAGCTCCACGGACACCGACCGGGTGCCGGCCACCACGTGCGCGTTGGTCATCACCCGGTCGTCGGCGTACACGAAGCCGGAGCCCTCGATGCGGCGGGCGCAGCTCGGCGCGGAGCCGAGCACCTTGACCACCGAGCGCCGGCCGTTGGCGACCACCTGGGAACCGGCGAGCGCCGGGTCGGGCGGATCGACCTGCCGGGCCCGGGTGGGCGCGAGGTCACCGAAGACGTCCGGGAAGCCGTTCGTGTCGACCGTGTCCCGCAGCGCGTTGGACAACTCCTGCGCCTTGTCCGGCAACACCCGGTCGACCACGGTGAGCAACGCGCTGTTGCGCACCGAGGAGGCGAGCCAGGGCAGGGACGACGAGCCCAACGGCACGGCCACCAGCCAGGCCACCAGCATGACCGCGACGAGCGAGACGAGCGCCCCGCCGATGTCGTCGGCCCGCTTGCCGACGTCGCTGGTGATCGTCTGGCGCAGGTGGGAGCCGACCCAACCGGCCAGCGCCTGGCCCACCACGGCCAGCCCGAAGACCGCGACGAGGGAGATCAGTACGCGGGCGCCGCTGTCCGCGAACTGACGGGCCAGCAGTGGGCCGGCCTGGAGTCCGACCAGGGCGCCCACGAAAAAGCCGGAGAACGACAGCACACCGATGACGAAGCCCTGACGGTATCCGCTGATCGCGAACACGAGCATGAGCAGCAGCAGGACGAGATCCACGGCGGACACGCCCCAAGGGTACGGGCACCGGGCTCGGCGGCGGACCGCCGCTCGCGGAACGTGACGTCAGGTGAGCGGGCCGGCCATCTCGTCGACGGAGTCGGTGCCGGCCGACGGCGCCGGGGCGGCACCGGTGGGCGGCAGGTCCATAACCCGGTCGCGCGGCCAGGGTCGGGCCCAGCCGCCCATCTCCAGCAGGGTGGCGAGCACCCCGGCGGTGAAGCCCCAGACCAGCATGCCGCGCACCGAGAAGGCCGGGCCGATCCAGCCGCTCGGGTGGCGTACCCGCATGCGGTTGGCCGGGTCGACGAGTTCGGCGACCGGCAGCCGGGCGACGTGCGCGACCTCGGCCGGTTCCCGGGGGTGCACCGGGTGCGGCCGGTGCCACCAGCCGAGCACCGGGGTCACCACGAAGTCACTGACCGGGATCCACAGCTTCGGCAGCTCGGCCAGCACGGTCACGCTGGCCGGGTCGAGGTCGACCTCCTCGTTGGCCTCGCGCAGCGCGGTGGCGGCGGAGTCGGCGTCGGTCGGGTCGGCCGCCCCGCCGGGAAAGGCCGGCTGCCCGGCGTGGTTGCGCAGGGTCGCGGCGCGCTGGAGGACCAGCACGTCCGGGCCGGCCCCCGGCTCCTCGGCCAGCAGCACCAGCACGGCGCTCTCCCGCCCGCCGCTGCTCGGGGTGGCGATCCGGGTGAAGTCCTCGACCCGCGCGCTGCCGAGCCGGGCCAGCAGCGGGTCGATCCAGGGCGGGGGCGGTCGGGTCACGCGGACACCACCAGCCCGAGGTGTCGGCGGACCAGCTCGGCGAGGCGGGTGTCGTCCAGCGCCCCGGACACGTCGACGTGCCGGACCCGGCCGTCGGCGTCGACGAACACGGTCAGCGGGATGGCGTTGCGGTTGAGCCCCCGGCTCAGGCTGTCGCCCTGGTCGAACAGGACCGGGAAGCGGATGCCGAAGTCCTCGCCGATCGACTGGGCGGCGTCCCGGCTGTCCCGGGCGTTCACCCCGACCACCTGGAGCCGGCCGGCCGCGCGTTCGCTGAGCCGCTGGAAGGCGGGCAGCTCCTTGCGGCAGGGCGGGCACCAGGACGCCCACAGGTTGATCACCGCCGGCCCCCGGACGTCCCGCAGCGCGACCGGGTCGCCACCGGTAAAGCAGGGCAGCGTCAGCTCGGGCAGCACCGACCCGCCGGCCGGCGCGGCCCCGGAGCCGGGCGGCACGGCCCCGGAAGCAGACAGCGTCGGGGTGGCCGGGGTCGGCGCGGCACCGGAGGCGGTCGGCGTCGGGGCTGCCGTGGCCGGCGGCGCGGTCAGGGCCACGCAGGCGGCGAACGGCGACGGCCTGGTGTTCTTCCGGGGCGCGGGCGGCGCGGGCTCCCCGGAGGAGGCCGTGCAGCCGGCGGCGAGCAGGGCCAGCGGCAGGAGCAATGCGGCGAGGCGACGCTTCACGGTGCCTCCGCCACGACCGCCTGCTGCGGCACCAGCTCCGGGTCGACGCCCGCGGCGGCGGCCAGGTCCCGCGCCCGGGGGCCCTTGAGCAGCTTCGCGGCGAGGGCCGGCTCGGTCGGCCCCGTCCCGTACGACGGGCAGAGCTTCGCCAGGGTGCAGGCCCCGCAGGCCGGCTTGCGGGCGTGGCAGACCCGCCGGCCGTGGAAGATGATCCGGTGCGACAGCATCGTCCAGTCGCGCTTCGGGTACATCGCGCCGATCGCGTGCTCGATCTTGACGGGGTCGGTCTCGTCGGTCAGCCGCCAGCGGTGCACCAGCCGCTGGAAGTGGGTGTCGACGGTGATGCCGGGGACGTCGAAGGCGTTGCCGAGGATGACGTTGGCGGTCTTGCGGCCGATCCCGGGCAGCGTGACCAGGTCGGCGAGCTTCCCCGGCACCCGGCCGTCGTACCGCTCGACGAGGCCCCGGCCCAGCTTGATCAGCGAGTCGGTCTTGTTCCGGTAGAAGCCGGTGGGCCGGATCAGCTCCTCCAGCTCGGACCGGTCGGCGCCGGCGTAGTCGGCGGCAGTCGGGTACCGGCCGAACAGCTTCGGGGTGACCTCGTTGACCTTCTTGTCCGTGCACTGCGCGGACAGGATCGTGGCGACGGCCAGCTCCAGCGGGTTGGCGTGGTCCAGCTCGCAGTGTGCGTCGGGGTGGGTCTCGGTCAGCACCCGGCCGATCTTCCGGGCGCGGCGCGTGCGGCCGAGTTCGGTCTCGGTGGCTCCGGGGGTACTGGTGGTCACGACGGAAAGCCTACGTCGACCCGGTGACGACTCGTCGTGTGCACACGGGCGGCGCGTCCACCCCCTGCGGCGGGTGCCGCCCGTCGCCCGGCCGGCTGATGCCGGCCGGTCACCCCTCGGTGATGCGGCCCTTGTCGTCGAACCGCGCGCCGGTCTGCGGGAAGTCCGTCCGGGTGAGCTGCTTGACCAGGCCGAGGCCCCGGTCGTCCGGGTCCATCGTCGGCTTGCCGATCGAGTTCATGTACGTCGAGGCGAACGATCCGCCGGCGAAGCTTCCGTCCGGCTTGAGCGACACCTTGAGCACGCCGCCCCAGCCCAGCCGGCCGTTGTTGCTCAGCGAGTTGCCGCCGCCGGCGAAGTTGCCGAGGCTGTAGGCAATCAGCCGGCCCTGGTAGAACTCCATGCCGCGCAGCACGTGCGGGCCGTGGCCGACGATCAGGTCCGCCCCGGCGTCGATCATGGCGCGCGAGAACTTCACCGGGTCGCCCCGGTTCTCGCCGAGGAACATCTCGGTGCCCGGCCGGACCCGGGTCTTGTCGGCCCCCTCGCCGCCCATGTGCACCTGCACCACGACCAGGTCGGCCATGGTGGCGGCCTTCTCGACCACCGCGCGGGCGGCGTCGATGTCGACCAGGCTGTTGGACCAGACGTACGACGAGAAGCCGGCCACGGCGATCTTGACGCCCTCGGCCTCGACCACGGTGATCTGGTCGGGCGCGCCGGTGTGCGCCAGGTCGTGCTTCTCCAACGCCCGCTGGGTGTTCTGGTAGCCCTTGGGGCCGTAGTCGTACCCGTGGTTGTTGGCCTGGTTGAGCAGATCGAACCCGGCGTCGCGCAGGTGGGCGGCGTACTCCGGCGGGGCGCGGAACTGGAAGCACCGGGTCGAGTTGGCCCCGCACTTGCCGGTGCCGGTGTCCACCGTCAGCGGCTCCTCCAGGTTGCCCATCACCAGGTCGGCGGCGAGGGCGTCCTTGACCGAGTCGAAGAACCCCTTCCCGCCGCCCGGCGGGAGCCGGTTCGGCGCGTTGCCCATGATGATGTCGCCGGTGGCGGAGAGCGAGACGCTCTTCGCCTCGCCCTTCGGCGTACCGGCCGGGGTCGGGGTCGGTGCACCGGTCGTGCCGGTTTTGCCGCCCTCGCTCCCGGGTTGCCAGACCGGCTCGTCGCCGGGTTGCGCGCAGCCGGCGGCGAGCAGCGCGGTGAGCAGCAGGCCGAGGGCGGGTGCGGCCCGTCGGCGCGAGCGGATTCCGGAGGGGGCGGCAGCATACATCGCCCGCGACCCTACCGGCCGGACAACGCGCTGACGATGGCTGATCGGTCGGACTTCAGGCCGTACGTCGTTGTGACCACGGGACCACGAGACCCGCCCCGCCGGCCAGCACGGCGGCGTGCACGGCCCGGGCCAGCGGCGCCCCCCAGGTGGAGCGGGGCCCGCCGTACGCGGCCGGGGCCCCGTCGACCGGGCAGAGCACGGTGACCGCGTCCGTGGGGGTGCCGGTGGCCGCCAGCCCCAGTTCCCGGATCGCCTGCACCTTCGCCTCGGTCACGGTGGCCACCGCGTTGACCAGCGCGGCGTCGCCGAGCCGGGCGGGCACCTGGACCACGATGTTGACGGTGCCGACCCGCGCCCCGGCCCCGGTGGGCTCGGCCGGAGCGGGCTCGGCTGCCTGGAGCGGGGTGCCCAGCCCGACCGTGGCCCAGACCCGCACCCCGGTGTCGGTCCGGGCGATCACCTCGGCGACGTCGACCCCGGTCAGCAGCCCGACGCCGGGCCCGTCCAGGCCGAGCTGGCCGGCCAGTTCGGCCAGGTGCTCGGCCGGGTCGTCCCGGTGGTACGACATCGGCACGGTCGCATTGACCACCCAGTCCCGTACGCCCATCCCGCCGCCGAGCGGCGCGGAGCTGACCGCGAGCAGCGGCCGTTCGGCGCGCCAGACGAGCAGCGGCACGTCCCACCCGTCCTCGTGGCGGCTGGTCAGGGTCGGCTCGGTCAGCACGCCGCAGACCCTACGTCCCGGGCGCGTCAAGGATGGCTGGGGCCCTTCGGACCGGCGATCATAGTGGTTGATCAGGCCGGGCAGGTTACGTCCAACGATCAAGATTCCAGGGGTGCACCTCTGATTGCTGCTCACGTGCGCCTAGACTGGCCTCGCGCGAGGGATCAGCGGACGGCGGACCCGGCCGACGGACGGCACGCGTAGGCGGAGGTGCGCGATGGATGAGGTACTGGCCCGCAGCGGAATCTTTCAGGGGGTCGACCCGGAGGCTGCCGAGGCGCTCGCCAAGGAGATGGAGACGATCGAGGTCCGCAAGGGCGAGGTCGTGTTCAACGAGGGCGAGCCCGGCGACAGTCTCTACATCCTCCTGTCCGGCAAGATCAAGGTCGGCCGTCGGGCGGCCGACGGTCGGCAGAACCTGATCGCCGTGATGGGCCCGTCGGACATGGTCGGCGAGCTGTCACTCTTCGACCCGGGCCCCCGGACGGCAACGGCCACCGCGGTGACCGACACCCGGCTGGTGCGGCTGCGCAAGCAGGCCCTGCGGCCGTGGCTGAACAACCGGCCCGAGATCGCCGAACAACTGCTGCGGGTGCTGGCCCGCCGGCTGCGCCGGACGAACGACTCGCTGGCCGACCTGATCTTCACCGACGTGCCGGGGCGGGTCGCAAAGAACCTGCTCCAGATGGCCGGCCGGTTCGGCACCCGCGACGGTGGCGTGCTGCGGGTGACCCACGACCTGACCCAGGAGGAGATCGCCCAGCTCGTCGGCGCCTCCCGGGAGACCGTCAACAAGGCGCTCGCCGACTTCGCCTCGCGCGGCTGGCTGCGGCTGGACGGCAAGAGCATCATCATCCTGGACCCGGAGCGCCTGGCCCGCCGCGCCCGCGTCTGACCGCGCCCACGTCTGACCAGCGCCCGCTCGGCCCTGCCCCGTCCTGTCCCGGTCCTGTCTGCCCGGGGCAGAATCGCTGGACGGCACGGCCGGCGGGCGAGACGGTGGGCCGATGTTGGAACATGTCGCAGTCCTGTCCGACATCCACGGCGCGCTGCCCCCGCTGGAGGCGGTGCTGGCCGAGCCGGACGTCGCCGCCGCCGACCTGATCGTGCTCACCGGCGACATCGCCGCCGGCCCCCAGCCCGTCGAAGTGCTGGACCTGCTGGCCGGGCTCGGTGACCGGGTCCGCTGGGTGGGCGGCAACGCCGACCGGGAACTGGTCGAGGCGCGGGCCGGCAAACCATCCAGGATCGACGTGTCGAACTGGGCCGCCGGGCAACTCCGGGATGACCAGGTCGCCCGGCTGGCCGCACTCCCGCTGACGGTCACCCTGCCGGTAGCCGGGCTGGGTGAGGTGCTCTTCTGCCACGCCACGCCCCGCGACGACGAGGAGGTCGTCCTCGTCGACTCCCGGCTGGCCCGCTGGGCGGAGGTCCTCGCCGGGGTCCCGGCCGAGGTCCGCACGGTGGTCTGCGGGCACACCCACATGCCGTTCGCCCGGCTGGTCGACCGCCGCCTGGTGGTCAACCCGGGCAGCATCGGCATGCCGTACGGCGGCCCCGGCGCGGACTGGGCGCTGCTCGGACCCGGGGTGCAGCTACGGCGGACGGCGTTCGACGTCGACGCCGCGTGCGCCCGGGTGACGGCGGAATCGGGCTTCCCGGACGCCGCCGCATGGGCCGACGAGTACCTACGCTCCCGACACAGCGACGCCGACGCGCTCGCCGTTTTCGGCCCCCGTGACGGCCGCTGACCCGACACCCGACACCCGACCCAGCACCCGCCGCCCGCGCGACCCAGGCCGGGATGCCCGGCCCAAGCCGCCTGCCTCGCTCGAGCCGTCTTTCCGCACCGAACCGTCTGCCCCGCACCGAGCCGCCCGGGGAGGGGTGGCGACCACCGGCTGCGGCCAACGGGTGTCCGTCCCGCCCTGCCCCGCGCGCTTCTCACTACTCACTACTCACTACTCGCTCCGCCCTCGCAACCGCGCGGAGGAGACACCACCTCGCGGGCACTATGGAGCTGCCCCGCCCACGCGCCCAGCCGGCAGCGCGACCCGGAGCAGACGCCCCCGCCCCTGCCACCCCGCCACCACCCGGCCCTGGGCTGCCCCGCTAATGCGGACAGCCCCCCACCCGCCACCACCCCGCCCTTGAGTGCCCCGTTCATGCGGGCAGCTCCATAGGGAGCGGAGCACGGGTCACGGTTGGGCCACATGTGCATGTCGGTCCCCCTGCCGTACCCCAACTCGGCCAACGACCGCCGGCCTACCGGATGCGCGGGCGAGCACACGGGCGGATGTGCGGGCGGACAGTCCGGGTGCGCGGGCGAGCGGGTGTGGGTGCGCGGCGAATACGCGGCGACGCTCCGGGGGCGAAAAAGTCAGGCTTGACTGTTTGTTTCGGCGGCGGCACGCTGTCCCCGTGACCGTCGCATCGACCCGCGTCCCTCAGCAGGAGCGCAGCCGCGCCACCCAGGCCCGGCTGCTGGAGGCGACCGTCGAGTGCCTCGTCGAGCATGGCTGGTCCGGCACGACCACCACCGTGGTGGCGGCCCGGGCCGGCGTCTCCCGGGGCGCCCAGCTGCACCACTACCCCACGAAGGCCGCCCTCGTCACCGCCGCGGTCGCGCACCTCGCTGAGCGTCGGGCCGAGGAGTTGCGCATCGAGGCCGAGGCGCTGCCCGCCGGGCCGCAGCGGCTCGACCGGGTGATCGACCTGCTCGGCGTGGCGTTCACCGGGCCGCTCTTCGTCGCCGCCCTCGAACTGTGGGTCGCCGCCCGCACCGACGCCGAGTTGCGGGGCGCCCTGGTGCCGCTGGAGGCCCGGGTGGGCCGGGAGATGCACCGGCTGACCGTCGCGCTGCTCGGCGTCGACGAGCGCCGGCCCGGCGTCCGGGAGGCCGTGCAGGCCACCCTCGACCTGCTGCGCGGGCTCGGGGTGGCCAACCTGCTCACCGACGACTCGGCCCGCCGGGCCGCCCTGCTCAGCACCTGGAAACGCCAGCTCGCCGTCCTGCTCACGCCCTGACCGGGCCGCCGAGGCCCGGCCCGACCAGCCCTGGAGGTCCCATGGTCGACCGCACGGACCTGCTCACGGAGTTGCTCGCCGACCTGACCGGCGAGTCCGGGGAGCTGGACGCCCTGGTCGCCCCCCTGCCGGCGGGCGGCTGGGCGCGACCCACCCCGGCGGCCGGCTGGACCGTCGCCCACCAGCTCGCCCACCTGGCCTGGACCGACCACGTCGCCCTGCTCGCCGCCACCGACCCCGGGGCGTTCTTCGCCTCGGTCACCTCGGCCCCCGACCCGACCCGGCTGGTCGATGACGGCGCGGAGCAGTTCCTCGCCCCGCCGGCCGAGCTGCTGGCCCGCTGGCGGGCGGGCCGCGCCGCGCTGGTCGAGGCCCTCACCGCCGTCCCGGCCGGGGAGAAGCTGCCCTGGTACGGCACCCGGATGTCGGCCACCTCGATGGCCACCGCCCGGATCATGGAGACCTGGGCGCACGGCGAGGACGTGGCCGACGCGCTCGGTGTCACCCGGGCCCCGACCGCCCGGCTCCGGCACGTCGCGCACCTCGGCTTCCGTACCCTCGGGCACGGCTTCGCGGCCCACGGCCGGGCGGCGCCGACGGCGCCGGTGCGGCTGGAACTCGCCGCGCCGGGCGGTGGCACCTGGGCCCACGGCCCGGCGGAGGCCGCCGACCGGGTCACCGGGCCGGCGCGCGACTTCTGCCTGCTGGTCACCCAGCGCCGGCACCGCGCCGACCTGGCCCTGGTCGCCGTCGGGCCGGTCGCCGACGAGTGGCTCGACGTGGCGCAGGCGTTCGCCGGGCCGCCGGGCGCCGGCCGCGAGCCACTGGCCGAGCGGACCAACCAGGCCGAGCGGACCGACCAAGCCGCGCAGGGCGAGCGGGGCCGGCCGGCCGGGGCGACGGCGTGACCGCGCCGCTACGGGTCGGCAACGCGTCCGGCTTCTACGGCGACCGGTTTACCGCCTGGCAGGAAATGCTCGACGGCGGCGAGTTGGACGTGCTGACCGGCGACTACCTGGCCGAGCTGACCATGCTGATCCTCGGCCGGGACCAGCTGCGCGACCCCGGCCTCGGGTACGCGAAGACGTTCCTGCGCCAGCTGGAGGGCTGCCTCGGCACCGCGTTGGAGCGCGGGGTGCGGATCGTGACCAACGCCGGCGGGTTGAACCCCGCCGGGTTGGCCGCCGCGATCGGCACGCTCGCCGACCGGCTCGGCCTCACCGCCCGGATCGGGTACGTCGAGGGCGACGCCCTCGCCCGGCCCGACGCGCTCACCGCGAACGCGTACCTGGGCGCGTTCGGGATCGCCGCCTGCCTCGACGCCGAGGCGGACGTGGTGGTCACCGGCCGGGTCACCGACGCGTCCCTGGCGGTCGGGCCGGCCATCGCCCGGTACGGGTGGGGGAGCGACGACCTCGACGCGCTGGCCGGGGCGACCGTGGCCGGGCACCTGATCGAGTGCGGGGCGCAGGTCACCGGCGGCAACTTCAGCTTCTTCACCGAGCTGCCGGACGGCGGCCACCGCCCCGGCTTCCCGATCGCCGAGATCCACCCGGACGGCTCCTCGGTCGTCACCAAGCACCCGCGCACCGGCGGCGCGGTCACCGTGGAGACGGTCACCGCACAGCTCCTGTACGAGGTGGGCGGCCCGGACTACCTGGGCCCGGACGTGGTGACCCGGCTGGACACCGTCGAGCTGGGCGCGGACGGACCGGACCGGGTCCGGGTCACCGGGGTCCGGGGCATCCCTCCGCCGGACACCCTCAAGGTCGGGGTGAACAACCTCGGCGGGTTCCGCAACTCGATGACGTTCGTCCTGTGCGGGCTGGACATCCCGGCCAAGGCTGCCCTGGTGCGGGGGCAGGTCGGGGCGGCCGTCGGCACGGACGGGCTGGAGTTCGTCCTGGCCCGCACCGACCACCCGGACGTGGGTGACACGGAGGCGGCGAGCGCGCTGCTGCACGTACACCTGCGCGACGGCGACAAGGCGCGGGCCGGGCGGGCGTTCTCGGCCGCCGCGGTGGAGCTGGCGCTGGCCTCCTATCCGGGCTGCACGCTGACCACGCTGCCCGGCGACGCCACCCCGTACGGGGTGTTCACCGCCGACGCGGTGCCGCAGGGCGGGGTCGAGCACGTGGCCGTCCTCCCGTCCGGCGAGCGGGTCCCGATCGCGCCTCCGCCGACCACCCGTGCGCCGGCCCCGTCCGCGTCGCAGCCTCCGCCAGCACACGGGCCTGCCCCCCGCGCCACCCGCCGGGGGTCGCTGGGCGAGCTGGTGGGGGCCCGCTCGGGCGACAAGGGCGGCGACGCGAACCTCGGCGTCTGGGCCCGCACCGACGGGACCTGGGCGTGGCTGCGCGGCTGGCTGACCGTCGAGCGGCTGGCCGAGCTGTTGCCGGAGACGGCCCCGCTGACCGTCGAGCGGTACGAGCTGCCGAACCTGCGGGCGGTCAACTTCGTGATTCGAGGGCTGCTGGGGCAGGGGGTGGCCGCCTCCACCCGGTTCGACCCGCAGGCGAAGGCGCTCGGCGAGCTGCTCCGTTCCCGCGTGGTCGACCTGCCGGCCGACCTGCCCACCGGGCCGCCGCCCGGGAGCGCCGAGCCGCCAACTGGCAACGCCGAGCCGCCAGCCGGCAACGCCGGGGAGGTGACCCGGTGAGCATCGTGGACACCCCGGAGCGGCGGCAGTTGCGCGAGCTGACCAGGGCGTTCGTCACGAAGGAGGTGCTGCCGCACCTGGGCGGCTGGGAGCGGGCCGGCGAGGTGCCCCGGGAGCTGCACGCCACCGCCGCGAGGCTGGGCCTGCTCGGCATCGGGTTCCCCGAGCGGGTGGGCGGCAGCGGCGGTGACCTGCTCGACTCGATCGTCGTGACCGAGGAGATCATCCGGTCGGGCGGCTCGTCCGGGCTGGTCGCGGCGCTGTTCACGCACGGCATCGCGCTGCCCCACATGGTGGCCTCCGGCGACGAAGACCTGGTCGACCGGTACGTCCGGCCCACGCTCGACGGGGCGATGATCGGCGCGCTGGCCATCACCGAGCCGGACGGCGGCTCCGACGTCGCCGCGATCCGCACCCATGCCCGCCGCGACGGCGACCACTACGTGGTGAGCGGGTCGAAGACCTACATCACCAGCGGCGTACGGGCGGACTTCGTGACCACGGCGGTCTGCACCGGCTTCCCCGGCAGCGGGGAGCTCACCCTGCTGGTGATCGACAAGGGCACGCCCGGTTTCACCGTCGGCCGGCGGCTGGAGAAGCTCGGCTGGCACTGCTCGGACACCGCCGAGCTGTCCTTCGCCGACGTGCGGGTACCGGTGGCCAACCGGATCGGCGAGGAGGACACCGGCTTCCTGGCGATCGTGCAGCACTTCGCCGCCGAGCGGCTGTCGCTGGCCACCCAGGCGTACGCGACCGCGCAGCGCTGCGTCGAGCTGGCCGTGGGCTGGTGCCGGGACCGGTCCACGTTCGGCCGGCCGCTGGCCAGCCGGCAGTTGATCCGGCACCGGCTTGCCGAGATGCACACCCGTGCCGAGGCGGCCCGCGCGTACGTGCACGACGTGGCAGCCCGGGTCGCCGCCGGCGAGCCGGTGGTGACCGAGGTGGCGATGGCGAAGAACGTCGCGGTGGCCGCCTGCGATTTCGTCGTCGACGCCTCGCTGCAACTGCACGGCGGGTACGGCTACCTGCGCGACGCCGAGGTGGAGCGGCACTACCGGGACGCCCGCATTCTCGGCATCGGCGGCGGCACCACGGAAATCATGAACGAGATCATCGCGAAGGGCATGAGCCTGTGAGTGCGAGGAGTGAGCCGGGCCTGCGAGCCCCGCAGTCACGAACGAAAGGACCGCTGTGACCACACTGGACAGCGCGCTCGACCCGTCCTCGCCGGCCTGTTCCGCCAACCGGGAGGCGCTGCTTGAGCGCCTCGCCGAGCTGGACGCGGCCCTCGACCGGGCCCGCGCGGGCGGCGGCGAGAAGTACGTGACCCGGCACCACAGGCGGGGCAAGCTCCTTCCCCGGGAGCGGATCGAGCTGCTGCTCGACCAGGACAGCCCGTTCCTGGAGCTGTCGACGGTCGCCGCGTACGGGACGGACTTCCCGGTCGGGGCCAGCGTGGTGACCGGCATCGGGGTGGTCGAGGGCGTGGAGTGCCTGATCGTCGCCAACGACCCGACGGTACGCGGCGGCGCGGTGAACCCGTGGTCGCTCGCGAAGACCCGGCGGGCCGGCGAAATCGCCCTGACCAACCGGCTGCCGATGGTCAACCTGGTGGAGAGCGCCGGGGCGGACCTGCCCACCCAGGCGGAGATCTTCATCCCGGGTGGCCGGGTGTTCCGCGACCTGACCCGGCTCTCGGCCGAGCGGATCCCCACGGTCAGCGTGGTCTTCGGCAACGCCACGGCCGGCGGCGCGTACGTGCCGGGAATGTCCGACCACGTGATCATGATCCGGGACCGGTCGCAGGTCTACCTGGCCGGGCCGCCCCTGGTGAAGATGGCCACCGGCGAGGTCACCGACGACGAGTCCCTCGGCGGCGCGGCCATGCACGCCACGACGTCCGGCCTGGCGGACTTCCTTGCTGAGGACGAGCGGGACGGCATCCGGCTGGCGAGGCAGTGCGTCCGCCGGCTCAACTGGCGCAAGCAGGGCCCGCCGCCGCGCAACCCGGTCCCGCAGCCGCCGAAGTACGACCCGGAGGAGCTGCTCGGCATCGCCAGTGCCGACCTGAAGGTGCCGTTCGACCCGCGCGAGGTGCTGGCCCGGGTGCTGGACGGCAGCGAGTTCGACGAATTCAAGCCCGCGTACGGGACGGCCCTGGTCACCGGCTGGGGCGAGCTGCACGGGTACCCGGTCGGCGTGCTGGCCAACGCCCGGGGCGTGCTGTTCAGCGAGGAGGCGCAGAAGGCCGCCCAGTTCATCCAACTCGCCAACGCGTCCGACACCCCGCTGGTCTTCCTCCAGAACACCACCGGCTACATGGTCGGCACCTCCTACGAGCAGCGCGGCATCATCAAGCACGGCGCACTGATGATCAACGCGGTGTCGAACTCGAAGGTCCCCCACCTGACGGTGAACCTGGGCGCGTCGTACGGGGCCGGCAACTACGGCATGTGCGGGCGGGCGTACGAGCCACGGTTCCTGTTCACCTGGCCGAACGCCAAGTCGGCCGTGATGGGGCCGGCGCAGTTGGCCGGGGTGCTGTCGATCGTGGCCCGGCAGGCCGCCGCCGCCCGGGGAAACGAGTACGACGAGGACTCCGACGCCGCGATGCGGATGATGGTCGAGCAGCAGATCGAGTCCCAGTCCGGGGCGCTCTTCCTCTCCGGCCGGCTCTACGACGACGGGGTGATCGACCCCCGGGACACCCGTACCGTCCTCGGGCTGTGCCTGTCGGCGATCCACAACGGACCGGTGAGGGGCGCCGACGGCTTCGGCGTCTTCCGGATGTAGCCCGTGAGCGCGAGGAATGCAGCGAAGCGAAGTCCCGCAGTCACGAACGAAAGGCAGGCTCAGCGTTCATGATCACCCGACTGCTCGTGGCCAACCGGGGCGAGATCGCCCGGCGGGTCCTTGCCACCTGCCGGATCCTGGGCGTCGAGACGGTGGCCGTGCACTCCGACGCCGACGCGGACGCGCCGTTCGTCGCCGAGGCCGACCAGGCCGTACGCCTGCCGGGGAACACGCCCGCCGAGACGTACCTGCGGATCGACCTGATCCTCGACGCGGCCCGCAAGGCCGGCGCGGACGCCGTGCACCCGGGCTACGGCTTCCTCGCCGAGAACGCCGAGTTCGCGGCGGCGGTGACCGACGCGGGCCTGACCTGGGTGGGCCCGCCCGCGAAGGCGATTGCCGCGATGGGCGACAAGATGGCCGCGAAGTCGCTGCTGGCCGACGCGGGCGTGCCGATGCTGCCCACCTGGACCGAGGCCGACGAGATCACCGACTTCCCGGTGCTGGTGAAGGCGTCCGCCGGGGGCGGCGGCCGGGGCATGCGGATCGTCCGGGAGGCCACCGGCCTGGCCGAGGCCGTGGCCTCCGCCCGGCGCGAGGCGGCCGGCGCGTTCGGCGACGGCACGGTCTTCGTCGAGCGGTACGTCGAGCGGGGCCGGCACGTCGAGGTGCAGGTCTTCGGCGACACCCACGGCACGGTGCTGGCCCTCGGCGAGCGGGACTGCTCGATCCAGCGCCGGCACCAGAAGATCGTCGAGGAGGCCCCGGCGGTCCTGCCCGACGGGGTGCGGGAGCGGCTGCACGCCGCGGCGGTCGCGGCCGGCCGGGCGGTCGGCTACGTCGGCGCGGGGACGGTCGAGTTCCTGCTCGCGCCCGACGGGGCACTCTTCTTCCTGGAGATGAACACCCGGCTCCAGGTGGAGCACCCGGTCACCGAGGCGGTCACCGGCCTGGACCTGGTCCGGCTGCAACTGCTGGTCGCCGAGGGCGAGCCGCTCCCGCTGGCGGCCACCCCGCCCGTCAGCGGCCATGCGATCGAGGTGCGGCTGTGCGCCGAGGACCCGGCGGAGGGCTTCCGGCCCGCCACCGGCACCCTGCACCGCTTCGCCGTCCCCGGCATCGCGGGCGAGTTCGCCCCGACGCGCGGGCTGCGCCTCGACTCGGGCGTGGTCGACGGCTCGACGGTCGGCGTGCACTACGACTCGATGCTGGCCAAGCTGGTCGCCTGGGCCCCGACCCGCGCGGAGGCGGCCCGGCTGCTGGCCGGCGCGCTGGCCCGGGCCGAGCTGCACGGGGTGACCACCAACCGGGACCTGCTGGTACGGGTGCTGCGCAGCCCCGAGTTCCGCGCCGCCGAGGTCGACACCGGTTTCCTGGACCAGCACGACGATGTCTTCGCCCCGCTGTTGCCGCCTGACGGGGTGCCCCTCGCCGCCCTCGCCGCCGCGCTCGCCTCGGCGGCGGCCCGCCGGTCGGCGACCACGGTGCTCGCCGGGCTCCCCTCGGGCTGGCGCAACGTGCCGGCCTTCCCGCAGGTCGCCCGCTACGCCGGCCAGCACGGGGAGATCGAGGTCCGGTACCGGCTGGACCGCGCGGGCACGCTCGCCGAGTGGTCGACGCATCCGACGACCGGGGATGGCTCCGGCGACGACGCCCCGACCGTCGCCCTCGTCGGGGCCACCCACGACCGGGTGACGCTCGACGTCGACGGGGTCCGACGGGCTTTCCGCGTACACCGGGTGGGGTCGGCGGTCTTCGTGGACGGCCCGGACGGGGCGGCGAGCCTGGCCGAGCTGCCGCGCTTCCCGCTGCCCACCGTGGAGCTGGCCGCCGGGTCGCTGCTCGCGCCGCTGCCAGGCGCGGTGGCCCGGGTGCACGTCGAGGTCGGTCAGCGGGTCACCGCCGGTGACCTGCTGCTGACCCTGGAGGCGATGAAGCTGGAGCATCCCGTGCTCGCCCCGGCCGACGGCGTGGTGGCCGAGCTGCCGGTGCCGGCCGGCGGCCAGGTCGACACCGGGGCCGTGCTGGCCGTGGTCAACCCCGAGGAGGCCCCCCGATGAACTTCGACCTCACCCCCGAGCAGGACCAGCTCCGCGACGCCGTCCGGGCGCTGAGCCGCAAGTACGGCCACGGCTACTTCGTCGAGAAGGCGAAGGCCGGCGGGCACACCACCGAGCTGTGGGACGAGGCCGGCCGGCTCGGCTACCTCGGCGTCAACATCCCCACCGGGTACGGCGGCGGGGGCGGCGGCATCACCGAGCTGGCCATCGTCTGCGAGGAACTGGCCGCCGCCGGCTGCCCGCTGCTACTGCTCGTCGTCTCCCCCGCCATCGTCGCCACGATCATCACCAAGCACGGCACCGAGGAGCAGCGCGAGCGCTTCCTGCCCGGCATGGCCGACGGCACCCTCAAGGTGGTCTTCGCGATCACCGAGCCGGAGGCCGGGTCGAACTTCCACCGCCTCGGCACGGTGGCCCGCCGCGACGGCGACGACTGGCTGCTCTCGGGCCGCAAGTGCTACATCTCGGGCGTCGACGAGGCGCAGTACGTGCTGGTGGTGGCCCGTACCGAGGACTCGTCCACCGGAAAGCTCAAACCCGCGCTCTTCGTGGTGCCGACCGACGCGGCCGGGCTGACCCGCTCCAAGCTGGCCATGGAGATCGTCTCCCCGGAGAACCAGTTCCTGCTCTACCTCGACGACGTGCGGCTGCCCGCCGACGCCCTGGTCGGCGAGTCGCTGGACGCCGGCCTGCCCGCCCTGTTCGCCGGCCTGAACCCGGAGCGGATCACGGTCGCCGCGATGGGCGTCGGCACCGGCCGGTACGCCATCGAGCGGGCCAGCGAGTACACCGCCACGCGAAAGGTCTGGGGCGGCCGGAGCATCGGCTCCCACCAGGGGGTGGCGCACCCGCTCGCGCACGCGGCAGTGCAGGTGGAGCTGGCGCGGCTGATGATCCACAAGGCGGCGACGCTGTACGACGCGGGGCGTGATCTGGAGGCCGGGGTCGCCGGGAACATGGCGAAGTATGCGGCCGGGGAGGCCGCCGCGCTGGCGGTGGACACGGCGGTGCAGGCGTTGGGCGGGGCGGGGATGACTACGGAGTACGGGGTGGCGACGTTGTTGGGGGCGGTACGGGCGGGGCGGATCGCGCCGGTCAGTCGGGAGATGATCCTCAACTTCGTGGCGCAGCACGTGCTGGGGCAGGACAAGTCGTACTGAGGGGGTTACAGCGGCCTACTTTTGGTGCTCTTTGTCGCTATACTGAGGGGCGCCGTCACTCTTGTAGAGAATAAGCCCAAAACCATGCGATGAACGGCAAGGGGCCGACGCGAGTAATCGCTGCGCCGATGTCAATCAACCGCCGCCGGCGCCTCGATCACCTACACCCTCTGCGTCGCCTCCTCCTCCTCGGCGGCGACGTCTTGGAGAAGATCATTTTGGCCGTATCCCCTCAGCGCATTGGCCTCGGCGAGGGCTTGGAGGTCTTGACTGCCGTGGGCGGCGAGGTGAGCGCGGATCCGCTCGCTGGAGGTTTCTGCAGCGACCGCGCATGGCGTCGGCATCATTTCGTTGGTCGACCACCACCGCCCCGGATGTAGTTCGTCCCAGGCGGGACGCTGCTGAGCTAACCGCCGGTTTTTGCCGGGGTCATGATTGCCAAAGCCGTCGAGTTGCAGGTTCCACACCGGCTTGAGCTGACGAATCATGACGCGCTCCGCCAGCGGGATGAAGATCTCGACGGTGACCAGGTAGCGGACCATGAAGTCGGCAACGTCGAGGTTCTCGGCCGCAGCGATGGATTCCCGATGATCATCGAGCCGGTCCCACAGCGCAACCGTCTGGTTGCGACCGTCGACTTTCCCCTTGCGTGCGCCGGCAGGGACAGCTTTTCCGACGTAGATCGGTGTGTGGCAGGCGGGGTCGCTAATGGGCTCGTAGAGATCGCACGGACCGGTGTAGTAGATCGCGTAGACGCCAGCGCCGAGAAACGGTGGGACCGCCGCCAACGGCACCGGGTTACCGGCGAGGAGGGCCAGTTCGACGCTACGCGCGAGGTTGACCAGCGTGAGCGGGTCGTAAGACTCGCGCTGCTCCGCGCTTTCAAACCACTTCTTCGTTCGCCGGGGTTTGCCCTTACCTTTGGTGGGCTTGCCCTTCGCGTCCCTTCCCCCTGCTGCAGCAACCGTAGGCGGGGTAGCGACGCTGAACTCGTCCTGCTGGCCGACCAACTTTGCGCTCCCTGTAGGCCGATGTTCGGGCAATGGACCGCTGCGAAGGCGGACCTGAAGGGTAAAGGGTAAGGGCAGCCTGTCAGCCGATGCGTCAGTCGCCCGACCCAGTCTCCCGCGCGCCACCCGCAGCGCTCGGCGGCACTCGGGCCAGCCGGGCGTGACATGCGTCGGGCTCGCAGGCATGCCGCAGGTCCGCCTCGCCATCGTCGAGACGGAACAGGAGCGCCAACTGGCAGCCCACGGTCACACCCATCGGCTGGACGAGCGCTCGCAGCGCGGAGATCTGCGCAGCGCTGGTCGTACGCCGAACGGTGAGGATCTCATCGGTGCCGCGGAGGCGGAAGGTGCGCGAGGTCGGAGCGAGCCGGAGGCCAAGGCGCCACGTCAGCCAGGGATGGACGATGACGCCGCTACCGCGCAGGATGTCCTTGTCCACGGTCAGGCGGGCCCCGAGGACGAGCCCCGCAGGGTCGATGGCGATGGTCGGCGGACGGCGTGGCTCGCTCTCCTCCACCGGTTTCGCGCCATTTTCCACTAGGTCCAGGCGGCCGTCACTGCCAACGCCGATCTGGTCGCTGAGCAGGCATTGCTGGAGTCGGCTCCGAGTGACAGGGTAGCGCTGGGCGGTACGCGCGAAGAGCTCGTCGCGAGTGAGCGGTGCCGTCTCCCGTAGCACCTCGATCATGGCGTCGAGGGCGTTGCCGTGCCCGCTGGTGTGCGGCAGCGTCCACTCTGCCAGCGCCCAGAGTCCCTCAGGCTGGAGTTTGCGGAACCGTGCGTCGCGGCGCATGCCCTCTTCGATAGCGTGCACGCCCGTCGCCTGAATCGCATCGGCTAGGCGCGCGGCTTCGCGGGGCTCGCCCTCGTCCGTGAGCCATAAGTACGCAGCGTCGCGCTGCTCGGCGCGGCGTCGGACCCAGTGGCCACGCGAGTCCCGAGTCAGCGGGCTGCAGGGGTGCTCGATGATCTGCTCTACGGGAACAGCGATGGGAATGCCGAGCCCCGTCGCGCGTTCGCGCAGTTCGTCGGAGGGAAAGGGAGCCTGCCCGGCCAGATCACGCAGTACCCGGTCAAGGCTGGTCGCCGAAACGCTCCAAAGATCGTCGAAGCGGCCAGCCCAGGTTTGGGAGGGATACAGTCCTATCTGGCGTAGCAGCGCTCGCCTAGCATCCGGGATTCCGGTAGCGGGGATTCCCTTGAGATCTCCCTCGGCGACAACCACCTCGATGGCGGCGCTACTAATAACTCGATCACTCCACCCGGGCCACCAGACGTCGGCGAGAGCCGCCAGGGCGCGTTCGGTATTGCGGATGACCTGTCTGACCCGTTCTCGGGACACGTCGTGTACCGTGCCGATTGCCTCGAGGGTCTGGCCGGCAGAACGGCGGATTAGTATGTCGCGGGCTCGGTCGTCCAGTCTCGCCCACGCCGCCGCCAATCGGTGGTCACTGCTTTGTGTCGAAGGTGCTGCCATGATTGGCTCGTCGATCATTCGCGGCCCGTGATGTGAGCGACACGCAGCCCGCAGCGCTCTCCCATCTTCTGATGGAAGAGCCGTTCCTCCCGTTTGATGGGTTTCGCGAACGAGCTGACCACACACAAAACCCACGGGTCGCTGTCACCGTACGCTTGGGCCTTTAGCGCCGCCCAAACCAGATGTTTGAAGTCCTTAGCAGGTGCCCAAGCAAAATTGACGGTTTCATCAGCCCGGCAGGCGAGGACCCGCAGTGGTTTGATACTCAGGGTGTCCAGGTTGGCCTCCCAGTCCGGCCCGAGGGCCATGCGGATGTGCTCGCTGACCTCGGCGGTAGGGCTGTCCAAGGCGACGGCGTACTTGCCAACGCCGTTGCGGGCGCGGGCGTACTCCTTCATTGGCCCGTCCTTGATCCACACCCTGCGTTCCTGAGGGGTCTTAACCCAGAGCGACAGGCGGTCGGTGAAGCGGGGGTCCTGCGCCCATTGGTCGTAGCTGGCGCTTTTCTCGGTGTCGGTCAGGTGCTCCCAGTCCAGTTCTCGGGCGTCGGCGTAGAGGATCCAAACGATATCCATTTCGACATCCTTGGGCATTGCCATCTCTAGTCAACTCCTCCATCGGCGGGGAACTGCAGGCGTACCTCGTCGGCTGCGGTCTCAAGGCTGGCGGCGTCCTTGATCCAGTGATCGAGCAAAGCGCCGGCGGTTTCGTCGCTGAAGCTGATCCGCGAGCCGTGCCGCCGGGACAGAGTCAAGTCCTCGGTCTCGGCGGCATCCAATGATCGCCGAAGGTCGAGGGTGGCCGCGACCCGGCGGATGTCGGTGACGAAGTCGAGTACCCTAAGCGCCTCCTTGCCAGGGCTCAGTCGTAGACCACGACCGAGTTGCTGGACAAAGATGCGTCTACTGTGGGTGACACGCAGGAACGCGATGAGGTTGACGTCGGGTACGTCGACACCCTCGTTGAACACGTCCACGCAGGTGATGATGGGGACGCGGCCGAGCCGGAACTCGTTGAGCAGGACCTGCCTGCGCTGACGGGACAGGCCGCTGTGCAGGAATGACGCGGACCGCCACTCTTGATCGGCACCTGCGAGCAGAGCCGCCATGCGTTCCGCATGCTCGATGGTCTGACAGAACAGGATAGCTCGCGGATCGCGAGTCGCACGCCAAGCGTCTCGGAGTCGTTCGACAATCTCCTCGTCGCGCTGAGGCAGAAACAGTTTACGGTTGAGTTCCTTGATGGAGTATCCGTGCTGGCTGGCCTCCTTGACGGTGTCCCAGTCGACGTTGTCTACGAAGAGCCGATAATCCACAGCCGACAGGTAGCCCGCGTGCATGCCTTCAGCGATACCCATTGAAAAGCTCGGCGGCCCGAATCGGGTGGTAATGTCGAACTTGTCTCCTCGCCAGGGGGTGGCGGTGACCCCAAAGGTCAGCGCATCACCGCACAGGTCGAGTAGTTCCGCAAACCTACCCTGTTCGGCTACGTGGTGCGTCTCATCGACCATCACCAGGTCGGGTCGCCAACCGGACCGCACGGCACCGAGCACGGACTCGACGGTACCGACAAGCACTCCATCATGGGCGTGGGGCTTGTTGTCACCGGTGAGTAGCCGGGTCGGGACGCGCTTGTCGAGGTGCCGCCACATCGCACGCTCCAGTTGCTCGACCAAGTCCTTCATGTGCGCAACGACGAGAACTCGAACGTTGCGGCGTCGCCGGAGAACCCGATCAATGGTCTCTCCGCCCACCACCGTCTTCCCCAGCCCCGTGGCGAGGATCAACAGTGCGGTGCCGTTCGAGGCGAGATCGGCTTCGATAGCGTCGGCAGCTGCGGCCTGGTAGTCGCGCAGAGCGTAGCGGGCCGGGACTCGGTCCGGAATGCGCTGCCACAGCTGTGCGAGTGTGGGGCCGTCCCAGACCCGGATGGCCACCCCGATGGACCCCAATGCCTCCAGCCGCTGGGTCGCTGGGCCGTTGACACTGGTGTTGGTTACTAGGACGCACTTGTCGGCCCGGTAGCGGGTGCGGGCTCGTTCAAGGTCATCGACGCCTTCCCGGCCGACTGCGCCCCGGCTGGACCACTTGCATTGCAGCACCCACTGCTCGCGGTCACGGACGGCCAGCAGGTCAGCACCCTCGTCACCAGCACCATCGACGACCCGCACGTCGGAGAAGCCCATGTGCCACAACGCCCGCTCTACGACGTGAGTCAGCCCTCGTGGGCCACCCGCGAGGAGCTCCTCGGCCGAGAGGAACCCTTCGCTCATGCTTCGGCCGCGAGTTGGTCGTCGAGCATGCGCACACTCAGGCGGGTCCGCTGCAGGATCAGCGGGTTGTCCGCATTCGGATGCTCCACCAGCATCGCGACGTCGCCGAGTAGACCGGCGGTTCGAGCAAGACTCAATCGGGCCGGCGCGCGGGAGGTCAAGGTGGCGTAGGGATTAGTGAACGCCTTGCCGTCCATGAACGCCTCGGGCCAATACTCCAGTAGCCTGACCAAGTACAAGGGCGGGGCATGAAGGACGAAGTCGCCGTCCTCGCCGAGGGTGGCGGTTCGGGAGACCATGCCATTAGCGATCATGTCATTCTCGACGCTGCTCACTTCGTCGGGGCTCAGGTATTGGAAGGCACGGCGCGGTTCGTCCTGAACGCAGGCGGCCATACGCGCGCGGATGACGCTGAGCAGTTCCCGCGCCTCGCCTACGACAGCATGGGCGTTCAGGGCAGTGTGGGGCAGGCATTCCGCACGCAGCGAAGCGACCAGCTGAGACAGGCTCGTTGAGCTGTCCGCTCGCACTCGCAGGACGGCGGCGATCTCAATTAGCAGTGGTTCGGTAACATCGGCGCCTAGCTTGACGAACGCAGCATGAGCCGGATCAACGAAGGCGGTGGCGCTGCCACCTGAACCCTGAATCAGAAGTACCGGGGTTGCCTGGCCATGTTCATCGACTAGACGGGCGTTGGACAGACCTCGCGTCTCCACGGTCAGGTGACCCAGGCGGGGGAGGCCGAAGTCGCGTGAAAGTTCCGGGATGACCTCAGAGTCTGCGCGCAGACGCTCGATACGCTCCTGGGCGGTCTCCGTCTTTGGCCTCGCGCCCGCGCCAAGCTCGTAACCCTTACGGGGCGCCGGCGCCGTTTGCGCAGCCGACCCAGTGGGTTCGCCGGGCGATCTAGGCCCGCTGGACACTCCGAGCGCCTCCAAGACGGCCGCCTCGTCATGGCTAGTCGGGGTGTCCCGCTGAGCCGTGTCAAGCTTGGCGCGTTTGGCCCGCTCCTCGTGACTTTCAACGGCCTCCCACCACATCTCGTCGGTTTGGTAGCGCTGGTCGCCGTCGTGGAACCGCTGCGCCCAACGACGGGTTTCGTCATGGATGGGACCATTGCCGTCGCCGGGGATTAGGTGTCGCCTGCCGACCGCGTTGCGCCGAAACCCCTTATACAGTCGCCCCAGCGGACTGTCATTCTCCGGATACCCCAAGCGCTTAGCCTTTTCTGGCTGCAGGGGACCGGCTTCCCTGATGTAGTCAATCGCCGCCCGCCAGCCGCGGTCGCCGTAGTCGAAGGCGTTCTTTTGATACACCACTGGCACATGGTCGAGGTGGATCTCGCCAATAAGGCGGCCACCCTGATTCGCAAGTTCGATGGGATACTCCGTGTCCACCAGGCCGAGTGGATCGTTGGGGTTCTGCCAGTCGAACACACGCTTATCCCATTGAAGAATCTTACGGCCATTGCGGAGGAAGTCAATCCCGAACTCGCGCTTGTCCAAGTGCCGCTGCACACCGAGCCAACCATGTAGACGTCGCTCGCGTCGGCTGAGACGTCTGCTACCGCACCGCTGACAGGCGCTGCGGTCGGGCTCCTGCCAGTTACCGCAGTCAGCGCAGGCGTCAGCGTCAGCGTACCTCTCGTCAATCTCAATGTAGGCGGGGATGATCTCCGCCTTGGCGCCTACGCCGTAAGTGATCGACCGGCCCTTACCCCACCGACAGTGGCGGCGGGGCTTCACCTTCACGCCCTGCACATACAGTTCGAAGGGGCGGTTCTCCAACAACCACGCGTAGACGCTTCCGAGGGTCTTGCGGAGGTTGTTGGCATTGCGCCGCAGCCAGTCCGCCCGGTCGCCGTCAAGTTTGCTGATCTCGATCCGAGTGCCGTGTTCGTTCGGGTCGATTTTCGGCTCAGTGATATCGGTGGCCTCGAAGTCATCACCGATCTCGTCAAGATCGATCTCGACGCCGATCCAATCAGGGTCGCCAGGACGGGTGGTCAGGATGCGGGTACGCCGCCCCAACCGTGCGGTGGCTACGTTGAAGCCCATGCCGAAGAGGCCCAGCTTGTCGTAGCGGTCGTTGCTGGACCATCCAGCGCGCACAGCCATCTCCAGGACGTCGCGACTCATGCCCCGTCCAGTATCGGCGATCTCGAGACGAGCGTCGGAGAGCTTCGCTGGCCCCGGCAGGGAGACTCTGACCTTGAATCCGCCCGCCCACGGATGGTCGGCCCGCACGATCTCTGTGAAGTCGTCGAACGAGTTGTCGATCAACTCGGCAACACACTGCCAAGGATCGAAGTCGATTTCGCCCAACATGCTCAGAATCCGGGCGGAGGGCGTGATCTTCATGAACGGTGTCTCCAGTTGCGTCGCGCCGCGTGACAGACCAAATAGCAAGATGCCTTTAATACCACGGAACCCCGTCCGACCGCGCCAACAGGGAGGCTGCACGACTTGCCCGTGTTGGGCATTTTGCGTAGATGGGAGGCGGCGGTCATCACGCGACTCTAAGACAACAACAACCAGGTCAGCGAAAGAAAAGGAGCGCGATAGTCACGTCTGCGATGTGTAAGCTCCCTGCCGAGCTGCCAAAGCAGCTGGGGACGCGCCGGCCCGGACGAGGCAGAAACGATGGTGTAGGCGTTCCCGCAGTTGGTGGATATCAGCCAAGGCGGTAACCCCACAGTGCCAGGTGGCTTCCGAACGGCACCGTCTGGCTGGCGGTTCCTGCACAGCCCGACCGCCCACAGCCCGACAGGCGTCGGCCTCACCATCTCCAATACCTAAGCCGAGTCGGTCACCTCGGATCGGCGCCTCCCCGCCCTGACCCGGCCAAGCAACGCAGCTCTACGCAACCCCGACAAAACGTGCGGAAGTCGGCGCACTTGCGGATCGCCACCCTCGTCCGCACGAGTTTCGACCAACCCGACACCGACGCCGCCCATGCTTTGATGCAGCGAGTGTCGCATCCGTCAACGCCAAGTTGATGATTGCTGCCAGCCGCCTCGACGCACGGGATTTCGGCCCTCGATACCCCCGTCGCGATATCTCGATTTTTGGCGTGGCACCAGTGAGGCTTAGATCGGCTCACGCCCGGATCTTTATGCTCCGAGCCCTTAACCTTGGAGCCTTCTCTTGACGGCAAGCTAGCAAGCGCCAGACCCAGAGGCCGCAGCCGCTAATCGGTACCAAGAATCAAGACGGATAAGGTTGCTTGACGGGAACGGAACCGCGAACCACCTCCTCAATCCAGGATGCAGCATCAGTGGGGTCCTCATGCTCCCAAATTCTTATGACGATCCAGCCAGCCTCTGCGAGTATCTGGTTAGTCTCCCGGTCGCGAATGCGATTCCTGTCAATTTTCTCATGCCAGAACTGGTCATTGACGCGAGCGGGACGGTAGTGCTCAGGGCATCCATGCCAGTAGCAGCCGTCGATAAAAACCGCAACGCGCGCAGTGGGGAACACGACATCGGCAGTGCGGCGCAGGGCGATTAGCGGCCTAGCGTTGACCCGGTATCGCAAACCTCTCTTGTGTAGGACCGACCGGAGGCGGCGCTCGGGGCCTGTATCGCGGGCCTTGTTGGCACGCATGACCGCACGCACGGCTGGGCTCTTCGCCCAAGAGCTTTCGGCGGCGTCCACCGCAACGATCAGCTCCTTAGCTGACGCCAGGCGCCATCCCTGGGCCAGGTTCTCGGCCCGCGTGTCGTGCTCGACCTCGCCGAGGTAGCGGGCGGGTGAGCGTCCTCGGTCGGACCAGCGTAGGTAAGCCCGGATCCGGCGAGTACGAGGCAGCAGCTTGAGTTCGACGGATGCGCGTGCCCGCCGTCCGTCGCCGAGGTCAACCCACCGATAGTCCTGCCCGCCAGCGGCGCGGTCCTGTTCGAGCGTCGCCGCCCTCCTGCTGCGGCCCTGCCGCCCCTTCCACGCCTTTGAACTCGGGGGCTTGTCCGCCCATCGGTTGTCGGACCGGGTCGCGGTCGAAGTCACCGCTCACTCTCAGCCTCGTCGAGGGCCGTGGCAATAGCTCGGGCGAAGAACTCGCCAAGCATGACGGGCACGGCGTTGCCGAGTTGGCGCATCTGCTCACCCCGCGGACCGGCAAGCTTCCAGTCATCGGGAAACGTCATGACTCGCGCTGTCTCACGTACCGTCATATACCGATGTTTGTAGGCGTAGGGTGAGCCCTCAACCGGTTCGGGCAGCAGGTTGTCTGTCAACATCACCGACTCCCCACCGGGCACGCCATGCACCCCGGCCTTCACAGTCTTCGCCGGCCGATCAAGCTCATTCGGAGTGTGGCCAGCATAGATGCGCGCGTCCGGCCACCCGATGTGATGGGTGAACCCACCAAGTAAATACTCTCGCCGGTCGAGCTTGTCCCAAGGCACCGGTGGTAGTGGTGGCTGAGCGTCGAGGCCCTTCAGCGCATCCCGCATAGTGCGCCATGGGAGCATCCCGTCGTCCTTCGGCGGAGTGTTCGGCAGTCGGGACATGACACGCTCGCGAACGTGGTGAGGGACATCCGGGTGCCGCTCCCAGTATGAGCCTTCCAACATCGAACGGATCAGCGCTGTCTCGGAGTAGCGGGGGCGAACGGCCCGCCTGAAGCGCTCGATGTCGACCCCACGGTCTGACCTAAACGCCACAATGATGATCCTGTTGCGGATCTGGGGAACGCCGTAGTCGGCGGCGTTGACGGCCGTGGTCACGACGTCGTATCGCTGCTTCAGATCTGGCGGCTCCTCGAGCAGCTGCTCGCGAAGCACTTCGTCGTGCTCGCGCCAGGTGGTGTTGGGGTCACGGTCTACGAACGGAAGCCGCAGCTCACGCTCGATGTACTCGAAATACGGCTTGAAGGAGGGACGCAGCAAGCCGCGGACGTTCTCGCAGATAACGGCTTTGGGTTGGATCTTTTGGATGGCGCGGAACATCTCCGGAAACATGTTGCGCTTGTCCTCGTCGCCCTTGGCCACGCCGCCGAGGCTGAACGGCTGGCAGGGCGGCCCACCCGCGAGCAGGTCCACGCGATCCCATAGGTATTCAAACTGAACCCCGCTCACATCCCCCTCGACCAAGGGCCACCGCTCGCCAGGGCCAGGGATCCGCTCCTCGTCACCCCTCGAAACGGCCACGTTGGCCTTGAGGGTGTCGCAGGCATACCTCACCAGCTCGTTCACGAGCAGAGGCCGGAAACCCGCTCGATGCACGGCCATCGCCAGCCCGCCGCCGCCAGCAAACAACTCCACCGAGGTTCGGTCACTGGCTGGTTGTTCTGGCGGCTCAAGCATGGCAGAAGCATACCGCGGAGTTGTGGATCTTTCTAGTGACACGCCCTGCCCTTGAGGCGGGCGGAGCGGTCTTCCGCCGACGGTCTACGGCACGGGCGACGGAGATGAGGAACCCAGAAATCCGAGCCTCAGCGCAGGCCACGCGCACGGTGTGGTTTGGTTACGCGATCCCAAGGAGGAGCGATGGCGACGTGGCAGTTCGGCCCGTTCGACAACGACGACGCGGTCGAGTGGTGCGGGGCCCTCGAAGACAGCACACCCGACCAACGCGTGGACCTCGTGCGTCATACCCTCGAAGCAGCCGTCATAGCGGAGCCCGCTCTCTCCCCGGAAGGCGCCGCCCGAGCAATCGCCGCAGCCGCGACGGTGCTCCAGTCACTTACCGACACGCCGTCGTCAGACTCGGCCTACGGCCCACGTTTCCTCCTCGGCCGCGACGACGTTCAGGTCACCCCATCGCTGCGAGACCTGGCCACGCGGGCACTCGACACGGTGCTCGCCGACGGGTCGACGTGGCGCCTGCGGTGGGCCGACAACGTCGAGGAGGAGGAGGCGTTGAGCGTAATTGAGGAACTCCGCATCAGCCTCGCCGCAGAGACGCCATAGCCTTGGCGCCCGTTGGCCAGGGAGGCAAGCGGAGGACCGGCCCCTGGTAGTCAGGCGTCGAAGCTTCCGTCCTTGACGCCCTTGACGAAGCCGGCCCATTGGCCTGCGGTGAAGGACAACAGCGGGCCGTGCCGGTCCTTACTGTCGCGGACCATGACCCCCCGCGACGGGATGGCCACCTCTACGCAGTTGCCGCTTGAGCCGGACCTGGTGCTCTTGCGCCAAGTTTCGCGAGGCAGGTCCATGCTGCGCCCTCCTACGTGATCAGCTCCGCCGCCATCGCCCGGAGCGTATCTCGTGTTGGCTTGGGTGCCAGAGCAAGGGCTTGAAGCTGCTCATGCGCGGCGGCGTAGGCCGCAATCTCGGCGGGGCGGTCCAGGTACAGGGCGCCGGTCAGGGTGTCGACATAAACCATCCGCTCCTCGGCTGCCTCCGGGTACGGCTCGGGCATCGGTGGGAAGTCGAGGATCACGAAGCTCCCGTCAAAGCCGACTCCGGCTGCGTACGGGAGCAGTTGGATCTGGATGTTGCTTCGGGTCGACTCCTCGATGAGCCGCGTGAGCTGACCGTGTAGTACCTCGGGGCCGCCGACCATACGCCGGGCCGCTCCCTCGTCGATGACCACGCGCACCATCGGTGGGTCGTCGGAGGCCAGGATGGCCTGCCGCTCCATGCGCAACGCGACCTGACGCTCCACCTCGCCGTCTCGCATCGGAACCGGCGCACCCTGGAAGGCCGCTCGGGCGTAGTCCTCGGTCTGCAACAGTCCGGGTGCCATCTGGCACTCGTAGGTGCGAATCACCGATGCCTCGGACTCCATCCCGACGTAGGCCGTGAACCAGTCGGGCAGGACGTCGGTATACCGCTGCCACCACCCGCGCTGCTTCGCCTGGCGGGCTACCGCGATAACGGCTTCGGCTTGGTCGCCCTCCACGCCATACAGAGCCAGCAGCGCCCGAACGTCGTTCGGATGTGGCCGGACCTCGGCTGTTTCGACCCGACTGAGCCAGCTCCCGTCATGGTCGACTCGGCGAGCTGCTTCGACTGACGTCATACCGGCCCGGTCGCGGAGCTGTCGCAGGGTCATCGCCAGTCGTCGACGCCTGACTGTGGGGCTCTGACGTTGAGGCACCCGCCCATCTTGCCACGACCGGGACAGAATTTAGGTTCGCAGACACGCCGAAGGGAGAAAGAGCATACGCATATTGCGGTTTCGCGCTTCTGCATGCAATGGTGTTGCCGGGCGTGGTGGTCGGATGACCGTGCGTGGCCCGGCTGCCATGCCCCCTCACACGAGGAGGCATGGGGATGAGCAGACGTGTCACCTACGGCCAGTACCTGGCCGCCGTCGCGATGACCCTCGCTCGCCGGCACAAGCCGGTCTGGTCGTGGATCAGGTGGCGGTACGTCTGCAAGTGCGGCAACGAGCTGCCCTGCCGGCATAGACACAAGATCCCGATTAACCGGGGCCACTGGCCGGGTGAGGACCAGTGACCGCGCACGGCCCCGTCCTGCCCATCTGGCTGTGCGGCGGCTGCGCCGCCCCCTGGCCCTGCGCCACCCGCCGACACGAACTGCTCCAGGAGTACGCGGCCTCACAGGTCGCCCTGGCGCTCTACATGGGGTCGTACCTCGTGGCCGCCAGTCAGGACATGAGCTGGGCCCCGGCGGGGACGCTCCACCGTCGCTTCCTCGGCTGGCTGCCGTGATCGATTTTCGCGCCGGAATGGTCCTCCACGTGACCCGGGCGGCGAGCCCACAGTTCGTTCAGCCGATCTTCTTCCGGCTGATCCGGGTGCACAAGGACTGGATCACCTACGACCACTGGATCTGGCTCGACGGCTACCAGCTCAACGCCAAGGGCGACGCGGTGGCGCAACGGTTGATCTTCGTACAGCCGGCGGGGTTGATCGTCCAAACGCAGCCACTCCCGGCACACCGCCCGGGACCGCGCAGATCCGTTGCGCGAGCCTAGTGTGCCCGGGTCAGCAGGACACGGCCGTGCTCAGTTGATGCTGACCGTCACCGTGCCAACCACCACGCGGTGATCCGAGCAGGCGCCGATCGTGCAGGTGGTCGGAATGGCCAGCGAGTCGGCGGTGTAGCTGCCCGCGAGCTTGTTCTCCCGTACGAAGATCAAGTCGATCTTGTTGCCGAGGCCGCACGGCCCGCCGGTGTTGCCGGCCCCGACGGTGGTCTCGCCATAGCCGACGCAGCGGGAGTCCAGGTCGTCCAGCTCCCGGTAGAAGCCGGTGTTGCTACTGCAGCCCGATCGCACCAGAGAGCGCGACGAAGGCGTACGAGAGTGCCGGGATCTTCGAATCGGCCCGCAGGCTGGTCGACGGTCGCCCGGTTCGATAGGTTAAGTCGACTATGGATGGACCAACGGAAAGCGGGGAGGACCGTTGCGCCAACCGACGGTTCGGTACCAAAACGAGCTCATGGACAGCGGACGGTGGGAGGGTTTTCCGCTCCGCGAAGGTGACATCGTGGTTTCGACCCCCGCAAAGTGCGGGACGACGTGGACCCAGACGATCTGCGCCTTGCTGATCTTCCAGACACCGGAGCTGCCGGCACGGCTGGACGACGTCACCTACTGGCTCGACATGTTGACTCGCAGCCGGGACGACATCTTCGCGTTCTACGAGGCGCAGCGGCATCGCCGTTTCATCAAGACTCATACGCCCTTCGACGGGCTGCCCATCCATGATGGGGTGACCTACGTCGCCGTCGGTCGGGATCCGCGGGACGTCGCGATCTCCTGGGACGCCCATTCCCAGAACGTCGCCCAGGAGGCCTTCGACGCGATGCTGGCGGCCGGCGGTAACCCGGCGCAGGAGCCCGCCGGTACGGCTCCGGCGCCTGCGGAGTCCGCGTACAACCGGTTCTGGGCCTGGCTGGAGGACACCAATGTGCAGGTGGGCCTGCCGTCGATGCTGCACCACCTGTCGGGGTTCTGGGCCGAGCGGGAGCGGCCCAACGTGCTGCTGCTGCACTACGACGATCTGAAGTCAGATCTTGAAGGCCAGATGAGGTTCCTCGCCGGGCGCCTCGGAATCGAGGTGCCGGAGTCGCGCTGGCCGGATCTGGTGCGGGCAGCAACATTCGACTCGATGCGCGGCCGGGCGGAGGCTCTGACCCCGGTCGCGGCGATGTGGAGCGATCCAAAGCGGTTCTTCAACCAGGGTGTCAGCGGCCAGTGGCGGGACCTGCTCGACGAAGATGACCTGCGACGATACGAGGATCGGGTCGCGAAGCTGGCCGAGCCCGACCTCATCGACTGGCTGCACCGCGGCCCCATCGTCTCCGCCCTCTGAACCTACGCCATTATCCTCCTCGCTATCCCGCCTTAGACCGTGTGTCAGTTGGGGTTGTTGAAGTGCAAGGTCGTTCGTTGACTGGGTGTGGATTGTGGAGAAGTACTGCCCGGACGCGTTGTGGCACCTCGCGCATCCGTTGCTGCCCCCGCACCCGGAAAGGCGTCAAGGTGGTAGGCGGTCCCGTAGCGATGATCGGGCGACGCTCGCGGCGATTCTGTACGTGTTGGAGTCCGGCTGCTCCCGGCGCAAGCTGCCCGGTTCGTTCCCGGTGCACTGGCGCACCACGCACCGCCGGTTCGCCCGATGGGTCGCGGCGGAGGTGATGACCGCTCTGCACCGGGCCGTGCTCGACGTCCTCGGTGCGGCCGGGCAGATCGACTGGTCCCGGGCGATCGCCGACCGCGGCGGCTCACGTGACCCGGGCGGCGAGCCCGCAGTTCGTTCAGCCGATCTTCTTCCGGCTGATCCGCGTGCACAAGGACTGGATCACCTACGACCACTGGATCTGGCTCGACGGCTACCAGCTCAACGCCAAGGGCGACGCGGTGACGCAACGATCGATCTTCGTACAGCCGGCGGGCTTGATCGTCCAAACGCAGCCACTCCCGGCACACCGCCCGGGACCGCGCAGATCCGTTGCGCGAACCTAGTGTGCCCGGATCAGCAGGACACGGCCATGCTCAGTTGATGCTGACCGTCACCGTGCCAGTCACCACGCGGTGATCCGAGCAGGCGCCGATCGTGCAGGTGGTCGGAATGGCCAGCGAGTCGGCGGTGTAACTGCCGACGAGCTTGTTCTCCCGTACGAAGATCAAGTCGATCTTGTTGCCGAGGCCGCACGGCCCGCCGGTGTTGCCGGCCCCGACGGTGGTCTCGCCATAGCCGACGCAGCGGGAGTCCAGGTCGTCCAGCTCCCGGTAGAAGCCGGTGTTGCTGGCGTTGTTGGCCACGTTGAGACTCGGCGCGTACCAGTTGTTCAGCCGGCCGTAGTGGGGCTGTGCGTTGAAGTCGCCGGCGATGAGCACCGTGTCACCGTTCGCCGCGAAGGCCTCCAGCCGGCTGCGCACCGAGTTCAACTGCTGGACGTTGATCGCCGTGCCGTTGATGACCGTGTTCGACGGCGTGATGTGCGTGGCGCAGAACCGCAGGTGCGGCCGGGCGGACAGCGGGGCGCAGAGCAGGGTCCGCCGCTCGGCACTGCCGTCCGACGGCAACGTGTAGCGGTTCGCCGCACCGAGTGGCGCCTTGCTGAAGATGGCGTTGCCGAACGCCTGCCCGTTGCAGACCGTGTCGCGGGACGACTCGAAGCGGGCGAAGTTGGTGGAGTCCTGCGGCCAGCCGGAGGCCCTCAGGTCGGCGACGATCGCCTGGTACTGCTGGTAGCAGAGCTCGTTGAGGCCGACGAAGTCGGCGCCCCGGGCGCGGATCGAGCCGGTCAGGGCCGGGATGAGGCCGTCGGTGGTCGAGGCCCGGTGCATGGTCCAGCCCGCGACGTTCCAGACCCAGAGGTCCTGTGTTGCTGTGGTGGCCGCCGAGGCCGGGGCCGCCGAGGTGAGGGCGAGGACGAACGCGCCGAGCACGGCGACACAGAGCCTCATCAACCGCATGCGTCTCCCCCAACGAACTGATCATCACCGATTCATCGGAGATGATGACACAGGTAGATCGATCAGGCGAGCCCTACACAGCAGACCCTTCAGCCCGATCACGGCGCTGCACTCAACCTCTACCGCCGGCCACCACCGTCCGCGAGGGAGAGTGGAGGCTGAGAGCAGGGGTGGTTGAGGACCTGACGTCCAACGCGAACCGGCCGTTCAGCCGCGTATTGGCGGTGAGGGTCATAGCTGCGGCCTTCGCCCGGCCCTTGGACACGATGGCGGCGGGGTGCTTGCCGCGCCGAGGCCCATGATGGGTCATGACTTCGCGAACCGGCACGTCACTAGGCTGAGCTGATGATGATCGAAGACCGCCGGCGGCCCTCCCGTCTCAGCGGTTTCCGGGTCTGTCTCCTCGGCGGCGCCTTCTTCCTCGCGTTGCTGGCGGTCCTCCAGCCGATCACCCGGTACGAGGACTGCCCCAACTACGGCGGAAACGGCAACGCGAGCACGTTCGCGAACCCCGCCTGGGACTTCTACCTGACGGCCCTGCTGTTCGGCTGGGTGCTCCTGGTCGTCCTGGAACAGACGTTGTCGATCACCCGGCGCGGACGTGGTCGCGCCGACTTCGCACTCCGGGCGGCCGGCGCGATCACGTTGACGGCGATCGCCTCGTGCGGCCTCTTCGTCAACGTGGCGGTGCTCTGCCACTGACCGGCCGGCCCAGCCGTGAACCGACCGGTCCCCGTTCTGCCTCAGGAGCACGCACGGGCGGGACATCCCGAGCCGCCACTCGACGTCGACGGCCGGGACGTCACGACGCGGCTGGCCTCGACACCGCGCCTCGCCCGCCGCGCCGCTTGGCGGCGTACGGCAGCACGAACATGTACAGGCCCGTGACGAGCAGCAGGGCGAGCGGAAGCAGCGGCAGGTAGAACACCCATTCGGGCAGCGCCCCGCTCGCCGCGACGAAGCCGAGGATCACGGTCACCGTGAAGGCGATGGACACCCACCGGTGGAGCTGTCGAATCCACTTGTTCCAGCGCAACGAAATCTCCTTTGCATACAGACAGGCTCAGAACTTGGCAGACGTTGCCGCGGGTGCTGGCGAGCCCAACAATCCCGCAGACAGTCACCAAGGGTTACCGGAGTCGGGCCCGACCCACCCCCTCCTCGACCCTTTGCTCTGCTGCGGCGGAGGCAACAGTCACTCGATGTGAAAATCAGCGCACAGACGTCACCCCGGGTTGATTCGGAGATTCTCCTGCTCAAAGCTGGTGTTGCCGGGAAGGCAGCAGAGCAAAGCGGGCGAGGGGGTACCGGAGGGCGCGGCCAGCTGTCACGGAAGGTAGTGACTCGGGCCTCACGGGCCACCACTACCTACAGTCTTCAACCGGTGTGTCTCGCCGGGTGAGGCGTCCGCCCCCACACCGGCGCTGCACGGTGCCGCCGGTGCGGCTCGCGGTCGCGGTCGGGCTAGCGCACTTCCTGGATGCGGACCATGTTGCCCGCCGGGTCGCGGAAGGCGCAGTCACGAATCCCGTACGGCTGCTCGACCGGCTCCTGGACGACCTCGACGTCACCGGCCTGCACCTTCTCGAAGACACCATCGAGGTCGGGGGTCGCCAAGATGATCCAGCCGTACGTGCCCTTCGCCATCATCTCCCGGATCACCCGACGCTCCTCGTCGGTGACACCCGGGTCGGCCAGCGGTGGCGCCAGGAGGATGCGCGTGTCCGGCTGACCCACCGGCCCGACCGTGATCCACCGCATCTTGCCGCTGCCCACGTCGCTGCGTACCTCGAAACCGAGGACATCACGGTAGAAGACCAGGGACGCCTCGGGGGTCGTCGTGCGGAAGGAAGCTCGTGTGAATGGTGACGTCCATGGCCATAACGCTAGGCGCGGCACGACGGCCCACGCTTCTTGATTCCTGACCGGTCTGCTCCGGCTGCCTGAAGGCCTCAGCGGTTGAGGAAGAACTCGGCACCTTGGACGTACTCCATCACCTTGACGAACTCGGGGTCGTTGAGCCTGCGGTTCATCTCTTGAGGCACCATGGGAACCTGAATGACACGTCGGCCCGCCTGCCGGCATCGGCCGCCTCCGTCAGCCAACCGTCTCAGCCGGCCGGGGAGTCGAGCAGGCCCTTCGCAGCGGCATCGTGCCGCTGGAGCAACGCCCGATAGGGGTTGCGCAGCGCCCGTTCCCGCCGGCTGGTCCAGGTGGTCAGGACCGCGATCGCGATGGCCACCGCGCTGAGCGAGAACGCGGTGGAGAAGGCCCCGATCCATCCGGCGAGGGTGGGTACGCCGATGAACGGGCTCGTCGCGAGGAACGCTAACGCACCGAGGACGCCGAGGATGCCGAGGACGGGAGGGTCATCAGCGCTGCTGTACGCGAACATGGCGACGAGGCCGAGTATGAAGGCCCCCAAGGACAGCACGACCACCAGGGCGAGCCAGAGCGGTCCCCACACCCACGATCCGGTCAGCGTGGCCACCGAGCGGACCACCCCGATGCCGACGACGGCGACGCCGAGCAGCACTCCGATGGTGACTGCGGTCTTGCGGCACACCGTGAGCACGGTCGGGGCCTCGGGCCGATCGTGCAACGTCCGCCAGTCGCGGGCCTCGGCACCGAGGCTCGTCGAGAGCCAGAGTCGGGCGGCGAGGCCGACCAGTACGGGCCCCGGAAGCTGCCTCAGCAGCGCGTTGCGCGAGTCACTCGCGCGCAGGTCGAGCACCGTCAGGGCGAGCCGACGAGCCAGCTCCGGTTCCGATCCGTGGATCAGGTCGAGCAGTTGCTCCACGTCGGCTGGGGTGAGGTCCACTGCGGCGATGCGCCGTCGGAACCCGAGCCGGCGGGCGGCGGCGACCAGATCCTCGCTCACCTCCGCAGGCACCTTCCCGGCCTTGAAGGGGCTCGGCTTGGCACCGATGCCCAGTGCCAACCGGACGTCCACTCCCTCGACGTCCGGGGGCACGTCCGCCGCCGTCGACCGGTCGATCAGCCAGCCCACCCGTCCCATCGTCCGGGCCATCGGATCCGTGGCGCCAACGGTGAAGGGCGCCCACAGCCAGTCGTACCACTGCCGATCCCCGTCGCGCACGAACGGGCCGGGGTTGAAGTGGCGCAGTTCGTTCTCGACGTCCGGGGCACCGATCAGCGCCGCCAACCGCCACGCGGCCCGCGCGGCGACCGGCTCGGCGCCCCACAACTGCTCGGCGATCGCCACGGCGGCGGCCGGAGTCCCGATCGCCGCCAGGTCGTCCACGGCGACCAGCGAGCCTGCCTGTGCCCGATCCAACAGGACCGGGATGGCGAGTTCGCCGGTGGACCGAAGGGCCGCCCGGGCCGCGGGCGAGTCCTCCGCGAGTTCGCTCAGTGCCTCGATCGCCTCCCGGCGGCGTGACTCGGCCAGGGCAACCGCCGCGTCCTCGCCGGTCGGCCCGCCAGCCGCCGCGGCCACCCGGAGCTGGTCGAACAGGCGCTGACCGAGGGGCCCGGCAGTGCCCGCCACCGCGCCCAGGGCGGCCAGCACGAGATGCTTGTCGGTGCGGGACTCGCCGAGGTGCAGCAGGAAGCCGTCCACGATGTAGCCGGCCAGGCGGTCGTCGATCTGCCGGGCCTCGGCCACGCACTCCAGGGCGAGGAGCTGATCCCGCTCGTTCCCGCCGAGAAACCGCCTGACCAGGCCGGAGGCGTCCCGGTTGGCACCGGCGCACCACAGCTTGACGGTCTCCCGCCAGCGCTTCGGGTTCTCCGAGTAGAGGGTGAGCAGTCGCTCCGGGTCGTCGGCCAGTTCCACCGCCGCCAGGTACTCCTGCAGGGTGAGGTGGGCGAACTCGTAGAGCAGATTGTTGTCGTCGGTGCGCAGCAGCAGTCCGCTGCGCTCGATGATCTCGTCGACCAGGTGCGGCAGATCCTTGCCGTCCAGCCGGAACCGGGGTAGGACGCGGCTGAGCGCCGCGTAGATCTCCTCCTCGGAGATCACCCGCTGGTCCGCCTGTTCGGAGGTCGCCCCCTGGGCAGCCAGCGCGACGGCGCGCAGCGCCATCAGCTTGTGGCCGGCCTTGTAGCGGGCGAGGCTGCGGTGGCGGCCGAGGTCGCGGTCGCGCCGGAGCAGGTGGTCGACCGCCTGCTCGTAGAACTCGGCCCGGGAGTTGGGCATCATCGGTCCGGAGCCGGGATCGGCCTCGTACAGGGTGGCGATCATGGTCAGCATCAGCGGGCTGCGGGCGAGCCGCATGACGGTGGGGCTGCCGCGCAGGTCCGCCATCAGCTGCTCCACCGCCTGCCGGGGGTCGGTCGGCGCCTCGGTTCCGGAAAGCCTGCGATGCCGGGTGAACCACAGTCGCAGGAAATGCCGAATGCCCGCGTCGTCGAACCCCGCCACCCGGATCTCCCGGTCGAACGTCGGCCGCAGGTCGCCGTCGTACACGGCGTCTCGACAGGTGACGACGATCTGGCAGGTCGGGTAGCGCTCGGCGAACTCCTTGATGTCTCCGACGATGTCGGCCCGCCGGTCGGTGACCACCTCGTCGAGCCCGTCGAGGAAGACGCAGAACTGACCGTGGGCGAGGGCGAGCAGCGTGACCTCTTCCGCATCGGGCACCAGCGGCGGAGCGGGCTTGCGTCTCTGGCGGCCCCGGCCGGGAGGCTCGTCGTCGGGGCGGTTGAGCGCGTCCACGACGAGCTGTCGGATGGACTGCTCCTGCCGGTTGTACCGCGTCAGCTCGACCAGCACCGGGACCCGGTCGGACTCCTCCGTTCCTGCGGCCCAGCGGAGCATCGAGTGCCGCAGCAACATCGACTTTCCCGCACCGGCCGCACCGAGGACGACCGTACGGAGCTCGGTGCGCAGGTCTCGCTGGACGTCGACCCGCCGGCCGTCCTGCTCGTACTGCAGCGGCACGTAGACCTCGCCCAGGGCGACCGACACGTTCTGCAGGAAACCCAGCTCCACGCTGCTGTACGTGCGCAGCGCCCAGGCCCGATAGCGACGCCAGTCGTCCTTTCGGATGCCACGACGCCGACCGGACATCCGCCGCCACACCCGGGTCAGTGCCCCCTGGAACCAGTCCGAGAAGAACTGCTGCGCCACTCCGGCGACCACGGTGAGCAGGAAGAGCCCGACCGCCGCGTACTGCAGGCCGAAGGGCAGCTCAGGCAGCTCTGGCACGCGATCGCCTCCTCACCTTCCGACGCTGGGCAGGAGCCCACCGTAGTCGTCGGCCATAACGGTGCCACTCCACTAAGGAGATCGATTCACCGACCTGTTTGGAGGGCTGACGATTCCCCAGGCCGGAGCGACCTTCGCCCCCTCGACTCGACCTTTATCGATCTATACCATCACCCAGGTCGAAGATCGTCGATCGCCTGCCTAGGTGGGCTCGTCGGAGGTGAGTCCCCTGCGCCGCTTAACGCAGATCCTGGTCACTGCCATGGTTTCCTGCCTGGCCATAGCCCTGTCCCCCGTACCGGCACATGCCGCCGCCCAGGTCAGGGTGGCTGTGCCCAGTGGGCTCCCGCTGAACATCCGTAACGCCCCGGCGTTGAGCGGGGCGGTGACCGGCAGCCTCGCCAACGGCACCGTCGTCACCATCACCTGCTACATCCGAGGGGATGCCGTCGAGGGCATCGGCGGTGTCACCAACATCTGGGACCGGCTCTCGGGCGGCGGGTGGGTCACCGACGCATTCCTGGAGACCGGATCGAACGGTCCCGTCGTCCCGCTCTGCGGGAGCTCCGCCCAGTTCAAGCTGCCGTTCCCCGCCGGACGTGCCTACACGATCACCCAGGCGGCGGGCAGCAGCTTCTCCCACAACGATGCCTACAACCGGCACGCCATCGACTTCGGCATGCCCGTCGGCGTGCCGATCCTCGCGTCCGCGGCGGGCACCATCCGCTTCGAGGGCTGGGCGGGCGGCGGCGGGATCATGGCACTCGTCGACCACGGCAACAACCGATGCTCACAGTACGCACACCTGAGCGCCACCATCATCAACACCGGTGACCGCGTGGCGCAGGGGCAGCGGATCGGAACATCCGGGGCGACCGGCAACGTGACCGGCCCCCACCTGCACTGGAACATCGTCAACTGCGACTCGCAGACCAGCCGCGAGATCCCCAACAGCGTCGAGGTCGGCACCAGGTACGTGGTGGGTAGCGCTCCGGTCAGCAAGAACGGCTGACCGGAGCCGCCGAAGGAGCCCGAGCGGAACCTCGGTGGCCGCCAGGCCGGCGGCCACCGACGTCTGGTGCGGGCTCCTTCACCGTGCCGTCCACGCAGGTCGGGACTGCGCGATCGCCGTACGGCTAGCGCGTCTCCTGGATCCGGATCAGGTTGCCCGCCGGATCGCGGAAGGCGCAGTCGCGGGTCCCGTACGGCTGCTCGGTCGGCTCCTGGACGACCTCGGCGTCGCCGGCCTGCAGCCTCTCGAAGGTGCCGTCGAGGTCGGGGGTGGCCAGCATGATCCAGCCGTACGTGCCCTTGGCCATCATCTCGGCGATGATGCGGCGCTCGTCGTCGGTGACGCCGGGGTCGGTGGCCGGCGGCGCCAGGAGGATCGACGTGCCGGGCTGGCCGACCGGGCCGACCGTGATCCAGCGCATCTTGCCGCTTCCGACGTCGTTGCGGACCTCGAAGCCGAGGACGTCGCGGTAGAAGGCCAGGGAGGCGTCCGGGTCGACGTGCGGCAGGAAGCTCGTGTGAATGGTGATGTCCATGGCACTCACGCTAGTTGCGGCGCTGTGACCTGCGCTTCTCGATTCCTGATCGGTCTGGTCACCTGTTTCGCCACGCACGACGGCATCCCCGCCGTCGCGGCTGCCGCCTGGCGGCGGTAGACGCTGGGCGGCACGCCGACCAACTCGGTGAAGCGGGTGCTGAAGGTGCCCAGCGACGCGCAGCCGACCGCGAAGCAGACCTCGGTGACGCTGAGGTCGCCGCGGCGCAGCAGCGCCATCGCGCGCTCGATCCGCCGCGTCATCAGATAGCTGTACGGCGACTCACCGTAGGCGATCCGGAACTCGCGGCTGAGGTGCCCGGCCGAGATGTGCGCTCCTCGGGCGAGCGCCTCGACGTCCAGCGGCTGCGCGTACTCCCGGTCGATCCGGTCGCGGACGCGGCGCAGCCGCGCGAGGTCGAGCAGGTGCTGCACGGCGGTGGATCTGCTGGTCACCTACGCGATCCTGCCACGCCCACCGTGAGTCACCCAGCACCGACGACGGCCGTCAAGGTCGGGACGATCGAGATCTTGGAAGGAAGCGGCCCCTGGAGGGGCCATTTCGTTCCAAGATTCGCGTTGACCGGGCCGGGATACTGGGGCCGTGCGGGAGGATGTCGAGTTCGGGCGGGCAGTGGAGCGGTTGTATGGCGCCTTCGCCCACCATTCGTTGCCGGCCGACATGGCCGCCTGCGAGCACTGCGTGGACCCGGCCGAGGTGGCGCTGTTCGCGCGTACGCCGCTGCGAGAGCTGGCCCCGGACCAACTCGACACCTACCTGATTCACCCGGGTACCTGGGGAGACGGGACGGAGTTCCCGCACCTGCTGCCCCGGCTGCTGGAGGCGTACGCGACCGGCGAGATGGAGGACGGCCCCTGGCCGGACAGCGTGACCCGCCGGATCAGCAGCCGGTGGCAGACCTGGCCGGCCGCCGAGCGGGACGCGGTCGAGCACTTCATCCGCGTCTGGTGGCACCGGAACCTTGACGGGTACCCGTCCGTCACGCCCGCGCTGGACCTGTTGGAGGCGGTCGCTGAGCTGGGGGTCGACGTCGGGCCGTACCTGGCCGGGTTCGCGGGCGTCCCGGGCGAGGCCCCCGCCCGACACCTGGCCGACGTCATCCACCACTGGTCGTACGGCGGCTCCCTGCACGGCGACGCGGAGGAGTCGATGCGACGCTGGCTGGCCGGCCCGACACCGGTCGACGTGCTGCTGTCCGCAGCGGTCGCCTCGGCCAGTCCGGAGATCGCCGCCGAACTGGCCGAGGCCGCCGAGCACGCCTGCCTCATCGGGGAGAACCTGCTCACGGAGGGCGTGCTGCCGGACGCCGTCCCCGAGCGCTGACCGAAGGACAAGTCAGCCCGTCGCGCGGCAGGCGGCGTCGATACGGTGCAGCGGGCGGACCCGGCGTCCAAGCCCCTCCAGCAGCGAGTCCTCCACGTGGAAGTCGTGCACCCGCAGCCGGTGCCGGGGCAGTTCCTCCTCGCTCGGGCAGAGCACCTGCGCCTTCACCTGGTCGATCGGCACGTACCGCACGCCGCCCTGTTCCTGGAGCAGCACCATGTTCACGTCGTCGACGACGACCACGTGGCCGCGCACGTCCTCCATCGCGCCGGACTCGGTCTGCACGGTGCTGACGGTCAGCGGCAGCACCGGCGTGCTGATCACCGGCAGCGCCGCCCACACCAGCATGGCCAGCACGGCGGCCTCGGTGGCCGAGGCCAGCGGCCGGATCACCGCCCCGGGCAACGGCCCGGCGATGCCGAGCGCGAGCACCGGCGGGACGACGAGCAGCGCCATGACCAGTTGTTCCCGCTGCTGCCAGGCGTCGATCAGGGTCGGCGTCAGCAGGAAAAGGTACCCGCCGAACAGGGCCGCGACGATCAGCACCCGGGCTGCGCGCAGGTCGTGCAGCAGCTCCGGGCGGAGCTGGAACGCGGCGGCGAACGCGGGCAGCAGCAGCGGCAGGTAGAGCAGCGGCCAGGTGATCAGGGCGAGCAGGAAGCTGGCCACCACGAACCAGGCCGGGGTGATGTCCGCCCAGCGGGCGAAGAGCGGGCGGCGGTACCCGGGCAGCCGGTCCACGCTGACCCCGAGGACCGCGCCGAGGGCGAACACCGCGACCAGACCGGTGGAGAGCAGCCGGGCAGCCGTGGTGAGGAAGCCGGCGAGCAGGTTGACCGGCCCGACGTTGGCGACCAGCAGGAGGGTGGTCTGGAGCTCCCCGCCGGCCTCCACACCGAGCCGGAGCACCGAGAACACGGCGGGCACGGCCACCACTGCCGTCCAGAACGACTGGCTGGCCCGGGCCCGGCGCTCGTCCAGTTGCCGCGCCTCGCCGGGCCGGGGCGTCGGCGTTCCGGCGTCCACGTCGGTGACGGGCGGGGCGGTCACTACCGGGGCGCCTTGTCGTCGAAGTCCACCAACTCCGGCACCTTCAGCGGCGGGGGCTGGACCTTGGGCGCCCTCAGCCACGGCCCGAGGGTCTGGTGGTACGCGGTGAGCCAGGGGCTGCTCAGCCCTTTACGCCCCTGCTGGTAGCTCTTGTCGAGGAAGAACGCGACGAGGTCGCGCAGCGCCGGGTCGCTGATCGGCACCCCGACGCCGATCTGCTCGCTGGTGCCGAAGGGCATGTCGATGATCGTGAAGTCTTTCGGGTGCTTGGAGAGGAAGCCGGCGAGGATGGTCTCGTCCGAGCTGACCGCGTCGTAGCGTCCCTCAAGGATTCCGTCGACGCAGTCGCCGACCTCCTTGACCACGAACACCCTGATCTGGTGCCTTCCCAGCTCGGCCTCGGTGGTCGAGCCGCCGCTGGTGCAGACCTTGTAGCGGGGGTCGCGCAGGTCCTCGATGGTGTGGATGCTGTCCTTCAGCCGGGTCGGGACCATCGCCTCCTGGGTCGTCACCAGGTACGGCCCGGCGAAGCTGACCAGCTTCTCGCGCTCCTCGGTCATCGAGAAGGTGGAGACCACCAGGTCGACCGCCCCACCCTGGAGGGCGGGAATGCGGTCCTCCGTGGCCACCGGCACCCACTCGATCCGCTTGTCGCCCTCGTAGCCGAGCTGGGCGGCGATGTACCGGGCGATCTCGACGTCGAACCCGCTGTAGGTGCCGCCGTGCAGCTCGCTCATCAGCGGGCCGGTGGTGGAGACGCCGATCTTCAGCGTCGGCTGGCCGTAGATGTGCGTCTTGCTCAGCGTCTCCTTCACGGACGGGATCTGCGGCTCCTGCCGGCTGTCGCAACCGGCGGCAGCGGCAAGGGTCAGGGTCAGCGCGACCGCCAGGGTGGTGGCGACCGAGCGGACCCGGGACCGGGTGAGGAACATTTTCATCGGCGACCTCGCTGACGGGTGCACCTGTGGGACACCGAGAGTAGCTGCTCATGCCCATCCGCGTGGTCACCCGCGCGGCCAGGCCCGGGGGTACGACAGACGCCCGATCGCCGCCGTACCCCCGGGTTGTCCTCAACGGACGGTCAGCGAACCGATCCCGGGCAGCGGGGCCACCACCGGCGGCAGCCGCTTCGGCTCGCCCCGGGCCGGGGCGCCCCGGTTGGCCAGGGCGCTCTTGGCCGCCGGGGCCCGCTCGGCCGCCGCCGCCCCGGGTTGCTCCGCGAACGGCTGGATGTCACCGACGCAGACCTTGCCCTTGGCCGGCAGGATCCCCCTGATCAGGTACGCGTCGATCGCGCCGGTCGCGCACGCCGAGGTGCCGTACGCGGTGTGCCCCCAACTGTCGCTGCTGAGCAGGCGGCTGTTCGGCAGCAGCGCCGCCGAGCCGACCGCGCCCTGGTAGTTGGTCGCCGGGTCCCAGTAGTTGCCGACCACCAGCACCGGGGCGCTGGTCCGCCTGGTGAACGGGCCGGTGTAGGCGTCCTCGTCACGGACCGTCCAGGTGTTGCGGGCGCACGACGCGGTGAGCCAGGCCCAGAGCCGGCCGAAGTACGGGGCCCGCTCGTCCTCCTTGGCGGCCAGCGCCGGCCAGGTGCCGGCGTCCTTCGGGTGGTACGCGTCGGTGCAGTCCACCCCGAGGAAGGTCTCCAGGGTGTTGTCGTACGGGAAGTCGTACCCCCTGCGCACCTGCTGGCCGGCGGTGGCGGCCCGCCGGGCGATCGCCGTCCGGGCCTCGGCGCGGCGGGCGGCCGTGGCGGCGGCCGGGTCGGTGAGCACCAGCAGTTCGGCGGTGATCGCAACGATGTCCGCGTAGCCGGACGGGCTGTAGAGGGCGTTCAGCGCGGCCCCGACGAAGTCGGCGTAGCTGACGGTGTACGTCTCCCCGGTGTCCGGGTCGTCGATGACCACGGGCTTCTTGCGCAGCCGCTTCGCCACCAGCTCGAACGAGGCGACCGGGTCGCCGGCCGCGAGCGGGCAGGCCGCCGCCCCGGCCTTGTCGCAGCGCACCAGGATCTCGCGCAGCGCCGCGTACGCGCCGTCGGCGCTGCGCAGCCGGGTCTCCTGGAGCTGGTTGCGCGCCTTGCCCTGGCCGACCCAGGCGTTCGGGTTGAGCACGCCGTCGACGACCAGGGCGCGGACCCGGTCGGGGAACATGTTGGCGTAGTACTGGCCCAGCGCGGTGCCGTAGCTGAAGCCGAGGTAGGTCAGCTTCGGGTCGCCGACCGCCCGCCGCAGCACGTCCATGTCCCGGGCAACCTCGGCCGTGGACATCGCGCCGGTCAGCGGCCTGCCGGTGGTGGAACAGCCCTTGCCGACCGCCTTCGACGCGGCCACGTACGCCTTCTCCTCGGCCTTCGTCCACGGGAAGGCCACGTTCAGCCCCGCGTACGCCTTGGTCTGCTCCTTGACCGACGGGAAGCACCGGACGTTCTGGCTGGCCGCGACGCCGCGCGGGTCGACGCCGACGATGTCGAACCGGTCCAGCAGGTCGTCGCCGAGGAAGTACGGCGCGGCGAGCGCGATGTCCGTCCCGGAGCCGCCGGGGCCACCCGGGTTGACGAAGAGGCTGCCGATCCGACGCTGCTGGTCGCGGGCCTTGACCCGCAACACCGCCACCTCCGTGGTGGCACCCGTCGGGGCGTCGTAGTCGCGCGGGAGGTCGACGGTGGCGCACTCGGCGTAGCCGTAGCAGGCGTACCAGTCGAGCTTCGGGGTGGGGACGCGGTCGACCCGCCGGGCCTCGACCGGGTCGGTCCGGTCCGACGTGGCCGGACGACCCCAGCCGGTGGTCTGCGGTGCCGCCGAGGCGGGCGCGAGCGCCGTTCCGGCGAGGACGATGCCGGCGATTCCTGCTGCGGCCAGGGACCGGGTTCTCCGTGGCATGCGGTTGCCTTCCGGTGGGGAACAGGACGCGTCGAGGAAACCTCGACCTGCGTCACTCTAGGAAACCGAGCCCAGGAATACCGCCCACAAAAGGCCCGGGAAAGGGTCATTTCCCCGACTGTTGTAACGGATCCCGGATCAATCAGGGGATGAGGACGACCTTGCCGAGGTTCGCGCGAGCCTCGATGATGCGGTGTGCTGTCGCAGCATCGGCGAGGGATATCTCCGCGTGTACGGCGGCACGTAGCTGAGTCGTTCGGCTGAGTTGCCATAGCTGCTGATGGTGTTGGTCGTAGAGTTCGCGGTGGGTCCGGGCGAAGTGGGCCATGGCCAGCCCAGTGATGGTCTTGGAGCCGGCGAGCAGTTCGTAGGCGGGTATGGTGCCGCCGCCGGAGCTGAAGAAGACGAGGCATCCACCAGGGCGCAGTGCTGCCACGGCGGGGCGGAGAAGGTCACCTCCGACGCCGTCGAGAACGACGTCGACGGGGTCCCCCCAGTTGTCGCTGTCGTACGTGACGACGTGGTCGGCGCCGAGGCCGTACAGGAAGTCGGCCTTGGCCCGGGAACTGACGGCCGCCACGACCCGTCCGGCTCCCTGGTGCTTGGCGAGCTGGATCGCGAGGTGGCCCACCCCGCTGGCCGCTCCGGTGACGAGCACCGAGTCGGCGGGTGTCACGCGGGCGATGGCCAGGGCGGCGAGCGCGACGTGCCCGCTGCGTACCAGCGCCACCGCCTGTTTCGCGCTGGCATCGTCCGGGATCCGGCTTGCCATGAAGGCCGGGGCGAGCACTTCGTCGGCGTAGGAGCCGGTGAAGGTCAACGAGGTGACGCGATCACCGACTGCGAAGCCGGACACCTGCGAGCCGACGGCGATCACCCGACCGGCGATCTCGCCGCCGAGAACGCCGGGCAGTGGCGTGCTGTCGCCGCCGTCTCGGACCTTGCGGACCGCGGGCAGCGTCACGCCGATCGCCTCGGTGCGCACCAGGAGGTCGCCAGGCCCCGGCTGAGGGGTGGGTGCCGATTCGAGGCGGAGCACCTCCGGGCCGCCGTGCTGGTAGTAGCGGACTCGACGCATGGCCCTCCAAACTGTTGGGTGTACCCCACAGTATCGGAAATCATTGGGAGACCCCAACGGATAGGTAGCATGGATGGGTGACAGACGGTTCGCAGGCTCCCGCACGTATCCGCACCCTGCCCAGTTGGCTGCTGGGTCGCGCCGCAGCTCGTGGTCACCGGCTCGTGGCCGAGGCGTTGGCGCAGGCGGGGATGCGGATGATGCACCACGCGGTGCTCTGCGCCGTGGCGGAGCGGGAGCCGGTTTCACAGGCCGACCTTGGCCGGTCCCTGCGTGTTGACCCGAAGGACATGGTCGCGATCCTGAATGACCTGCACGAAGACGGCCTGATCATTCGGGCTCCCGACCAGAGCGACCGGCGAAAGAACGCCGTATCCATCTCTGAGGCCGGCACCCGGCTCCTGCGGCGCACCCAGAAACTCGGCGACGAGGCCAACGACCAGCTGACGGCGGCTCTCACCGCGGCTGAACGCGAGCAACTCGTCCGCCTGCTCGAACGCATCGTGTCGCCAGTCGAGGCCTGTCAGACATCGGACGAGACGCCTGGTCGATGACGCCCTCCGCCGCGCTTCGCGTCCGGCTGCGCCGCAGTCCACTGCGGAAAGGGCAGCCGGCCGTTCAGGCGAGAAGGGCAGCCGGTCGTTCAGGCGAGCCACCCGGAAAGGGCAGCCGGCCGTTCGGGCGAGCCACCCGGAAAGGCCCGCGGCCCGGGACGGCGGTTGAACAGGCCGGCCGGCTCCGCCATCCTTGACGGGTGACCCGATTCCCTCGGCCCGACGCGCTCGCCGGGGCGGTCGCCGCCTCGGTCGCGGTGCTCGCCCTGCTGGTGACGCTGGCCTGGTGGCGTCCGCGCAGCATCCTGGCGGTGGTGCTCGCCCTGCTCTGTGTCCTGCTGGTGATGGTCGCCGGGGTGTTGGTGACCGAGGCGCGGCAGCCCCGCGAGGAGGCCCGCGAGCGCACGGGCGACGGGCCTGCGGAGTGGCCGATGCCGGGCATCGCCGGCCTGGGCGGCGTCGACGCGGACACGCTGGAGGCCCTGGACAGCCGGAGCGCGCTCCGGGCGGTTCAGGAACGCCGTCGGCGCACGGGCGGGGTCAGCGACCGGTGAGGGTCGGCTCGTCGAGCCCGTCGACGCCGCGCCCGGCCAGGCAGCGGTACGTCCTGTCGGTGTCCGCTTCCTCCGGCGGCAGCACCTCCAGGTGCCAGCCACTGGTGTACGCGATGCCGCTGGTCAGCCGGAACGTCATCGGGTTGCAGACCCGCCGCACGGCCGGGTCGGCGCTGACCTGGGCGTGTCCCGCGCCGACCAGGGTGGCGGGCAGCTCGCCGGCCGCGTAGGTCTCCCAGGTGTGCCGGCCGTCGCAGGGCAGCCGGGGGGCCTCGGCCCGGGTGCCGCGCACCAGACGCACCGGCCCGAAACACTCCAGCTCGGCGACGCACCGCGCGCCCGTCGGCAGCCCGCCGGTTCCCGGCGAACCCGGCACGCAGCCCGGCAGCGCGCCCCACGGCCCGATCGCCGACGTGGCGACCGCGCTGGCGACCGGCGTGGGCTTCAGGACGGCCGGGGCGCCACCGGCCACCCAGGCTCCGCCGCCGGCCGACGCGGCCAGCGCGAGCGCCCCGGCCCCGCCGAGGAACCAGCGCCGCCGCCAACGCCGGCCGGACGTCGTCGACACGGTGGGGTGGTCGTCCTCGACCGGGGGGCGCTGGGCGGGCGGGCCCGGCCGGCTGGTGCCGTACAGGCCGCCCGAGGTGGACGGGCTGCCGGTGACGGTGATGGTGCCGGTCGTCGGGCCGGACGGGCCGCCCGAGGACGGGCCGCCGGACACGGGAGCCCCGCTGACCGGCGCGCTGACCGGGTCCAGCGGCAGGGCGGCGAGCAGGCCGCGCAGCTCCACTGCGGACGGGCGGGCACCCGGGTCGTTCGCCATGCCCGCCCGGAGCACGTCGAGCAGTTCCTCCGGCGCCCCGGGCAGCCCGGGGATCGGCTGGTGGAACAACTCCAGCACGGTGACCAGGCTGGGATTGCGCTCGGACTGCCAGCGGGGCGGGCGACCGTGCATCACGGCGTAGAGGGTGGCGCAGAGGGCGTACACGTCGACCGCGGGCGACGGCGGGCTGTGGTTGAACATCTCCGGCGGCGCGTACGCGGGGGTGAGCACCTCCAGGGTGACCGACGCGTCCCGCACCTCGGCCAGCACGGCGAGCCCGAAGTCGGCCAGCACCGCCGGGTTGAAGTGGGAGTGCAGGATGTTCGCCGGCTTGACGTCGCGGTGCAGCACCCCGTTGGCGTGCGAGTGGGCCAGCGCGTCGGCGATCTTCACACCGAGGTCGCGGGTCTCCGCCGGGCCCAGCGGCGAGGTGCGCATCCGCTCGGCGTACGACCCGTCGCACAGCTCCATGATCAGATAGGGGTGCCGGTCGACGGTGACCCCGACGTCGAACAGGTCCACCACGTGCGGGTGCGACGACATCCTTCCGGCCGCCCGGGCCTCGCGCAGGAACCGGGCCTGGTCCCGGTCGTTGTCCAGGGTGCGGTTCTCCACCTTGACCGCGACCTCGCGCCCGACGGAGATCTGGGTGGCCCGGTACACGGTGGCATAGCCACCCCGGGCAAACGCCTCCAAATCGGTCAGACCGGGCACGATGGGCAGCCGCAGGGCGCCAGGCGAGGTGTCGGTCACTGTTCGAAAATACCCAATGGCTCGGCCGCTCAGCGGTTCGCGCCAGCGGGCGGGACGACACCGTCCACCGCGCCCGACCGGTCGCCGTTCGTGGCCGGTGGCATCGCGGCAGGCCGGCGGGCGTCCCGGCGCAGGGCCACGGCGGTGGCGACCGCGCCCAGCCCCTCCCAGAGCGCCACCGTGAAGAACCGGCCCGGCGCGATGTCGGCCAGCACCGCGATGGTGAACACGGTGAAGGTGACCAGCCGGAAGAAGACCGTGAACCGGTAGAAGGGCCGCCACTCGGTGGCGGTCGCCAGCAGGTAGTAGACCCCCATGTTGAACGACGCCATGGACGACGCGGTCAGGAAGGTGCCCGTGTAGTCACCGGCGGCCCGGCTCTGCGGCACCTCGAAGCCGAGCATCCGCAGCTGGGCCTCCGGCCAGAGCAGCCCGAGCGCGCCCATCAGCAGCGCCAGGACGCCGAAGACCGCGATCGTCCAGCCGGCGCTGGAGCGTGGCAGCCTCATCGCGTCCTCCCCCAGGACCGGCACGGTCGCCACAGCGGACCGCCACTCGGAAATGACACCGTAACCGGTGCCACCCGCCGTCGCATCGGCGGAACCGGCAGACTAACCGACCCGCGCCCCGACCGTCCGGCGGGACGCGACGGGGCCCGCCGCGATGCGCCGAACGCGTCGGACCGGCATCTCGCTCACCCCCGTAGGCGGACCCGCAACGCGTTCGCCGCCAGCCGCTCGCTGCGCTGCTCCGTCGCGTACGCCAGGCGGACGGCCTCCTCGGCACTGGCCAGCGCCTCGGCGGGCCGGCCGCAGGCGGCCAGCGCCTCGGCCAGCACGCTCGCCGCGATCACCTGGCTGCGCACGTCCTCCGCCGGGACGGCGACCGCCCGTTGGGCCCAGTCCAGGGCCTGCTCGTGCTGGCCGTGGGCGAGCAACGCCGAGGCGTACCGGGCCATGGTCTGACGGCGGGAGAACAGCAACGACGGCGCGTTCGTGGAGGCGGTGGCCACCGGGGCGAGCAGACCCACGGCGGTGGCGGAGTCACCGGCGGCCAGCCGGGCGGTGGCCAGCAGCACCCGGGGGCCCACCTGGGCGGGCGCCTGCGGGTTGTGCGGCTCGACGGCGGTCAGCACCGCACGCGCCGCGCGCTCGGCGGTGTCGCAGTCGCCCATGTCCAGCGCCACGAAGCCGCGCAGCGTGCCGGCCATCCCGGTGAGCAGCGGGTGCGAGGTCCGTTCGGCGTACGACATCGCGTCGCCGAGCAGGTCAGCGGCGTGCTCCGGCTCGCCCAGCCCCCGGGCGACCACCCCGCGCGCCACCAGGGCGAAGCCCTGCCCCCAGTCATCGGAGACCTCGGCGAAGTCCCGGTACGCCCGGCGGGCCGCCCGGTCGGCCTCGGCGATCTCGCCCAGCTCCGCGCCGGCGAACGCCTCGACCGCGCGCAGCGTGCCGACCGCCCACGCCTCACCGACCCGCTCGCCGAACGGGAGGAAGACCCGCGCGAGCCGGCACGCCTCCCCCAGCCGGCCGGCGAGCAGCCGGGCGAACGCGGTGGTGCCGCGCAGCCAGGCCCGCCCGTACGGGTCCTTCAACTCGGCGAAGAGCCGGGCCGCCCGGCCGAGCACCGCGTCGGTCCCGGCGAAGTCCCCCCGGGTGGTGGTCACCCAGGCCAGGTTCTGCAACGACCACGCCTGCCCCCGCCGGTCCTGCGCGGTCAGGCTGACCTGGTACGACGCCGCGAGCCGACTGCTCGCCTGACCCAGCCGGCCGGCCACGAAGTCGGCCATGCCGAGCCGGCGCATCGCCGAGGCGCGCAGGGCCGGCAGCTCGCCGGCCGTGGCCACCTGCAACGCCTCCTGCCAACAGGCGACCGCCCGGGCCTGGTCGCCCTGGGTCTGGTGGGCCTGCCCGGCGAGCAGCAGGGCGCTGGTCCGGGCACCGGCGTCGTCCCCGGCGTTGGCGGCGATCTTCTCCGCGTAGGCGAGCGCGTCGGCCGCCCGGCCGACCTGGAGCAGGGCGCGGGCGTGCGCCACCCGGTCGGCCGCCGGCAACCCGTCCCGGGCCAGCTCGGCGGCGCGCTCGGCGTACTCGACGGCCACGGCCGGCTCCCCGGCCTGCAACGAGCGGCGGGCGGCCCGGCCCAGCGCGGTCACCCCGAGCGTGGCGACGGTGCGCGCCGGCGCGTCCGGGCGCAGCTTCACCGCGTCGGCGAGCGCGGCGGCCCGCTCCACGTGCTCGGCGACGAACGCGTCCCGGGCCGCGTCGGTGAACCCGCCCGGGGCGGCTGGCCCGCCGGGCACGCCGGGCACCGCCCAGCGGGCCAGCGCGGCGTGCCGCTCGGCCAGCTCGGCCTTGCTCACCCCGGAGTACGCGGCCTCCCGCATCAGCGGCGTGGCGAAGGCGTACCCGGTGCGGGTCCGGTGCAGCATCCGGCGTTGCAGCAGTTCCTCGACGGCCCGGTCGAGCTCCACGGCCACCACGGCGGCCGGCCGGCCGGCCCACCCGGCGCGCTGCTCGCGCAGCGCCTCCAGGGCACCCGCCGGCACGGTGTCGCCGACCACGGCGGCGTCCCGCAGCACCGACCGGGCGTCCGGCGGCAGCGCGTCGATCCGGGCGGCGAGCACGGCGGCGAGGTCCCGGGAGAGCAGCCGGCTGCCGAGCGAGCCGGGCGCGAGCCGCCAGCCCGCGTTGGCGGGGGCGGACCGGTCGGCCACGGCGGTCAGCGCGCCCCGCTCCATCAGCAGGGTGACCAGCTCGGCGAGGTAGAACGGATTGCCCTGGGCCGTGATGAGCAGCCGGTCGGCGTCGGGCTGCGGCAGCTTCCCGCCGCCGAGGTAGCTGGTGAGCAGCCGGGCCGCGTCGGCGCCCCGCAGCGGGGGCAACGCGTGGACCTCGGCGTCCGCCACCCGGGTCAGCGCCCCGGCGGTACGCACCAGCTCGGGGCGGCCGAGCAGCAGCACCAGCACCGGGCCGGTGATCCGGGACAGGGCCAGCCCGAGCGCCCGGATGGTCTCGGCGGTGGCGTCGTGCAGGTCGTCGACGATCACCACCAGGGGCGCCTCGGCGGCCAGGGCGCTGAGCAGGTCGGCCACCGCGTTCGGCACGGCGTCCGCGTCGACGGGCGGCTGGGCGGAGCCCCACTCGCCCTGGTCGGCCGGGCTCCCGGCGGGCAGGTCGGCGTACCCGAGCAGGGCCAGGAGCTGGTCGACCGCGACCGGGGCGACGTCGTCGCCGAGCCGGCCGAGGCGGTGGCCGAGCCGGCGCAGCCGCTCCTCCACGGCCGGGCGGGTCAGCGCGGTGGCCGGGTCGTTGGGCAGGCCGACGGCGGCCCGGACCAGGTCGGCCAGGGGCGCCAGCCGGCGGCGCTCGCCGAACGCGGCGCAGCGCACCGAGAGCACCCGGGCGCCGGTGTGCGCGGCGTACCGGCCGGTGCCGACGTCGTAGCCGGCGGCGAGGCGTTCCACCTCGGCGGAGAACCGGGACTTGCCGATCCCCGCCTCGGCGGTCATCAGCAGCACCCGGGGCTCGCCGCGGTCGATCACCTCGGCGAGCCGGCCGGCCACCCGGCCGACCTCGGTCTCCCGGCCGACGAACGGCGCCTCGTCGCCGAGGCCGGACCGGGTGCCCGGCGCGTCGAGCAGGCCGAGCAGCTCGTACGCCTCGACCGGCTCACGCTTGCCCTTGAGCCGCAGCGGGCGCAGCGTCCGCCAGGACGCCACGTGCCGGGTCGCGGCGGAGGTACGGGCTCCCGCGTAGACCGCGCCGACGGCGGCGGCGTCGGCGAGCCGTGCGGCGGTGTTCACGGTGTCGCCGATGACCGTGTACTCGATCGCCGCCTGGATGCCGGCGATCACGTCGCCGGTGTTCAGCCCGACCCGCAGGCCGAGCGGCGCACCGCCGCCCCGCTCGTCGTCGAGCACCCGGCGCACCGCCCGCTGCATGGACAGCGCGGCGCGGACGGCCCGTTCGGCGTCGTCCTCGTGGGCTACCGGGGCGCCGAAGACCGCCATGATCCCGTCGCCGGTCAGCTTGTCGACGTGCCCGCCGAAGGTCTTCACCGCCCCGGCGAGGGAGGCGAGCACCCGGTCGGTGACCGCGCCGACCCGCTCCGGGTCGAGGTCCTCCGACCAGGAGGTGAAGTCGGACAGATCGCCGAACAGCACGGTGACCACCCGCCGCTCGGCGGTCGGCAGGGCGGCGGCGGCCGGCAGGGCGACGCCGCAGTTGTGGCAGAACCGCGCCCCCGGAACGGCCAGCGTGCCGCAGACCGGGCAGGTCACGGCCGCTCCACCCCGTCCGGGGCGACCCCCAGGTACTCCAGCTGGGCCCGGACCGACCACTCGGCCGCCCACCACAGCGAGCGGTCCACGTCGGCGTACACCCGCGCCACCACCTCGGGCGCGGTGACGGCGCCCTCGGCGACCGCCCGCCGGACCTGGTCGAGCCGGGCGCGTCGGTGGGCGAGGTAGAACTCGGCGGCGACCCCGCAGTCGGCCAGCGCCGGGCCGTGCCCCGGCAGCGCCGGCACCCCCCGGTACGTCGACAGCAGCTCCAGGCTGGTCAGGTAGTCCCCGAGGTGCCCGTCCGGGTGGGCGACGACGGTGGTGCCCCGGCCCAGGATGGTGTCGCCGGTGAGCACCACCCGCTCGCCGTCGTGCTCCACGAGGAAGCAGATCGAGTCGGCGGTGTGGCCCGGCGCGGGGAGCGGCCGGATGACCAGGCCCGCCTGGTCGAGGTCGCCGCCCGGGTCGAGCGGCGGCCCGCCGTGGCTGTGCGCCGGGTCGACGGCCCGCACGGGCGCGCCCCCGAGCAGCTCGCGCAGCCGGGGCGAGCCCTCGGTGTGGTCGGGGTGGCCGTGGGTGATCAGCACGGTGGCGACCGGGCCGTGCGCCGCGATCGCGGTCAGGTGCCCGTCGTCGGCCGGCCCGGGATCGATCACCACTGCCGGTTCGCCGGGGCCGGACCGCAGCACCCAGGTGTTGGTGCCGTCGAGGGTCATCGGCCCCGGGTTCGGCGCGCGCAGCAGCGTCACCCACCCGGGCAGCTCGCCCGCCAGCGCCCCCATGGCCGCCGTGATGTGCCCCGTCATGTCAGCGATCGTACGACCCCGCCCGCCGCTCCCCGCGATCTTGCACTTACGGCCCGGGATTTGTGCCCGTTCACGGCTTTGATCCGGGCCCTGAGTGCATGATCGCGGGGAGCGGCGGGGGATCAGGCGACCTCGACGATCAGCTCGACCTCGACGGGGGCGTCGAGGGGGAGTTCGGCGACACCCACTGCGGAGCGGGCGTGCCGGCCGGCCTCGCCGAAGACCGCGCCGAACAGGTCGGACGCGCCGTTGATCACGCCCGGCTGGCCGGTGAAGCCCGAGGCGCTCGCCACGAACCCGGTCACCTTGACGATCTTGACGACGTTCTCCAGGCCGACCAGCGCGTCGACGGCGGCGAGGGCGTTCAGGGCACACCGCTGCGCCAGGTCCTTGGCCTGCTCGGCGGAGACCCCGGCGCCCACCTTCCCGGTGGCCAGCAGCTTGCCCTCCGCCACGGGGAGCTGCCCCGAGACGTAGACGTGCTGCCCGGACTGGACGGCCGGCACGTAGCTGGCCACCGGGGGCACCACCTCGGGCAGGGTCAGCCCGAGCTCGGCGAGTTTGGCGTGCGGTCCGTTGCTCACGTCGCTCACGCCTTCGGGCGCTTGAGGTACGCGACGAGTTGCTCCGGGTTGGGGCCGGGGACCACGGACACGAGTTCCCAACCGTCCTCACCCCAGTTGTCGAGGATCTGCTTGGTCGCGTGGACCAGCAGCGGCACGGTCGCGTATTCCCACTTCTGCATCGGCGCAGGGCTCCCTATAAGGCGGTGATGTTTCCGCCCACAGCCTACGATCCGGCGCCGCCGGGCGGCGCGGGACGCTGCTCCGGGGCAGCAGGCGGCTCGCCGCAGGGCCCCTCGTGGTCGTACCGCTGGGGGCAGCGGGACCGATCGGGCAGCAGGAGGTCGCAGAAGACCCGGTGCCGGTTGTTCTGGTCGTCGGCGGTGGAGACGGTGGTCTCGCCGGCGTCCAGCTCAGGCAGGAAACCCAGCGAGATCGCGACCTTGCCGGCCAGCGCGGCCGCCGCCGCCAGGTCTGCCACCCGGATCGGCAGGTGGATGACGTACCCCGGCTCCTCCTCCTCCCGGGAGCGCTCGGCCGGGCGGCTCAGGGTCCGCAACATCTCCCCCGGGTCGGTGAGCCGCCGGTAGGACCGTTCGTTGAACGGCAGGCCCGTGACCGGTCCCTCCTCGCCCACGGGGCCGGTCCCGGCCCGCCGGGCGCTGCCGCAGGACGGGAACTGGGCTCGGGAGATGTTCTCGGTGTCGCGCATGTACTGCCTCCGGGCCTCGCACCTGATCAAGTTTCACCATGTGGCTCGGACATCTGCCGATCCGTCCCCCGCGCCGGCACGAACGTAGGACCGATTCCCGACAGGAACAACGGGACGCGCATGTCCCGGCACCTCAAGTCACATATGCGACAGATCGGGGGTCCGGTACCGGATGGCGGGGATCGGCACTCCATGAGCGACGGACCGCTCCACCCGGCCCGGGGACCCACCCGCCGGGCCGTTCACCGCTACCCTTCCGAGGACGACACGCACGGCCCGTCCGCCTTCGTTCGACCAGCCCTCCCGTCGGAGCGACGACGACGGGCCGCACCCCGGGGGATCGACATGACCCAACCGCCCGACGGCGGCGCCACCGGCACGCCCAGCGGTCCGCCCAGTGGCCCGCCCTCCGGCGACCACGCCCCCGGCCCGCCCGGCCATGCCTCACCCGGCCAGGCCCCACCCCAGCAGGTCCCGCCCGGCTACCTCCCGCCTGGCCAGGTCCCGCCCGGCACCACACCCGGCCAGTTCGGCGGCCCCGCCCAATTCGGCGGACCACCTCAGTTCGGCGGACCACCCCCGGTCGGCGGCCCCGCCCAGTTCGGCGGACCACCCCCGGTCGGCGGACCACCCCAGTTCGGCGCGCCCGGCGGCCCGGGAAGCCCCGCGTCGGGCGCGATGCCGCCGCCCCCGCCGGGCTACCCGCCGTACCCCGTCGCTGCCCCGGCGGCGCCGAAGAAGCGGCGCGGCGTGCTGATCGTCTCGATCGTGGCCGCCCTGGCGCTGTTGCTGTGCGGCGGCGGTGGAGCCGCCGCCTTCCTCACCCTGCGCAACGTCGAGAGTGGCGAGGGCGCGAAGGAGCCGGCCGAGGCGGTGGACGCCTTCCTCATCAGCGTCTACCGCGAGCGGGACGCGAAGAAGGCCGCCAGCCACGTCTGCTCCGCGTCGCGGGACGACAAGAAGATCGCCGCGAAGGTGGCGGAGGTGCGCGGGTACGTCGAGCAGCACAAGAGCGCCCGGTTCTCCTGGCCCACCCCGAAGGTGGACAACCAGACCGGCGACCGGGCCACGGTCAGCACCAAGGTGACCATGACCACGTCCGACGAGAAGGTCGCCGACCAGGACCTCCGTTTCACGGTCGTGCGGAAGACCGGCTGGTGGGTCTGCGAGATCGCCTGACCGCTCGGGCGACGGCGGCCGGCCCGGACCACCGGGGGAGCCGGCCGCCGTCGCCCGGGCCGCCGGGTGGATAGGCTCGACGGGTGCGAGCAGCTGAACGGCGGGCCGACCCGACCGGCGCCGAGTGGCCGGCGCGCCTCCACGTGGTGACCGGCAAGGGCGGCACCGGCAAGACCAGCGTGGCGGCGGCGCTGGCCATGGCGCTGGCCACCGAGGGCCGGCGCACCCTGCTGGTGGAGGTCGAGGGGCGGCAGGGCATCGCCCAGCTCTTCGGCACCGACCCGCTGCCGTACGCCGAGCGGCACCTGACCACCGCCCCCGGCGGCGGCGAGGTGCGTGCCCTGGCGGTGGACGCCGAAGAGGCGCTGCTGGAGTACCTCGACATGTTCTACAAGCTCGGCGCCGCCGGCCGGGCGCTGCGCAAGTTCGGCGCGATCGACTTCGCCACCACAATCGCCCCCGGCCTGCGCGACGTGCTGCTGACCGGCAAGGTCAAGGAGGCCACCACCCGCACCGCCGGCCAGCGCCGGGCGTACGACGCGGTGGTGCTGGACGCGCCGCCGACCGGGCGGATCGGCCGGTTCCTCAACGTGACGGCGGAGACGGCCCGGCTGGCCAAGGTGGGCCCGATCAAGACCCAGAGCGAGGGGGTCGCCGCGCTGCTGCGCTCCCCGATGACCGCGGTGCACGTGGTGACGCTCCTGGAGGAGATGCCGGTCCAGGAGACCGTCGACGCGATCGCCGAGCTGACCCAGCTCGGCTTCCCGGTGGGCCGGGTGGTCGTCAACGCGGCCCGGCCGCCGCGACCCACGGGCCGGGCGGTGAGCGGGGCGGAGCTGAAGCGCGGGCTGGTCGCCGCCGGGCTGCCCGCCGACCGGAACACCGTGGCCGGGCTCGCCGCCGAGGCGCGCGACCAGCTGATCCGCCGGGAGATGGAGGAGTCGCTCCGCACCGAACTGGTCGAGCTGGGGCTCACCCTGACCGAGCTGCCGCTGCTGCCCGACGGGGTCGACCGGGCGGGCCTCGAGACGCTGGCCCGGGCGCTCGTCCGGGCGGAGTGACGCACACTGCAGCCAGCACGGCGCGGAGATCCCCCGAAGCCCGATACGCTCGATTGGTGCCTTCCGAAGACGCGGCGCCGCAGCTGGACGTCGACCAGATCCTCGCCGACCCCGGCGTGCGGATCGTGGTGTGCTGCGGGGCGGGCGGGGTGGGCAAGACGACCACCGCCGCCGCGCTCGCGCTGCGGGCCGCCGAGAAGCACGGTCGGCGTACGGTGGTGCTCACCATCGACCCGGCCCGCCGGCTGGCCCAGTCGCTCGGCCTGACCGAGCTGGACAACACTCCCCGCCAGGTCAAGGGCATCGACGTCGAGGCCAGCGGGGGCGAGCTGCACGCCATGATGCTCGACATGAAGCGGACCTTCGACGACGTGGTGCTCCAGCACACCGACCCGGCGAAGGCGGCGGACATCTTCGCCAACCCCTTCTACCAGGCCATGAGCTCCACGTTCGCCGGCACTCAGGAGTACATGGCGATGGAGAAGCTCGGCCAGCTGCACGCCCGGGGCGAGTGGGACCTGATCGTGGTGGACACCCCGCCGTCCCGCTCGGCGCTGGACTTCCTGGACGCGCCGGCCCGGCTGTCCCGCTTCCTCGACGGGCGGATGCTGCGGCTGCTGATGGCGCCGGCGCGCAGCGGGGGCCGGAGCATGTTCAGCCTCGTCACCGCGAGCTTCGGCATGTTCTCGAAGGTGGTGCAGAAGGTGCTCGGCGCCCAACTGCTCACCGACCTGTCCGGCTTCGTGGCCGCGCTGGACTCGATGTTCGGCGGATTCCGGCAGCGGGCCGAGCAGACGTACCGGATCCTGCAGGCACGGGAGACGGCCTTCCTGCTGGTCGCGGCCCCGGAGCCGGACGCGGTTCGGGAGGCGGCGTACTTCGCCGGGCGGCTGGGTGAGGAGCGGATGCCGCTGGCCGGCCTGGTGCTCAACCGGGTGCACCGGCCGGCGGTCGACACCCTGGACGCGGCGACCAGCCTGGCCGCCGCCGACCGGCTGGCCGAGGCCGGCGGGCACTCCGGGACCGTCGACGTGCTGCGGGCCCACGCCGCGCTCACCCAGCAGGCGCACCGCGAGCAGCGGGTGGCGGCCCGGTTCAGCGAGGCGTTCCCGCAGGTGCCGGCGGTGTCGGTGACGGCGCAGCCCGCCGACGTGCACGACATCGACGGGCTGCGGACGATCGGCGCGGCGATCAGCCGGCCGTGACCGGCGTCAACCGGCCGTGACCAGGACCTTGTCCTTGCCGGGCTTGTCCTTGCCGGGCTTGTCCTTGGCGTTCTTCTTCATGGCCGCCTCGAACATCTTCCGCCAGCTCGCGACCTGGGGGTGCCGGCGCAGCAGGGCCCGGCGTTCCCGCTCGGTCATGCCGCCCCACACCCCGAACTCGATCCGGTTGTCGAGCGCGTCGGCCAGGCACTCGTACCGAACTGGGCAGCTCCGGCAGATCCGCTTCGCCACGTTCTGTTCAGCGCCCTGTACGAACAGCGCGTCCGGGTCCCCGTTCTGACACGCCGCCAGCGACGGCCAGTCAGTGATCATGCCCATGTGTACACGTCCCCCCTTGCAGTACCTACCGACGTCGCGCGACCAGCCGTCGAATACTCCTGCCGTCCCGCCCGACCCCCCGGGCAGCCCGGACGACGCGTGGCTCGGTCACCGCCACCATCATGCTCTGTAGTCGACTGATTACGCAACGTTGTCGGCAAAATCCACTATTACGGACACTCCCGGCTTCCCGGGCCTTCGGCCCCCGTCTACCCGGCCGCAGTACGTGAAAACGCCGCGCCGCTCCTCCGATCGGTGAAGACTCGTCGCCGGATCCACGCAACCTCGCACCAGGGTTCGTGCGTTTAGCACAACGAGGTCGGCGCGCGCAGGAAATGGGAGAAAGACGCCCAAGCGCCCCTCATTCCCTACTCGCGTACTCTGTCGAGGTGACCTGGATGCGGAAACGTGACCACAATGTGCTGACCAACGCCGCATCGCTACTCATCTGTGGCCTGCTGGCCGGCGTGGTGGTCGCGGCGGCGGCCTTCCCCGCGGTAGCGATGTCCGGGCTGGCCGCCAAGGCCGGCGCGGAGACCTTCGGAGCGCTGCCCAAGGAGCTGATGGTGGGCCTCCCACCCCAGCAGACTTTCCTGCTCGCCTCCGACGCCAAGACACCGCTGGCGATCATGTACGACGAGAACCGGCGCAACGCGAAGCTCGCCGACATCTCGCCGTACATGCAGAAGGCGATCATCGCCGGCGAGGACCACGACTTCTACAAGCACAACGGCGTCGACCTCAACGGCATCGCCCGCGCGTTCGTCAACAACCAGTCCGGCGCCAACTCCCAGCAGGGGGCGTCGACCCTGACGATGCAGTACGTCCGGCTGGCCATCGCGTACTCGGCCACCCACCCGGCCGACGTGGTCGCCGCGACCGAGGACACCAGCGCCCGCAAGCTCAAGGAGATGCGCTACGCCCTCCAGGTCGACAAGGAGCTCTCCAAGGACGAGATCCTGGAGCGCTACCTGAACATCGCCTCCTTCGGCAACGGCGCGTACGGCATCTACGCCGCCAGCCAGGTCTACTTCAACAAGCCGCCGAGCAAGCTCAAGATCGAAGAGGCGGCCATGCTGGCCGGCATGGTGAAGGCTCCGACCACCAACGACCCGACCACCAAGGCCGGATACCCGCTGGCCCTCGCCCGGCGCGACTACATCATCGGGAACATGGTCGACATCGGCGCCATCACCAAGGAGGAGGGCGAGGCCGCCAAGGCCACCAAGATGGTGGTCAAGACCAAGAAGACCCCGAACGGCTGCGTCGCCACCAACAAGAAGGAGTGGGGCTTCTTCTGCGACTACTTCTACCGCTGGTGGCTGCAGCAGGAGACGTTCGGCTCGACCTCGTACGACCGGGAGCGGCGGCTCAAGAGCGGCGGCTACACCATCGTCACCAGCCTCGACGTGCAGGCGCAGAACGGCGCCGACAAGGCGGTCCGCAAGGGCCTCGGGGTCAACAGCAAGGCGGCCCGGATGGTCTCGGCGATCGAGCCGGGCACCGGGCGGGTCCGGGCGCTCGCGGTGAACCGGAACTTCAAGATCGACGATCCGAAGAAGCCGCAGAACAAGATGAGCAGCGACCCGGCGAAGGCCAAGAAGAAGATCCGGGGCAACTACCCCAACACGGTGAACCCGCTGCTCACCGGCGGTGGAGACATCAAGGGGTATCAGGCCGGCTCGACGTTCAAGATCTTCACGATCGTCGCCGCCCTGGAGAAGGGCATCCCGCTCAGCTACACGATCAACTCGCCGAAGCAGTTCAAGTCGGAATACATCATCGACAGCAGCAGCAACGCGGCCTGCCCGGGCACCCACTTCTACTGCCCCACCAACTCCACCGAGTCGATGGCCGGCGTACACAACATGTGGAGCGCGTTCGGCAGCTCGGTGAACACCTACTTCGTTCCGCTCCAGCAGCAGGTCGGCTCGGAGAACGTGATCAAGGCGGCGCAGAAGATGGGCATCCAGTTCCGCTCGGCCGAGGACGCCAAGTTCGCCAACAACAAGGAGGCGGCGCACCAGTGGGGCGCGTTCACCCTGGGCGTCTCGGCCACCACGCCGATGGACCTGGCCAACGCGTACGCGACCCTGGCGGCCGACGGCAAGTACTGCGAGCCGATCCCGGTGCAGGAGATCAAGGGCCCGGACGGCAAGAAGCTGGACATCGCCAACCCACGCTGCGAGCAGCGGATCAGCACCGAGGTCGCCCGGGCCGCCGTGGACGCGGCCCGCTGCCCGGTCGGCGACCGCTCGTCGACCTCCAAGTGCGTCGGCGCGACCGCCCGCAACGTGCGCAGCATCGTCGGCAAGCCGGTGGCCGGCAAGTCCGGCACCACCGACTCGGAGAAGACCTCGTCCCTGGTCGCGATGACCAAGCAGTACGCGGTCGCCGGCATCCAGGCCGACCCGGACTGGCCGCAGACCAACCAGAAGATGGGTCACGACGTCTCGACGGGCATCAACCCCCCGGTGTACGAGACGCTGCGCGACGCCATGAAGGGCAAGAAGGGCATCGAGTTCACCCCGCCCAGCGGCAAGATCATGGAGGGTGACCAGCGCTCGATCCCCGACGTGAAGTGCCAGGACCTCGAGACCGCCAAGAACCGGCTCAAGGGCGCCGGCTTCGACGTGGTGGTCTCCTCCGGCCGGGTGGCGTCGAGCTGCGCGGCCGGCAAGGCCGCAGGCACCAGCCCGAACGGCCGCACCATCAAGGGCGGAGTGGTGACCATCGAGGTCAGCAGCGGCAGCAACAAACCGGTCACCCCACCGAACAACGACGGCACCGGTAACGCGCCCGGCCAGGGAGGCCGCCCGGGTCGTCCCGGCTGACCCACCGGCCCTGGGCCACGATGCGACGGGCGGGCATCCCTTCGGGGGTGCCCGCCCGTTCCCGTTCCGTCACCGACCATGGATTTGGGTCACCGCAACCGGGACACCGCCCAGCAGAGGCGCAACCACGACAGTCCCGGCCAGTGCGGCCCGGATGGGCTCAGCTGTCCCGTAGCGCGTCCTGGACAGCAGGGTCTGCGGGCGAGCGGACCGCTGGCGGCCTGAGCCGCGCAGCGTCCCACGCCGCCTTTCCGCTGGCAAAGTAGTCGCGGACCGCCTTCTCCGCGAGCAGGGTGGCAGCGCAGCCGGCACAGCGGGCGGCCACCCCGTCGACGTCGAGGCCGAGGCGCCGGCACAGCGTCACTGCCCGCGACAGGTGGTAGGACTGCGTCACGATCAGCGCCCGGGTGACCCCGTACACCTCACGCGCCCGGGCGCAGCTGTCGTAGGTGTCCAGGCCGGACGGGTCGCCCACCACGCGCCGCGGGTCGACCCCGAGCCCGGTCAGGTACGACGTCATCACCGCCGGCTCGTCGCCGGACGCGCCGCCGCCGTCCCCGGACACGAGGATCACCCGGGCCCGCCCGTCGCGCACGAGCGCGGCGGCGGTCTCCAGGCGGCCGGCGAGCCGTTCCGCCGGTCTGCGGCGGTCCGCCGCCACCTCGGTCCCGAGGACGATGACGACGTCCGCGGCCGGCGCATCGGCTTCGCCGTACACGTGACCGTGCGCGGCAATCTTCGTCCACAGCCAGGGGGCGCTGACGAGAAGCAGTACGACGACGCCCGCGGCGGCCAGGCGCGTCAGGCGTCGCCGTCCCCCGAGCAGACGACGCGCCCGGCCGATCCGCGCGGCCGGGGGCGCCACGTCAGAGGCCGAGCTGGCGGCGCACCTCGGCGGCCACCCGGCCCCCCTCGGCCCGGCCCGCCACCGCGGCCTGGGCAGCCTTCATGGCCTGGCCCATCTGGGCCTTGCCGCTGAACCCGCCGGCGGCCAGCGCCCCCGCGACCAGTTCGGCCAACTCCTCGTCGGAGAGCTGCTTCGGCAGGTAGCCGTCCAGCACCTCGCCCTCGGCGGTCTCCTTCGCGGCCTGCTCGGCGCGACCGGCCTCGGCGAAGGCGGTGGCTGCCTCGCGCCGCTTCTTCGCCTCCTTGGTCAGCACCGCGAGCACCTCGTCGTCGGTGAGCTCACGCTTGGCCTTGCCGGCGACCTCGGCCGTGCCGACGGCGGCCAGCGCCATCCGCAGGGTGGAGGTGGTCAGCTCGTCGCGTGCCTTGAGTGCGGCGCGCATGTCGGCGGTGAGGCGGTCCTTCAGCGTGCTCATGAACGGTGAAACTACCCTGATTGGCATGCGAAAGCGCACACTATTCCGGCTCGCCCTCGGTACCGCCGCCGCCGGAGCGGCAACCCTGGCGTACGCGTCACTCGTCGAGCGCAACATGTTCACCCTGCGTCGGTTCGATGTCCCGGTGCTGCCGGCCGACGCCGAGCCGCTGCGGATCCTGCACCTGTCGGACCTGCACATGATGCCGGAGCAGCGACGCAAGCAGGACTGGGTGGCGTCGCTCGCGGCGCTGGACCCGGACCTGGTCGTGGTCACCGGGGACAACATGGCCGACCCGGGCGCGGTGCCCGGCGTGCTGCGCGCCCTGCACCCGCTGCTGGACCTGCCCGGCGCGTTCGTCTTCGGCTCGAACGACTACACCGGGCCGGTGTTGAAGAACCCGTTCAGCTACCTCCTTCCCGACCGGGAGTACACCGAGGGCGTCGAGCTGCCGTACGAGGAGCTGCGTGACGTCCTCACCGGGGCCGGCTGGGCGGACCTGAACAACGCCCGGACGACGGTCAAGGCGGGCGGCCGGCTGATCGAGCTGGTCGGGGTCGACGACCCGCACGTCGCGCGGGACGACTACCCCGCCGTCGCCGGCCCGGTCTCCGCCTCGGCGGACCTGTCGATCGCCCTGGCCCACTCCCCCGAGCCGGCCGTGCTCGACCGGATGGCCGAGGACGGCTTCGGCCTGCTGCTCGCCGGCCACACCCACGGCGGCCAGGTCTGCGTGCCCGGCTACGGGGCGCTGGTGACCAACTGCGGGCTGCCCCGGTCGATGGCGAAGGGCCTGCACCGCTGGCCCGGCTCCGACTCCTGGCTGCACGTCTCCGCCGGCTTGGGCACCCACCCGACCGCGCCGGTCCGGTTCGCCTGCCGCCCGGAGGCGAGCATCCTCACCCTGATCCCCCGCTGACCCACGCCCGGCTAGGCGCGGCCCGACGCGGCCCTTGAGTCCGAGTGTGATCTGCGCCGCTTTGGAGCTGCCCCGCGTGCGCTACCGCCGGTCGGTCCGGCCCCGGACCGGCCGGCGGGCGGGCGGGTGGGCGGGCGGTCAGGCTCGGGCAACGGGTTCGCCGGGCGCATCCGTCACCCTGCGCGGCGGGCCGACGAGGGCTACGAGGCTGGTCGGCGCGCCTTTGGAGCTGAGTCGTCTGCGACATCGGCCCCGGGGCAGCCCGGGGCCCGGCGGGGTGGCAAGCTGCGGACGGGGTACCGAGTTTGACCATCGGACGGGGTGGGCTAGTATTTGTCCGCACGCCTCGGGGTGTGGCGCAGCTTGGTAGCGCGCTTCGTTCGGGACGAAGAGGTCGTCGGTTCGAATCCGGCCACCCCGACAGAGGTCAGAGGGCACATCCGATCGATGGATGTGCCCTCTAGTGCTTTCTGGGTGACTAACTGAGTGACCACCGGTCCGGGGTGAGTGCGAAGGTCCGGTCCATCGCGATAGCGCCGCTGAGAAGTACCGGCCTGAGCTGGTGGCGGTCGCAGGTTACGGCTAGTGCGCCTCCTACGGGGGCGCTCAGGCTCCAGGATGGCCGAAGATCGTCGGCACGTCGCGGTCCGTGGGTGGTTGCGGAAGAGAGCCATCCTGCCTGCCATCGACCCGGGCGAGCCGCGCAGACCGCCGCCCGCTCCCCAGGAGGGCGGGTCGGCGGCGAACGGGATGGCGTGGCCGCCGGCGTGATATGTCGGATGCCGGACTGTTCGTAAATTGGTTTTGGTTGTGGGTGTCGTCTATACCGTAGATCGGATATGCCTGACGGCAGGTTGTTGATCGACCAGTTTGGGGGTTCGTCATGCTGGCGGAGGCGTTGGGTGCGCTGGCAGTCGCTGGTAGTACGGCGTTGGTTGGCGCAGCGGCCACTGATGGCTGGCAGATGGTCAAGCGTGGCTTCGGTCAGTTGTTCGGGCGAGGCGATCAGAGTCGGGCCGCTGCTGTTGAGGAGCGGTTGGAGCGGACTCGCGCCGTAGTAGAAGCCGCAGGACCGCAGGATGAGCGGGTGCGGTTGGAACAGCAAGCGGCATGGACGGCGCGTCTGGAGGATCTTTTGAGCGATCACCCGGAGGCGGCCGATGAGTTGCGTGCTCTAGTGGAGCGGGTTGCCGAGGTCACGGGGACACGTTCGGCCGGTCATGTTGTTCAGCACGCGGTCGCTTCTGACCAGGCTCAGCAGGTCGTGCAGGGCCACGGTCAGCAGACGAACGTGTTCGGCAGTCGCGGCGGGGCGGCGTGACGACGAACAGCGCTCAACCTGAGGTAGCTTTCCCATCCCCAGCACTGGTGACGCCGGCATCTGATGTGACACAGGCGGTGTGGACTGCCGGCCAGGGCAGCACAGGGGCGCAGGGTACGGGTAACCAACTGAACGTCTTCCTGCATTCCCCGCCGACTCAACGAACGTCGGCCGAAGAAAAGGCACCAGCAGCATCGCCTGCCGGGCGGGTTGCCGGCGCGTTACCGGCGGTGTGGAACATTGCTCCTCGTAACGCTGGTTTCGCCGGCCGGGAGAACGAACTCGCGCGGCTACATGAGCAGCTGCATGTGGGTGGCGCGGCGGTTGTTCAGGCACTGCACGGCATGGGGGGAATCGGTAAGACTCAGCTCGCTACCGAATACGCCTACCGCCACGCGGCGGACTACGACGTGGCGTGGTGGATATCGGCCGAACAGGCCGGGCTGATCGGTGAGCAGTACACCGCGCTCGGTTCAAGCCTCGGTATCCTGGATTCGGATGCGGACAGTGTGACCTCGGCTCATGCGGTCAAGAGTCACCTGCGCGGCCGTGACCGATGGTTGCTGATCTTCGACAATGCCGAGTCGCCGGACGACATCAGCCAATGGCTGCCCGGAGGGCCTGGCCACGTCATCATCACCTCTCGGCACCAACGCTGGACTCAGCTGGCTGTGTCGGTTGAGGTTGACGTGTTGACCAGGGCAGAGTCCATTCTCCTGCTGACCGCCCACCATCCGATGCTCAGTCCGGACCAAGCGAATGAGTTGGCCGAAGCCCTGGGCGACCTTCCACTGGCACTCGTGCAGGCCGCTAGCTTCTTGGCAGAAACCGGCATGTCGACCCAGGAGTACAGACAGGCACTGACAGAACAAGCGGGTGAGGTGCTCAGCGAGGGCCGGCCCATCAGTTATCCCCGCTCGCTGGCTGCCACCATCGCAGTTAGCACCGGCCGGCTTGCCGACGTTGACCCCGCATCTCTGGCGATCCTCCGGCTGTGCGCGTTCCTTGCTCCGGCGCCGGTGCCCGTAGATCTGTTGGCCGCGATCGTGCAGTTTGAGGCAGCAACCCAGGAGGATGACTCCTGGGGCCTGGCTCCGCTGACGGCGGTGATCGACAAACCCATGCCGCGTGCGCGTAGCGTCGGCCGCATCGGCGACTACGGCTTGGCCAAGGTTGCGGTAGAGGGCATTACGGTGCACCGATTGGTACAGGCCGTCCTGCGTGATCAACTGCCCTCTACGGCAGTCGAGCAGCTACGGACGCGGATCGAAGCCGTGCTCGGTATGGCCGACCCCGGTGACCCACGTGATACCGCTGCCTGGCCAAGCTGGGCTCGCCTGCTACCCCACCTTCTCGCAGCCGATCCTGCCTCTACCGACAACCCGGACCTTCGTGACCTAGCCTGCCGCGCGATCGTATTCCTGATCGTCCGTGGAGATGCCCGGCCCGCGCAGCAACTAGCCAACCACCTTTACGAACAATGGCGTCACACACTCGGACCAGACCATTCCCACACCTTGAAAGCTGTCACGGAACTGGTCTGGGCGTACAGGGATCTAGGCGAACTCAAACAGCTGCGCTCGCTGATCGAGGACACCCTGACCCGTCAGAGACTGACACTGGGCGAAGATCACCCCGACACCCTCCGATCAATCAGCTACTTGGCCGTCATTCTCGATATGCGGGGCGATCATAAACAGGCGCGGCGTATGGAAGAGGATGTGCTGGAGCGGTGGCGGCGGGTGTTGGGTGAGGACCACCCCGAGACCCTGAGTGCCGTCAGTAGCCTGGCTGGCACGCTGCACAGCCTCGGCGAGTACGAATCGGCGCGGCAAATGCAGCAGGATGTGCTGGAGCGACGGCGGCGGGTGTTGGGTGAGGACCACCCCGACACCCTAAGAGCCGTCAGTAACCTGGCTGGCACGCTGCACAGCCTCGGCGAGTACGAATCGGCGTGGCAAATGCAGCAGGATGTGCTGGAGCGGTGGCGGCGGGTGTTGGGTGAGGACCACCCCGAGACCCTGAGTGCCGTCAGTAACCTGGCTAGCACGCTGCACAGCCTCGGCGAGTACGAATCGGCGCGGCAAATGCAGCAGGATGTGCTGGAGCGACGGCGGCGGGTGTTTGGTGAGGACCACCCCGACACCCTAAGAGCCGTCAGTAACCTGGCTAGCACCCTGCACAGCCTCGGCGAGTACGAATCGGCGCGGCGTATGGAAGAGGATGTGCTGGAGCGACGGCGGCGGGTGTTGGGTGAGGACCACCCCGACACCCTGAGTGCCGTCGGTAACCTGGCTAGCACCCTGCACAGGCTCGGCGAGTACGAATCGGCGCGGCGTATGGAAGAGGATGTGCTGGAGCGGTGGCGGCGGGTGTTTGGTGAGGACCACCCCGACACCCTAAGAGCCGTCAGTAACCTGGCTAGCACCCTGCACAGGCTCGGCGAGTACGAATCGGCGCGGCGTATGAAAGAGGATGTGCTGGAGCGGTGGCGGCGGGTGTTGGGTGAGGACCACCCCGACACCCTGAGAGCCGTCAGTAGCCTGGCTAGCACGCTGCACAGCCTCGGCGAGTACGAATCGGCGCGGCAAATGCAGCAGGATGTGCTGGAGCGACAGCGGCGGGTGATCGGCACGGACCACCCGGAGACGTTGGTTTCGGCCGTGAACCTTGCAATGTCCTGTGCCGCCCTGAATCAAAAAATGGCTGCACGTAAAATGGCCGAGGAGGGGTTCCAGGGACTCCGAACTGCCCTTGGAAATGGACATTACTTGACCCAATGGTCTCGCAAGCAACTCAACGGAATCGCCGCTTCTATGGGCGGGAGACGTCAAAGAAGGAACGGCCATCGCAGGTGACCTAAATTCTGCGTAAACAGCACGATTATCCCAGCCTGGGATTGTGACACGCCAAGGCACACGGCCGTGTGAGCCGTCGGCTACGGACCACGACCATATGCGTAGACCAGTACGCCGCGGGGCCCGTTTGGGTGGGCAGCAACAAGGGCCCCGGGGGGGGGGGGGGGGGGGGGGGGGGCGGGTCCGGGCCGGTAGTGGGAGACGGAAACACCCCCGGGCCGGCCGGGCC
>NZ_JBIATC010000001.1:0-43822 GCF_042891255.1 Micromonospora sp. NPDC001898 | reverse complement strand
TGATTGGTCCCCCCCACTGTCACTCGGCGGTGGTCCCCTTGGCCCCGGCACCCCCACCTTTGGCTTCCCAACTTCCCCCGCTGGCCCTGTTGCTGTCGACAGCAACAGGGCCAGCGGCGGAGGGTCAGGTCTGGAGGGCGACGGATCAGCGCTTGACGTCAGAGACGTACACGGACGAGGCCGGACAGAGCGCGTCCAGAACTTACAAGCGAGAGGTCGGCGCGACCGGAGGGCTGGCGGTTGGCGGTGACCTGGCGGCGCGCGTGGTGTTGGGCTGGCCGCGAAGCGTGACGGCACGTACCGTCCGTTGTGCAGGCTCTGTGCCGGAAGTCGTCGACCTCGTGCAGGAGGAGTCATGGCTGACTACATTGGGCTGCGCGTCGCCAGTTGGCGGGACGCCGCCGGGATGACGCAGCAGCAACTGGCCGATCGGGTAGGTGTGACCGCCTCTTACATCTCGATGATCGAGTCGGGACGGCGGCCGGTGACCAAGCGTTCGCGGCTTATTGCCTTGGCGAGCGCTCTCGGTGTGAGTGTCACTGATCTGACCGGGCAGCCGCATCTGCCCCGCAGTGAAGATGATCTCGCCATTTACGCCACTGTTCCGGCACTGCGTGGCGCTCTCGACGATGATCCGGAAGCGCCGGGGCATTCGCTGGATCCGTCCGTCCTGCGTGCGTCCGTGGGCCAAGCGATGGCTGCCCGGATGGCCTGTGACTACAAGGCGCTCGCGCGGCTGTTGCCTGGTCTGGTTGGGGCCACTCGGCAGCTCGCCGACTCCGGGCATCCGGACGGGCCGCGCTTGTTCGTCCGGGCCGCCGTGACCACAGTGTTGGCGATCAAGCCGTTTGGCTACATCGACTTGGCGGCGCGGTACGCGGAGCGTGCTGAGCTGGTCGCCGCATCCGCTGGGCCGACGGAGGTTGCTGCCGCTGCCTTCGCTGCCGCGCAGAGTGCCTTGTCGTCGGGTACGCACGGCGGTCGGCGGCGGTCGCTGGCGGTGGCTTCGAGCGCGGCGGAGCGGCTGGGCGACACGGGGGACGATGAGTCGTTGACCTGGTACGGGATGCTTCACCTGCATTCCGCGATGTCGGCCGCCTCACTGGGTACCGGCGACCCGGATGGGCACTTGGCGGAGGCGGAGAACGCCGCGCGTCGGGCCGGGTCCGACCCGTGGCGAATGGAGTTCACCCCGGCGAACTGCGGGATCTGGCGGGTGGGCGTGGCCGTCGAGAACGGCTCACCTGAACGCGCGCCGGAACAGGCTCGGCGCGTCGACCGGTCGCAGGTCCGCACCCCGAACCGCCGATGCCGCCTGCACCTGGACGCGGGACGCGGCTGGTATGCGGCCGGCGACCAGGACCGGGCGGTTCTGGCGTTCCTGGAGGCGGACAACGCGTCACCCGCTGAGCTACGGTCCCGGCCGAGCGTGCGGGAAATCGTCGGACAGATGGTCAGGGATGCCCGCCGACGGGGTTCCCCCGAGCTGCGGGACCTCGCGATTCGCATCGGGATCGATCCGTTGGATCCCGAGCCTCACGGAATCTAACTGACAGTTAGTTTGCCATCACGCCGACCGATCTACCGTCCGAGCAAGGACGCGATCGAGCACCCACCGGCATCAGTGCCCGCTGTGGTCGCGTTCCTCGATACGGGGCGCGACGGCGGCGGTCCTTCCAAGAGCACCCGCCGTCGCGTCCCTCCCCAGCGGAGGTAGGGATGAACGACGACGGTCCGGTCGAGGGCAGAGGCGAGCAGATCCAGGCGGCGGAACGGGAAGCGGCCAGGCGGCGGCTTCTCGCGCAGGCTGAGGCGGATCGGATACCGGTCGAGGAGACGACCAGGGCAGTGCCGGACCGGCGGTGGCGGCGTGGACAGCAGTGACCGGCTGCCGGTCGGTCGGCGGGTGGCGCACTGGCGGGGGCGGCGGAAGTTGTCGCAGCAGGTGTTCGCCGACCGGCTCGGCAAGTCGAAGAGTTGGGTCGACAAGGTCGAGCGTGGTGTCCGGTCCCTCGACAAAGTGTCCACGCTCCAGGACATCGCCGCCGTCCTGCGCATCGACACGGCGGTGCTGCTCGGCCGAGACGCCCAACCCGTTGCGGTGACTGAGCGGGCCGAGGGTGTCGAGCGGATTGGTGAGGCCCTGTCGGCGTACGAGATCGCCCTGGGTCGGCCGGCGGTCCGCCGCGTCCTGCTGTCGGCGGACCGGTTGGCCCGGCAGGTCGAACACGCGTGGATCATGTTCGAGCATGCCCGGTACCCGCAGGTGATCGCCCTGGTGCCGGACCTGTTGGCCGGCGCGCAGCGCGTCCACGCCGACGATCCCGGGTGGGGCCGTCCGCTGCTGGTGGAGGCGTATCGGGTGACCGCGTCGCTGCTGGTGAAGCTCGGCGAGGCTGACCTGGGCTGGCTGGCCGCCGACCGGGCCATGGCCACCGCCACCGGCGATCCCATGTTGGTGGCCGCCGCCACCGTGCAACTCGGCCAGGTGCTCCGCGCGACAGGGCGAGCGCGGGCCGCCATGTCGGCGACACTGGCCGCCGCCTACCGGATCGCCCCGCCCGACCCGGCCGACAGCACCACCGCAGAACTGTCGCTGTGCGGAACGCTGCTCGTGCAGGCGGCCCTGGCTGCGGCCCGACACGGCGACGACCGGGCCGCCGCCGACCTGATCGACGAGGCCGCCGACATGGCGGCCCGGGTAGGCGACGGCCACGACCACCACCGGACCGCGTTCGGGCCGACGGCGGTCGACCTGGCCCGTGCCGCCGCAGCCCTCGAACTGGGCAACGCGGACGAGGCGGTCGCCTGGCACGAGAAGACCACCAAGCGGGACGCCTGGCGGTGGCTACCGGTCGAACACCGCGCCGCCCACCTGCTCGACGCCGCCCGCGCCTACCTCCAGGCAGACGATCCGATCAGTGCGGGCCGGACGCTGATCGACGCCGACCGCACGGCACCGGCCGAGGTACGCCAACGCCCCGCCGGCCGGGAGGCCCTCGCCCAGGTCGCCCGTGACCCACACGCGCCGGCCACGATCATCCAACTCGCCCTCACCCTCGGCGTGACCTGAGCATGACCGCGCCGTTCCTGTCCCTGACCCAGATCCGCAACCGGCTGATCCTCACCGCCCGAGCGATCCTCCGCGACCACCAGCCCGGCCCGGGCGGCCGCTGTTCGGCCTGCCGGACACCGGACTGCCCGGTGGCGACCGCCGCCCGCAACGTCCTCGACGCCGCCGAGAAAGCACAGCAGCGGAGCACAGCAGCCCCGCCGACCGCACCCGACCGGGACGAGCCGCAGCAGACCGGATGACCTCGGACGACACCCGATCCGACCCGCTCGCCGCCAGCTCGGGACGAAGAGGTCGTTGGCTCGAATCCGGCCACCCCAACCAGAGGTAGCAAGGTCAAGGCCCCTCCGTGGCGGGCCTTGACCGTTTCCGCGGTCACCGAAACGTCGACGCCGGGTGGAACTGCTCGTGGCTGACCGGTCGGCGACTGACGGGTCAGTACGCGTACGTGACCGAGATGGTGACGTTGGAGCAGGAGTTGGCCAGGCTGGTCAGGGCGTTCTTCTCAGCCGTGTCGACGGTGAGCCGCCAGCGGGTCTTGGTGGCCACCCACTCCTTGACGTAGCGGCACCGGGCGGAGCTGTACGACGGCATCCAGGTGGCCGGGTCCTGGTCGCCCTTGGACTGGTTGACGTTGTCGGTCACGGCGATCAGCGGGCGGGAGTCCCCCAGGTCGTTGGCGTACGCCTGGCGGCGGCTGGTGGACCAGTTGCGGGCGCCGGAGTCCCAGGCTTCGGCGAGCGGGACCATGTGGTCGATGTCGACGTCGCCGGTCGCCGTCCAGTAGGCGTTGTCGTAGTAGGAGTACCAGCGCCCGCCGGAGAGGGTGCATGTGCCGGTGATCGTCGGCGCGGTGACGGCCTCGGCGAGCAGGACCTCGTTGCGGGTGTTGCAGCGGTCGCCGTCGGCGTCGATCCAGTGCGGGAACAGGTCCCGGCTGTAGCCGGTGCGTACCTCGGTGGCCACCGGCAGGGCCGCGACCGCGGTCCGCAGTGGGGCCGAGTAGCTGGCGGCCCAGGCGGGGTTGGCCAGTCCGACGGTGGCGGCGAGGGTGGTGGCGAGGGTGGTCGCGGCCATGCGCAGCGTACGGTTCATGGTGCTCCGTCCGGGTCGGCGAACTATCGTCCGTCATGTATATAGACAGACGTGGTATTCCCACAACCAGGACTCCCAGGTGAACCTTCCGCGAACCCCGCCGGGCGGCATCGTCCCGACCGGGACCGGTCACCTGGTCAGAGGTCGATCACCCAGTGCCGGGTACGGAAGACCTGGCCCCGGAACGGCGTCTCGCGCTCACCGAGGAGAACGAAACCGAGCGACCGGCAGATGCCGTTCGAGGGCCGGTTACCGACCCCGGGAAAGGCGTGCACCCGCGACCAGCGCCCGTCGTCGCGGGCCTCGTCGAGCAGTAGCCGGACCGCCCGCTTGGCCACTCCCCGTCCCTGGCACTCCGGCAGCACCATCCAGCCGATCTCACCACCGGGCTCGCCGTCGATCTCGTGCCGGTGGAGGGTCACCGTGCCGGCCACCGTCGCCGGTTCGGCCGGGTCGGGCACGATCATCCTGATCAGCCCGACGCCCCGCGCCACCAGGTCGATGTCGTGCCGGAGTTGGCCCGGCACGGACTCCGGTGGCATCGGCCCGCCGAGGTCGGCCATCATCACCGGATCGCAGCGCATCCGGCGGTACGCGTCGATGTCACCGGCGTCGACGTCACGAAGAAGCACTCGTTTCCCCTCGGATCAGACGGCTGGCTTTGACGGTAGCGCCACGGTCTGATGCGCCCGCCGCCACACCCGCACCGAGGTCCCCTAAACCGCCCGCGACGCACCGGGGCCTGGCGACCACGCCGGCCCCTCCGCGGCTCAGTCGTGCAGCTCGGTGCGCCGGATCTCGGCGAACGCGGCGGTCAGCCAGCCGTCGAGCGGCCGGTCGGTCCCGGCCAGCAGCTCGGCGAGCAGCAGCGGGGCGTGCCGGGCCAGCGCGGCCGGGTCGGGCGGGGTGGCGTCGTCGTCCGGGTCGTACACGCCGAGGGCGCCGGCCAGCAGCACCAGCACCACGTGCGGGTCGACGCCCGGCTGCCAGCTCGCCGCGCCCCGCACGCAGGCCTCCAGCACCTGCCGGATGTCGTCGCCGTCCAGCCCGTCGGGGTGGGTCTCCTCCAGCAGCAGCCGGACCACCGCGCCCAGCACCAGGCCGGACCGGTCCGCCGCCGCGAGCCGGTCGACCGCCTCGTCGTACGCCTCCCGGTCGCGCGCCCGGGCCGCGGACACGGCCTCGGTGGCCGCCACGGCGATCTCGCGGGCCGGTGCGGGCAGGTGTCGCCAGGTCGTCGTCATCCCGATCAGGATCGCAGACCGACCAGCCGGCGTCGTCGCCCCGGTCCGGCGGGAGCCCCGGCTGCCGCCCGCGTCGACGGTCGTGTGCCGCGTCACCACCGGCGGCGCGGGCCGCACCGGGACGGCTGAGACGACGGTGCGGCGGTCGGCTCCCCCCCTCACGAGAGCCGACCGCCGCACCGGCCGGACGGGTCCGGCCCCTGCGGTCAGCAGTTGGTGTAACTGCCGCTACTCCCCCACGAGCAGGAGTCGATCAGGGTGCCGGCGGAGTTGCGTACGTACGCGGTGTCACCGGTGTTGTTCCAGATGTACGCGCCCGACCCCCAGTAGCGGTCGGTCGAGGTGTTTGTGCCCTTGCCGGTGTGGATGTAAACGCTGGCGCCGGCGGCGAGCCGGAAGTCGCTGGTGAACTTGTAGACGTGGCTCGACTTGTCGCGCAGGGTCCAGGACTTCAGGTTGACGGTCGAGGACAGGCGGTTGGTCAGCTTCACGTACTCGGCGTTGAGACTGCTGTTCGACCGGTTGTCGGTGCCCGGCGAGTCGTAGTACGCCTTCGTGATCTGGAGGGCCGGGGTGGCGGCCTGCGCAGGCCCGGCCACGGCGAGCGAGCCGCCGACGGCGACGGCGATAGCCATGGCGATACCGGTCAGCCTCTTCTTCAACACGATCCCCCACCTGTAGACGGCCGGCCTCTGCCGGCCGGCGTGGAACGTGCACGAGGCTACCGACTCGTCCGGCCACTATGGACTGTGCGGAGCCCGCACCGCCAACTACCGGCCGCGGGTCGACCGATCGCGGCCGAATGGCGTTCCCGGCCGGCGCGAACGGCGCCCGGGCCCGACGCGAACGGCGCCGCGCGTCACCCGTCGAGTGCCCCGGCGACCAACGACTCGACGGCGGGAAGCTCCCACCGGCCGGTCACCCCGGGCCGGTCTGCCAGGTAGCCGACGATCCGCGGCGCGTCCCAGCCGTGCGCCTCGCGTAGGCCCGCGGCGAGCATCGCGAGGTACACCGGCGCGGGCGCGTTCCACTCGACGTCCGCCGCCCGCCCCGGCGCCGTGAAGGTCAGCATCGGCACGCCGTCCCGGACGCCGGTGCGGACCAGCGTCTCGTACCGGCCGGGGCCGAGGGTCGCCCGCCCCCGCGCGACGGCGACCTTGATCAGGTCGAGGTCGGCGCCGGGTTCCCGGTACATCTCCTGCGCGGCGAGGTCGGCGAACTGCTCCGTGGTGAGCAGCCACGCCCGGGCCGCAGCCACCCCGGGCAGCTCCGGGTCGTAGAAGGCCATCCCGCCGGTCCAGGCCCGGGACTCCCCGGCGAAGTAGATCCCACCGGGCACCAGCACCGCCGCCGACCGGCGCGGCGGCCGGCAGTCCCGGCAGCCGGGGTACGTCCGCAGCCCGCCCGGGGGGCGGCCCCCGCCCAGGTACCAGTTCAGCCGGTCGGCGTGCATGTTGGACCCGTATGCGACGTACCAGAGCAGGGCGTCCACGGCCGTCAGCCCGCCCCGGTCAGCCGGGTGTCGCTGAGCTGGGCGATGAGCATCGAGTCCTCCACGTCGACCGGAGGGTCCAGGCTAACGCCGGCCGCCTGCATCCACAGGCTCCGTCCACACCCTGTGGATAGCACATGTGTACGACGGAATTGATCTTGAAATACCACCCCTGAGCTGCGGTGAGTACGCTTGATCGGACAGCCGCCCCTCCCCTGTCTGGACCCACGTGCGCGTAGATCACCACCGGCTCGTCCGGGACGTCACGGTCCGCCTGCCGATGGCGTCGACCGCCGTCGAGGCGTGCCGGTGGACCGTCACCGCGCTCGCCCGGTACGCGCCAGCCACCATCTCCGTCCTGCTCCCCGGGCCGGACCGGCTCCGCTGCGTCGCGGCAACCGGGGCCTGGCAGGTCTTCTCGACCGTTCCGCCGGAAGCCGGCATCGTCGGCCGGGTGTACGCCTCCGGCATCGGCGCCACCGTCCCCGACGTCGCCGCCGACCCCGAATCACTCCCGGCCCGCCCCGACGTGACCGCCGAGATCTGCGTGCCGGTGCTCGACCCGGCGGGCCGCCCGATCGGAGTGCTCGACCTCCAGTGGAGCGGGCCGGTCGAGCTGGCCCTGTGGCGGCAGACCGCCGAGCGCGTCGCCGGCCGGCTCGGCGCCCGGATCACGGCGCTGGGTGGCCCGCCGGCGGAGAGCCGGAGCGAGAAGCTGCTGCGGCACGCCGCCGCGCTGACCACAGCCCCCACCGAGTGGGACCTGATGACCGCGGCGATCTGCGCGGCCCGGGAGGTCTCCACCCTCTCCGCGGCGGTGCTGCTGCTGGCTGGCGAGGCCGGCCCCCGGCTGGGCGCTCCCACCGGCGCGACCGGCGAGTTGGAGTCCCGCGTCCGGGCCGAGCTGACCGAGGTGGGCGCCCCGGCGCTGCACGGGATGATCGCCCGCGCCCACCGGCACGGCTCCGGCTACACCCTCGGGGAGGCGGGGCACCCGCCCACGGCGGAGTACCGCCCGCTCGCCGACGCCGGGGTGCGCACCCTGGTGGCGGTGCCGGTCGGCCCCCCGGCCTCCGGCGGGGTGCTGCTGGTCGCCGACGAGCGGCTGTTGCGGCCCGACCCGACCACCGTCAACCTGCTGGAGCTGCTCGCCGGGCAGGCGTGGACCTGCCTGGACCGGCTACGCACGCTGGCCCGGCTGCGCGAGCAGGCCAGCTCCGACCCGCTCACCGGGCTCCGGCACACCGGGCCGTTCGGGCAGCGGATCGCTCGTGCCACGCCGGGGCGTACGGCCCTGCTGGCGATCGACGTGGACGGTTTCAAGGCGGTCAACGACACGTACGGCCACCAGGCCGGCGACCGGTTGCTGGTCGGGCTCGCCCGGGCGCTGGAGGCGGCGCTGCGCCAGGGCGACGAGTTGTACCGGATCGGCGGGGACGAGTTCGTCGCGGTGATCGAGGTGAGCCGCCCCGAGGAGGCGGTCCGGATCGCCGAGCGGCTGGCCGAGGCCGCCCGGGGCACCGGCCGCACGATCAGCGTCGGCGTCGCCCTGTCCCACCCCGGCGAGTCGCCCGAGCAGACCCTCCGCCGCGCCGACCAGGCCCTCTACGCGGTCAAGCGCCAGGGCCGCGACGCCGTCCACCTATCCACCACCTGACCCACCCCATCCCCCGCACTTTCAGTGAATGCGTGGCCATCCGCCGTCGCAAAGGCACTCGTTCTCCGAGAGTGCCGGGGCGAGGAGGGAAGGGTCAGGGGTGGGGGGTCAGTTCCTTGGCCAGGAGTTCGGCGATCTGGGCCGTGTTCAGGGCGGCGCCCTTGCGGAGGTTGTCGCCGGTGACGAAGAGGTCGAGGGCGCGCGGGTCGTCGACGGCGCGGCGGATGCGGCCGACCCAGGACGGGTCGGTGCCGACGGCGTCGATCGGCATCGGGAACTCCCCGGTGGCCGGGTCGTCGACGAGGATCACGCTGGGGGCGTTGCGTAGCGCCTCGCGGGCGCCCTCGGCGTCCACCTCGGTGGCGAAGACGGCGTGCACGGCCACCGAGTGCCCGGTCACCACCGGCACCCGGACGCAGGTCGCGGAGACCTTCAGGTCGGGCAGCCCGAGGATCTTGCGCGACTCGTTGCGCATCTTCAGCTCCTCGGACGACCAGCCGTCGTCGGCGAGCGAGCCGGCCCAGGGCACCACGTTGAGCGCCACCGGGGCCGGGAACGGCCCCATCTCGTCGCCGACGGCCTGCCGCACGTCACCCGGCCGGGAGCCGAGCGCCCGGTCACCGGCGATCTTGCCGAGCTGGAGGCGCAGGGCGTCCACCCCGGCCTGCCCCGCCCCGGAGACCGCCTGGTACGAGGCGAGCACCAGCTCGCGCAGGCCGTACTCGCGGTGCAGCGGGGCGATCGCGACGATCATGGCGAGGGTGGTGCAGTTGGCGTTGGCGATGATCCCCTTCGGCCGGTTACGCACCTGCTCGGGGTTGATCTCGGGGACCACCAGCGGGACGTCCCGATCCATCCGGAACGCCCCGGAGTTGTCCACCGCCACCGCGCCACGGCTGACCGCGACCGGTGCCCACTGCGCGGAGACGTCGTCCGGCACGTCGAACATCGCCACGTCGACGCCGTCGAACGCCTCCGGGGTGAGCGCGCCGACGGTCAACTCCTCGCCCCGGCAGCGCACCTGCCGCCCCACCGACCGCTCGGAGGCGAGCAGCCGGATCTCGCCCCAGACGTTGCGCCGGGACGACAGCAGCTCGCACATCACGGTTCCGACGGCACCTGTCGCCCCGACCACGGCAAGGGTGGGCAGCGACAGCATCGCCGCTACCGCCCGGTCCCCGCGTACACGACGGCCTCGGAGTCGCCGCCCAGCTCGAAGGCGTCGTGGATGGCCCGGACCGCCTTGTCGAGGTCGGTGTCCCGGCAGACCACGGAGACCCGGATCTCGGAGGTGGAGATCATCTCGATGTTGACCCCGGCGGTGCCGAGGGCGGCGAAGAAGCCGGCCGCCACCCCCGGGTGCGACCGCATCCCCGCGCCGATCAGCGAGACCTTGCCGACGTGGTCGTCGTAGAGCAGGCCCTTGAACTTGACCGGTTCCTGGATCTTGCTGAGCGCGGCCATGGCGGTCGGGCCGTCGGTCTTCGGCAGGGTGAACGAGATGTCCGTGCGGCCGGTGCCCTCGGTGGAGACGTTCTGCACGATCATGTCGATGTTGATCTCGGCGCCGGCGACGGTGTCGAAGATCCGCGCGGCGGCGCCCGGCTCGTCCGGGACCCCGACGATGGTGATCTTCGCCTCGCTGCGGTCGTGGGCGACCCCGGTGATCAGTGCCTGTTCCACGGGAAGGTCCTCCATCGATCCGGTGACCATGGTGCCGGTGTTGGTCGAGTATGACGAACGGACGTGGATCGGCAACCCCGCGCGCCGGGCGTACTCGACGCTGCGCAGGTGCAGCACCTTGGCGCCGCAGGCGGCCAGCTCCAACATTTCCTCGTAGGTGATGTCCCGGATGTGCCGGGCGTTGGGCACGATCCGCGGGTCGGCGGTGAACACGCCGTCGACGTCGGTGTAGATCTCGCACACGTCGGCGTGCAGCGCGGCGGCCAGCGCCACCGCCGTGGTGTCCGAGCCGCCCCGGCCGAGCGTGGTGACGTCCTTGGTGTCCTGCGAGACGCCCTGGAAGCCGGCCACGATGACGACTGCGCCCTCGTCGAGCGCGCCCTTGAGCCGCCCCGGCGTGACGTCGATGATCCGCGCTCGGCCGTGCACCGAGGTGGTGATCACGCCGGCCTGCGAGCCGGTGAACGAGCGGGCCTCGTACCCCAGGTTGTGGATGGCCATGGCGAGCAACGCCATGGAGATCCGCTCCCCGGCGGTGAGCAGCATGTCCAGCTCACGGCCCGGCGGCAGCGGGCTGACCTGGTTGGCCAGGTCGAGCAGCTCGTCGGTGGTGTCACCCATCGCGGAGACGACCACGACCACGTCGTCGCCGGCCTTGCGGGCGGCGACGATCCGCTCGGCCACCCGCTTGATCCGCTCGGCGTTCCCGACGGAGGATCCGCCGTACTTCTGCACCACGAGTGCCACGACGGCGCACTCCCTCCCAGCAGTCCCTGAACGTGCCGACGCCGCCGGGGAACCGGTCGGCGGCGCGGGTCAGACGACATCAGGGTATCCGGCGCCCCACGAGGCCGGATCGGGTGATCCCACCATCCGGCCGACGCGGGCCGGCCCGGCCGTCGTCCCACCAGGTCGGCAGGGGGTACGCGACACGCCGGCCGACCGGCGTGGCAGGGGTCACCGGGCGGGGGCGGCACACCGCAGAATGACCCGGTGCATGCCCACCTCCGCGTGGCCCGGCGACGCCTGATCGGCGCCCTCACGCTCACCCTGCCGGCCCTGCTCGCCGCCTGTGTCGGCGAACCGCCCGCCGCGACGACCTCGCCGCCGTCGAGCGACCCAGCGCCCGCCGCCATCGACTCCGCCCGTGAGGAGTTGGCCGCCCTGGCCGCGGCGGCCCGGGACCGGCACTTCACCGCCCGGTACACCCTCACCGGCGACGGTCCCGACCGCACGATCACGGTCACCAGCGCGAACGACGGAACCTGGCGGGTCGACGTCCCGGGTGGGGCGCTGGGCGGAACCGCGGACGTCTCGTTCGCCGGCACCGCCGACGGGCTCTTCCAGTGCGGCCTGCCGTCGGCCGGCCGCCCCGAGCCGGCGAGCTGCGTACGCCTCGGCGACCCGGACGACGCCGTCCCGAGCCGGCTGGATCCCCGGGTGCAGCACCCGTTCACCGACTGGCTGGAGGTGCTCACCGACCGACTGGCCCCGCTGGCGGTCTCCCCGGCCCGGCCGCCGGCGGGGGCGACCGGGGCCTGTTACTCGGTCGACTCGACCTCGGCCTCGCTGAACCCCCCGCTGGACGTCGGGATCTACTGCTACGCCCCGGACGGCACGCCGACCGCCGTGCGGACCGTGACCGGCACCCTGGTTCTGGCCGGTCCGGCCGCGCCGGCCCCGGCGACCGTGCAGCTCGCCGGGCCGGTGACCGACGGCGAGCCGCTCGGTGTCACGGCGCCGGACGTGGACGAGCCGACGCCCCGGTCCACGGGAACGCCCTGACCCCACGTCCCGTTACGGGTGGTTCTGACCACATTTTCCCACCCCTGACCCTTGGGCAAAATGCCCGATACGGGACGCTTGCCCCATGGCCGACCTCACCCCGCTGCTCGCCTTCCGCTGGAGCCCTCGGGCATTCGACCCGACCGCCGCGCTGCCCTCCACCGAGGCGGACTCGCTGCTGGAGGCGGCCCGCTGGGCGCCCTCCGCCGGCAACCGCCAGCCGTGGCGGTTCGCCCTCGGGCACCGCGACGACGAGACGTACAAGCGGATCCTGGTCAACCTGCCGGCAGCCGAGCAGCGGTGGGCCCGGCACGCCGCCGCTCTGCTGCTCGGCGCCCACCTGACGGCCGACCCGACCGTCAGGTGGGCGCCGAGCAGCCCACCGGGGGCCGGGGCGGGGGGCCGCGCCGCCGGGCCGGACCGGGCGGCCGAGGTCGGCGGCGGTCGCGGGCCGGCGGTGGCCGGCCCCGCCGGCCGAGCCGCGTACGACCTGGGGCAGGCGATGGCGCACCTCACCGTTCAGGCCACCGCCCTCGGGCTGTACGTGCGCCAGCTGGCCGCCTTCGACGCCGCCGGGCTCGCCACCGACCTGGATCTGCCGGCCGGGATCCGCCCCCTGGTGGTGGCGGCGGTCGGCCGGCTCGGCGACCCGTTCAGCCTGCCCGAGGAGCTGCGCCGGCAGGAGACCGGCCTGCGCCGCCGCCGCCCGCTGGCCGAGCTGCTGCTGCGCTGACCGGCGCTGACCCGGCCCGGCCCTGACCCGGCTCGACGCTGATCGGCAGGCGGCTGCGACGTCGATCTCAAACTCCGGACCGACCTTCCCACCTCTCACCTCATCACGTAGGGTCACTCTGTCATGTGGCAGGCGCACCTTCTCCTTGGTCGCCGCGACGAGGCCTGACCGGCCGGCACCTCGTCGCGGAGTCGAACCGCGCCGTCCAGCACATTCGCGCTTTCTCATCGGCGCCTCGCGCCGACCCGGCATCGTCGCCGACCTTCCGATTGCTGACGCCACATGTTCAGGGGAGCACTCCGTCATGGCTCAACCCACCGGCACCGCCGACGCTGACACCGATCCGATCGCCCAGCAGCGTCCCAGCCGGATGCCGTACCACCGGTACCAGCCGTACCAGCAGCAGTTCCGGATCGACCTGCCGGACCGCGCCTGGCCGACCCGGCACGTCGAGGCCGCGCCCCGCTGGTGCGCCGTCGACCTGCGCGACGGCAACCAGGCGCTGATCGACCCGATGTCCCCGGAGCGCAAGCGCCGGATGTTCCAGCTCCTGGTGCAGATGGGCTACAAGGAGATCGAGGTCGGCTTCCCGTCGGCCAGCCAGACCGACTTCGACTTCGTGCGGCAGCTCATCGAGCAGGACCAGATCCCCGACGACGTGACCATCCAGGTGCTCACCCAGTGCCGGGAGCACCTGATCGAGCGGACCTTCGAGTCGCTGCGCGGCGCGAAGCGGGCGATCGTGCACTTCTACAACTCGACCTCCACCCTCCAGCGTCGGGTGGTCTTCGGGCTGGACCGGGACGGCATCACCGACATCGCCACCACCGGCGCGCGGCTCTGCCAGAAGTACGCAGAGATCCACACCCCGGACACGGACATCTACTACGAGTACTCTCCGGAGTCGTACACGGGCACCGAGCTGGAGTACGCGCTGGAGGTCTGCTCGGCGGTGATCGACGCGATCGACCCGACGCCGGACCGGAAGCTGATCATCAACCTGCCGGCGACCGTCGAGATGGCCACCCCGAACGTGTACGCCGACTCGATCGAGTGGATGCACCGGCGCCTGCCCCGGCGGGACAGCCTGGTGCTGAGCCTGCACCCGCACAACGACCGGGGCACCGGCGTGGCCGCCGCCGAGCTGGGCCTGCTGGCCGGCGCCGACCGGATCGAGGGCTGCCTGTTCGGCAACGGCGAGCGCACCGGCAACGTCGACCTGGTGACGCTGGGGCTCAACCTGTTCTCCCAGGGCATCGACCCGATGATCGACTTCTCGAACATCGACGAGGTCAAGCGGGCCGTGGAGTACTGCAACCAGCTCCCGGTGCACGAGCGCCACCCGTACGCGGGCGACCTGGTCTACACCGCGTTCTCCGGCTCCCACCAGGACGCGATCAAGAAGGGCTTCGACGTCCTGCACGCCGACGCGGCGGCGGCCGGGGTGCCCGTCGACCAGCACACCTGGGCGGTGCCGTACCTGCCGATCGACCCGAAGGACCTGGGCCGCACCTACGAGGCGGTCATCCGGGTCAACTCGCAGTCCGGCAAGGGCGGCATCGCATACATCATGAAGTCCGAGCACCAGTTCGACCTGCCGCGCCGGCTCCAGATCGAGTTCTCCGGCGTGGTCCAGCAGGTCACCGACCACGACGGCGGCGAGGTCGACCCGGGCACCATGTGGGAGATCTTCGCGGGCCACTACCTGCTCGACCACCAGCCCGACCCGGCCGTCACCCTGGCCGGCTACGCCATCGGCACCGCCGACGGCAAGGTCGAGATCGAGGCCCGGGTGGGCGTCGGCGGTGAGGTCCGATCGCTGGCCGCCGTCGGCAACGGCCCGATCGACGCGTACGTCAACGCGCTCGGATCGGTGGGCGTGCCGGTACGGGTGCTCGACTACCACGAGCACGCGCTCTCCTCCGGCGGGGACGCGCAGGCCGCCGCGTACGTCGAGTGCGAGGTCGACGGCCGCACCGTGTGGGGCGTCGGGGTGGACGCGAACATCGTCACCGCCTCCGTGAAGGCGGTCACCAGCGCCGTCAACCGCGCCCGCGCCTGAGGTCGCCCGGCGGCGTCCGGCACCCGCCGGGCGCCGCCTACCGCCTGTCGGGTGGCGTAGCGGCGGGCAGCGACGGACACGGCTGCGAGCCTGGCGCATCGCGGGGCGGGCGGTGGATCAGCAGCCCGGCCAGCACCGCCCCGGCCAGCAGCCCGCCCGCGCACCAGAGCAACGCGCCCCGGAACGCGTCGGTCAGCGCCGCCTTCTGCTCGTACCCGGTGCCGCTGAGCCCGACCAGCAGGGGCAGCGCGGCCACCGCGAGCAGACCGCCGGCCCGGGAGGCCGCGTTGTTGAACCCGCTGGCCACCCCCGCGAACCGGTCCGCCACGGCGGCCAGCACCGAGGCGGTCAGCGGTGCCACCACCAGGGTCAGGCCCAGGCCGAAGAGGGTCACCCCGGGCAGCACATCCGTCCAGTACGACGCGCCCGGCCGCACCCCGCGCAGCAGCAGCAGGCCGATCGCGGCCACCACCGGGCCCACGGTCAGCGGCAGCCGGGGGCCGATCCGGGCCGACAGCGCCCCGGCGCGGGACGAGCCGACCAGCAGCAGGACCGTCATGGGGACGGTGGCCAGGCCGGTGAGCAGCGCCGACCAGCCCACCACGTTCTGCAGGTACACGGCGAGGAAGAAGGTGAACCCGCCCAGCGCCGCGTACATCATCACCGTGAAGACGTTCAGCACCGAGAAGAGCCGGCTGCCGAACAGCCCGACGGGCAGCATGGCGGTGTCGCCCCGGTGCCGTTCCAGCAGCACGAACGCGACGGCGGCGAGCACCCCGACCAGCGCCGACGCCAACACCGGCAGCGAACCGCCCCGGGCCGGCGCGTCGATCAGGGCGTACGTGACGCCGCCCAGGCCGAGCGCGCCGAGCAGCGCGCCGGCCACGTCGAACCGCCGCCGCCCCGCCCCGGTACGCGAGGCGTGCTCGTCGCGGCTCTCCGGCACCCAGCGCAGCGCGGCCAGCACCACCGGCACGGCCAGCGGCAGGTTGATGAAGAAGATCCACCGCCAGGACAGGGCGTCGATCAGCCAGCCCCCGACGAGCGGGCCGAGCGCGGTGGAGACCCCGGCCAGCCCGGACCATGCCCCGATCGCCCGGCCCCGGTCGTCGGGGTGGAAGCTGGACTGGATGACCGACAGCGAGCCGGGGGTGAGCAGCGCACCCCCGACGCCCTGGAGGAACCGGGCCGCGACCAGCCAGCCGGTGCCCTGGGCCAGGCCGCACAGCGCCGAGGCGACGGCGAACCAGACCACCCCGATCAGGAACACCCGTCGCCGCCCGAACCGGTCGCCGAGCGCCCCGCCGAGCAGTACGAACGCGGCCAGCATGAGCAGGTACCCGTTGATGGTCCACTGGAGACCGGCCACCGTGGCGTCGAGTTCCGTGCCGAGGCGGGGCAGGGCCACGTTGACCACGGTGCTGTCCAGAAAGACCATGCCGGAGGCGAGGATCGCGGCGAGCAGCGTCCCCCGGGCGGCGGGGGTGCCCATCCGGAGCGCGGGCGGGGGTGCGGATTCGGTCACGGGTATCCATCCTCCTCCGGTCGATTTGCCGGACGCCACGATTCATGGAAACGGTGCCGGGGTACTGTGCGCAATCGCCGGGAGCCCGCAAGCTGGAGAGGTGTCGTCTGTGCGAACCAGATCAGGATGTCGTGTGGCCGGGGCTGCCGTGCTTGCCGCGGTGCTCGCCCTCGTGGCCACCGGCTGCTCGGCGGTCGACGAGCCCGAGGCCCCGCCCAGCGGCGGCGGTGGCAACGTCAGCGAGCAGTTGGGCCAGCTGACCGTCGCCAGTGCCGGCTCGATGAAGGGCTACAGCCGCGACCACTTCCCGCACTGGCGGAACACCGGGAAGAACTGCGACGTACGGGACAGCGTCCTCAAGCGCGACGGTGAGGACATCCGGCTCTCCGGCTGCAACGTGGTCGCCGGCCACTGGGAGAGCGTGTACGACGGCCGGGTCTTCACCGACCCCTCGGACGTGGACATCGACCACACCGTGCCGCTGGCCAACGCGTGGCGCTCGGGGGCGGACGAGTGGGACGACGCCAAGCGGGGCGACTTCGCGAACGATCTCACGAGACCGCAGCTCTTCGCGGTTTCCGCCTCCTCCAACCGGGCAAAGGGTGACCAGGACCCGTCCCAGTGGAAACCGGCGAACCGATCGTACTGGTGCAAGTACGCCGAGAACTGGGTGACGGTCAAGCACCACTGGCGGCTGACGGTGACCAGTGCCGAGAAGACCGCCCTGACCGACATGCTGGAGGGCTGCACATGGGCGAGCAAGCCGTGACCGGGGCCGGGACGAACGAGGGTGCCACCACGGCCGGGATGATCGCGGACGGCGGCCCGGCGGGTCCGGCCGACGTCTCGGGGGCCGGCATGTCCGCCGACGCGGGGGCCACCGGCGCCGCGGCGTCCCCGCCCACGGGCGCTCCGGCCGGCGGCGGGGCGCAGAACCGTACCGCCGACATCGTCCCCGGCCCGGGCGGCGTGATGACCGACGAGGCCGGCGTGGTGACCGGTGAGCTGACCCTGCGCACGGAGTACGCCGATGGCCAGGTCGTCCTCCGGGTGCAGTACCGGGAGGCCGACGAGTGGTACGTCGTGACCGGCGGGACGGCCCCGCTGGCCGACCCGGCCGGGCTGGACGCCGTACACACGATCGCGGTCGGCCTGCTCAACCGCCCGGAGGGCTGACCTGCCCGGGGCCCCCGCGACGCGAGCCGCGCCGACAAGGGCCCCTCGCTCACACGTACGAACCGGGCTCGGTGGGAGCGGAGACGACGGCCGGGGCCGCACCCTCGTCCTCGGGCCGGACGATCTGCACGCTCACCTGATGCGGGCGCAGCTCGCCGGTGGCGATCCGCTCCGCGAAGTGGCAGGCGACCCGGCTGCCGCCGATGTCCCGCAGCGCCGGCCGCTCGTCGGCGCAGCGGGTGGGCTGGGCCCACGGGCAGCGGGTGTGGAACCGGCAGCCCGACGGCGGGTTGGCCGGCGACGGCAGGTCCCCGGCGAGCAGGATCCGCTCCCGCCGGTCCTCCACGTCCGGGTCCGGCACCGGCACGGCCGACATCAGCGCCCGGGTGTACGGGTGCAGCGGCTCGCTGTACAGCCGGTCGCTCGGTGCCTCCTCGACCAGCGCGCCCAGGTACATCACGCCGACCACGTCGGAGATGTGCTTGACCACGGCAAGGTCGTGGGCGATGAACAGGTAGGTCAGGCCGAGGTTGTCCTGAAGCTCGTCGAGCAGGTTCACCACCTGGGCCTGGATGGAGACGTCCAGGGCGGAGACCGGCTCGTCGGCGACGATCAGCTCGGGGCCGAGCACCAGGGCCCGGGCGATGCCGATGCGCTGCCGCTGGCCACCGGAGAACTCGTGCGGGTACCGGGACAGCGCCCAGCGGGGCAGCCCCACCGCGTCGAGGGTCTCGCCGATGATCCGCCGCCGGTCGTCCCGGTCGGTCCCGATGCCGTGGGTCTGCAACCCCTCGACCAGGATCGACTCGACGTTCTGCCGGGGGTCCAGGCTCGACATCGGGTCCTGGAAGATCATCTGCATCCGGCGGCGCATGGTGCGCAGCTTCCCGGCCGGGAGCGTGGTCAGCTCGACGCCGTCGAAGCGGACCTCGCCGGCCGTGGGCGGGGTGAGCTGGAGCAGGGCCCGGCCGAGCGTGGACTTGCCGCAGCCGGACTCGCCGACCAGTCCGTACGTCTTCCCGCGCGGGATGCTCAGGTCGACCCCGTCGACCGCCTTGACGTGGCCCACCACCCGGTCGAGGAGGATCCCCCGCTTGATCGGGAAGTGCACCTTCAGGTCGCGGACCTCGACGAGGATGTCGCTCTCGGTCACGGCTTCTCCTCCTCGCGCGGGGCGGGCACCGGGCCCGCGGTCGCGTCGTCGGTCGCCGCAGGGGCGGCGGCACCGGCCGGCGGGACGGCGCCCGGGACGGTCGCGGCCCAACCGTCGGTGACGCCCGGGGGCACGGTGCCCGGGACCGGGGCCGGGTTGAGACACCGGTAGCTGCGGCCGTCGTGGGCGAGCACCAGCTCCGGCGGCTCCCCCACGCACTCGTCGACGCGGCGGGTACAGCGTGGGGCGAAGGCGCAGCCGTCCGGCCAGGCCAGCAGGTCCCGGACCGAACCGGGGATCGGGTTCAGCCGCTCGCCACGCCCGGCGTCCAGGCGCGGCACCGAGCCGAGCAGACCCACCGTGTACGGGTGCCGCGGCTCGCGGAACAACGGGCGTCGGCGGGCCGTCTCCACCACCCGGCCCCCGTACAGCACGTTGATCGTCTCGCACATGCCGGCGACCACCCCCAGGTCGTGGGTGATCATCACGAGCGCGGTTCCGGAGTCCCGGACCAGGTCCTTGAGCAGCTCCAGGATCTGCGCCTGGATGGTGACGTCCAGCGCGGTGGTCGGCTCGTCGGCGATCAACAGCCGGGGCTGGCAGGCCACCGCCATGGCGATCAGGGCGCGCTGCCGCATGCCGCCGGAGAGCTGGTGCGGGTACTCCTTGAGCCGGCGGCGCGGGTCGGGGATACCGACCCGGTCGAGCAGGTCGGCGGCCTCCTTCTTGGCCGACTCCCCTTTCATCCCCCGGTGCCGGGTCAGCACCTCGGTCACCTGCAACCCGATCGGGATCACCGGGTTCAGCGAGGAGAGCGGGTCCTGGAAGATCATCGCGACGTCCCGGCCCCGGATGTCCCGGCGGGACCGGTCGTCGAGCTGGAGCAGGTCCGTGCCGTCGAAGACCGCCTTGCCGCCGACCTTCAGGCCGGGCTGCTTGGGCAGCAGGCCCATGATGGCCAACGAGGTGACGCTCTTGCCGCAGCCGGACTCGCCGACCAGGCCGACCACCTCGCCGGCGTCGACCGCGAAGGACACCCCGTCGACGGCGTGCACGGTGCGCTGACCGCGCCGGGCGAACGTGACGGAGAGGTCGTCCACTTCGAGCAGTGCCATGACAGACGGCCTACTTCCGCAGCTTCGGGTCGAGGGCCTCGCGCATCGCCTCGCCGAGCAGGGTGAAACCGAGCGCGGTGACGATGATCGCGAGGGCGGGCAGGACGGCCAGCCGGGGCGCGGCGTCGAGGTAGCGCTGCGCGTCGGCGAGCATGACGCCCCACTCCGGGATGGACGCGTCGTTGTTGCCGAGACCGAGGAAGGAGAGCGCGGCGGCCTCGATGATCGCGGTGGCCAGGGTCAGCGTCGCCTGGACGATCACCGGGGCGAGCGAGTTCGGCACCACGTGGGTCAGCGCGATCTTCGGCTTCTTCACGCCCAGCGACGTTGCGGCCAGCACGTAGTCGCTGTTGGCCTGGGAGATCATCGAGCCGCGCAGCAGCCGGGCGAAGACCGGCACGGAGACCACGCCGACCGCGATCATCACGGTGGTCAGGCCGGAGCCGAGCAGCGCGGCGATGCTGATCGCGAGCAGCAGGCTCGGCATGGCCAGCAGCATGTCGACGAAGCGCATGATGGCGTTGTCGAGGGCCCGGCCCCACTTGCCGCCAAGACCGGCCGCGGCACCGGCGACGCCGCCGAGCAGCGACCCGACGGCCAGCCCGATCAGGGTGGAGATGATGCCGACCAGCAGGGTCTGCCGGGCGCCGACGATCATCCGGCTGAACTCGTCGCGGCCGATGTGGTCGACGCCGAACCAGTTCTCCGCCCGGGGGCCCGGGAAGTAGCCGATGTTGTCCCGGATCTCGCCCTTCCAGAGCTGGGCGTCCGCCGGGTGCGGAACCAGGAACGGCCCGACGATGGCGACCAGCAGGAACAGGCCCAGGATCACCGCGCCGACGATGGCGGCCGGGTTGCGCCGAAGCCGGCGGAACGCCTCCTGCCAGAGGCTCACGCCGCGCTCGTCGTCCCGGGCGGCCAACTCGGCGAGCCGGTCGATCTTCTCGCGCTTCTTGCCGCTGATGGCCGTCATCGCACCCTCACCCTCGGGTCGATCACGCTGTATGAGAGGTCCACCAGGAGATTCACCAGCACGTACACCACCGCGATGATCAGGATGAAGCCCATCAGCACGGGGTAGTCGCGCTGGCTGATCGCCTCGGCGACGAACGCCCCGATGCCGCTGAAGGCGAAGACGGTCTCGGTCAGCACCGCGCCGGAGAGCAGGCCGCCGGTGAGCAGGCCGATCGAGGTGACCACGGGCAGCATGGCGTTGCGCAGCACGTGCCGGCGGCGGACCGTGTTCTCGGTCAGGCCCTTGGCCTCGGCCGTGCGGACGAAGTCCTCGTTGAGCACCTCCAGCACGCTGGCCCGGGTGATCCGGACGATGATCGCCAGGGGGATGCTGGCCAGTGCGAGGCCCGGCAGCACCAGGTGCCAGAGCGCGTCGGCGGCGGCGTCCCACTCCCGGGTCATCAGCCCGTCGAAGACGAAGAAGTTGGTGATTCGGGTCGCCCCGAGGGTCGGATCCTGCCGGCCGCTGGACGGGAACCAGCCGAGGTTCTCCGAGAAGAGCGCCTTCAGCACGTACGCCAGGAAGAAGACCGGGATGCAGATGCCGATCAGCGACCCGCCGACCGAGAGGTGGTCGAGCATCCGGCCCCGACGGCGGGCGGCCAGGTAGCCCAGCGGGATGCCGATCCCGATCGCGATCACCATGGCCATCACGGTCAGCTCGACGGTGCCGGGGAACCGCTCGATGAACTCGGTGACGACCGGGCGCTTGGTGGAGGTCGAGGTGCCCAGGTCCAGCTTGATCAGCCGGCGGACGAACCGGCCGTACTGGATCAGGATCGGCTCGTCGAGACCGAAGTTGCGGCGGATGGCGGCGCGCATCTCCGGCGTGCCGCGCTCACCCAGAATGGCGGTCTCGGGGCCGCCCGGCAGCCGGCGCAGCCAGATGAACAGCAGGAGGGAGAGCCCGATCAGCGTCGGTATGAGCTGTAGCAGGCGTCTGACGATAAACCGGAACACGGCGGCCTCGGAAGGGGGTGCGGAGGGGTGCGGGCGGGTGCCGTGGTAACAGCACCCGCCCGCGTCCGTTGCGTCAGATCAGGACTTGAACTCGGCGGTAGCGAACCGCTCGTCGGTGAGCGGGCTCGCCTTGATCCCGGTCACGTCCTTGCCGAACACGATCGCCGGCGGAGAGTGCGAGATCGGCACACCCGGCACGAGCTCCATGATGGCCTTGTTCAGGGCCTTGTACTTCTCCACCCGAGCCGCCTGGTCGGCGGTGGTGTCCGCGTCCTTGAACTGGTCGAACAGGGCCTTGTCGGTGAAGCCCCACTCGTCCTTCGGCCGGTCGAAGAAGGTGCCGATGAAGTTGTAGGCGTCGCCGTAGTCACCGGTCCAGCCGAGGAAGTGGATGTCGTGCTTGTTGCCCGAGGTGGTGGCGTTCAGGTAGTCCGGGCTCCACTTGAGCGGGATGGCCTCGACCTTGATGCCGACCGCCTTGAGGTCCGCCGAGAGCAGCTCGAAGATGTCCTTCGGGTTCGGCATGTACGGCCGGGTGACCTCGGTCGGGTAGTGGAACCGCAGGGTCAGGTTCGACGCGCCGGCCTCGGCCAGCAGCGCCTTGGCCTTCTCCGGGTTGTAGTCGTACTTGGCCACGTCGCCGTTGAAGCCCTCGACGGTGTCCGGCATGAAGTTCACGCCGACCTTGGCGCCCGGGGGCAGCTTCGAGTCGACCAGCGCCTGACGGTTGAGCGCGTACGCGATCGCCTGGCGAACCTTGACGTCGGCGAGCTTCGGGTTCCCCTTCTGGTTGATCGCCAGGTAGAGGACGTTGAACGCCGGGCGGGTGAGCATGTTGAAGCCCTCGGACTTCAGCGACTCGACGTCGGCCGGGCCCACCAGGTCGTACCCCTGGATGTCGCCGGAGCGCAGCGCCTGCTTGCGCGCGTTCTCGTCCGAGATCGTCTTGTAGATCAGGGTCTTCAGCTTGGCCTTGTTGCCGTAGTAGTCGTCGTTACGCTCGATGGTGAGCGTCTTGTTGGCGACGTCCCAGGACTTGAACTTGAACGGGCCGGTGCCGGTCGGGTGCTCCATCGCGTACGCCGGGTACTTGATGTCCTCGGCGGTGCCGCCCACGTTGCTGGCGTCGTACTGCTCCAACGCCTTCGGGCTGTGCATGGAGAACGAGGGCAGCATCAGCGCGGCCGGGACCTTGCTGGAGACCCGGGTGAACGCCAGGTCGACCGTGGTGGCGTCCTTGGCGGTGCACGACTTGAACAGGCTCGGCGGCAGGTCGGCGTCCTCGTTCTTGGCGAACCCGCCCATCACGTCCTGCCAGTACGCGGTCACGTCCGGGCTCTGCATGAGGCCCTTGGCGTTGTACCAGCGGTTGAAGTTGACGCACACGGCGTCGGCGTTGAAGTCGGCGCCGTCGTGGAACTTCACGCCCGAGCGGAGCTTGAACGTCCAGGTGGTGCCGGCTGCGTCCGGGGTCCACGACTCGGCCAGCCCGGGGGTGACCTTGGTGCCACCCTCCTCCGGCCGGACCAGGGTCTCGAAGACCTGACGCGCTACGCGCAGCGACTCGCCGTCGCTGGCGAAGCTGGGGTCGAGGACCTTCGGGTCGCCGGCCACGCCGAAGACCAGAGTGTCCTTCTTGCTACCGCCGGAACTGTCATCGCGGTCGCTCTCGGCGCAGCCTGCTACCGCGAGGGCCGCGACCGCGACGGCCGCAATTGCGACCTTCGGCCTGGGTGCACGCATGGGTGCTTCACCTCGTCCTTGGGGGTACGGACAACGTGGTGACAGGGGTCACCGATGGGCGTGACCTTAGCTGCCGTTCGGACCCACGGGAAACCGCCGAGGAAGCGGTTGGTATCGGATCGTGTCTTAACCGGTGCGCCTCGCACGCGTCGGCCCGGCGGGCCGCCAGCAAAGGGGCGATTTGCACTGATTCATAGATGCGAACTTGTTACATCGACCGTCGCCCCCGTCCGACCACATGTCAGACGCCCACAGTTGATCGACACGCCGGAAGGACCGACGGCCGGCACCGGTTTCCCGGTGCCGGCCGTCGGATCGTCGGGTACGGGTCAGACGGCGCGGCGGCCCTCGAAGGCGCGGCCGAGGGTGATCTCGTCGGCGTACTCCAGGTCGCCGCCGACCGGCAGGCCGCTGGCGAGGCGGGTCACCGCGATGCCCATCGGCTTGACCATCAGGGCCAGGTACGTCGCCGTCGCCTCACCCTCGGTGTTCGGGTCGGTGGCGAGGATCAGCTCGCGCACCGCGCCGCCACTCAGCCGGATCAGCAGCTCACGGATGCGCAGGTTGTCCGGGCCGATCCCCTCCAGCGGGTTGATCGCCCCACCGAGCACGTGGTAGCGGCCCCGGAACTCGCCGGTCCGCTCGACCGCCACCACGTCCTTCGGCTCCTCGACCACGCAGATCACCTCGTCGGAGCGGCGCGGGTCCCGGCAGATCCGGCACTGCTCGGACTCGGCGACGTTGTAGCAGGTGGTGCAGAACCGCACCAGATCCTTGACCTTGCGCAGCGCGCCGGCCAGCCGGTTGACGTCGGCCGGGTCCGCCGACAGGACGTGGAATGCGATCCGCTGGGCGCTCTTCGGGCCGACGCCCGGCAGCCGCCCCAGCTCGTCGATCAGGTCCTGGATGGCACCTTCGTACATCCGGTCGCCGGCTCAGAAACCGGGGAGGCCGAGGCCGCCCGCGCCGCCCGCGACCGGACCCATCTTCTGCTCGGTCAGCACCCGGGCCGCCTCGGCGGCGTTGTGCAGCGCGGCGACCACCAGGTCCTCCAGCGTCTCCACGTCCTCCGGGTCGACCGCCTTCGGGTCGATCTTGATGCTCTTGATGTCGCCGGAGCCGGAGACGGTCGCGGTGACGAGGCCACCGCCGGCGGTGCCGGTCAGCTCTGCCTCGGCCAGCTCGGCCTGGGCCTTGGCGATCTGCTGCTGCATCTTCTGCGCCTGCTTCAGCATCTGCTGCATGTTCGGCTGTCCACCTGGGCGCACGGATGGCTCCTTCTCGCACTCGTCTGCTCGGCCGCGCCCAGCCTAGTCGGGGGCGTGGCCCGTCCTCCGGTACGGGCGACACCCACGTCAGCGGGCGTCCACCTCGTCGATCTTCTCGGCGCCGAACGCCTCCCGGAGCAGCTGCACCGCCTGCTCCTCGCTGGACTGCCGGGCGGTCCGCTCGTCGATCACCTCGTCGAGCGGCTCGTCACCCGGGTCGAAGCCCTCGTAGGTCGGGGTGGCCGTCGCCGCCGGACCAGGGCGTCCACCGCCGCGCACCGGCCCGTCGTAGTCGGGGTCGTAGGGCGGCTCGCCGGCCCAGTCCGCGTCCGCCGACCGCCGGGCCCCGTTCTGGGTACGCGGACCGCGGCCGGCCGCAGCCGCCCGCGCGGCGGCGATGGCGCTGCTGACCGGTGCGCCGCCCGCACCGCCACCGTTGCCGGCGGAGCCGTTGGCCGGCGGGGCGGCCGACTCCGGGCCCGTGCCCCGAGCCGGGGCGGCGGGGGCGGGCTCACGCGTCGGGGCAGCGGCGGCGGGGGTCCGGGGTGGGGCGGTCGCCCCCGCGCCGTCGGCGGGCGGCCCGGCGGGGTCGGGCCCGCCCGGGCGGGCCGCCTCCGGCCAGTCGTCCTCCTGCGTGGCGTTCGCGGCCGGCGCGGCCCCGCCGGGGCGGGCCGGTTCGGGCCACCCCTCGTCCCCACCGGCCGACGTGGTCGGAGCCGCGCCAGCCCGGCCGTCCGGCGTGCCGGACGTCGGACGGGCGACAGAGGCGCTGGCGGCCGGCGTGGTGGGCCGGGCGGGCGTGGGAGCCGCCGCCCGGGGGCCGCCACCGCCCCGCTCGCCGGAGACCTCGCAGCGGAGCTGCCAACGCCCGCCGAACTCCTCGTAGAGCGCCTCGACCAACAGATCCGGCTCGTTCGAAAGCGCCTGCGCGTGGAACGGGTAGCGGAACGTCAGGACGATTACCTGGTTGTCGACCTCCCGGACGGTGGCTTCCCTGGCCCAGGCCGCCACCTTCTTGCTCTTGCGACCCACCTTGCCGACGACGTCCGGCCACGCCCGGCGCACCGCCACGGCGTCCAGCGCACCCGGGGCAGCCGCGCCGGGACGGGGCGGGGCGGGGGTGCCCGGGTCGGGCATGACCGCCTCCGGCGGGACCTCCCGCCGAGGCGCGACCGGGGCGGCCGGAGCCGCCGACACGGGAGCGGCGGGCGGAGGCGGGCCACCCGCCGGGGCGGCGGACGCCGCCGCCGGCGCGGACGACGCGGCAGCCGCGGGCGGGGTGGCCGGCTCGGGGCGTACCGCAGCGGTGGGGGCGACCGGCGCGGGGCCGGCGGCGGCCGGCGGCGGCTCGGTGCCGCCGAGGGTGAGCCGGCGTTCCATCCGCTCCAGGCGCTGGAGCAGGGCACCGGTCGAGTCGTCCGCGCCCGGCAGCAGCATCCGGGCGCAGATCAGCTCCAGCAGCAGCCGGGGCGCGGTGGTGCCGCGCATGTCCACCAGGCCGTTGTGCACGATGTCGGCGCACCGGGACAGCGTGGCCGGGCCGAGCCGCTGGGCCTGGGCGGTCATCCGCTCGACATGGTCGGCCGGCCCGTCGATCAGGCCCTTGGTGGCGGCGTCGGGCACCTGCTGGAGCACGATCAGGTCGCGCAGCCGCTCCAGCAGGTCCGAGGCGAACCGGCGCGGGTCGTGCCCGGCCTCGGCCACCCGGTCCACGGTCGCGTACGCGGTCGCGCCGTCCCCGGCGGCCAGGGCGTCGCACATCTCGTCGATCAGCGCCGAGTCGGTGACGCCGAGCAGCGCGGCGGCCCGGGCGTAGCTGACCCCCTCCGGACCCGCGCCGGCGATGAGCTGGTCGAGCACGGAGAGGCTGTCCCGGGCGCTGCCGCCGCCGGCACGCACGACCAGGGGGAAGACCGCCGGGTCGACGGTGGCCCCCTCGGCCTCGCAGAGCTGCTCCAGGTACGGCCGGAGCACCTTCGGCGGGATCAGCCGGAACGGGTAGTGGTGGGTCCGCGACTTGATCGTGCCGAGGACCTTCTCCGGCTCGGTGGTGGCGAAGATGAACTTGACGTACTCCGGGGGCTCCTCGACCAGCTTGAGCAGGGCGTTGAAGCCGGCCGACGAGACCATGTGCGCCTCGTCGATCACGTAGATCTTGAACCGGCTCTGGGCCGGCGCGAAGAACGCCTTCTCGCGCAGCTCCCGGGCGTCGTCGACGCCGCCGTGGCTGGCCGCGTCGATCTCCAGCACGTCGATGGAGCCGCCGTCGGTCGCCAGCGAGCGGCAGGACTCGCACTGCCCGCACGGCTCCGGGGTGGGGCCCTGCTCACAGTTCAGCGAGCGGGCCAGGATGCGTGCGCTGGAGGTCTTGCCACAACCGCGCGGGCCGGAGAAGAGGTAGGCGTGGTTGAGCCGCCCGCTGCGCAGCGCCTGCGACAGCGGCTCGGTGACGTGCTCCTGCCCGATGATCTCGGCGAAGGTGCGCGGCCGGTACTTGCGGTAGAGCGCCAGTGCCACCCGTCCCGCCTCCTCTCGACCGAGCCATTCTGCGCCGGTCGGGCACGCGTGACCACCCACCACCCCGTGACCCTGACCTCGGGTACGGTACCGGCGCCCGGAGACAAAAAGGCCTCCCGTGCACCCGGCAGAGCTCGCTTATCCTTGCTGCCTTCCGGCCCTGGGGAGGTTCACGAGATACCGCCGCACGGGAGGTGAGACCCACCCTACCCGACCGCCGGTCGATCTTCGGGGGGTGGTGGGGTGGTGGCACCGCGACGGACCTGTATCCTGTCCCACGGAGGATTCGCCTAGAGGCCTAGGGCGCACGCTTGGAAAGCGTGTTGGGTTAACACCCTCACGAGTTCGAATCTCGTATCCTCCGCTCGCTTGAGCAGGAAGAACGACAGGGCCGGTCCCCACGGGGACCGGCCCTGAATCGTCTCTAGGGTCGCTGCCGTCTCAGTTGTCGTCTCACTCGCCCTGTTCCGGGCGCTCGGGCGGCGGTTCGTCGCCGCTCTCCCCCGGCCGGCGCGGCGGGTCGCCCCACAGCAGTCCGCCGAGCTGCTGCGCGATATCCCGGCGCACCTGGTCGGTCATGTGCTGGTACCGGACGGCCATTGCCGAGTTCGACCAGCCCATGATGCCCATCACGGCGCGGCCGGAGACGCCGAGGACCAGGAGCGCGGTGGCGGCGGTGTGCCGCGCGTCGTGTAGCCGGCCGTCCCGCACTCCGGCGAGCTTGAGCAGCCGTTTCCATTCGTCGTAGTCCGTTGCCTGGTGGATCGCCTCGCCGGTCGGCGAGGCGAAGACCCAGCCCTCATCGCGCCAGAGCTGGGCGGCGGTTTCGCGCTCGGCGTCCTGTCCCTTCCGGTGCTGCCGCAGTAGGTCGACCAGGGCATCTGGTAGGCCGATCGAGCGGCGGCCGGCGCGCGATTTGGTGTCTGCCGCTACCGGCCGCTCGTTCACCCGGTCCGGGCATTGACCGGGCAACTTCTGCTCACACTTCCCGTCGCAGCCGTGCCGCCATTTCGGCCGCAGAAGCGCCCGGCGCACGGTGAGCGTCCCGTGGTCCAAATCCACGTCCGGCCATTTCAGGCCGAGCGCTTCGCCCTGGCGCAGCCCGAGGGCGAGCGCCACGGCCCACCGGGCACTGTTCCTCCGCGACGCTGCCGCCCGAAGGATCGCCTGCACCTCGGGGACGGTGTACGGCTGCACCTCGGAATCCGGGAGGCGGGGCGGCTTGGCCAGCGCGGCGGGATTCCGGGCGAGGTGCCCACGGCGGACCGCCTCGCCGAGGGCCGTACGGATCGTCCGGTGCGCCTGGTGGGCGGTGCCAGCCGCGCTGCCGTTGGCCATCATCCGGCCGTACAGCTTCTCCAGGTGCTCCGGCTCCAGGCGGTCGAGACGGTGGGCGCCCACGCCGGGAATCAAGTGTCGACGGACGGCGACCCGGTAGCCGTCGAGGGTGTTCGTGCGGACCACCGGGCCGGCGATGTTCTCCACCCAGTGCGTGAGCCACTTCTCGACCGTCCAGCGCTGCCCCGGCTTCCGTACCGTGCCGTTGTCCCGCTCCCGTTCCAGAGCACGAACCTTGCGGATCACCTCGGCCTCGGTCTTCGCCTGGACGTGCCGCCGGTCCGGCTTGCCGTCGTCCTTCACGCCGACCGTTACCCGGCCGTGCCAGTAGCCGTCACCGCCCTTGTAGATGCTGGATGCGCCGTTTGGCTTGCGTCCCATTGGCTGGCTCCTTTCGTCAGGCGGCGTGGTCGAGGGGCGTGGGTTCGGCGAGCAGGTTGCGTACGTACTCGTCCAGGCAGAAGGTGGGTACGCGGCGAAGTCGGCCGATGGTGACGGTGCGGATTTGGCCGGTCTTGATGAGGGCGTACATGGTGGTGCGGCCGATGCCGAGTCGTTGGGCGGCTTCTTCGATGGTCAGGACGACGCGGTTTTCTGGCGTGGACACGGTTCTCCCCGTAGTTCCGTTGGGTTGAGAGCGCCGGTGGCGGGCGTTCTCGGCGGGCAAGGGGCATTTGCTGGGTGGAGCGAGCGAATCGATGGAGGCCGCTAGGGCGGCCCGCTGAGAGCGCCGGAGAGCCAAGATCTCGGGTAGGCCGGTGGCAACGGGGTAGGCCGGATCGGTTCAGGGTTCTCAACGGGCTGCCTGCGCGGGTCGGGTGCGGTGGTTGGTGCATTGCTGGCGCGGGAGGGCTGAACCATCTCCGCATCTCCGCATCTCCGCAAACATGGCTGTGAGCTGGGCGAATGCTTGCGGAGATGCGGAGTGCCACTGAGAGGTCATCTCCGCAAAGAGGGTTCATCTCCGCAGCGAGGTTGCGGAGATGCGGAAATCGATGATCCTTGAGGTTCTGATCTCCGCAGAGTGTTTCCCCTGGTAGAGCGCCGTTGCTGCGGCGTTGCGGAGATGCGGAGATGGTTCAGCGGGTTTACCCCTGGTGGCGTTCGACCCAGAACACGGATCGGTCGCCCCGGTCGTTCTTGCCTGCCCGGATGACGTGATCGCCGCGCCAGCGTCCGGCCTGCCCGGTCAGCAGCCGGCCGAGTTGCAGCGGGTTGGGTAGGCGGCCGTTGTGGGTGGTGATGAACTGCCCGTCCCACGGGTCGTTGACGTCGCTACCCAGGTGCATCGGCTCGGCGTCCTGCCGTAGCTCGGCGGCGGTCATGGCACGGCCGCCGTGGCGGTCGTGCCAGCAGGTGAGGAACGCGCGCCAGCGCGTTTCGTCTTCATCGATCTCACGGATGTCGGCGGCGTTGGTGAGGAATCCGTCGATGCCGTGGTGGGCGAGGAACCCGCCGAGGGCTTGCGCCCAGGGAGTGAACTGCCGCATCGACAACCCGGTGACCCGGGGTGCTCCCCGTCGGGTCCAGTCGAGGACGAGGACCAGGAGGTGCCACAGGACGGTGAGTTGGTTGGCGGGGTCGGTGATCCATTGGTCGAGGTGGGGGATGCCGAACCCGCGTTGGTCGCGCAGTTCGGGGCGGGGCATGTTCGGGTCGAGGTGCACCCGCACCGTGCGAGATGCCATGTCACCGCCGACTTGCAGGTTGTTGCCGGTGGCCATCCATAGCCGGTCGTTGACGGTGGCGACGTTGCGCGACGCCCCTAGCTGCCGGTCGGACCACACGCCGCTCGTGACGAGCTGGGCGAGCACGGCGGAGTCGATGACGGTGCCTTCGGCGAGGTTGTCCCAGATGACCACCCCGACCTGCTCGGCCAGAACCGCGGTGATGCTCTTGCGGAGTTCTTCATCCGAGTAGGCCCAGGTCATGACGCGTTGCCCGTAGAGCATTCCCGGCCCGGCGGTGAGGATCGTCTTGCCCGATGACGGCATGGTCGCATCGATCAGCGCGAACGGCGTCAGGGAGCGGGTGAAGTGCCGCAGGATCGGCGTGGCCAACAACGCTACATAGTTGGCCCGGTCAGCAGCGGACGCCCAGGGGAAGTCGCGCAGGAACCGACCGAGCAGGAACGTACGTGCCTCGTCTACCTGCTCGGCGGTGGGTTCGTCCGGCACGGGCGGCAGCGCCACCTTGGACGCCAGGTAGAGGCCGGTGGCCGGGTCGTAGCCGGGCCGCTGCAACAGGGTCCCGTCGCGGCGCAGCACCGGGGCACCGATGATCCCGCGCAGCGGCGGCACGCCCGGCCACGTCTTGCCGGCCAGCACCGACGACAGGATGTCGCGGGGCGGGGTCACCTCGTCTTCGAACATCTCCGGGTCGCCGGTGTCGCTCTTGCGGGTCTTGAGCCGGTACACGTAGGCGTGTTCGGCGAGCAGCCCGGCCAGGCCGGCGGGGTTGACCATGCTCGCCGACACCGGCAGCGGCGAGTCTTCGTCAGCGGCGGTCGCCAGCCCACCAGAGACGGCTTCCATGTGCACCAGCGATCCGGCCGACACGTACGTGTCGGGTAGCAGCCCGTCGATGAGCGCGGCCTTGAGCACGCGGATGGTTTCCGGCCCGGAGCCGATCTGTAGGCGGGTGGTCATGCCGCCGTCCTTCCGGTGGTGGCGAGAGTGCGTGGGTTGCGGGCTCCGGTGCGCAGGCCGGATGCGATCGTGCGGGCGACCTCGGCGGGCCGCAGGCCGATCGACAACGCGGCCCGTTCCAGGACGGCGGTCACGTCGTCGTCGGTGAGCGCCCCGCCGGCGGCCAGCTGGCCGAGCGCGACGGCGGAGGCGAACAGGGCGTGGTTGCGCTGCCCGTCGGGGGCGGCGGTGAGGTGGGCGACCTGGCGGCGGATAGCCGCCGCCACGTACGGGCCGCGCCGGTCGGCCGGTAGCGCCACCGGGGCGGGCCGGCAGGCCGGTCGCGGGGTCGGGGTGAGCAGTCCGGCCAGCCATGCGGGCAGTGGCGCCGGCTCGCAGTCGAGCGCCACGGTGTAGGGGCGGCCGGCGACCGTCGACCCGGCGGCGACGACGTAGCCGCCGTGCGCGCGAGTGTCGACCTTCCACCCCAACCCGCCCCGGTCACCGGTGGTGTTGCGCAACTCGGGCCCGTCGGTTGGGTGGCGGTAGTAGAGGTGGCTACCACCGCGACCGGTGGTCACGGTGTAGGTGGTGTCGATGCTGCCGCCGTGGCGATCGGCCAGTGCGGTGAGCACGTCCAGGCCGTCACGCGCACCCGCCCAATCGGCGGGCGGGGTGTCGTCGGTGGTCTTCGGCACGTCCAGGTCGACCACCGCCAGCCCGGACGGGCCGCATGCGATACCGACGCCGTAGGGGCGCGTCGACCACGCTCGCCGGATGCGGTCCGGGTCGGTCGTGGCGCGGGGCTCCCAGCCGAGGTGGCGGCCGGCGGCGCGGCAGCGCGGGTCGAGCTGGGCACAGTTCTCTGCGGTGTGGTCGGGGAACGCGGGCCGCTTGTCGTCGGGGCGCAGCGGGAAGACGTGCCATCCGCGCGCGGCGTGGGCAAGGGCAGCGGCCAACAGGCCAGGGTCGGGCATGAGGTCCCTTCCTTCGGTCGATGGCGGACACAGGGGCGTAGAAGGTGGTTCCGGTCGCCCCGCGAGCGCTGACGGCGTGTGCGCGGGACAGCGGGGGCCTTGCAGGTAGGGCCGGAGGTTGTCCGGGGTGTGGCAGTAGCGGCCGGCGGTGCCGATCCAGTGGCCGCACCGCCCGCCGGTCACCGCCCGGCCCGCCTCGGCCGAGGTCGGGCGGCGATCGTGGCGCGGGTCACGGCCTGGCGCATGTCGCCGAGCAGCCCGACCAGTTGGCGGCGGGCCGCGATCTCGCCGGGGGCGAGGGCGACCCTGACGCGCACCTCGGCGTGTTCGCGGCCGGCGGCGGTGCGCACGCGCACCAGCACGGCCCGCCCGTGGCCGGGCAGGTCGACCACGATTTCGTCGGAGCGGTGTTCGCCGAGGCCGCATCGGTGGTCGCGTCCGCACCAGTTGGTGTGACCGTCGCGGCCGGTGCGGCGGCTCATCGGGTGGCCTCGGTGCGTAGGCGGTGGAAGTAGTTGAAGACGCGTCGCCCGGTGCGGAGGCGGTGGCCTCGGTCGCAGCGGCGGCAGGCACGGGGGCGGCGCAGGATGCGGGTGGTGGTGCGGCCGGTGCCTGCGCACCGTCGGCAGGTGGTGAACGGCTTGACTCAGCACAGGCCGGCGTAACCGAGCGTGACCAGGGCGGGTGGTGTGGCGACGGCGATAGCGGCGGTGAGCAGGGGGTCCACAAGTGCCTCTCAGGCCGGTTTTTGGGTGTGCGAGGCTGTGAGCTGCTATCTGCTAGACGGCAGCTCATGATTCGGATGGGGTGCTAGCGGGGGTGCTAGCGCTAGCAGCGCGGGCCGCTAGCGCTAGCACCCTCGGCGGCGGTTAGCCGGCGGACCGCTTGCGGTCACGCTCCGCGATCGCGGCGAGTAGGTCGGCGTGCTTGATGCCGCGAGGGGTGGTGGCCTTGCCGTCGATGCGCCGGCCCACGTCGCCGACCTTTACCAACGGGTGGGGCTTGAGCGCGGTGGTGAGCTGCGCGGCCTCCCAACCCCCGTACACGTCGGGTCGCAGCTCGGCCAGCAGCGTGCACAGCGTCTCGTTCCACGCGGCCTTGTCGTCGCCCGGCCACACCCGCGCCAGGTCGCCGAGCACGTCGGCCACCGGAGCGATGTCGCGGGTCTGCTCGTCTGGCTTGGGCAGGGTCCCGGCCGTGGTGCGCAGCGCGAACGCGCGGGCGACGATGCGGGTGGCGGCGTTGGTGTCGACGTAGAACGACCGCACCGCCGACGCCTTCGGGCCGAACCCGCGCAGGATGCCCCACCCGGCCTCAATGACCGGCTGAAACACCGTGGCGCGGTAGCCGTTCTTGTACGCCGAGGTGCCAAGGATCATGTCGTTTGCCGTCTGGTCAGCGACGCTAAGGCAGAAGCGGCTGTTGACGTTGCGGGTGATGCCGGTCGGCAAGCTGTCCTTGTCGGGGATCTGCGTGCCGATCATGATGATGACGCCGAGGGCGCGGCCGAGCTTGATGACCTTTTCCAGGAGTTCCCCGGCTTCCTTGCCGTACTTGCTGGTCATCAGCTCTTGCAGCTCATCGAACCACGCCACCAGGGGGTGCAGCCCCGACCCCTTGAGCGACGCCAGTTCCGGGGTGACCTTGTTCTCGGGTGCCTTACCGAGGCGGGCGTAGTGCTCGATGCGCTTGGAGCGGCGGCGGCACTCCTCGTACAGCCACTCGATGAACGCAAAGCATCGGGCGAGGGTGTCGTCATCGAAGCCACTGCCGTACTCGGCCATGACGGGTTCCAGCACGGCGAAGTCGCCGACGCCCTTGAGTTCGTAGCCGCGAATCTCGGTGCGCGGGTCGAGGGCTGCGGCCAGGATCAGATCCCGTAGCGCGAACGTCTTGCCCGAACCGGGCTGACCGCCGAACAGGAAGTTACGGAACATCAGGTCAACCGCGACGGTGTCCAGGCGCGGGGTGGTCGCGAACGGGAACGCCTTGAACACGTCCACCCTGGCTGAGGCGGACAGCAGCGGCCACGGCGGCTGGGTCATCTGCGACGCCGGCTCATATCCGACCCACAACGCCAGGCGGCCGGTGTGACCGGGCGCGGGTTCGGGCCACACCTGATCCAGCGGCAGCCGCATCGCCGAGGCGAGCTTGCCCCGGCGGGCGACCACCTCGGCGGCCTCCACCCCATACGGGAGGTCGACCACGGCCAGGTGGCCGGGGCCGTCGCGGTGAATGTCGACCGGGAAGCTGATCGCCTTGGGGTCCTTGGCAACCGCCGAGTTGATGGCCGGCATTTGCAGCGACGTGAGCGCCCGGCGCACCAGCTCGGCGGTGAGCTTGCGATACCGGTTGCCCTCGGTCACCCGGTCGGTGATCGGCTTGTCCGCCGGGCGGCCGAGCGTGGCCAGTAGCGGCACCACCGCCGCGAGAGCGGCCCACCGCCATACCGTCGGCATGACCGCCACCACGATTCCACCCGCGACGACCGCCCCGGCGCCCGTGGCGAGTACCCACCAACGCCACACTGACTGGCGCTGCCGGCGGGCGTCGAGCTTGAGCCAGGTGTCGGCGTCACCACGCGACGCGGCGGCCTGCCGCAGGTCCCAATTGCCTTCCTCGGCGCTGGCCCAGTGCAGCGCACGGCCGACGCCGCGGAACAGCCCGACCGGTGCCCACACGGCCGTTTTCGCCGCGTACTTCGGCAACCGCACCCCGTGGTAAGCGGTCACGTAGCCGGCGTCCTTGGCCTGGTGCCGCACGGCGGCGCGCAAGCCGCGCCACGACCGCGCCCACTCGGCCAGGATCGGCCGGCGCTCACCCTGCCGAGCCAACGCCTCCGGCGGGATGTCGTCGGCAGCGTCGACTGGGCCGCCGAGGCGCACCGGCCCGTCGTCGATGCTCTCGGCGTCCTCGCCGTCGTCCGGGCCGCCGTCGTCGTCGGCCTCGGCCGGCGGGCGCGGGCGGGGCAGCCGGCGGGCGCGGGCGTCGTCCAGGTCGACCACCTCGGCGTCGGGGCCGGCGGTGATGTCGGCCTCTGCGGCCTGCCAGTCGAAACGGTCGCCGGGGTCGGTGTTCGGCTCGGTCATCGGGACTCCTTCCCGCAACGGATGACGGCGACGGGGGCGCACAGGCGGCCGTAGGCGTCGATCTGCCACGGCGTGGTGCGGGTCAGGCCACGCGCGGCGAGGGCGGCGGCGACGGCGGTGAACTCCCGCTCATCGGGCCGGTCGTATTCCTCCATGCGGAGCGGCAGGTCGACCCGCTCGACGCCCTGCGCATAGTGGAGAAGCAGGGTGTAGCCGCCGCACGCGGCGGCGGCGATCGTGGCTCGCAGCGGCGTGCCGAGCCAGAGCCGACGGCGGGGCCACGAGCGGATCACTGCTCGCCGTAGTGCTCGCAAGGGTGACAACATCAGAGGTCTCTCCTGACGGTTGAAGCCGGATGGGGGAGCCGGCGGCACGGCACGGGTTGTCGAGGCCGAGAGCCGTGCCGCCGGGCGGGGTTAGAAGCGGATGCGGATGGGGCCGGTCACGGTGTCGGCCTGGATGCCGACGCGGGCGTTACCGGTGACGGTGTTCTCGGTCCGGCCCGGCTTGGTGTCGGTGTCCTTGGGGGTCTTGCTGGTGTCGCGGCGGCCGGTGACCTGCCCGGCCTGTACGGCGATGCGGTCGGTGCCGGAGGCGACGTTGCGCTTGCCCATAGCGGTGGTGCTCCTCTGGTTGGGCCGTCAGCGGGTCTGGCGGCTTCCGCGCGTCACCGGGGGATGGGCCGGTGACGACGGGAGCGGTCAGCGCCGGTGCTTGCGGCTGCCGATGGCGGTTGTGCCGTTGCCGATCGCGGACTGTCCGGTGACCGTCACGCGGCCGGTGCTCACCGTGCCGCCGTTGTCGCTGGTGGTGGGGTCGAAGTTGTAGTGACCGGCGTTGCAGATGGCGAGGGTGCCGGTGCTGTCGACAGACACGCTCTTGAAGCCCTTGCCGCACTGGTTGCAGGACGAGATCGCCACGAGGATGCCCTTCTTGTCGGGCTGCCAGCGGGTCTGGCAACCTCCGCACCTCACCGACCCGGGGAGTCGGGGCGGTGTGGCGCAGGGGTGGTCAGACCGCGCAGAACAGGGCGGCGATGAACAGCCACCCGATGTGCCACGACTGGTCGAGGGCGTAGGCCCCGGTGCCAAGGGACGGGTTGTCGTCGTGGCCGGGGCGAGGGGTGCCGAGGGCGTAGAAGCGGGCTGAGCCGAGAGCGGCAGCGATGCGCTTGAGCGGGGTACGTCGGTCGGCGGTGTAGTGGCTGACCGCCGAGATCGTCAGCCCGACCGCCACGCCCCACGGGTCCAGCCGCAGGCCGGTGCCGGCGACCAGGAGCAGCAGCGCGACCAGGGCGGTAAGGGTGTAGGTGGTGACGTGGGCGGTGCAGGCGATGCGGCCCGGCCAGCCGGGCTGTCCTTTGCAGTCGGCCTGGTGCTGGGTTTGCACCCAGTGGTCGGCGACCTGGTGGGCGACGTAGAGGGCGACGTACACGGCGGCGAACGCAGCGGCGTGCCGGCCGGTGGGGTCTGCGAACATTGGTGGTCTCTCCTGAGGTCGTCTGGCTGAGGGGTGAGGGCCGGCGGCACGGCACGGTTTCTCAGGCCAGGGGCCGTGCCGCCGGGCAGAGCTAGTCGTGGGTGCGTACGAGGTGGGCGAGGGCGGCTCCCATGCCGAGCACCGCGACGGGCAGGCAGGCGACGGCGGTGGTGATCCACCACGGGGCCGATTCGATGCCGGCCGCGACGAGCAGGTGGTAGGCGACCTGACCGAGCGCGCCGACAGCGAGGGAACCGAGCGCCGACCACTTGGCAAAGGTGCGTGCCCGCTCCGGCACACGGCCGGACAGCCACACGTACAGGGCGTACGCGCCGTACGTCTCGACACCGATCGGCAGGGTGATCGCGGTGTTCAGGCTGAACCCGTCGGCGATGCCGGGCAGCGGGTGCACGATGCCGAACCCGGTGAGTCCGCCGAGGCCAACCCACCCGGACCAGATCGCCACGAACGCGGGCAGCGCCAGCAGCACCACCGGCCACACCACCGCCGGTCGGGCCGGCTTGGCCGGGGTGGGCGTGTCCGGGTGACCGACCGCCGTGACCTGCTCGACCTGCTCGGCGGGCGCGATCTTCGCCGGAGTGGCCGGCACGGGGTCGACCGGCGGGGTGTGCTCGGGTGCGACCGGAGTGGGGGCCGGGTGCGGGCCGATCGGCTCGGCGTAGTCCAGCGGCACCGTGGCCGGCTCGGTGAGGTTAGTCAGGGCGTCGTCGAGGGGCAGCAGGGCACCTCGGGCGATCATCGCGGTGCGGGTCTGCTCGGTGCGGGTGCGCTTCTCGTGTTCGGCCTTGAGGCGGGCGAGCAGGTCGTCCGCCTTCGGCGCACCGATGCGGAACTCCCGCATCAGCCGGTTCCGCGACGGAAACTGCTGCCCGTCGGGCAGGTCCAGGGCGCGGGCGGCCGGCAGGAGGGCGTCTACCGGCTGCGGGTAGCGGGTGCCGTTGAGGGTGGGGGCGGTCATCGGGTCACCTCGTCCAGGTTGTCGGCGAGCAGGTCACGGTGGGCGGGGAACACCTGACCGCCGTAGGCGTCGGCCAGGTAGTCGGCGAGCACGTCGTAGTCGTCGGTAGGCAGCCACAGCGCCCGACGGGCGTCGTCGGCCCCGGTCACCAGCGGGAAGTCGCCGCGGCGGTGGTGGCCGATCCAGGTGCGGGCCAGGACGGTGACCATCCATGCCTCATCGCTGGCGCGGGGGTCGGGCACGTAGCGCGGCGGCGACAGGTGCCACTCCTGGTTGCGCAGGATCAGGCCGGTTTCCTCGGCCAGCTCCCGCACGGCGGCGTCGGCCGGCGTCTCGCCGGGGTCGACGTGGCCGCCGGGCAGCGCCCAGCCGTGGCCGTCGCCGCGCTCCACCATCACGATCCAGCGGTGCCGGTTCTCGTCCCAGAGCGACACCAGGGCGTCGGCGGCCAGGGCCTCGCCCCAGTGGCCGAGCTGGTTACGGCCGTAGCGGATGCCGGTCGGCGCGTACGGGTTGACCGGCCGCCCGTCGACCAGCGGGAACTGCAGTGCGGCGGCGGCCCGGCGGGCGGTCCAGTCGATGGCGGTGGGGTCCATGGTCGGGTCAGCCCACGACGCCCCGGCGGCGATGCCGTCCAGAACGCTCGGGTGGGTGTAGGTACGGGGGATCATGCGGCGGCCTCCATCGGATGGGCGCATTCGAGGCACTCGCCGAGCGAGCGCGGGATGTAGTACGGCCGCACTTGCCGGCAGATTCGGCAGGTGCGGCGGGCGGTCAGCGCCTTGCCAATCGCGGCCCACTGGGCGGGGGTGGCGGTGCGCTTGGGCCGGGCCAGGTCGACCCGGTATAGGTAGGCAGCGCGAGTACCGCCGACCCCTTGCCAGAGCACCTGAGCGGCGATCGGCTGACCACCGGGCTGCAGGCCGGCGGCGGTCAGTTGACGGCGGGTGGCGTAGCCGGGCGGGGCACCTCGCCACCAGTAGGCGGGGATGCCGTACCGCGTGCCCTCCGGATCGTGGTACGCGGCGCGGATGCGCGACATCAGGCCGCGCGGTGCGGGCCAGCGATGCCGGCGGCCAGCTCGGCGGCGGCGCGGGTGACGCGGGCTTCGGCCCGGCGCAGCCGCCGCCAGTCCAGCGGCGTGGGGCCGCCGTGGTCCTCGGCGTAGAACATCGTGATCTCGGCGTCCAGGACGTCCAGCTCGGCCGCGATCAACGGCCACTCCATGTCGATGGCGGCCAGGTCTTCGGCGGCCGGTTCGGCGGTAACGGGGATGCGGTGCTTCTTCACGGGAACCTCCGAGACAGGTTGATGAAGCCGGGTGCCTCGGTCGATGGCCGAAGCCAAGACCGAGGCGAGGTGTTTGTAGTACGCGTGACCCGCTCCGCTCGCCCCGCTCGCCCGGGACCTACCGGGGTCGACCACCAGGTGGCTCAATGCAGGGATGCCGCTCGCGACCCACGCGCACTCGTTCCTGTCGCTATGGAGTTCTCAATGAACGTGTGGCTTTCGGCGGCCCCTGGGCGTACGGCAACGCGTGCCGCCGTTCCCTGGACCATCCGGCCGTTACAACTTGGCGCTGTATTCGCAAGCTACAGCGTGACGTTGTATTCGCGCAAGCACCTCGACCGCGTAGGCTTGTAGTGATGACTGCTGACGAGCTGCCCGCCGACTGGTGGACTACCGAGCACGTACGCGTCTACCTGGCGTCGGTGGGCGTGCCGATCAGCCGTGCCACCTGGGCGTCGTACGTCTCCCGCGGCCAGGCACCCGCGCCCGACCGCATGTTCGGACGGTCGCCGACGTGGCGACCGAAGACCATCCAGCAATGGCAGGCCGGGAGGCCGCGCCGGGGCACTCCCGCCGACTGACTCGGATCATCTGTGCCTCCCCTTCTCGCCTTCGATCTGTGGCGGCACCTTGCTCGCCTGCCAATGAGACTGCCCGCGAGTCGGCCAATCGGGCAGGTACTACGCACGGACACGAAGGACACGGGGCATGTCCAGCGAGGTGGGTCGGCAGTTCAAGCCGAACCTTGTGCTGGTCAACCAACGTAAGGCGGCAGGCTGGGACTCGCGGAAGCGCGCCGCGCGGGAGCTGCACCGCCTAGGCCTACAGCACGGCATCCGGGAGACACCGGCCGTCGAGGCCATCGAAAAGGCGATGTATCGGCACGAGACTGGGCGCTTGGCGGTCACCGATCCGATTTATCGACAGCTCTACTGCCTGGCGTACGCGGCAAAGCCCCACGATCTATTCGGCGAGCTGACCGGGGGTGGAGAGGAACGGCCGCATTTCTCTGTCCGGTCACACAAGTTCGTGCCAGCCTTCGTAGGTGTGGAGGCAGCAGCCGAGCTACGGGACGGCGCGGCCTGCGTGCCGGCCGAGGGTCAGTGGTACGCCTGCGACGCTGCCGCAGTTGAGCACCCGGAGGGCGAGTGCACCCTCTACGTATGGCCTTGCGGATCGACCGTCTTCCACCTGGTGGAGTCCATAGAGATGTCGTCTATAGCCTCGCTGGCGGCCTGGCGAAAGGTGTCGTACGGCGACAACATCAAGTGGGCAGCGGACTACCTCTCCCGCGCCTTGCCCGGTATTAGCGAAAGGGAACTGTACGTCTTCGGGGCCCACTGGCTGGTCGAGCCGGCGTGGTCGCCCGGGCTAATAGAGCCAGCGCTACGCATCATGGCGACGCCTTCGGTGCTGCTGCATCGTGATCGCCAAATGGATGACGAGCACCTGGCCCACGCCGAACTGATCGAGCAGTCCCTACTCTCCGAGGCGTACGACCACGGAGGAATCGAGTCCTTCGGCATTCGCGGTATCTCTTCGGGCTACGCCTCGTGGTCCGGCGTCGTTTACCACCCGGTTGCACCCGAGCGAGCCCTGACCGAAGCCGATTTGGTCGCCTGCGAACTTGCGGTGCAGTCTATGTGGGCGTTTACCGATGCCATCACCCGCCAGATTGAGCTCGGCACAGACCCTGAGGTGCCATCCAAGTACGGGTGGCGATACCTTCGAGGGGTCCGCTCCCGCTTGACGACTTCTCGACCACGAGAGACCGGACAACATCAAGCAATGCGTCGAGCGATCCTACGAACGAGCGACCTCACGCCAGCCTTGGAACAAGCCATCGAGACTCTCCGCGACACGGATCGAGGTTGAAGCAATGGCAACTAATCGGCCAGTGCTCGTAGTGACCGACATGCAGAACGGCTTTGTTAGAGAACAGTCAGCACACATCGTGCCGGTCGTCGCGGCCCTGGTGCAGCGATGGCAGGAATCTGGTGGCGACACTCTGTTCACCCGATACATCAATTACCCCGGCAGTCCTTTCGAGCGCTTCTTTGGCTGGCGACGACTACAGTCCGCCCCTGAGACAAATATCGTCCCCGAATTGCAGCCATTCCTCGAACGCGGCGCAACGCTTGACAAAAACATTTACAGCCCGTTCACGATGGAGGGCGATAGGCTGGTCAAGCAGCGCGGCTGGACGGATTTTTTCTTCTGCGGAATTGCGACCGAGAGCTGTGTCTTGAAGGGTGCGGTGGACGCCTTTGAGCGAGATTTGACGCCATGGTTGATCGCCGACGCTTCCGCCAGTCACGCGGGACTTGAAGCACACAACGCTGGACTCTTAGTCGCCCGAAGGTTTATCGGTCCCGGCCAGGTGATCAACCAAGCCGACATCCCACCCCCCCCTTACTGGAGGTCGGTAGACGTGCAACGGCAGACCTCATTCTCCTCGGATCCCGAACTCGGGAGACCAGCGACATCGAATGCGGGCCGCACAGTCAGAGTGGAGACCATAATCCGAGAGATGCGCAGCACCAAGCGGCGCCGCGCATCTCGGAGTCTCTGGACTACCGGTACTTAAGCACACCCTGATTTCTCGATCGGATTGAGATTGCCTCCTCGACCCAATCAGCAAGATTGTTGGCGATGTTCGCATAAACGGCTTTACTATCCCAGCCCGACGGGTTGTAGGCCTTCACAACGCTCGCCAATGAGCGAGAATTGAGGGTGAAGTTGTCGAAAGGATTGTTCCCTTGCCCGGACTCCCTTCCTCCGAGATCCTTCAATCGGTGAATGTATACCCCCAGGACTGCTTTACCGTCGAACCAAGATTTTTCAATCTCGTAGTTTACCCAACGACGACTAGCCGTGTACTGGCCGATCAGGACCACGGTGCACGACTTGCCAGATATCTGTCCGTCGATCCAGTTTTGGATAGCCGAATCACCCTTGCGCTTAATCTCTTCCCACTGGTTGCCAGTAAGCAAAGGCGTAGTCTTCTCGACCGTCCCGATGTTGCGCACCTGCGAGACGCGGTGTGAGTCCTGCTTATAGTGGAAGCTATAAAAGACCTTACGAGCCACAAACCCTCCTAGCTGGTTCCGATTTGCTCTGGCAGGATATCAGTCACAGGGGGACTTGCTTCGCGCACAGCCACCGCCTGTCGCTAACCCGACAATGGAATCATTCGAGCTAATAACTGCGATAGGAGAACCGTGGCCCAAGCACATATTCCCGACTGCGAGTTCTGCAAGATATCGACGAAGGATGCCCCAGCAGAGCTTGTCTTCGAGAGCGATCACGCGATGGCGTTCATTCCGTTGCGGCCCGCTGCCGTAGGGCACACCTTGGTCATCCCCAAGGCACACGTACCAAACTTGTATGAACTAGGAGTCGACACTGGGGCGCGGCTGATGGAGGCTGCGATCCGAGTTGCGAACGCGATCAAGGAAGCGCTATCACCGGATGGAATGAATTTAATAACCTCGGCAGGATCAGCAGCAACTCAAACGATTTTCCACATCCACCTCCACCTAGTACCCCGCTGGCACGGAGACCACATCGGCAATCTCTGGCCGCCAAGTGAGCCTTGGAGCGAAGCCACCACGGAGGGAGTCGCGGGGGCGATCAGGGATGCGGTCGTGATGAGGTCATCAGGCGATGCGAATCAACGCCCCCACAAGAAAGGCGAAGTTGATCATAAATAGCGCTCCATAGTAATAGCGGAGCGTGACAGAGAAGAACGTCTGAAACATTGAGACGTCACTCCAGTAGCGACTGCAATCCATAGAGAATGGCTCGACGGTAGACTGCGGCCTCCGCACTTCATCATAAAGCTTCCGAAATAGTCGCTCCTGCCGCAAGTAGAACGCATCGAGCATCCAGAAAATAACGATTGGGGCAAAAGCGACTGCAACAATCTTCCAGCTCAGACGATTAGTCGCAACCACGAAGAATGCCGAGCCGATGGCGAGAGTCCACCCCTTAATGAGGAAGGAGTTATTCCCGAGCCTAGTTACAATGGCTTGGATAAGCTCTAAATGCTTGACCCGGTCTGGACTCAGCCCCTTTTCGCTCACCGCCGCATGATACCGATCCCTCAGTCAATCGGAAAGAGCCAGTACCTCCAGTAGGGCGCGGTGAGCCATCAAGGCAGAGGAGAGGCCGGCGAAGTGTGACGGGTGCATCGTCTCAGTTTTGGTCTCGTTCGCGACGGTTCGGGAAGGTCCGTACCGCTCGACCGACCGGCAGCGCCTGCGGTTATGGACTGCGACAACTAGGGGTGCACACAGCGCGGCAGACTTGGAAAGCCTGTTGTGCTCCAGGGCAGCAGGCGGCGCGACATAGTGGTGTGCCAGCTGGCGGCGCTTGCTGCCGCTGACTGGGGCTAGTTGTCGTAGGTGTCGTACTTGTCGCTGCGACCGCGTGCCCGGTCGACGGGGTATCGCCGGGCGTTGAGGTCCATCTTCTTACGTAGGGCCGTTGCTAGGTCGACCTGGAGTACGTCCGCCAGGCGGAGCAGGTAGGCGAGGACGTCGGCAAGTTCGTGGTGTACGGCTTCGGCACGGGCCGGGTCGTCCATGATCGCGGTGGACTGCGCCGGGGTGAGCCACTGGAAGATCTCGAGGAGTTCGCCTGCTTCGCCGGCTAAAGGATGTCTCGTAACTCGGTGAAGCGTTGCCTGGCAACGGTGCTGGCGTCACCCCGCGAGGATGATGTTGTGGAGGTGGGCGATGCCAGCA